>JAVKSQ010000005.1:0-69424 GCA_039583615.1 Acidimicrobiales bacterium
CAGCGTGGTCTCGTACACCTTGTCCTTGTAGTGCCGACGGGTTGTCGACACGTGAACAGCGCCACCCCGCTTAGCCATAGG
Organism: Acidimicrobiales bacterium; assembly: GCA_039583615.1. Taxonomy (GTDB): domain Bacteria; phylum Actinomycetota; class Acidimicrobiia; order Acidimicrobiales; family QHCF01; genus QHCF01. Next base: position 82 of record JAVKSQ010000005.1, read on the forward strand.
AACATCTTAGCGCATATCCCCCCCACCCTTTAGTGCCTACGCTGAGCTAGCGAAGGCGCGCTCCAGTACGGCGAACGGCGAGGGCTCGGACGGAACAGGGCGAGCTGGCATCGGTGGCGGGTCCTTTCGGGAAGGGCCGCCATCGCGCCAGGCGCGCTCCATCAGGTTTCCATCAGGTCGGGGCTCCATCAGGGGTGATGGAGTGACCTGTACTAGGTCCATCAGCCCTGATGGAAACCTGATGGAGATGGCTGTTCGACCAGCTCAGTGGCCTGATGGATCTCTCTGCGCCCGCGGCGGCCGTCCATCAGGCCAGTTCCGAGAAAATCTTTCGAGACGCTTGGATCAGAGATGGGCCCGGCCCGCAGCAGCCGCCCGGCTATCCGCCGAGAAGCCCGGCCAGCTTGACCACGGCGGCCGCGGTGCCGGCCGCGACCAGCCGGCGCCGCGAGGGTCCGGTCAGCGGGTGGACCGCACCCCGAACGCGGCGAATTGGTCGACCACAGCGCGCAGGCCGGAGGATCGAGGGCACAGGCGTTCCAAGTGCTCGGCCACCACCACATCGAAGCAAGCAGCGGAAGCGTCGGCCATCAGCTGGGCAAGCCCCGGCCGGCCCAGCGGCGGGATGGGGCCGCAGTCTGCGTAGGCGCCAATGTGCACGCAGCGAGGCCACGACCTCACCGCCGCCGCCAGCCGGGCCTGCCGCCGGGCCAACTTCGCTGCCGGGCGGCCCTCGCCCGGCGCCGTCCGCGTGTAGGTGGCGACCCGGATCATCACCGGCGGCGGGTCGCCTGGTAGCGCTTCGGGGTCGGGCTGGTCTGTACGGCGTCGCCAGCCGCTACCAACCGGTCGAGGGCGTTGGCGACAGCCCCGCTGCTGCGGCCATCGAGGGCCTTGGCGACCGCGGTCTGGGAGTGCTCGCCGGGATGCGAACGCAGGTGGGCGAGAGCCATCTGGGCCAGTTCGCCCTTGCCCAGGCGTGCCGCCGCCCCGAGGCCGAGGTCGCTTCGTCGGCTTCGAGTTCCCGAGCCCTTCCCCGGGGCGGCCAGGGACCAGCGGTCCGGCAACCGCCGGGAGCCGTCCCGGCCCCCGGCCCGGCGGGCGACCCGGCCCTGGGTGACGAGCGCGGCGAGGACCTTGGTGGCCGTCGAGCGGCCGAGGCTGGCTGCCTCGGCGATCTCCGCCGCGCTGGCAGGGCCCTTCTTCAAGGCGTCGAGCACGGCCTCGACGCTCGGGGTCTGGGTGTTGGTGGTGGGCATGGCGACCTCCTTCGGTCGGCTGGTAGTTGGCGTCCGAGGAGGTACCTCCACCTCGGCGAGGACCTCAAGCGCGGCACCCATTTGTCGGCAAAGGCCGTGTCGCTGCCGGTTCAGGTAGTGACGCAATCCCGGCCAGGGGCACAAGCCCATGGCCACCCAGCCCGTCCCGCTCCCATCCACCCCCGAGGTGCCACTCGCCGTGTGGCCCGTGGCACAGACCTCGGCCCCCACGCAGCGCCGCGCCGCCAGCTACCACCCCGGCTGCACCGTCCACCCGGGCAAGATGCTGCCGGCCCTCGCCGCCCGCATCGTCTCCGAGTACTCCCAGCCGGGAGAGCTCATCGTCGACCCTATGTGCGGCGTCGGCACCACGCTGGTCGAAGCCGCTTCCCTCGGCCGGCGCGCCATCGGTGTCGAGGTCGAAGCGCGCTGGGCCGAGCTCGCCGTGCCAACCTCGATCACGCGCTCGGAGCGCGCAATAAGAAAGGTCTCCGGCGACCACGGGTCCACCAAGGCGACGCCAGGGACCTTGCCGCGATCCTCGGTCGATCCGCTGGCCGGGTCGACTTGATCATCACCTCGCCGCCCTATGGGTGCGAGGCGGGCATCATTGACAAGCCCGGCTGGCTGGCCGGCCGGCGCCTCTGTCCGGCGGACAGCCTGAACTACTCCACCGACCGTGCGAACCTCGGGCACCTGCGCGGCGAGCGCTACGCGCACGCGATGGCCGATGTCTACGCGGCCTGCTTCAAGGCGTTGCGCCCTGGCGGGCTCCTCATCACCCCGTCACCAAGAACACCCGACGCTCCGGTCGCTGCCTCGACCTGGCCGGGCTCACCGTCGCCATGGCCAGGCAAGCCGGCTTCGCGTACCTGCAGCACGTCGTCGCCTTGCTCGGTCCGATCCGCGGCGGCCAGCTCTGCGCCCGGCCCTCCTTCTGGCAGCTCTCCCAGATTCGGCGAGCCCGGGCGACCAGTGCACCGGCGCACCTGGTGGTCCATGAGGACGTCGGCGTCTTCGCCAAGCCCGCAGGAGCCGCCCGATGACTACTGAACTGCCCCTGTCGGTGTGGGCCACCGCTCAGCGCACCCCCGCGCCCAACGCGTCGGGCGCTACCTGCCGATGTCCCTCGCCCATCCAGCCAAGATGCTGCCCGCCATCGCCGCGGCCGCCATCGAGGCCTACAGCAGTCCAGGTGATCTGGTCGTGGACCCGATGTGCGGCATCGGCACCAGCCTGGTCGAGGCCGTTCATCTCGGGCGCGACGCCATCGGCATCGAGTACGAGCCGGCCTGGGCCGAGGTCGCCCGGGGGAACCTGCGCCACGCCCGAGCGCACGGGGCGAGCGGCCACGGCGAGGTGCTCTGCGGCGACGCCCGGCACCTCACGAGCCACGTCGACCCAGCGGCGCGCGGCCTAGTCGCATTGGTCCTCACCAGCCCGCCCTACGGGCCGTCCGTGCACGGACAAGTCGACGCCAGACCAGGCCGGGGCGTCGTGAAGAGCCATTACCGCTACTCGTCCGACCCCGCCAACCTCGCCCACGTCGGCCTCGATCTGCTCCTCGACGCGATGCGCCAGGTTCTCGCGGAGTGCGCCGCGCTGCTGCGGCCGGGAGGCATCGCGGCGCTCACCGTCCGGCCGTGGTGGCGCGCCGGCGAGCTGATCGACCTGCCGGGCCTTCTCGTGCGAGCCGGCGAGCAGGCCGGGCTCGACCTGTTCGAGCGAAACGTGGCCCTTCTCGCCGGGATCGCCGACGACCGCCTCGTGCCTCGGGTGTCGTTCTTCGCTCTCGACCAGGTGCGGAGGGCTCGCGCCCGAGGCATACCGCGCCACGTCGTCGCCCACGAGGACCTGCTGGCCTTCCGTCGGAGGCCGGCATGACCGACGGCATCGTCGCCGCCGCCGTCGGCTCGCCCGCGCCGACCTTCGCCTCCCTGTTGGCCTACGCCAATGCGCGCGCTGCGCGACGTGAGGGAGAACGCAACAACCTCGGCGGCCTCTCCGCCACCGTGGAAGCCCTGCGCCAGTCCCTCCACGTCCTGGAAGCGGTGTCCGGGCGCATCGAGGCCTCCGTCGGCGGGCTGCGCGAGCGGGTCGCACGGGTTGAGGGACGCCTCGACGCACGCGCCGCTCCGGCTCCGGCCCCTGGCCCCACCAGGTGAGCGAGCCGAAGCCGCCGCTGGTCCTCCACCCCGCCCGCCACCTGCCGATGGACGCCGCACGCCAGGCCCGGGTCCTCGCCGCGTGGAGGGCCCTGCTCATCCCGTACCTACGCCATCGGCGGGCGGCCGCCGGGCGACTTGACACCACCCAGCCCGCAGAGGCTCCTCAGAGCCCCGCCCATAGAGGAGGACCAGCGCCGCCATGGCCGCAGCCACCAAACGCCACCGCCCCCCGGGACCCGCCCAGCCAGGCACCGGGCCGACCCGGGTCGCCACGCTGACCCGGATCTCCACCGACGAGGTCAACCAGCCTTACTCCCTCGACGCCCAGGCCCAGGGGCTGGAAGCCTTCGTGACCTCCCAGCCCGGCCACAAGATCACCCACCGCTTCGTCGACCAAGCCTCCGGCGCAACACTCGACCGCCCGGGCCTCCAAGCCGCGCTCGCCGCGGCGAAGGCCGGCGAATTCGACGTGCTCCTCGTCTACCGAATCGACCGCATCAGCCGCTCGATCGTGGGGCTCATGACCATCGTAGAGGCACTCGACGCGGCGGGCGGCGCCCTGCGCTCGGCCACCGAGCCGATCGACACCCACGGACCCGTCGGGCGGATGCTGCTCCAGTTGCTCGGCATCTTCGCCGAGTTCGAACGCAGCCTCCTCATCGACCGCATCACCAAAGGCTTCGAGCGCAAAGCGGCTCGCGGTGAATGGCTGGCCGGCCCCGGCCCATTCGGTTATCAGCTTGACACCCCCACCAAGACTCTCGTCCCCGACACCGACGAGGCGTCCGTGGTCGAGGCCATCTTCGCCGCCTACGCCGACGAGCGACTTGGGGCCACCGTTCTGGCCAACCGGCTCAACGACACGGGCCAGCGCAACCGTGGCAACCGGCTGTGGTCCAACCAGACTGTGCTGCGGATCATCCGCAACCCCGTCTATATCGGCAAGATCACCCACGGCACCGAGACATACGACGGCAAGCACGAGCCGATCATCGACGACGACCTCTTCGCCCGCGCGCAAGCGCTCCTCGATGAACGCTCCGCCGCATCGACGGTCGTCGCGCCCACCGTCTCGGAGTACCTCTTGAGCGGGCTGCTTCGCTGCCAGGCCTGTAGTGGTGCCTACGTCGGCGCTGGCGCGCACGGCCGCAACGGCTTCTACCGGTACTACGTCTGCCGCACCCGCCAAGCCAAAGGTGCACGCGCATGTTCCGGGCGGCGCATCCCAGCCGACGACCTCGAGTCAGCCGTCGGCGCCAACCTCCTCGACACGTTCATGCGCCTCGACCTCTTCGAGCAAGGCATCCGTGAGGTGTACGCCGACATCACCAACGAGCGCCCTCGCCTCGAAGCCGAACGCGCCAGCACCGAAGCCCAGCTACGCGAGACCGTCGCCGCCCTCGACCGCTACCTCCACGCGTTCGAAACCGGGGCAATGCCCGCCGAACTTTGCGCTCCTCGCGTGGCCGAGCTGTCCGCACGTCGAGACGAGCTGACAGCCCACCGCGAACATCTCGCCGCCGAATTACGCGCCGCGGTACCCGAGATACCAAGCCGCGCACTCATCGACGAGATACGCATCGAGATCGAACGAGTCACCAGCCAGGGCAGTCCCGACGTGATCAAGCAGCTCTTCGGAGAACTGATCGACCGCATCGAGATCTCACCCGACCACCACGCCTACCCCTACTTCAGGATCCCAGACACCAAGAAGCCCGGGCCATTCGGCGCCCGGGCCTCTTGCAGGACCCCGGTTCGTATGGGCCCACATCATGTGGAGGTGAGCGGACTCGAACCGCCGACTTCTACGTTGCGAACGTAGCGCTCTACCAGCTGAGCTACACCCCCGACGCTCGGCCACGATAGCCGTCGGGTAGGCCGTCCCCGAGGTCAGTTGGTGGCGGAGCGCCGCAGCATCAGCTCGGGGGACACCTGACGGGGTGGAGGCAGGTAGGCCAGCTTGAGCTCTCGCTCGGCGGCTGCGTTGCGGATACGCACGAGCAACCCGACGTAGGCGGCCAAGGCCACCGCCGCGATGGCAGCCAGCGCCCACATCATCCTGGCTCCGGGCACCGCACCGATGACCGCTGTCCCCACGGTGACGGAGACCAGCGCCACCAACACGTTACGCCGGCGCTCGATGGTGCGCTGGCGCCCGAGCCCCCTCATGCTGGCAGCCCGCGCCGGCCCACCAGGCAAGGAGCGAGCCGGCGCCGGTCGTCCCGGGATGCGGCTGGGGACCGCCCGAGGAACGAAGCGGCGGTGCGCCTCGGTCGTATTGCCCCAGGTGGAGGGTCGGACCGGGGGCGGGGAGAAGCCTGTCGCCTGGCGCCTCCGGGGATCCGGAAAGGTGACCACCGTGGCGCTGGGCCTGGGGACCCGGAGCCGGTTGGCCGGCGCCACCAGCAGCTCCGGACCGGTACGACCGAGGACCCCGAGCTGGCGGCGAAACTGTCCGATCGAGCTGGTGGAGCCTCGTTGAGCCTGGCGGCGGGCGAGCGACACCAGGCCCACCACCACCCACATTCCCACGATCAGTACGAGCGCCACGACCGTCAAGCTCCTCGACCTGCCTCCGCTCCGCGGACCCTAGCCCGGGGTCCGTTCCAAGTGTGGGATTGTCGGCCGAGTTCGCTGGCAACCGACCCAATTGGTCTACTACCGGCGGCCTCTGGGCGCCAGTGGCCGCCCGAGGAGGCCACTGGTCAGGGCTGTTCCCCGTCCCCGCCCGGCCCAGCAGCCTCACCCCCGGCCCGGCGCCAGGTGCCTGACCGCCCGCCCACCTTCTCCCAGAGGGTCAGCTCGCTGATCACCATCGATCGGTCGGTCGACTTGCACATGTCATAGATCGTGAGGGCGGCCACCGCACAGCCCGTGAGTGCCTCCATCTCCACCCCGGTCCGGTCGACTGTCTCCACCTGGGTCTCCACCCCGACGTGATCGTCGCCGATGGTGAAGTTGACGTAGACCGCTCCTACCAGGAGAGGGTGGCACAGCGGGATCAGGTCAGCCGTGCGCTTGGCCGCCTGGATGCCGGCGATCCGGGCCGCACCGAGCACGTCGCCCTTGGTCATGGCCTGGCTGGCCACCTTGGACGTCGTCTCGGGCTCCATCATGACCTTGCACCGGGCCAGAGCCCGGCGATGCGAGGGCTCCTTGGGAGTGACGTCGACCATGCGGGCGCGTCCCAGCGGATCGAGGTGGGTCAGGCTGCTACCGGACATGGCCCGAGTCTAGATCCCGCCCGCCAGGCGAGGTGGGCGCAGTGGCTCTGGGCTGCGGGAGTCCGGCGGCGCCGGCGTCTGGTTGGGGCCGGAGGCCGAGGGCGGCCTGGCCTGAGGAGGGGCCCGGGGGCGGGCAGGCCGAGGTTGGCCTCGGGCCCGGGGGCTGAGCCCCCCGTGTGGCTACCCGCCGATCTGGCTCATGCTGCGGCCCGGCCTCACGAAGTTCACCTGACCGATCCGGTGCCCGGCCCACTTGGTGCCGACCGCCGCCTCGATGGCCCCGGCCAGGTCTTCGTCGCTGCCCCCGTTGCGCATCACCACCCGCAGGTCGTGCTCCTCCAGGGCGAAAAGGCAGGTCCGGAGGTGTCCCTCCGCCGTCAGCCGCACCCGGTCGCAGTCCGCGCAGAACGGCCTTGTCACCGACGGGATCACCCCGATCTCCCCCCGACCGTCCAGGTACCGGTAACGGGTAGCCGGCTCGGCCCCGCCCGCCCGGGCCGTCCCGTGGCCCACCGGCTCCAGCGGGTACACAGCCGAGATGGCCTGGACCGTCTCGGCGGCCGGGACCACTTGGCCCAGGGACCAGGAACCGTCGGCGTCGAGAGGCATGAACTCGATGAAGCGGACCTGCACCCCCTTCTCCCGCCCGAAGGCGGCGAAGTCCACCACCTCGTCCTCGTTCACCCCCCGCATGGTGACCATGTTGACCTTGACCGGCGAGAAGCCGGCCGCCACCGCCGCGTCCACCCCCTCCAGCACCGCATCGAGGCGGTCCCGCCGGGTGATGGCCCTGAAGCGCTCCGGGCGCAGCGAGTCGCACGAGATGTTGACCCGGCTCAAGCCGGCCCGGCGCAGCCGGTCGGCCACCAGTGGCAGGGTCACCCCGTTGGTGGTCATGGACACGTCCACCGGGCGCCGGTCCGGGCCACCAAGGCGGCTCAGCATCGCCACCAGCACGTCCAGGTCAGCCCGCACCGTCGGCTCCCCGCCGGTCAGGCGGACGCCGTTGAACCCGAAGCGCTCGACGCACACCCCGGCCACCCGCTCGATCTCCTCGAAGGTCAGCACCTGCGATCGCGGGAGGAAGGTCATCTCCTCGGCCATGCAGTAATGGCAGCGCAGGTTGCACCGGTCGGTCACCGAGATGCGCAGGTCGCGGACCCGGCGTCCGAACGGATCGACCAGGGGGGCTCCAGCCACCCACCCGAGCCTAACGGTCTGGCTGGCCAGCCCCGCGAAATGTGCGCCCTCCCGCCGGGCTCCCTCGCCCACCCTCATCCATCATGTCCAGGAGCGTCAAGTTTCCAGGAGCATGGTCCTCACCTGACCACCTGGGGGGATGCCGTCACCGTCGGGCACCAGGGCCAAGGCGTTGGCCTGGGCCATGGCCAGCAGCTGGTGGGAGCCCTGGCGTCCGGAGGGGCGCACGTGGAAGGGGCCGTCGGCGCCTGGCTCGGCTGTCACCCGGACCAGGTGGAGCTTGCCGTCGCGGAGCCGGGGGAGCCCGTCGTCGGCGATGGCGTGGACATGTCGGCGGTCGAGGTCCAGGTGACCGGTCATCTGGCGCAGGGCAGGCCGGGTGAACAGCTCGAAGCTGACCATCGACGACACGGGGTTGCCGGGAAGGCCGAAGACCGGCACACCCTCCACCACCCCGAAGGCCAGCGGCTTGGCCGGGCGGATGGCCACCTGCATCCAACCCATCGAGTCGCCGCTCAGGCGGTTGAGCACCGTCTTCACCCAGTCGAGGTCGCCCATGCTGACCCCGCCGCTCGTGACCACCGCATCACAGCCCGCGACGCCGGCCTCGATGGCTTCGGTGATCGCCGCCTCGGTGTCCCTGGCGATGCCCAGGTCGACCGGCTCGAACCCGCTGGCCGTGACCAGCGCCAGCAAGGTGGGGCGGTTGGAGTCACGGATCTGGCCCGGCCGCAGCCGCCCTGGCCCCTCCACCAGCTCGTCCCCCGTGGAGAGAACCCCCACCCGGACCCGAGGGAAGGCCGGCACCTCGGCGAGGCCCAGGCTGGCCAGCACCCCCAGATGGCCGGGGCCCAGGGGCGTGCGGGCAGGGAAGACCGGCTGGCCGACGCTCAGGTCCTCGCCGGCCAGGCGCACGTGGTCACCCGGCTTGGCTGGCGCCTCGATCATCACGGCGGCCCCCTGGTCCTCGGCCTCGGTCCGCTCGACCGGTACCACCGCGTCCGCCCCGGCCGGCATGGGAGCGCCGGTCATGATGCGCAGGGCCTCCCCGGGCCCGAGAGGTTGGTCGGGAGGCGCCGAGCCGGCCGACAGGCTGCCGACCACGGCCAGCCGCACCGGGGCCTCGGCGGTGTCGGCGGAGCGGACGGCGTAGCCGTCCATGGCTGTGTTGGCAAATGGCGGCACCGCCTGGCTGGACGTGACCTCCTCGGAGGTGACGCATCCGAGGGCATCGGCCAGGGCGACGCGGGTGGCCGGCACAGGCGGGCAGAGGTCGAGGACTCGGGCCCGGGCATCGGCCAGGGAGATCACGTCGACACGGTACACTCGCCCCCCGAGGAGGATCATGCCCACCTACGAATACGCCTGTCGCTCCTGCGCGGAGCACCTCGAGGTAGTCCAGTCGTTCAAGGACGAACCGCTGACCATGTGCGGCGCCTGCGGCGGCTCTTTGCGCAAGGTCTTCAGCCCCATTGGCATCGCCTTCAAGGGCAGTGGCTTCTACCGCAACGACAGTCGGGGGGCGTCCAGGGCCACGGGCGAGGGCACCAGGTCCAAGGAGCCTGCCAGCTCGGCCGCCGCCGCCTCGGCTGACTCCAAGTCAGGCGACTCCAAGTCAGGCGACTCCAAGTCAGGCGAGTCAGGGCCGGGATCCAAGACCACTGCCACTGGGCCGTCTGGCCGAGGCAAGTCGGGATCCGCCAGCCCTCCGGGCCGCGCCCAGGCCTCCAGCGCCGCCTCGTGAGCGCTTCCCGGCCTGAGGCCGGGGTCGGGGTGATCGGCGGCAGCGGCTTCTACGCCTTCCTCGACGACGTCCACCACGTCAAGCTGCACACTCCCTACGGGCCTGCCTCGGCTCCGGTGGCACTGGGCGAGGTGGCCGGCACCGAGGTGGCCTTCCTGCCCCGTCACGGCGTCCATCACGATCTGCCTCCCCACCGGGTCAACTACCGGGCCAACCTGTGGGCCCTGCGGGAGTTCGGAGTGCACCGGGTGATCGGGGCCTGCGCCGCCGGCTCGCTGCGAGCCGACATCCACCCAGGGGACATGGTGGTGTGCGACCAGCTGGTGGACCGTACCTGGGGGCGGTCCGACACCTTCTTCCAGGGGGGCCAAGTGGGCCACGTGGCCTTCGCCGACCCGTACTGCCCGGAGCTGAGCCAGGTGCTGGTGAGGGCGGCCGCCGAGGCGGGCGTGACTGCTCACGGCGCCGGGACGGTGGTGGTCATCCAGGGGCCGCGCTTCTCCACCCGGGCCGAGGCGGGTTGGTACCGCTCGGCCGGATGGCACCTGGTCAACATGACCCAGTACCCCGAGGCGGCGCTGGCCCGCGAGCTCGGCATCTGCTACTCCGGGCTGGCCATGGTGACCGACTACGACACCGGCCTGGAAGGCGTCGAGGGGATCGCGGCGGTCACCATGGCCAGCGCCCTGGAGGTGCTGGCCGACAACATCGGCAAGGCCCGCCACCTGCTGCTGGCCGCCATCCCGGGCATCCCCGCCACCTTCTCCTGTCACTGCCGGGAAGCCCTGGATCCCAGCCTGCTTGGGCTCAGGCCGGCCTAGTCGGCCTGGTCGGCGGCTTCTGAGCAGGTACGGATCGGGCGGGCGGCCGGTCAGGAGCCGCTCATGCTCACGTCGGCGATGGCCAGGGTGACCCCGGCGGCCGCTCCGGGCAGCCACTCGACGTCGTCGCCGATGGCCACCACTGCCTGGAGCATCCGTTGGATGGTCGACGCGATGGTCACCTCCCGCACCGGCTCGGCCAGCGCCCCTCCCCGGATCATGAGCCCCTCGGCGCCCACCGAGAAGTCGCCGCTGACCGGGTTCACCCCCGAGTGCACGCCCGTGACCGAGCGCACCAGCAGGCCCTCGCCCACCTGGACCACGACCTGGGTCTCGTCCATGGGCCCGCCTCCCGGGCGGGCCTCCTCCCTGGGCCCGCCTCCCGGGCGGGCCTCCTCCATGGGCCCGCCTCCCGGGCGGGCCTCATCCGTCGGTACCAGGGCCAGGGCCCTGGCCCCCACTCCGGGGGTGGTCTTGAAGCCGCCCCGCACCGCCGAGGCGGTCGAGGCGGTGCCGGCTCGCCGTCCCGAGTAAGTGTCGTAGAGGAAGGCGGCCAGCACCCCCCCGGACACCAGCACGTTGCGCCGGCAGGCCAGCCCCTCGGCGTCGTGGGTGGCCGCCCCGTAGGCTCGGGCGTCGGTGGGGTCGTCGACCAGGGTCAGGCCGGCCGCCCCGACCTCCTCGCCCAGCCGGTCGGCGAAAGGCGAGCGACCCTTGAGCACGGCCTCCCCGGACAGGGTCCCGGCCAGGATGGCGAGCAGGGTGGTCGTCACCCGCTTGTCCAGGACCACCGTCAGCCGGCCCGATCGGGGTTGCCTGGCCCCCAGCAGCTCGGTGGAACGGCGCACCGCGTCGCCGGCGGCCTTGGCCAGGTCGATGTCCTGCGGTTCCCGCCCGATGGAGTAGCCGCCGCCGGTCTGGGTCTCGTCGCCCTCGCCGGCGATGGCGTAGGTGGAGACGTAGCAGGAGGTCCGCCGAGACGAGGCGGCGATGCCGGTGGTCGTGGCCACCGCCACCTCGCTGGCCACGTCTCCCCAGTTGGCCTGCTCCACCTGGCGGATGCGGGGGTCGCCGCCGCGTACCCGGGCCTCGAGGTCCAGCGCCAGGGCCACCTTGTCCTCGGCGGCCAGGCCGGCCAGGGCCGGGCGCCACAGGTCCAGCGTCGCCGCCTCCGCCCCGTCCGGGCCGGCCAGGCCGACGTGCTCGTCGGGGGTGGCGAAGGCGGCGTTGTCGCGCGCCTCGGCCAGCGTCTCGGCCATGATGGCGTCGTCCAGGGAGCCGGCATAGGCGAAGCCCTGTCTGGTCCCCACCACCACCCGCACGCCGACTCCCGCCGACTCGGCCGAGGACAGCGACTCCACCTCGCCCCCGAACACCCGCACCGACGTGTCCCGCCCCCGGGCCACGTAGGCCTCCACCTCCTCGCCGGGCCGAGCCCACGACACTATGCGGCCGGCCACCTCGTCCAGGGCGCCGACCCCAGAGCCCTTTCCCGAGCCCTCAGCCACCAGCCGTCCCCCCAATGGTCACGCCGGTGACCCGCAGGGTGGGCTGCCCGCAGCCGACCGGCACGCTCTGGCCGTCCTTGCCGCAGGTCCCGGGCACCATGGCGAAGTCGTTGCCCACCGCGTCGATCCGGCGCAGCACCTCCGGACCGTTGCCGATGAGGTTCGCCTCCCTCAACGGCTCGGTGACCCGGCCGTCCTCGATGAGGTAGGCCTCGGTCATCCCGAACACGAAATCCCCGGTGGCGGTGTTGACCTGACCTCCTCCCAGCTGGGCCACGTAGACGCCCCTCGGGGTCTGGGCCACTATCTCGTCAGGGTCCTCGGCCCCGTTGGCCAGGTAGGTGTTGGTCATCCTCACCATGGGCAGGTGCTGGTAGCTCTGGCGCCGGCCGTTGCCGGACGACGCCTTGGACTGCTTGCGGGCCCGCAGCCAGTCCCACATGTAGTCGGTGAGGACCCCGTCGGCGATCAGCACGTTGCGCTGGGCCGGGCGGCCCTCGTCGTCGATGGCGAAGGCGCCCCACTCGCCGCCCATGGTGCCCTGGTCCACCAGGGTCACCAGTGGGCTGGCCACTAGCTGGCCCATCTTGGCGGTGTAGACCGAGCTGTCCTTGGCTATGTGGTCGGCCTCCAGGCCGTGGCCGCAGGCCTCGTGGAACAAGATGCCCCCGCTGCCCCCCTTGATGACCACCGGCAGGGTGCCGCTCGGCGCCGGCCGGGCAGCCAGCTTGGTCAGCGCCCGCCGGGCCGCCTCCCCGGCCACCTCCTCCACCGTCACCCGCTCGAACAGCTCGAACCCCACGGTGGCAGCCGCGGTGTGGAAGCCGGTCTGCATGCCGGTGTCGCCCACCGCCACGCAGCTCACGCTGAAGCGGGTCCGGACCTGGTCGTCACCGGCCAGCAGGCCGTCGCTGTTGGCCACCAGGATGCGACGGTGGCTGTCGCCGTAGCCGGCGCTCACCTGGGTGACGGCGCCCCCGGCCGACCGGGCGGCCTCGTCGGCCCGGGCCAGCAGCTCGACCTTGGCCGCCTTGCCCACCTCGTCGGGGGCGACCTGGGCCGCCGCTGGGCGTGAGTGGGCAGTGGAGGCGTGGGCGCCGACCGCAATTTTTCGAAATATGCCGTCATCCTGCCGGGCCACCGCGGCCGCCGCCCGGGCGGCTGCCAGCAGCCCTTCCTCGGACAGGTCGGCAGTGTGGGCGAAGCCGGTGGTCTCGCCCACCACCACCCGGATGCCGGCACCCCGGTCCCGCCCGGAGGCCAGCTCCTCGACCTTGGCGTCGTCGAGGGAGGCCGACGAGGTGCGGCGGTCCTCGGCGAACAGCTCGGCGAAGTCGCCCCCCCGGCGCAGGGACTCACCCAGGACGCGCTCGACGGTGGACGCTTCGATCACGGCTGCTCCTCCCGGGGTGGCTCGACCGGGCTTAGGCTAGTGGCCTTGCGACCAGGCGACGAAGAGGCGGGCCGCCTGGCCCGGTCCGGGCCGTGAGCCCGGTCTGGCGTCGGGGGGGCAAAGCCGCTCCGGAGGAGACGCGTCCGGTACCGTCTGGGGTTGTGGATCCAGACCGGGAGACCTCGCCGGGGCCCGAACCGGCTGATCCGACCAGCGTGCCTGCCGGGTCAGCGGCACCGGGGTCAGGGGCACCGGGGCCAGGGGCACCGGGGCCAGGGGCACCGGGGTCAGGGGATCCAGCCGGGGGCAGCCCCCAGGCAGGGCCAGGAGATCCAGCCGGGGGCAGCCCGCCGGCGAGGCCAGGAGGGACAGTGACCGACGAGGCCGAGGCCCTGCGGGGCCACAAGGCACGCGACGACGCCATCCAGGCGGCCCTGGCGGCGATCACGGTGCGGATAGAGGCGCTGGCCGGGGCATCGTCGTCTTTTCGTGACCTGGTGGCGGACAAGCTCGTCGACCACCCGGCGTCAGGTGTGGGGACGTTGCCGGAGGTGGCGGCCCCCGACTACGGGACCCGCCCCCCGCCGCCCCCCCTCTACGGCTTCCCGACCGAGGCTCCGGCGCTCGGGGACCGCCCGGAGGATCTCGACTACGCCGCCGGGGAGGTGACCGAGCGCCGTCTGGGCGAGGTCCAGCGAGGCCTGCTCGGCGTGCAGGGCGGCCTGCGGGAGCTGGCCCATGCCTCGGACGCCCTGGGGCGGACGCTGCGGGGGTTGGCTGACGGCACCATCCGCCTGCCGTCGATCGACGCAGTGGAGCAGCGCACCGACGAGCTCGGGCGTCGTCTGCTGCGGCGCCTCGACGGCGTGGAGCAGTCCCTGGCCGCCGCCGTCCGCGACGAGCAGGCCTGGCTGCGGGCCGGTCTGCCGCCGGAGCTGGCCGCCAAGGCCCAGACGGCCATCGTGGCGTCGCTGGAGCCCCTGGAGACGGCCCTTCACCAGCGGCTTGACCAGTTCGTCGACACGGTGCTCTCCGGTGTCAGCGAAGCGCTGAAGGAGACCGAGGATGCGGTGGTGGAGCGCATACAGGAGGAGGTCAGGGCCGAGCAACGGGCGATGAGCCGGCGCCTGGAGAAGCGTCTGGACATGCTCACCCAGGAGGTGGCCGAGCAGGGGGCGCTGGGTGGGCATCTCGAGGAGATCGTCGACGGGCTGGCCCAGCAGCTGGCCGGAGGCCAGGGCGGGCTGGGGGCGCACCTGGAGGCACTCGAGAGGGAGATCGGTGGCCTGGTCAAGGCGGAGAACGCCACCGCCCTGCAGCTGTTGAACGGACGCCTGGAGGAGCGCCTGGACGCGCTGGCCGAGGAGCTGGGCGCCCTGCAGAGGGCCGAGAAGGCCACCGGCCTCAAGCTGACCGGCGTCCGGGGCCGCCTGGCCGACGCCCTCGCTGCGCTGGACAGGCTGAGCACCCGTCCCGGTACGGGTTCGCCCGAGCTGGCCGAGGTGATCGAGGTCAATCGCCTGGTGGTCGAGCGCCTGGAGGAGCTGAGCCTGGAGATGCAGACCGTGCGCCGCCGCCTGCCGGTGCGCGGGCCGGTCCCTCGACCGGCCGGTACGCAGCCCGCCGCGGTGGACGAGGAGGACGAAGAGGAGGAGGAGGTCCTGGGACCGCCTGGTCGCGGGGCACCGGTGCCGGGGCTGCCCGGGAGGCAGCGGGGCTCGCGAGGACCGCTCGTGCCAGGACCAGGTGCCCGGCGGGCGAGCAACCAGCGCCCACCCGTGCGCCGGGCGGGAGAGGAGGGGCCGCCGCCTGCCCCCCGGCGCCGCCCGACCCCCCCGGTGAAGCTGGTGCCCCCGAGGGGTCCGGTACGCGACTCCGGGTGAAGGGCCCGGTGCCGAGGGCTCAGTAGGCGCCGCGGCCGCGGACAACCGCCGCCATGGTCTTGGCCAGGATCACGAAGTCCAGCCCGAGCGACCAGTTCTCGACGTAGTACAGGTCCAGGCGCACGGCATCCAGCCAGGCGAGCTCGCAGCGCCCGCTCACCTGCCACAGGCCGGTGAGACCGGGCCGGACGAGGAGGCGCCGACGGGTGTCGTCGTCGTAGCTCTCGACTTCACCGGGCAGGGGCGGACGGGGTCCGACCATGGACATGTGACCGCTCACCACGTGCCACAGCTGGGGGAGCTCGTCGAGCGAGAAGCGCCGCAGCCACCGCCCCACCGGCGTGACTCGGGGGTCCCGCCGGATCTTGAACAGGGGACCGTCGTGCTCGTTGAGGTGGCGGATGGTGGCCAGCTCGGCATCGGCCCCGGCCGCCATGGTGCGGAACTTCCACATGACGAACGGCCGCCCGGCCCGCCCCACCCGACACTGGCGGAACAGGACCGGCCCCGGACTGCTCAGCTTCACGGCCAGCGCCACGAGGGCCAGTACCGGTGCCAGCAGCACGAGGAGCACGCTGGCGGTCAGACGTTCGATCACGTGCTTGGCCACTCGGTCAGGGCCGCCGAAGCGCGGCTCCTCCACGTGCAACAGGGGCAGGCCGCCTACCGGTCGGATACCGATCCTCGGGCCGGCCACTCCGGTGACGCCCGGCGCCACGATCAGGTCCACGCCGGTGCGCTCCAGGCGCGCTGCCAGGCGGCGGATGGCTCCCAGCCCCAGCACGGCGCCGTCGGCCACCACCACCGCGTCGGCCTCACCGGCCAGGACCCACTGGATGATCTCGTCGCGCTGGGTCACCACGGGGACCGGCTCCCCGTCCACGTCGACCTGGGCGCCCGAGGGGGCTCCGGTGCAGGCTCCCACCACTGACAGACCGCCGTGCGGGGCCCGGCGCAGGTGGCGCACCAGCTCCTCGACGTGGCTCGCCGACCCGATGAGGACCGCCCGCTGCACGCACTTGCCGCGGGCCCGCTCGGCGTGCAGCCATCGCCGGGCTCCCCAGTGGGCGAAGAAGGTCACCGCCAGCGCCAAGGGGCCGACCAGGCCCACGAACTCCCGGGAGACGTTGACGTGGGACAAGAAGGCGAGCACCGCCATGGCCCCCACGAAGCGCACGGAGGCGTCGAGGATGCGCCGGTACTCCTCCGTGCCGGCACCGAGCGTCCGGGAGTCGTAGACGCCGCTGGCCAACAGGGTGAGGATCCACAGCGGGGCCAGGAGGGCCGAGAGGAGCGGGTAGGCGATAGAGGTGCCCACCACGTGGGTGTCGGCGGCATTGGCAGTGCCGAAGCGGACGAACTCGGCCAGCAGGCCGCTGCCGGCCAGCACGATGGCATCGGCCACCACCAGAGCGGCGACATAGGGTCGCCGCCACCGACCGGCGGATCGGGTGGCCACCGGCCGCAGCCGGGGCCGGCGGCTGGCGGGGAGGCCGACCTCGGCTACCGGGGCACCGATCGGTCCAGCCAGCTCGGCGATGGCCGGTCCTCCATAGGCGCTGAGGGCAGAGGCGCTGAGGGCAGAGGCGCTGAGGGCAGAGGCGCTCAGGGGAGAGGCGCTCAGGGCAGAGGCGCTCAGGGCAGAGCCGACCCCGCCCAGGAGCGTCCCCTCTTGCCCGGGACCATCCCTGCCAACCGCACCGAGATCGGCTGCCATACCCAGCTTCCCTCCCCGTTCGAGCCTGCGGTAGGCTAGCCCGGTAGCTGAGCCGGTGCACGGTTGGATTGTCGAGCGCCAGGAGCGGGCAGCTCCTGAGGCGTCGTGGGTTTCATCGTCGGCCGGTCGGGCGGACGGTATGTCTCGCCCGGGCCGGAGAGGGAGGGCTCGATGGAGACGCTGGACAGGCCAGCTGCCGAGCTCTACCTGGACCTGCTCAAGAGGTGCCTCACCCGGGAGCTGCTCGCAGAGTGCTATCACCCCCTCCGCACGGGCCGTCCCCTGACCTGGAAGCGCCTGGCGTACCGCCTGCCCGAGCAGCTCCTTGCCCGGTACAAGCTGCAATTGGTCCGCCGAGCCCAGCCAGATCCCGCCGTCCGGGACGAGGGCCGTGACTGGCCGTCCTCGGCCGAGACGATGATCGGGCGCCGCCGGCTGGACAACTTGCAGTACTGCGTCATCCAGGCCCTGACCAGCGAGGTGCCCGGCGATCTCATCGAGACCGGCGTGTGGAGGGGCGGAGCGTCGATCTTCATGCGGGCCGTCCTGAAGGCGCTGGGCGACACCGATCGAAGGGTCTGGCTGGCTGATTCGTTTCGGGGCCTGCCTCCGCCGGACCCTGCCCGCTATCCGGCCGACGCTGGTGACCTGCTCTGGCGCTACGACGACCTGGCCATACCCCTGGAGGAGGTGAAGTCCAACTTTTCCCGGTACGGCCTGCTCGACGACCAGGTTCGTTTCCTGGAGGGCTGGTTCGACGAGACCCTGCCGGCGGCCCCCGTCGACCGCCTGTGCGTGCTGCGCCTCGACGGCGACATGTACCAGTCCACCATGGTGGCTCTGTCTGCCCTCTATCCCAAGCTGTCGGTGGAGGGGTTCGTCATCATCGACGACTTCGGTGCCGTTCCGGCCTGCCGGGCCGCAGTCGAGGACTATCGCCGCCAGCACGACATCTCGGAGGAGATAGTGCCGATCGACTGGACGGGAGTGTTCTGGCGCCGGCAAAGGTGATGTCGGCGACGAGCTGGGAGCTGCCCGGGGCTGGCTGGCGCCCTCGACCGGCCTGGGGTGGGGACGAGCACCTGGTGGCTGGCCCCACGTCTGGCCGATCGCGGCTCCGGGTCACTTGAGTGTGGTGTCGCAGGCCTCGCCATGAAGGGGGGCCGGCTGACCCGGGGCCTCTAGCCAGCACCCTGGCTGAGCCGGTGACGGCTCCTGCCGGAGGCCTGGGGACGGCGGAGATACGCCGCCGAGCTACCCGAGGCGCAGCCGTCCTGGGGGCACGCATGGGGATCGTCAAGGTCCTCAGCCTGGCTGCCAACGTGGTCCTGGCCAGGCTCCTCACTCCGCGGGACTTCGGCCTTGTCGCCTTTGGTGCCTCCCTGGTGACCATCGCCAGGCTGCTGGCCGATGGGGGGATCGGCCTCGCTCTCATCCTGGGTCCGAGCGAACCGGAGCGCCGCGACCTGGCGGCGCTGCTGGGGTTCCAGCTGGTCGGCTCGACAACGATCGTGGGGGCGGTGGCGCTGGTGGCTCTGCCCTTCGGCGAGGCCGGTCGCGTCACCTCGCTGATCGCCCTCTCCATCCCGCTGGCGGTCTGGGGCAGTCCTGGGGCGATCATCCTCGAACGCCAGCTGTCATACCGCACGATCGCCTCGGTGGAAGTCATCGGAGTGGTGACCTACCTGGGCTGCGCCACCGCGTCGGTGGCTCTCGGAGCTGGCGTCTGGGGCCTGGCCAGCGCCATGGCCCTCGGCCCTGCTGTTCAGAGCCTCGCCACCGTCCTCCTGGTGCCGGCGGGCCGGGTCCGGCCGCAGCTGGCTTGGGCGCGGGTGCGCCGGCTGCTGGGCTTCGGCACCCGGTTCCAGGCTGCCGGCCTGGTCGACCTGGCCTACCAGCAGGGAGTCAACGTGGGCACAGCGTCCCTGGTCGGCATCCCGAACCTCGGGAGATGGACCTTTGTGACCAACCTGATGCAGGTGCCCCTTGATCTGTTGACCATATTCGTCCGGGTGTCCTTTCCCTCGATAGCCAGGCTGATGGACGCTGGCCAGGATCCAGCTGGCCGGCTCGAGGAGTTCATGAGGATCGTGGCGGTGAGCTGGGGCATCCTGATCGCCGGGATCGTGGGCACGGCGCCGGCATCCATCGATGTGATCTTCGGAACCTCATGGCATCCTGCGATCGCCGTGCTGCCCTGGGTCGGAGCTGCCTACACGCTGAGCGGTCCGATGGGAGTGGTCCTGGTCGGCTACCTCTACGCCCGGGGCCAAGCGGGCACCATCCTGCGCATCAAGATCCTCGATACCGTGGTCGGGCTGGCGGCGGCGATGGCCCTTCTTCCCATCTTCGGCATCACCGCTCTCGGCATTGGCATGGTGGTGCAGGTCCTGGCTCAGATGTTCCTCTATCGAGGGGCCATTCGTCGCTGGGCTCGTGTCCGGGTCTTGCTGGCGATCCTTCCACAGGCCGGTGCCACTGCCCTTGCTGCCGGGGCAGGCTGGTACACGGCTTGGGAGCTGGGGCCCCATCCCCTTGCCCTCGCCGGCTCGGCGCTGGCCACCGGAGCTGTCTACAGCGGGTGCACCGCGCTGGTCAGTCGGACGGTCCTCAGGGAGACTCTCAGCCTTCTAAGAGCCGGGCTCGGCGCCAGATAGGCCAAGCTCTCCGGCTGGCCCGACCAACTGCACCTGGAAGCCAGCCCTTAGGGCTTCATCTCGTCAATACGAGATCGGTAAAGGAGATGCCGTCGTAGACGTCGGCCAGCTGGATCAGGTCGCTGGCCGGCAGGCTCACTGCCGATCCCGACCGCTCCGACGCCCTCACGTCGATGACCAGCCGGTAGTTCTCCGCCACGAGCTGGCAAAGCCTGTCCAACCCGTTGGACCTCCGCAGCCCATAGGGCCAGAACTCGATGACGGCGGGGATAGGGCGCTCATGCCTCAGGATTGACGATGCCCCCGCCAGCACCTGGGCCTCGTGGCCCTGGACGTCGACCCACAGCAAGCCGACGGCGGCCGGATCGATACGGCCGTCCTCGACCAGGCTGTCGAGGCGCAGAGTGGCTACCGGGATCGTGTCCCGGGCGTCCTCGCCGAAGCAGCCGGCCTGGCTGGACGATCCGAGAGATCTCACCCGGTGGTCTCCTGTGCTCTCGCCCGAGAGCTCGAGCAGCTCCTCCCCGTCATGGTCGGAGATGGCCACCGGATAGGTGTCGACGACATCGTCGAGACCGTTCAAGATCAGGTTGCAGCGAAGTATGGCGTAGTTGGCCGGCGCCGGCTCGAACGCGGCGGCCCTGGCCGCGCCATAATTCGATATGGCCGGAATTGTCGAGGTGCCCAGGTTGGCGCCAACGTCAAGAAAGGTCCTGGCCTCGAGAAAGCCATGCATACCGGGTAGATCGTCGATCAGGTTCATGGTCGTAGCCATGAGGTCACGTTCGTAATCGCCAAAGACGAATATGTGCCTACTGACGTGGTCCGTAGTGGTAACAAGGTACCGACCATCGCCCCTTTCGACGACTATCATAGGACCCAGTCTCGCCAGGGCGGAGAATCCGTAATGTCGGACTAGGCGGGTAGGACTTCGGTCGTAATAGCGGAAGTTGCCCCAAAGACGGCGACTGCGAGCAACGAGTGAATTCGGGGCACGACCCACAACGCCAAGCCGTTTGGTCACCCCCTATGCTCCTTTCCTGGGGCGACGACCCCGATCGGCGCGGGCCTGCTCTGAGGGCTCCAGCCCGGACCGAGCGGTTCGACGGCTCCATTTGCGCGCCATGGGCTGCCTTGGTATGACGGCGACACCCACGACGGGTCGGCCGCCACCAGGGAAAGACATGCTCGCCACTCGGGAACTACCAGCCCGCTACCAGGAGTGGAATCGCCGCTGGCTCGCCCCCCAGGGCCCCGATGGCCGTACCTGCCTGCCCATCTCGCGCCGGGTGAGTCGCCGACGAGCCCGAGCTCTGGGCCCCTTCGTCTGGCAGCCCAACTCCTCCACCCGAGCGTTCGAGTACCCGTGGGCATTCGACACCACCGACGTCGGCCACGGCCAGCGTGTCCTCGAAGTCGGCGGAGGCTTGTCCGGCCTTCAGTTCGTGCTGGCCATGGCGGGAGCCGAGGTGGTCAACGTCGACCCGTTTGTCTCCTACGGTGGCGACGAGGGCTATAGCCAGGAAGTTGTCTCTTTCCATCGTCGTTTAAATCGGCTGTGGAATACGTCGGTGTCACTGCGGCCAACCACAATCGGCAACGCCGACCTTCCGTCAGAATTCTTCGACATCGTGTATTGCATCTCTACGATCGAGCACCTTGAACGGGAGGCGATACTAGCTATATTGCAGCACGTCAGGCGGGTCCTGGTGCCGGGTGGCCTCTTCGTACTGACGGTGGATCTATTCTTGAACCTGACTCCATTCACAGATAGGACCCACAACCACTGGGGGACGAATATCTCGGTAGCCTGGTTGCTGGAGAGGTCAGGATTGGAGCTCGAAGCCGGTGACCCCAGCCAGCTTACAGGCTTTCCAGACTTTGATCCAAGCTCCATCCTGGCCAACTTGGAGCGATTTGCAATAGGGACAGCCTATCCCCAACTGGCTCAGGCCGCAGTATTGAGGAAAGCTCGAGCAGCGCCGCGACGGCCGGCGGACCTCGGTTACCACGACAGCTCGACCGGCGCCACCGGGTTGGCCCGTTCCCCCACCACAGTGTAGAGCAGTGTCTCCCGACCTTGGTAGCCCTGGGTGTGGAAGAGGAGGCGGCGTATGTGGAAGCCGAGCACCTGCAGCATCCGGGCCACCGCCCACGGGGTGAGGCGCCACCACGTCTCCCGTGGGTTACCGGCCCGCGGATCGGGCATGAACCCGAGATTGGCGGGCAGGGCGCGGCTGCGGGCCAGGGGGAGACGGGTCCAGCCGGGCAGGCGGCTGAGGGCGCTGGCCGAGCGGCTGGCCGGCTCGGTGACGATCACCGACTGGCGGGTGAGGTGCAGAGCGCGGGCGAGGGCGAGAAAGGGGTCTCGTATGTGCAGGAGAACCGATCCCAGCATGGCCACATCGACCGGACCGATGTCCTGGGGTATCTCGTAGACCGAGCCGTAGACCATGCGAGCATTGGACTCCATCGCGGCGTGGGCGAACCAGAAGCTATTGTTGATCTGCCGCATTCCATGAGCGCGCTCTACGGCGAACGCGGTGGGTGGTACGCCATTGAACGGCACCAGGTCCCAGCCGTCGGACTCGTCAGAGAGATCGTAGGCAACCACCTCGGCTCCGCGGCGCTCCATCTCGAAGCAGACAAAGCCGCTGGCGGTACCCACCTCCAGGACGCGCTTGCCCTCGAAGCTGACGCGGCCTAGGTAATCGGCCACTCTATGTCTGAGGTCCCACGGACCTCGCTGCAAGCCTATTTCCGGCAGGTCCATAGTATGGTAGAAGCGGCAGTCATGAACGCTCTCGACTACCCGGGGCGCGGCATACAGCTGCTGGCGAGGGCGGATCATCGAGGAAAGCCTAATGCGTCCGAGACCACGATAGTCGCCGGCCCGGGCCGTTCAATGGGCGGTGGAAGCACGAGTGATCTCCTCGTACATGGCCAGGACTCGCCCGGTGCTGGCGGCGAAGTCATACCTGGCCGCCGCCCATCGCCTGGCCCGCTCTGCGATCACCCTCGCCCGCTCCGGGTGGGTGAGCAGGTCGACCACCGACTGGGCCATGGCGGTCGGTTCGACGGTGATCGCCGCAAATGCGCCGGGGCCCGCCTCCTCCACCACCCCCTCGACGGCGATGGGGGTAGCCACCACTGGCAGGCCGTAGAGCATGGCCTGGGGGACCTTGAACTTGAGGCCGGCCCCGGCGAGCAGGGGGGCCACGAACACGTCGGCGTCCTCGTACAGCGGAGCCAGGGAAGGGACGTACCCGGTGACGATCACGTTGCCAGCAGCGCGCGCCTGGAGCAGCTCGGGAGGGTGGGTGCCGGCGATGATGCAACGAGCGTGCGGGCACCGAGCCTCGACGGACGGCCACACCTGATCGAGGAACCACAGGGCGCTTCGGTAGTTCTCCGGCCGGTCGAAGGCACCGGTCATCAGCACGTTTCGACCTTCCCGCCGTGATGCTCGGGCCCGGCTGGGCTCTGCGCTCGGCGCTTGCAGGGGCGGATCGATCACCAGCATCGGTTGGTCCAGGCCCGCCTGGGCGAGGTGTCGGCGATCCTGGTCCTTGAAGACCAGGGCCGCGTCGGAGCCGGCCATTCGGCCCAGCTCCCAGCGGCGGAACATCTCCAGTGACAGCCCGAAGGCTCGTTGCTTGAGCCATGAGCGGCGGTCGAGGCTCCGTCGGCGAGCGTCGGCCTGCCAAGGAAGGTCGTAGAGGACGAGGACCACGGGCACGTCGGGGGCGACGCGCTTGACCGCCCCCAGCACAGCAAGGATGCGCTCTGCCCAGTGCAACTCGATCACGTCCGCCGATCGAAGGTGCTCGGCGGCGGGAGCGAGCATTGCCTCCAGCTCCTCCCGAGGCGCCCCCAGCGTTCCCCACCGTAGGGCGGCAAGGCCCGGATACGCCCGGATGCAGCCCCGCTGGGCACGGCGGCGGACGGTTTGCGCCCTGGGGACGCGTAGCAGGCCCATCAAGTGGGCAGCCCCCGGCAGGCAGCTGGTATCGCTCTCGGCGCCGGCCCAGGACAGGCCGAAGAGCGCTACCTGGTTGTCGGTTCCCAGATGCTCGAGGTGGTGGAGGAGGAACTCCCCCCCGGCGTGGTCCACGCCAGGGTATGTGAGGAAGGGGGAGATGGCGACGATGCGCAAGGGGAGTGCATGCTACCCGAGCGCTTGTCCGGGCCTCGGACCGACGTCGCTCAAGGCAGGGGGCGGGCGATGACGGACCTCAGCCGACTCGGGGAGCCAGCCACGACCGTATAGGGCTCAACGTCGTCGAGGACCAAAGAGCCCACCCCCACGACCGCATGCTCGCCTATTGTGCAGGGGCCGACGACAGTGACGTTGGTCGACAGCCAGGCGCCCTCGCCCACTACGACATCGCGGCCTTCCCTCGGCACTGCCACCTGGCGTTGCGGCCCGAACTTGGTGAAGTCGTGAGTCCCGGTGAGAATGACCACGTTGTGACCGAAGAACGCATAGGGCCCCACGGTAATGGTCCCCGATGACAGGTTGAAGAGCGTGTTGTTCACCACCGAGGTGGGGTCGAGGCGCAGCCTGCTCGGATCTCCGTAGACCATCGCCCTCGTAAGAAGCGGGTCCACTCCCTGCTCGACAAGTGAGTGGCTGGCCAGGGCCCGCTCGACCAGGCGGGTCACGGAGCGGCCGATGAGAGGCCAGGCCATCCGGGCGAGCCTGTCGAGAGCTCGTGACATGGTATCTATCATCTCAGGGCGGAGCCCGGCGTTGAAGGGGCCGTGACCCGCTCTCCTCCGGCCCGGGCCCGGGACATCCGAGACGCCGGAAGGTGAAGTCGACCAGGGCAGACCATCGGATATGAGCCAGACGGGTTCGATCTGGCTCCCCGGCTGCCAAGTCACGGAAGATCCATGCCAGTGTTCGCACCACTTGGCGTACCCGAAACCAGACGGCTGCATGTTCAAAGACAAAGACCAGGCGGTTACGGTTATCCAGGTACTGCAAGAGTGGAGAGGGACGGGCGGTGTCATGCCAAGCCTGGGCACTAGGCACACACTCGATGGCCCAGCCGGCGGCGCCTAGCCGCAGGCAATAGTCGACATCCTCATAATACAGGAAATAGCGCTGATCAAGTAAGCCCACCTGGCGGAACGCTGCTAGCCTCAGCAGGACGCATGCTCCATCCAACCATTGAGCATCATGCGGGGGACGATCCAGCCAACTATCGATCTCGGGCATTCGAGGATCCACGATGTGCCGTGGGTCCCACGTGCGAGGGTCGACGAAGCCTCCGGCCGCGTAGAGGCGCTCTGGATCGGCGTGAAGACCGAGCGCGGGACCTACCGCACCGAGACTTGGTCGTTCCTCCAGTCGCCGGGCCAGCCGCTCCAGGGCACGGGTGCCCAAAGCGCAGTCATGGGTGAGCAGGACAACCGCCTCCAGCCCGCCCCCGGCGTCGGCCAGGATCCGCAGGCCGGCGTTCATCCCGGCTGAGTACCCAGCATTGTGCGGGAGCTCGAGCACCTCCACCCAGGGAAATGCGGCGCGGATCTCACCCACCGACCCGTCGGCTGAGTAGTTATCTACCAATATAACACGGGCGGGCGCAACCGATTGGCTTTGAAGATGCTCCAGACAGGACGCAACTCCGGGCCAAAACCTATAGTGGAGGATTACGGCGCCGGTATTCATGAGGGATCTGGCTGACCTAACCCGGAGCTGGGACCGGCTCGGACCAGACTGTACCATGGTATAAGTGGACGTCATGCGCCATGCTGCGGAGCGGGTCGTGAGCCTGGTGCGGGGGTATCCCTGCGTCCCTCTCCGACGGGCAATCATGCAGGGAAGGGCCAGATGGGTGCAACGGCTTCCGCCCCGTGTGAGGCATGCCCTCGATCTTGACGCCGTCCCGACGAACCTCCCGCCCCTCGCCACGCGCTTCTCTGCTCACACCTGGCGGTCGGTCGATCCTGCCCGAGTGGAGATCGGGGCGGGTCCCCGTCCCACGCCGGGCTACGTGCACGTCGACGCCGACCGGCGGGCCCGCCACGTCGAGCACCTGGCTCCGGCCTGGAAGCTGCCGTTTCCTGACCATTCGCTCCAGGAGCTGCTGGCCATCCACGTGCTGGAGAACGTTCACCCGACCCGAGTAGGAGAGACTCTTGTGGAATGGCGGCGGGTCCTTCGCCCGGGTGGTGTCGCTCATGTACAGGTGTACGATGCCGCGAGGATCTTCCGGGCGTTCCTGGGGGGGTCGACCGACCTGAAGTGGCTTCTTCTCAGTGCGATATTCGGCTTCGTATCGCCCTACGGCGGCCCTACGGAGCCTCGTCGCGCAAGCGCCTATGACTTCGACCTCCTTCGAGATTTCCTCTTGGCGGCCGGCTTCGAGAGCGTCACGAACCTTACCGATCCGGAGCCCGGCGGCCGGATCGAGGACTGGGCCGTCCTCACATCTCGCCTCGACCTGGTGGTGGCGGCCACCGCCGGCCACGCCAGCGCATAGCATCCTGTGTCGTCCGGTGGTGCGTTCCGAGCCCTGGGCCAGCCGCCAAGGATGACGTCCCCCGGGATGGTCGCCGGACCCGCCGGAGGAAGCCACCCGGATGGGCGCCTGCGGGTGGGCGTCGACCGGTCGCTGCTGCGACCTGGCCGGGCCAGCGGGCACGGTCGGGTATGGGGGCAGGTCCTCGCCGGGCTGGCGGCCCATGTCCACCTCCGACCGGTCTCCACCGAAGGCCGAGCCCCGAGCTGGCGAGGCGAGAGAGGCTGGCAGGAGCCCGACATATGGCTGATCGACGGCCACCGGCCCCTGGCCAGAGACAGTGCCAAGCCCGTCGTCGCGGTTGTCTACGAGGCCGGCTGGTGCACTCCCTACCTCCGCCGCTTCCTGCATCCGGGTACTGCCCGGTACCTCGACGACAGCACCGACGCCGCCATGAGGGTGGCCGATCATGTGATCACGCTCTCCGAGTGGAGCCGGTCACAGGTCATCGAGCGGTACGGCTTGTCGCCCCACCGGGTGCATGCCGTGCCCTTGGGGGTCGATCTCGACACGTTCAGGCCAGGGCTGGAGGGGGGCGTCGACATCGTGGCGGCCGCCTCCGCCCGCCCGGTGGACCACTATGTGCTCTTCGTGGCCACCATTCACCCGCGCAAGAACCTGGCCGGTCTGCGCCAGGCAATGACAGCCCTTGCTCGCCGTGGCTTCTCCCAGTCTCTCGTCCTGGTCGCCGGGGCGATATCCGATTGGCGGGACTCACCGGACCTGGAGTGGGTGGCGGAGGCCGACCTACCCGGCGCCACCGGCCACATGGTGCGAGTCCGAGAGCCCAGTGACACCTGCCTGGCGGCCCTGATGGCCGGAGCCGACGCCTTCTGCCTGCCGAGCTTCTCGGAGGGGTTCGGCCTCACCGCCTTGGAAGCGCTGGCCTGCGGGACGCCCGTGGTCGTCTCCAACCAGGGCGCGCTGCCCGAGGTGGTGGGGGGCGCCGGGTTGGTGGTCGAGCCTACGCCAGGCTCTCTGGAGAGCGCCCTGGCTCGGATCCTGAGCAGCTCTGACCTGTCAGACCGCCTGAGGAAGGCCGGGCGCGCCAGAGCGGAGGCGTTCGCCTGGCACCGGACGGTCTCCGGCTGGCTCTCGGTCATGGCCGGGGCGGCCGAGGATGGGGCCAGGTCCGAGCAACCGAGCACCACCCTGCGTGCTCGGTAGCTGTGGTCAGGACCTTGTCGCCACCACTGCCAGCTCTTCGGCTCGGTCTGGGTTCTGCACGGAGCGGAGGTTCGCCACCAGCGTGGCACCCAGGTTGGCATCGGCGGGATCCCCGTTGTGGCGGGCGATGGCGGTGCTGGCCCCGAACATGGGGCCGGCATCGAAGGCCACCGGCATCCTCACCCACTGCGAGAAGCCGGCCTGGTGGAGGATCCTGGCCAGCCCACTTGCGGTAAAGAGGGTCAAGTGGCGGGGAGGCTCCAGCCCCCGCCAGTTCCTGCCATACCGTCGGTGACCGGCGGAGGCCAGGTTGGGAGTGGCGATCCACACCTTGCCGCCGGGTTTGAGGAGGCGCCAGCAGGATCGCAACAAGTCCACCGGCTGGTGGACATGCTCGATGACGTGGTTGACGGTGATGACGTCAAAGGTGCCCGGAGCGAAGCTGTCCTCGCCAAAGACCTCGTTGCGAACCGGAAGGCCGGCAGCCACGGCCAATGCCGCCGCCTTGGCATCAGGCTCGATGCCGTCCACCTGCCAACCAGCCGACCGCATTTCCAGGAGGAACCGGCCACTGCCACAGCCGATATCGAGCAACCGCCGGGGACCCTCGGGCCGGTCCAGGTACCGTACCCACCGACTGGCCCGCCGCCGGGTGCCCGGAGCAAGGGCCAGCGCCAGCCCCCCGACCCGCCAACTGGGATTAAACTGATAGCCGTGCCTGCGCCGGAGGTAGCCGTTCCTGAGCGCTCGTCGCGAGTAGGCGATCATGGTGCTGGGCTCTGCGCAAGATACGTCGGGCGAGCAGTGAGTGAGGTAGGATCGGTAGGCGAAGGAGATGGAGTCGCGGCTGGGTCGTGGATTGAGATAAGCCGACTCGCACTGGTGGCAAAGGTAGATCTCCCAGCGGTCCGAAGAGCATTGGAACACGTGGTCGAGCAGGGCGGAGTACAAGGGTGTGCCTTGCTGGCCGCCGCAGGCGGGGCAGCATGTGAGGAGCTCTAAGTCGCCGCCCGCCCACTTGCCCGGGGTCATCGTCTCTTCCATGGGGTGCTCACCTCGGGACCGAACCAACGCAACACGGACGGTCAGCGTCGAGGCTAGCAGCCCTCCACAGACGGGCCTTTCTCGAAGTCAGTCAGTCCCGCACTGATCAGGAATGGAGAAAGTGGGTAGCCACTCACCGCTCGTGAGCGTGATAGTTCCCACCTATGACCGCCCAGAGTACCTGGGGCAGGCTCTGGCCAGTGTGCTGGCGCAGCGCTGCGACGATCTGGAGGTCATCGTCTCGGACGACGCTGGTCCCAACGACATTGGCTCACTGGTCGAGTCATTTGGGGACCGGCGGCTCAAGTACAGGCGCAATACCACCAACCTGGGAGTGCTGGGCAATACCGTAGCTGCACTGGGCCAGGCCGGGGGAAAATACATCGCCATTCTCAACGACGACGACCTGTGGGGCCCACTGTTCCTGGAGCGACTGGTGGCCGCCCTGGAGGATAGGGATGATCTCGTCGTCGCCTTTTGCGATCATTATATCATCGACAGTGAGGGCCGGATCGACGCCGCGGCGACGGAGCGCCGTACTCATGACTACAGCCGGGATCGCCTTAGCCCTGGAGTACACCATCCGTTTGGTGAGATCGCGCTGGTCAACAGGAGCATAGGTGCCGTCATGGGAGCGGTCTTCCGACGCCGATCCATTGACTGGGCGGCCCTCCCAGCCGAGGCCGGACCCGCCTACGACACATGGATCTTGTATCTGGCGGCCAAGAGTGGCCTGGGCGCATGCTATGTCCCTGAGAGACTGACATATTATCGGTACCATACAGGTCAGCAGACCTTTCAGAGCGTCCTGGACTTCCACCTCGGACTGGTCTTCTGCTACCAGGCCTTCCTCGATGACCAATCGCTGTGGACGATGCATCGCCAGCTTCGAGCGCTCCTGGGTACCGCCTACGTGGACTGCGGGCTCACCCTGGTGCGGGCCGGAAGGGCCAGGGAGGCCAGAGCCAGCCTGATGCGAGGCCTGTGGCTGGGCCCCGGACCCAGGTCCGTGGTCGGGCTGCTGCTCACGCTGGGTCCCAGCTGGGCGCCTCGATGGGTGACTCGGGTCGTGCGGACGTCCAAGGGCCTGGCTGGGGCGGGAGGGGTCGCCGGCCGGGACTAGGTTGTCCGGGTGGCCCGGGCTGATCTCACCGGCTGGCCTCGCCGACCGGGTCGCCTTCCTGCCGCCCTGCTCCGGCGGGTGCTGCCCAGCCATCCACGGTTCGGCTTCGCTTGGGTCCACCTCGAGGACGGCTCGATCACCTTCCGCGAGGAGGGCTTCGTGGCCGCGGGCTCACCGGCGTCGCTCTTGGCGCGACACAACTACGAGACTGCCTGCATCCGGCATCTGCTGAGAGACGTCGACGCCCTTCGGTCCCTGGAGGTCGGATGCGGCTACGGCCGACTGAGCCCCGTGCTGGCCGAGTTCTCCCGGGCCCACCTCGCGCTCGACATCAACGAGGCGGCCCTGGAGCAGGCTCGCACCATGTACCCCGAGCTCACCTTTCAGAGAGCCTCGGCCTCCGACCTGCCGTTTCCGAGCGACTGCTTCCAGCTGGTGACCACCTGGACGGTGGTTCAGCACATCCCGCCAGGCCAGATAGCCGCCGCATGCTCGGAGCTGATCCGGGTCCTGGTCCCCGGTGGGGTCCTGCTCACCTGCGAAGAGACCCGCCAGGCGGGGCGTCCGGCGGGTGGGCGGCGACCACCACACACCTGGCACCGTGGCGTGGAGGACTACCAGCGCCTGTTCGAGCCCCTCAGCCTGGCCTACTCATCTTTCATCCACGAGCTCGACCGGCTGCCGGGAATGCAGTCGCCTGGACGGGTGATGCTCTGGCGCTAGCCTGGATCTGCGCTAACGGAAGGAGCCATGACCGATCCCGTGGCAGCTGCGGGAGGACGCTCATCTAGTTGGGCCAACTGGAATTGGGCGACATCCAAGGCGGGTGATGCCTGCCGGTTGGCGGCCGGGATATGCAGGGGGTTGCACGGCCTTCGCGGGCGCGGGCGCGGGGGCCATCTTCTTCATGGGCTCATGCGTGAGCAGCTGGGCGGCGCAGCTGCTGGCAGCTGGGACATCCCGATGCGGAGGGGCCATGAGATGCGCTCGCCCTGGTCCACCGTCCAGAGCTGGACGGCGGCCTTCACCGGCCAGTACGACGAGGCGGAGATAGACCTCCTGCTTAGCTTCGCCGACCAGGGAACCCTGCTGTTGGACGTGGGCGCCTCGGTCGGGTTCTGGACCGTCCCACTCGCCATGGCGGCCCGGGATAGGCAGGGCCGCGTCCTGGCCATCGAGCCTCTGTCCGCCAACGTCGGATTGCTGAGAGCCAATCTGGCGCGCAACGGTCTGGGCCATGTGGTGGACATCTGTCCGGTAGCCCTGGGCTCGGACCCGGGCGAGGCAGTGGCGGTGGTGGAGCCGGGAGGTGCTGGAAATGCGTGGGTGGACCCGCCCCTGCCCGAGGGCGGCCAGACCTGGGGGGCGGCCTGGACCGAGACCGTCCGGGTAACACCGCTGGACGCCATGGCGCTGCCGCCCTCGTGCATCGGCCTGCGGTGCAGCGTCGTCAAGCTCGACGTGGAGGGCTTGGAGATGGCGGTTCTGGAGGGTGGCGCCAACTTCATGACACGTCACCGACCCGTCCTCCTCGGTGAATTCTCTCCAGAGTGCTTCGCCCGACGGGGGGTGCCCGGCGACGCACCCCAGCGGTGGGCCGAGAGCACGGGCTACTGCTGCCACGAGGTGGTGCACGAGCGCAACAGCCGCATCTCGGACCAGTACCGGGTCGTCCTGGTGGCTCGCCGGAGCGGAGAGGCCCGTGGTGACGGAGCCCTTCTCCTGACCCCGGCCGACCTGCTGGCCCCGGACGCCCTCCTGACCCGGGGGGACATGGCCGTCCCGCCCTGATCTCAGCCGGTCTTCCCCGAGGATGCCGGCCAACCCGCCGCCGCCAGGCCGAGGGGTCTGGACGCCGGCCGGTCAGGTCGACGCCTCGCCCACCGTGGCCGCCTCGGTGGGTGCATTAGGCTGCCGCGAAGATGTGCGGGATAGTGGCCGTGACCGGGCGGGACGTCAGGCCTGGGGCGTCCAAGCTGCTGGAAGCCCTCCGCCACCGGGGACCAGACGACTCTGGCCTGGTGGACTTCGGACCGGTTGCTCTGGCCGCCAGTCGCCTGGCCATTCTCGACCCGGCTCCCCGGGCCGGCCAACCCATGGGCTCGGCCGGGCGCCATCTGGCCTACAACGGCGAGCTGTACAACTTCGCCGAGCTGCGGGCCGAGCTGGCGGCCGCCGGCATCTCCTTCACCACCACCGGCGACACCGAGGTCGTGCTCCAGGCCGTCGTCCGCTGGGGCCAAGGTGCGTGCCAGCGGTTCCGCGGCATGTTC
Organism: Acidimicrobiales bacterium; assembly: GCA_039583615.1. Taxonomy (GTDB): domain Bacteria; phylum Actinomycetota; class Acidimicrobiia; order Acidimicrobiales; family QHCF01; genus QHCF01. Next base: position 31,793 of record JAVKSQ010000005.1, read on the forward strand.
GCCCTCATCGTCTTCGACGAGACGACCGGAGAGCTGTGGGCCGCCCGCGACCGCTACGGGATCAAGCCCCTCTACTGGCGAACGCGACCGGGCGGGGGGATCGCCCTGGCCTCGGAGGCGACACCGCTGGCGGCCATGGGGGCAGCGGGGACCAGCGTGGCCGGCCTCGCCGATTTCCTGCGCTTCGGTGCGCCTGTCACCTCAGGCATCTTCGACGGCGTGAGCGAGCTGGAGCCGGGCACGGTCACGACCTGGAGACCCGATGGGTCCAGGCGGGCGGAGCCGTACCGCCAGGAAGCTGCCCACTGCCCTGGCGCTTGGCTGGAGCCCGCCGACCTGCTGCACCAGAGCGTGACCGAGCACCTGGTCGCTGACAGGCCAGTGGCCCTCTTCCTCAGCGGGGGCTTCGACTCAGGGGCGCTGGCGGCCCAGTCCCACCAGGCCGCTCGGCCACCGACCGCCCTATCCCTGGCCTATCCGGGCAACGGGGCAGATCTGGCCCGAGCCCGGGCCACGGCGGCGCACTTCGACCTGGATCACCGGGTGGTCCACCTGGAGACTGGTGACCTGGCTGCTCAGATCGCCGCATTCCTGGCGGCCATGGACCAACCCACTGTTGACGGGCTCAACACGTTCCTGGTGGCGGGAATCGCAGCCGACGAGGGGTTCCCGGTCGCCCTGAGTGGCCTGGGCGGCGACGAGGTCCTGGGTGGCTACGGGTACTACCGCCGGCTGGCGCTGTTCAACCTGGCGGCCAGGGGCTGGCGCCGGCTGCCGTCGCCGCTGCGCCGGGCGGGAATCGTGGTCGGCTCCCGTCACTACGCCCGCCCGCCCGGCCAGCTGGTCGCCATGCTGGAGGCCCGAACGTTGCCGGACCTGCACCAGTCATGGAGGAGCCTGTTCACCGCCGCCGAGGTGACCCGTCTCACCGGGACCGCGCTGCCCGCCAGTGACCCAGGGCAGGTCGACCCGGTCTCGTCGCCGGGCCTCCAGCTCCACCGACTCGATCTGGAGACCTATCTGCGGCCGGTCCTGCTCCGGGACACCGACGCCTACTCGATGGCCCATGGGGTCGAGGTCCGCGTCCCTTTCCTCGACCACCGGTTGGTGAGCGCGGCCAACCAGGGCTCCGCCTCCTTCACCAAGACCGACCTGGCCCGCCAGCTCGGAGACGCCTATCTTGGCGGGCTCGCTCGCCGGCCCAAGCTGGCCTTCTCGTTGCCGTGGGGACGCTGGCTGAGGGTGGCTCGGGAGGTGGCGGGCGAGGTGTTGGCCGATGTCGATCCCTGGCGGGGGCTGGTCGATCCAGCCCCGGCCCGGGCAGTCGTCGAGCGGCGTGGCCCCGAGGGGCGCAACAGCCCGTTGCGGGCCTGGGCACTGATAGCGCTGTCGTGCTGGCTGGCCCGCCAGCCCCAGGAGCGCTCGATGCCGGCCCGGCGGAGCCTCTCTACGCCCCCGCCGGCGAGCAGCCCACCGATCGGCACCCGCGGGTCCGGGCGGAACTGGGGATGGCCGAGCTGAGGGCAGGTCGGATACGGGTGGTCTACCTCGATCATTGCGCCGCCCTCTCGGGGGCGGAGCTGGCCTTGCTCAGGCTTCTCCCCGCTCTCGACGGCGTAGAGGCCCACGTGATCCTGGCCGAGGACGGGCCTCTGGCTGACAGGTTGGCGAGGGCGGGAATACCCGTCGAGCTCCTCCCGATGGGCCGGCGGGCTCGCAGCCTGAGCCGTGAGCAGGTGGGGCTGCGAGCATCGGCGGGAGCCGGGGCCGTCGTAGCCGTTGGCTACGCCGCCCACCTGGCCCGGCGCCTCCGCCAGCTGGAGCCGGACCTGGTCCACACCAACTCCCTCAAGGCCGCTGTATATGGTGGCCTGGCGGCGAGGCTGGTTGGCCTGCCGGTCGTCTGGCACCTCCGTGATCGGATCGCCCCCGACTACCTGCCCAGGCCAGCCGTGGCCCTGGTCAAAGCCCTGGCCCAGGTCCTGCCCAGCGCAGTGGTGGCCAACTCGAGGGCCAGCCTCTGCGCCCTGGGGCGTCACCGGGGTCCTCATGCGGTCATCACCAGCCCGGTGGTCCCACCGGCTCGCCGCCACACCGCCTCGGAGGGCCCGGCAGTGATCGCCATGCTGGGCCGCCTGGCCCCCTGGAAGGGCCAGGACCTGTTCCTGCGAGCCTTCGCCTCCGCCTTCCCCGGTGGGTCGGAGCGGGCGGTCGTGGTCGGCTCGGCGCTGTTCGGCGAGAGCGATTATGAGGCTTACCTTCGCCAGCTGGTCAAGGATCTGGCGGTGGAGCACCGGGTGGTCTTCGCCGGCTTCCGGGAGGACGTCGCCGATTGCCTGGCCGGCATCGACATCCTGGTCCACGCCTCGGTGGTGCCGGAGCCGTTGGGCCAAGCGGTGCTGGAGGGCATGGCGAGCGGCTTGGCAGTGGTCGCCGCTCGGGCTGGGGGACCGGCGGAGATGGTGGCCGACGGCGTGGACGGGCTCCTCTACCCGCCGGGCGACGTGGACGCCCTGGCCGGTATCCTGCGCCAGCTGGCGGCCGATGCCGAGCTGCGCCGCCGACTGGGTGGGGCGGCCCGCCACCGCTCGGCTGCCTGGGCACCACCGGTGGTCGCCCGCCAGACTCTGGCGTTCTACCGCCAAGTGCTCGTCCAGCGCTCTGTCTGAACGAATGACGGGGCACAGATACACTCCTGAATCGACATGGAAATGGCGGGATTGGAGCGAATGGCGGGAAAAGCCAGCTGGTGCCACAAGCTGATATCGATGGATCAGCTTGACGCCCAACGCCAGAGTTGGCGCCGGGAAGGAAGGGTGGTGGTCTGGACCAACGGATGCTTCGACCTGCTCCATGTCGGGCACCTGCAGACCCTGGACGCAGCCCGCCGCCTCGGGGACATACTGGTGGTCGGGGTCAACGACGATGCGTCAGCTCGCAGCCTCAAGGGCAGCGGCCGGCCGTTCGTGCCCGCCGCCGAGCGGGCCGCCCTGATCGCGGCTTTGGAGGTGGTGACCAGGGCCGTCGTCTTCTCCGGCCTCACCCCCGAGCATGTCCTCAGCCGGCTCCAGCCCGAGGTCCACTGCAAGGGGGCCGACTACGCCCCTCCTCAGGGCAAGCCCATCCCTGAGATGGCGACCGTGGAGGCCTACGGAGGACGGGTGGAGTTCCTGCCCCTGGTGGTCGCCCGCTCGACCTCGTCCCTGACCAGCCGGATCCGGGCCAACCGGTATGACTGATCGGGGCATCGAGTCGACGGTGTCGCGCTTGTCTGGCACCGCCGTGTTGATAGTGGGCGACCTCATGCTGGACGAGTACATCTGGGGCGATGTCCGGCGCATCTCTCCCGAGGCGCCCGTACCGGTCGTCGAGGTGGCGGGCCTGACCGCTGTCCCCGGAGGGGCGGCCAACGCGGCGGCCGGGATCGTGGCCCTGGGTGGCCAGGCCCGGCTGGGCGGGGTGGTCGGTGGGGACGCCTCGGGGCAGCGACTGAGGGCTCGATTGCGCGAGCGGGGTATCGCCGTCGACGGCATCTGGTCGGACGAGAGGCGCCCGACGACGACCAAGACGCGCATCGTGGCTGGTTCCCAGCAAGTGGTCAGAGCCGACCGGGAGACCTGCGCCCCCCTGGCCGAGAGCATCGAGGACGCCCTGGGTGACTGGGCCCTGGGCCAGCTGGGCGGGGCTGGTGCGGTGATCCTCTCCGACTACGCCAAAGGGGCCGTCTCAGCTCGGTTGGCCCAGACGCTGATCGAGGCTGCCTCGGCTCGCCGCCTGCCGGTGGTGGTCGACACCAAGGGGGTCGATTATGCCAGGTACCGGGGGGCGACCGTGCTCACCCCGAACCTCGAAGAGGCGGCACGGGCGTCCGGGCTGGTCATCGCCGACGAGGAGGACCTCTGCCGCGCCGCCAAGGTCCTGCTCGGGAACCTGGGGGGCGCCGCCTTGCTCGTCACTCGCGGCGCCCAGGGCATGACGCTGTTCACGGCCGATGGCCCGGGAGCCGACCCCGCCCACATCCAGGCGACCGCCCGCAACGTCTTCGATGTCACCGGGGCGGGGGACACGGTGGTCGCCAGCCTGGCCCTGGCCCTGGCCAGTGGCGCCAGCCTTCCCGACGCCGCCCACCTGGCCAGCGCGGCGGCGGGCGTGGTGGTTGGCAAGGTGGGAACGGCCACGGTGTCGCTCGCCGAGCTGGCGGCCGCCGGCTCACCAGGTGGCGAGGGTCTGGCTCCGCCGGCCCCGAGCGGCGCCGGGGACCCGCCAGGGAGGATCAGTCGCGCCTCGGATGGTCGGCCCGGAACAGCAAGAAGTGCCCGAAGCGCTCCAGGCGCCGTCGGCGCGTCTCCGGCTTGAGCCGCTTCCAGACCCGGCCTCGCAGGGGCTCCGGCAGCGGGACCAGGTCGACGTCCAGGCCGGTAATCGACGTCTGGGCGCTGGTGAAGAAGGTCAGCAGCAGGTCCCGCCACTGGTCAGCCGGATAGAAGCGGGCGGTGAAGCCGTCGGTGCAGCGCCACAGGGCCTCGTCCACCGAATGAGACCTCCAGTTGCGCGACACCAGCCAATCGCGGGCCAGGGCGATGGCCAGACGGGTGGAGTCCCGGTGGTAGACCATCCCGGCAAACGCGCCGCCGTGGCGGAGCCAGCGGCTCACGTTGCGCACGATGCGCCCGGTATGGGCCGAGTGATGGACCACTCCCCAGCTCCAGACGACGTCGAAGCGATCGTGGAAGTCGGCACGGTCGTCCTCGGCGTCCCACTCCTCCAGCGCCCCCGTCAGCCCCTTGAGCTCGAAGCGCCGGCGGGCCAGCTCGACCGCCGGGCGGGAGATGTCGACTGCGCTGAGCAGCGCCCCGCGGCGGGCCAGCAGCTCGGCGTGCTGGCCCGATCCCAGGCCGACCTCGAGGACCTCCTTGCCCTCTAGGGAGATGTCCCCCAACAGCCGGTCCAGCGGTGATCGCCCGTCCAGGAAGTGGCGATGCTGGTCGGCGCTACGACGGTCCTGGTCGTCGAACCAGGCCAGCGAGCCGACGGGCAGTCCGGAGGCGCTGCGCCAGTCATAGGTCATCGGAGTGTGCTCCCACCAGGCGCGGTTGGCTGCCTGCACCGCCTCGAGCGGCTGATCGCCGAGGCGCTTGCCACCGTGTCTTCCCCCGGCCGGGTGCTTCAGCGGAGCACCCCTTCCAGGCGCCGCTCGACTCGATCCACTGCCGCCTTCCAGGTGTAGTCGTTCATGGCTCGGGCCCGGGCCCGGTCGCCAAGGGCTCGGGCGTAGCCGGGATGATCCAGCAGGCGCAGTGCCCCACGTCTGATGTCTGGCAGGGAAAGGGGGTCCACCAGCAGTCCCGTCTCCTCGTGGACCACGGCATCGGGAACCCCGCCCGAGTTGCCAGCCAGCGAGGGTCGGCCGGCCAGCGCCGCCTCCAGGAAGGCGATTCCGAAGCCCTCGAACAGCGCCGGCCGCCGCGACTGCCGGGACAGCATCACGAAGGCCTGGCAGGCGTGCAGCAGGGCCGACTTGGTGGCCTCGTCGACCAGGTCGGCCATGAGCACCGCGTGGCCCACTCCGACCTGGTCGGCCAGTCGGCGCAAGCTTGCCTTGAGCTCTCCCTGACCGGCGATGACGTAGCGCAACCCGGGCCGGCGCGCCAGGAGCCTGGGCAGGGCGCGGATGAACATGTCCTGGCCCTTGTGCGCCTCGACCAGGCGGCTCACGGTCAGGAAGAAGGGTGCCACCGTGGCGGTCACCGGGTCGACCAGGCCCAGGCGACCGAGGATGGCGTCACTGTCGGCGGGAGCGATGGCGATGGCCGCCCCGTTGGCGGTGACCGCGATCCGCCCTGACGGCACCCCGCACCTGGCGACCTCCCGGGCCGTGAACCGACTGACGGCCATGACCAGATCCAGGCGAGGCCCCAGCGTCCGCATCAGCAGACGCGTCCTCGGCGCCCAGATCTCGCTGCCGTGCACCAGCGCCGCCCGGGGCGTGCCGCGAGCCGACACCATGGCGGCCGGCAACGCGTTGACATGACCAGCCAGCACGATGTCGGTCGGCTGACCTGCGGCCAGGCGCAGCATCTCGGTGAGCGCCGCCAACCGTGAGGCGTTCCAGCCCGACCGGGTCCTGAGCACCCGGAAGGCGGCGGCGCGGTCGTAGCGGCTGGCGCTCGGGTGGTGAGGAGCGATGACGGTGGTCGACCAACGCTGCGCCAGTCCGTGAGCTAGCTCGTGCATCACCGTCTCTATCCCGCCCACCGCCGGAGGAAAGGCGGGGGCCAGGACCAACAAGCGGGGTCGGTGGCGTGGTGTCACCGCGCTAGGAGGCCCTCACCACCAGGTTCTCTGCCAGGGCGTCGCCAGCCTCCGCCCTCGTGCGGCTGGCCAGCGCCAGACCGAGGGCGATCCACATGAAGAAGCCGCTGGCGCCGGTCAGGTCGTTGGCGAACACCAGGTAGACGAGCCCGGCGAGGCCCACCGCTCGACCGGTCGCCACCAGCGGATCTCCGGGTCGGGCCCCCGCGGTGGCGGCCACCCCCAGGACGGCGCCCAAGACGTAAAGGGCGGTGCCCAACCAGCCCAGCTCGTAGGGGACGGCCAGCAGCCCGCTGTCGAAGTTCCCCATACCGGTGACCTCGTGAGTGGCCGAGGCGAGCTTGGTGGCCGTCCCGGTGGAGCCTGTTCCATGACCCAGCGCATCATGCGCCACCATGGGGGTCTCCGCTTTGTAGAAGGCCACTCGGGCCGAGAAGCTGGTGTCCCGGGAGATGTCCCCCAGACCGACCGTCACGCTCCTTACTCGACTGGGCGCCTGGCTGCCGGCTGCCCGGGTGCCGCCTGGACCGATCGCCCCGTGCCCGGGCAGCAGGGCCAGGACCACGAACGGGAGCGCGACCGCCACTGCCATCGGGGCCAGCCGGGCCAGCCCAGCGCGCTGGGCGACCAGGAGGTAGACCAGCCCCACTGCCAGCACTATCCACCCCGCACGGATCCCGGATATGGCCAGGGCGGTCGCTCCCAGGGCCATGGTCGCGGTCAGGCCCATGGTCACCATGCCAAGGGCGTGGCGGCACTGGCTCACCACCAGCATCAGCACCGCCAGCACGAAGGCGAACGGGGCGGGCGAGTTGAGGGTGCTGAACGGCCGGAAGTGCCCGGCGGTGATGGTCGGATACTCAGCCAGGCCGGAGTGCAGGGCCCAGTAGGCGTCCCAGCTGGGGAGCAGGAAGTACTGGATCAAGCCGTAGGCGCTGATGGTGACCACGGTGGCCAGGGCCAGGCCGGCGACGGTGCGGCGGTAGGCAGGAGCCACACCCCCCTGCCAGGCCAGATGGGCCCCGACGAGGGGCGGGGCGACCCAGTCCGCCGCCCCGTAGACGGCGGCCAGGTGCGAGCCCCGGGCCAGCCCGACCACCAGCCCCACCGCGATGCCGCAGCCCACCAGGACGAAGCCCCTGAGCCTCGGGTTGCCCGCCGCCCGGAGGTTGGAGAGGGTCGTCACCAGGCAGGCGGCGCTGGCCACCAGGGGTGCCAGGACCACCGCGCTGGTCGGGTCGTAGCCGGCCTGGTAGTCGCTCAGGCGGCGAACCTCGGGCGTGAGGACCCACAGCCACCACACCAAGCCGAGGTAGGCGGTGGGCCGTGACCGGACCAGGGCCAGGGCCCCGACTGCCGAGGCGGCGGGAAACGCGATCCGCAGCAGGCCGCCGTCACCGGCGGCCAGGGTGGCGGCCACCACCGCCACCAGCAGTCCGGCCACACCCGCCGGCAGGACCAGGGCGCGTCGCCCGGTGGGAGCGGTCGCCCGCTCGCCCCTCCTCGCCCGCGGCACCTCCGGAGGCTATATGGCGGGAGCTGTGGCCGGGCGGCCGTCCCCCGCTAAGCTCCCAGCCGAGCGCTGTGCACTCGACCCAGGTCAAGATCCTCGTCCCCGGCAACCATCTGATGGTGGGCCTGCTCGGCCAGCACGACGAGTTGCTGCGACTGGTGGAGGACGCCTTCGGCGGGGCCACCATCTTGGTGCGCGGCAACGAGATCACCGTGGAGGGCGGAGATGCCGAGCGCGTGGGCCGCCTCTTCGAGGAGCTGGTCCTGCTGCTGGAGGCGGGCCAGGGACTGGACCGGGCCAACGTGGGGCGAACCATCGAGATGGTCAAGGCCGACGAGCGGCCCTCCGAGGTCCTCACCACCCAGATCCTGCGCTCGGCCAGGGGCCGCACGGTGAGGCCCAAGACCGCCGGCCAGAAGCGCTACGCCGACGCCATCACCGCCAACGTGATCACCGTCGGAGTCGGGCCGGCCGGGACCGGCAAGTCGTACCTGGCGGTGGCCCTGGCCGTGCAGGCCCTGCAGGCCAAGAAGGTCAACCGCATCATCCTCACCCGCCCGGCGGTGGAGGCCGGCGAGCGCCTGGGCTTCCTGCCCGGCGACCTGATGGCCAAGGTGGACCCCTACCTGCGGCCCCTCTACGACGCCCTCTACGACATGGTCGAGCCCGAGGGCATGGCCCGCCTGGTCGATCGGGGAGCCATCGAGGTGGCCCCGCTGGCCTTCATGCGAGGCCGGACGCTCAATTCCAGCTTCGTGATACTGGACGAGGCCCAGAACACCACTCCCGAGCAGATGAAGATGTTCCTCACCCGCATCGGGTTCAACTCACAGGCGGTGGTCACCGGCGACGACACCCAGACCGACCTGGGCGGGGGGCGCTCGGGCCTGGTCGGACTGGAGGAGCTGCTGGGAGGAATCGAGGGCCTGGCCTTCGTCCGGCTCACCCAACGCGACGTGGTCCGCCATCGCATCGTGGCCGACATAGTGAGGGCCTACGAACGGGCGCCGGGCGCATGAGCGTCCTGGCCACCAACCGCCAGGACGACCAGCCGGTCGACCTGGCGGAGTGGACAGGGCTGGCCGTCCGGGTCCTGGAGGCGGAGGGGGCCGGCGGGGAGCTGTCACTGGCCTTCGTGGACGAGACGGCCATGGCTGAGCTCAACCAGCGCTTCCGCGGCCAAGAGGGCAGCACCGACGTGCTGGCTTTCCCCATCGACGAGCCGCTGGGCGCCGGAGACCAGCACCGGGACCGAGGCGCTGAGCAGCCGCTGATGCTGGGTGACGTGGTGGTCTGTCCGGCGGTGGCGGCCCGCAATGCCACCTTCCACGGCCATCCTCCGGAGGACGAGATGGCCCTCCTGGTGGTGCATGGCATCCTCCACCTCCAGGGCCTGGACCACCGTGACCAGGCCGAGGCTTCGGCCATGGAGGAGCGTGAGCGCCAGCTGCTGGCGCACTGCCGGGCCCCGGCGCCCCCCACCACTCCGGCACCCTGATGCGTCTGCAGGGCACCGATGCGGTGCTGATCGTGGTGATCGTCGTCCTCTTGGTGTTCTCGGGGGTCCTGGCCCTGGCCGAGACCAGCCTCACCCGGATGAGCCGGGTGAAGGCGGTCACCTTGCAAGAGGAAGGGCGCCGGGGGGCGGGAGTGCTGGTGCGCCTGATAGAGCACCCCGAGCGCTTCCTCAACCCGATCCTGTTGATGGTCCTGCTCTGCCAGCTGGTGGCGGCCACCTTGGTGGGCGTGGTCTCCGAGCACCTGTTCGGGGCGCTGGGGGTGGCGGTGGCCACCGCCTTCGAGGTGGTGGTCATCTTCGTCCTGGCCGAGGCCGCCCCCAAGAACTGGGCCGTCCAGTATCCCGAGCGGGCCGCCCTGTTCGCCGCCCCGCTGGTGAACGCGGTGATCCGCTTCCCTCCGGTGAGGCTGGTCTCCGGGGCGCTGATCGGCCTGGCCAACCGGATCCTGCCCGGCGGCAGCGTCCGCAAGGGGGCCTACGTCTCCGAGCGGGAGCTGCTGGCCATGGCCGACATGGCCATGGAGGAGGAGGTGATCGAGCACGAGGAGCGGGCTCTCATCCACTCGATCATCGAGTTCGGCGACACGGTGGTCCGCGAGGTCATGGTCCCCCGGCCCGACATGGTGGCCGTCCAGGGGAGCCGCCCGGTGCGGGAGGTGATCGAGGTGGCCATGGCCGCCGGCTATAGCCGCATCCCGGTCTACGGTCAGCAGATCGACGACATCCTGGGCATCGCCTACGCCAAGGACCTGATGCGGGCCGACCGCGACGGCGGGCTGGACCGGCCGGTGCGGGAGCTGGTCCGAGAGGCCCACTTCGTGCCGGAGACCAAGCGGGTGGCCGAGCTGATGCGGGAGATGCAGTCGCAGAAGTTCCACATGGCCATCGTCATCGACGAGTACGGCGACACCGCCGGCCTGGTGACCCTGGAGGACCTGATCGAGGAGCTGGTGGGCGACATCGTCGACGAGTTCGACGTGGAGGAGCCGCTGATCGAGCCCATGGCCAACGGCGAGTACCGGGTGAACGCCCGCATGCCGATCGACGAGGTGAACGACCTGCTCCACGCCGACCTGCCGGCGGGGGACTGGGACACGGTGGGCGGCCTGGTGTTCAACCTGCTCGGCCACGTACCGTCGGAAGGGGAGGCGGCCGAGGCCGACGGCCACCGTCTGGTGGCCGAGAAGGTCCAGGGTCGCCGCATCGGCCGGGTCCGGATCGCCAGGGTGGCGGCTGCCGATGGGAGCTGACGGCCAGCCGGGGGCGCCCGTCGTCCCGACCAGGCCGGCGGCTCGTCCCCAGCCGGCGTTCCGTTCCGGCTTGGCGGCCGTGGTGGGCCGGCCCAACGTGGGCAAGTCCACCCTCGTCAACCAGATGCTCCACACCAAGGTCTCGATAACCTCAGAGCGCCCCAACACGACCCGCACCCAGGTCAGGGGAGTGCTCAACCGCCCCGGTGCCCAGCTCGTCCTGGTCGACACGCCCGGCATCCACCGGCCCCGGACCCTGCTGGGCGAGCACCTCAACGCCTCGGCGGTCGGCGCCCTCGACGGGGTGGACGTGGTCGTGCTCCTGGTCGATGCCACCGCCCCGCTCGGCAAGGGGGACCGGTTCGTGGCCGCCCGGGCCCCAGCTGACGCCATCTTGGTGGTCAACAAGGTGGACCTGGCCTCCCCGGCCCAGGTGCTGGCCCAGCTGAGGGCGGCCGCGACCCTCGACCTGTCGAGCTACCACCCCGTCTCGGCCGTCACCGGGGAGGGGGTCGGCGAGCTGGTCGACGAGATCGTGAGCCGGCTGCCGGAGGGGCCCAGGTACTACCCCGAGGACATGGTGACCGACGTGGGCGACGCCTTCTGGGTGGCCGAGCTGGTCCGGGAGCAGCTGCTGGCCGTCACCCGGGAGGAGCTGCCCCATTCGGTGGCCTGCCGGGTGACCGAGTGGGAGTGGCCCCGTATCCGCTGCGAGATCCTGGTCGAGAGGGACTCGCAGAAGGGGATCGTCATAGGCCGGGGCGGCAAGGTGCTGGAGGCGGTGGGCTCGGCGGCCCGGGCCCAGCTTCCCCAGGGCGCCTACCTGGAGCTGTTCGTCAAGGTGGACAAGGACTGGCAGAGCCGCCCCCGGGCCCTGGAGCGCCTCGGCTACGGCTAACCCAACTAGGCCACCCGCATCTGGGCCGAGGTGATCGCCGACTATCCATACAGCGCTCTGCAACTGGCGCCTAGCGGGCTTGGCGCCAATTTCGTCGGTGAGAATCCACAGGAGGGAGTGACTCTCCAGCCACCCTTGTTCCAGGTCCGGGCCCCAATCTCCTTAACTGCCCAGCAGGCCGCGGATAAGGCCGAGAGAATTCTTCGAATCACGGGTCGCCATCTTGGATTTACCCAGGGTTACAACATGGGCATCGGTGACATGTACCACGCGCCAGTGTCTGACGGCTTTGACTTCACCCGCTGGCGAATCCTGGGTCAGGCGTGACACCACCGGAGGTTTTCTATGTTGGCCCGGTCGGGAGTTGGACAGCGTTTGCCCTGCTGAGTGAGTCGTTTTGGCTGCCCGCTTCATACTTCGCCCTGCGGCTCGAGGACTATCCGAGCCACGAGGCGGAGGAGCCGGCCGCCCGGCGGCTGGTGGCAGACCGCCACAGGAACCGGCTAGGACGGATCGAGCAGGATGGCCGTGATCTACTGCACCAGAAGGTGGTGGCTTTCTGGACGCCTTCTGCTGTCAGACGCTAGCGAGACACAGGACGGCGAGGCCCAGCGGGACCGGTGGGACGTCCCTGATCGCTTCATAGGACCCGATGACGACGGCATCTCCGTCGACGCCCAAGGCCTCGATCGACCTCGCCGCCAGCCGGGCCCCGTTCCTCATTCCCGTCGGGCCAGGAAGGCCTCCACCTCGCGGCGGTGACGGGTGCGGGCCATGGGCGGCAGGGCCCGGACCAGGTCCCAGCGGTAGCTGGCGGTGGCCAGGCGGCGGTCGAGGACGGCCACCACCCCCCGGTCGTGGCGGCTGCGGATGAGCCGCCCCGCCCCCTGGGCCAGCAGGGTGGCCGCCCGGTTCAAGTCGACCAGGCGGAAGGCGGCGGGGCCGGCCCGCTCCCGCCGGGCCTCGGTCAGGGGGTCGTCGGGCCGGGGGAAGGGGATGCGGTCGATGACCACCAGCGAGAGGGTGGACCCGGGGACGTCCACGCCCTGCCAGAAGCTCATGGTGGCGAACAGGCAGCTCGACTCCTCCCTGGCGAAGGCCTCGAGCAGTGCCGGCTTGGGCATCTCCGACTGGGCCAATATGCGAAATGGGACCCTCTCCCGCATGGCCTCCACGCCCTCCTTCATGGCCCGCAGGCTGGTGAACAGCGCCAGCGTCCGTCCCCCGGCCGTCTCGATCAGGTGGGCCAGCTCGTCGTGCACGGCGCGCTCGGCCCCCGGCCGGCGCCGGTCGGGGAGGTGGGTGGGGCAGTAGAGCAGGCCGTGGTCCGGGTAGGGGAAGGGGCTGCCCACGTCCAACTGGTCGTAGCCGGTGAGGCCGAGGCGCACGGGCAGGGCCGGCGGCACGGTGGCGCTGGTGAGGACCGCGGTCACCTTGCCCCACAGGCACTCGGACAGCAGCGGGCCCACGTCGACCAGGGCCAGCTTGAGCACCGGCGGCTGCTCCTCCACCCAGGCCACCTGGTCGTCGGAAGGAGAGGTGACCCGGGCCAGGTCGCCGGCCAGGTGGCTGGCGGCCAGCAGGGCCCGGGTGGCCGCCTGGTCGTCGCCGTCCCGGTCGCGCAGGGCGGAGATGGCCCGGTCGAGGCGCCCGGCCGTCAGGGTCACCGCGTCGGCCAGCTGCTCCCCCAGGGCCGGGGGGAGGCGCCGTCCGATGAGGGGGACCAGGGCGGCCTCCAGGGAGTCGCCGGCGGCCGCCACCTGGTTGGCCAGCTCCGTGGCTGACCCGGAGGCAGGCCGAGCAGAGCTGCCCAGCGCCGATCGGAGCTGGCGAGCGAGGGCCCGCAGCCGGCCGGCGCCCACCTCGGCCCCCAGGGCGGCGCTGGCCACGTCCTCGAGCTCGTGGGCCTCGTCGAAGACCACCACGTCGTGCTCGGGCAGGACCTGGCCTCCGCTGGCCAGGTGGGCGCAGTACAGATGGAGGTTCACCACCACCACGTCTGCCTGGGCGGCCCGCTCCCGCGCCGCCTCGGCGAAGCAGCCGTCCCCCGAGGGGCACTCCGAAGCCCCAGGGCAGTCCAGGGCGCTCACGCTGAGCTGGGCCCAGGCCTGGGGCCGGGGCTCGAAGGCCAGCTCCGCCCGATCGCCGGTGGGGGACCGCTGTGCCCAGGCCAGCAGGCGCCGTACCTCCTGGCCGAGGCTGCGCCCGCCACCGTCCGCCTCCTCCAGGCTGAGCTGCTCGCCGCCAGCCACCTCCTGCCCCCGCTGGCGGCAGAGGTAGTTCGACCGCCCCTTGAGCACGGCGTAGCGGAAGGGCCGGCCCAGGTGGCGGGCCAGGAAGGGCAGGTCCTTGGTGGCCAGCTGGTCCTGGAGGGCCTTGGTGGCGGTGGCCACCACCACCCGGCGGCGGGAGAGGACGGCGGGCACCAGGTAGGCGAGCGACTTGCCGGTGCCGGTGCCGGCCTGGACCACCAGGTGCCGGCCGCTGGCCATGGCTACCGCCACCGCCTCGGCCATGTCCCGCTGGCCTCCCCGGGCCTCGCCTCCCCCGGGCAGGGCGCTCACCACCTTGCTGAGAGCCGCCGCGGCGTCGGTGCGGCGGCCCATGTCGTGAGGTTAGACATGAGCCGAGCAGCGTCCAGGCGACGGCCAGGGCTGATCGGTGGCGCGGTAGGTTGCGCCGGTGGCCGCTCCTGCCAGGTCCGTCGGCGCAGCCGACTCCCAAGACACAGACCTGACCCGGCTGCCCGCTCACGTGGGCTGCGTGATGGACGGCAACGGCAGGTGGGCCGCCCAGCGGGGCCTGGCGCGCACGGAGGGCCACGCGGCCGGCGAGCAGGCCCTGTTCGACACCGTCGAGGGCGGGTTGGACCTGGGCCTGCGGTGGCTCACCGTCTTCGCCTTCTCCACCGAGAACTGGAGGCGGCCGCCCGACGAGGTCCGCTTCTTGATGCGCTTCAACGAGGGCATCCTGGTCCGCCGCCGGGACGAGCTGCACGAGAAGGGTGTGCGGGTGCGCTTCGTGGGCCGGCGGGACTGGCGGGTGCCCAAGCGCCTGCTGCGTCGCATCGAGGAGGCCGAGGAGCTGACTCAGCACAACCGGCGCATGACCCTCACCTTCGCCTTCAACTACGGCGGCCGGGTGGAGATCGTCGACGCCGTCCGGGACCTGGTCAACGACGGGGTGCCGGCGGCCAAGATCGACGAGCGGGCCATCAGCGATCGCCTCTACCGGCCCGACATGCCCGATCCCGACCTGGTGGTGAGGACCTCGGGAGAGTTCCGCGTCTCCAACTTCCTGCTCTGGCAGCTGGCCTACAGCGAGCTGGTCTTCGTCGACGTGCTGTGGCCCGACTTCCGCCGCCAGCACCTGTTCGAGGCGGTGCGGGAGTTCCAGCGCCGGGAACGCCGCTACGGCGGGGTCGAGCGGCCCCGGCACGCTCGCTGAGACATGACCCTCTACCGGGACGAGGCGGTGGTGCTGCGCAGCATCCGCCTCGGCGAGGCCGACCGCATCGTCACCCTGGTCACCCCCAGGCACGGCAAGGTCCGGGCGGTGGCCAAGGGGGTGCGGCGCACCAGGAGCCGGTTCGGTGGTCGCCTGGAGCCGCTCACCCAGGTAAGCGTCCTGTGCTGGAAGGGACGTGAGCTCGACATCGTCACCCAGGCCGAGGTGCTGGACAACTTCCGGGCCGTGCGAGAGGAGCTGGACCGCCTGGCGGCGGCCAGCGCCATGCTGGAGGTGGCCGACCAGGTGGCCCAGGAGGGCCAGCCAGGACCAGAGCTGTACCGCATGCTGGTCGGCGCCCTGCGCACCCTGGCCAGCCCTCCCGCCCCCCCGACGGGTCCCCCCCCCCTGATCGTGCCGGCCTTCTTCTGGAAGCTGCTGGTGCTGGAGGGGTCGGCGCCCATCCTGGACGCCTGCGCCCGTTGCGGCGCCACCGGGGACCTGGTCGCCTTCGACCTGGGGGAGGGCGGGGTCCTCTGCCGGTCCTGCCGGCGCGGCGCGGCGGTCAGCCCGGAGGCCCTGGGCCTGGTCCGGCGCATCCTCGGCGGCGACCTGGCCGCCGTCCTGGCCGAGGCCGCCTCCCCGGCCACCGCCGAGGTGGCCAGCCTGGCCACCGAGGTGGTCCAGGCCCACCTCCAGCGCCGCCTGCGGTGCACCACTGCCCCCTTCTGAGGCGGCATCCCCCGGCCTCGGCCGGTTCCCTCAGCCGCCCCAGCTCACGTACAGCAGGCCCTGGGGCTGGATGCCGCCGAGCCCGGTTGGCGACGACATGGGCATCAACCAGGACCTCCGCGCCGGTTGGCCGGGAGCAGGTCCTCGGCGTCGGTGAGGTCGAGCACCCTGGCCACGAAGGGGCTGGGAGCCTCGACCAGCATCTCCCGCCCGGCCTGGTGAAGGTGTCGGCGGACCTCTATGAGGGCCCCGACCCCGCTCGAGTCGATGAAGGTCACCCCGCTCATGTCGACGACCACCCTCGGGGCGCCGTCGTCCAGGCTGGCGATCAGGCGGTTGAGCACGGGGGCGGTGACCACGTCGACCTCGCCCTGCACGGACAGGACCATCTGGCCGCCTCCCGTCTCGACGGCGGTGACGGAGAAGTCGTAGCTCAGCGGAGGCCTCCTTGGCGTCTGGGCCGTCGCCCGCCTTGGCGGCACGGTCGCAGGGCTCCCACCCTGACAGCCGTCTCCGACAGCGGGGTGCATCGGGGATGAACAGGAGGTGAGCGGGAGCTGAAGCTTGGGCCGCTCCACTATCCTCGGCCGCCATGGGGCCGGAGGACCTGATGGAACGTGTCACCAACCTCTGCAAGCGACGGGGGTTCGTGTTCCCGTCGGCCGAGGTGTACGGAGGCTTTCGCTCGACCTATGACTACGGGCCGCTGGGCGTGCTCATGCTGCGCAACATCAAGGAGGCCTGGTGGCGCTCCATGGTCCAGCTGCGCGAGGAGGTGGTCGGGCTGGACGCGGCCATCCTCTCCAGCCCCCGGATCTGGGAGGCCTCCGGGCACCTGGCCAACTTCACCGACCCGCTGGTCGACTGCCGCAGCTGCCACGAGCGGTGGCGGGCCGACCAGATCGGTGGCACCTGCCCCAACTGCGGCTCGACCGACCTGACCGAGGGGCGGGCGTTCAACTTGTTGTTCAAGACCTTCGTGGGCCCGGTGGAGGACGACGCGGCCGTGGCCTACCTGCGCCCCGAGACGGCCCAGGGGATGTTCGTCAACTTCGCCAACGTCCTCCAGACCACCCGCAAACGCCCTCCGTTCGGCATAGCCCAGATGGGCAAGTCCTTCCGCAACGAGATAACGCCGGGGAACTTCGTGTTCCGCACCCGGGAGTTCGAGCAGATGGAGCTGGAGTACTTCGTGCCGCCGGACCAGGGCGCCCAGTGGTACGAGTACTGGTGCGCCGAGCGCCTGGCCTGGTTCGTCGACCTCGGCATCTCCAAGGACCGCCTGCGGCTGCGCCCCCACGACGCCGAGGAGCTGAGCCACTACTCGACAGCCACCGCCGACGTGGAGTTCGCCTTCCCCTGGGGATGGGGCGAGCTGGAGGGGATCGCCAACCGCACGGACTTCGACCTGTCGGCTCACGCGGCGGCGTCCGGCGAGCGCCTCGACTACTTCGACCCGACCACTGGCGAGCGCTACGTCCCCCACGTCATCGAGCCGGCGGTGGGCGCCACCCGGGCCATGATGGCCTTCCTGATCGCCGCCTACGACGAGGACCAGGTGGGCGGGGAGGCCCGCACCGTGCTGCGCCTGCACCCCCGGCTGGCTCCGTGCTCGGTGGCGGTGCTGCCCCTGTCGCGCAAGGAGACGTTGAGCCCGCTGGCGCGCCGGGTGCTGGCCCTCCTCCAGCCCCTGTTCATGTGCGACTACGACGACACCCAGTCCATCGGCCGGCGCTACCGCCGCCAGGACGAGGTGGGGACCCCCTACTGCGTAACCGTCGACTTCGACAGCCTGGACGACGACGCGGTCACGGTGCGGGACCGGGACACCACCGAGCAGGTCCGGGTGCCGATCACCAACCTGGCCGCCGAGCTGGCCTCCCGCCTGGGTGAGTGAGGAGGGCGCAGTAGGCTCTCGGTTCACGTGCGAGTGGGCAGGAGGCTTGATGGCGTACGTGTTCAATTTCGATCATCAGCATCCCAAGCCGCCGATGGAGTGCAAGGAGCTCCTCGGTGGAAAGGGAGCCAACCTGGCCGAGATGACCTCGGTGCTCGGGTTGCCGGTGCCCCCCGGCTTCACCATCTCAACCGACGCCTGCCGGGCCTACATGTCAGGCGGGTGGCCGGGGGAGCTGGACGAGGAGGTTGCGTACGCCCGGGCTGGCCTGGAGGAGGCCATGGGCCGCTCGCTCGGCGACCCGGGCGACCCGCTGCTGGTGAGCGTGCGCTCGGGGGCCAAGTTCTCCATGCCGGGGATGATGGACACTGTGCTCAACCTGGGGCTCAACGACGAGTCGGTGGAGGGGCTGGCCAACAAGACCGGCGACGAGCGCTTCGCCTTCGACTCCTACCGGCGCTTCGTGGCCATGTACGGGCGGATAGTCCTGGGTCTGCCGGGCGAGGGGTTCGACGCTCGCTTCGACGCGGCCAAGGAGCTGGCCAACGTCGCCTCCGACGCCGAGGTCCCGGTGGAGCTGCTGGCGTACCTGGTGCGGTCCTACCGCCAGCTGGTGGAGCGGGAGAGCGGCCAGCCCTTCCCCCAGGCGCCGGAGGAGCAGCTGCGGGGGGCCATCGAGGCGGTGTTTCGGTCCTGGAACGGGCCCCGGGCAGTTGCCTACCGCAACCGTGAGCGCATCCCCCACGAGCTGGGCACCGCGGTCAACGTCCAGGCCATGGTGTTCGGGAACCGGGACGACCAGTCGGGCACCGGCGTGGGCTTCACCCGCGACCCGGCCACCGGGGCCCAGGGGGCCTACGGGGACTTCCTGGTCAATGCCCAGGGCGAGGACGTGGTGGCCGGCATCCGCAAGACCGAGCCCCTGTCGGCCCTGAGGGATCGCTTCCCCAAGGTCTACCAGGAGCTGATGGACATCTTTGCCCGCCTCGAGCACCACTACCGCGACATGTGCGACACCGAGTTCACCATCGAGCAGGGCAAGCTGTGGATGCTCCAGACCCGGGTCGGCAAGCGCACCGGGACAGCCGCCCTCAAGATGGCGGTGGACATGACCACCGACCCGGCCATCGCCTTGTCCAGGGAAGAGGCCGTGCTGCGCCTGTCGGGCGACCAGCTCGACCAGGTCCTGCACCCGCAGTTCGCCAGCACTGACGTCACCGTGCTGGCGACCGGCTTGGGGGCGTCGCCGGGGGCGGCCGTCGGTAGGGCCTACTTCAGCGCCGACGCGGCGGTGTCGGCGGTGGGGCGGGGGGAGAAGGCCATCCTCGTCCGCCCCGAGACCTCTCCGGACGACGTGCACGGGATGATGGCGGCCGAGGGCGTCCTCACCAGCCGGGGCGGCCTGGTGAGCCACGCCGCGGTGGTGGCCCGGGGCTGGGGCAAGCCGGCGGTGGTGGGGGCGGAGGGAGTACGCATCACCGGGTCGCGCTTCGTGGCCGGAGGGGTCACGGTGGGCGAGGGTGACCTGATCTCCATCGACGGGGCCCGCGGCCAGGTGGTCCTGGGCGAGGTGGCCCTGTCGGAGGCCTCGCCGCCGGCGGAGATGGAGACGGTGCTGTCGTGGGCCGACGAGATCCGGGCCGGGCGCCTGGGGGTGCGGGCCAATGCCGACAACGGGGCGGACGCGGCCAACGCCAGGCGTTTCGGGGCCGAGGGGATCGGGCTGTGCCGCACCGAGCACATGTTCCTGGGCGACGATCGCCTGCCGATCGTTCGGCGCATGATCCTGGCGTCGGGGGAGGAGGAGGAAGGGGCGGCACTGGAGGAGCTGAGGGTGGCTCAGCGGTCGGACTTCGTGGAGATACTGGAGGCCATGGACGGCCTGCCGGTGACCGTCCGCCTGCTCGACCCGCCGCTGCACGAGTTCCTGCCCCCGGTCGAGGAGCTGGCGGTGAAGGCCGCCACCGTCGGCCTGTCCGACGTGGAGCGCCGTCTCTACGATGCCGCCCGGTCGTGGGCCGAGGTCAATCCCATGCTGGGGACCCGGGGAGTGCGCCTGGGAGTGGTCAAGCCCGGCCTGTACGCCATGCAGGTGAGGGCCCTGATGGAGGCGGCCGCCCTGCGGGCGGCGGACGGGGGGCATCCGGTGGTGGAGATCATGATCCCACTCACGGTCACCCGGCCCGAGCTGGCCCTGGCCCGGTCATGGGTGACGGAGGCCATCGCCGAGGCCACCTCGGCTGTCGAGGTTGGCGGGGAGGCCGGGGCCGGGGAGGCCGAGGCTGGGCCGGAGGGGGCTGGGCCGGAGGGGGCGGGGCCCGAGGGGGCCATCGAGGTCCTGATCGGGACCATGGTCGAGACGCCGCGGGCTGCCCTGCGGGCCGACGAGATCGCCGAGGAGGCGCAGTTCTTCTCCTTCGGGACCAACGACTTGACTCAGATGACGTTTGGGTTCAGCCGGGACGACGTGGAGGGCAGGATGATGTCGGCCTACCTGGAGAAGGGGCTGCTGGCCCGCAACCCCTTCGAGTCCCTGGACGACGGGGCAGTGGGGGAGCTGGTACGCATCGGGGTGGAGAGGGGCCGGCGCACCCGGCCCGAGCTCAAGATCGGCATCTGCGGTGAGCACGGCGGCGACCCCGAGTCGATCGCCATCTTCGCTCGAGCCGGTCTGGACTACGTGAGCTGCTCGCCCTTCCGGGTGCCCATCGCTCGTCTGGCGGCCGCCCAGGCTGTCCTCGCCGCCGAGGGCTGAGGAGCAGGCTGAACGGGCTGGCCAGGGACTGGGCCGGGGTGACGGTTGGCGGGGTACCTTTCTGTTCGTGCTCATCGCGCAAGAGGATGTGGCCAAGGTGAGGGCCGCCATCGACCTGGTCGCCTTGGTGGGTGAGCACCTGGCGCTCAAGCGCCAGGGCCGGCGATGGGTGGGGCTGTGCCCCTTCCACGCCGAGACCACTCCGTCGTTCGGGGTCAACCCCGAGCTGGGTCTCTACCACTGCTTCGGGTGCCAGGCGTCGGGGGACGCCATCACCTTCGTGCGAGCGGTCGAGCACCTCGACTTCGTGGACGCGGTGGAGTGGCTGGCCGGGCGGGCCGGGATCAGCATCGCTCGAGAGGAACCTGGCTCCGGCCGTCGACCGGATGGCCGGCAGCGGTCCCGGCTGCTGGAGGCTATGGAACGGGCGGTGGCCTGGTACCACGAGCGACTTCTGGCCCACCCAGATGGTGCCCCGGCTCGGGACTACCTGGCGTCCAGGGGATATGACAAGGAGGTGGCTGGCGCCTTCCGGCTGGGGTGGGCGCCTCACGACTGGGACGCCCTGGCCCGAGCCCTCAAGCTTCCCGAGGAGGTCCTCACCGCAGCGGGCCTCGGCTTCGTCAACCGCGCCGGTCGGGTGCAGGATGCTTTTCGGGGGCGGGTGATCTTCCCCATCTTCGATCCGGGGGGACGGGCGGTGGCCCTGGGGGGCCGGGTGTTGCCCGGGGCGGGGCAAGTCGGTGGCCGAGAGGCCGGGCCCAAGTACAAGAACTCCCCCGAGACTGCCATCTACTCCAAGCGCCGGACGCTCTACGGGCTCAACTGGGCCAAGGCGAACGTGGTGGAGACCGGTGAGGTGATCGTGTGCGAGGGCTATACCGACGTGATCGCCTTCTTCGCCGCCGGAGCGCCCCGGGCAGTGGCGACATGCGGCACGGCCCTGGGCGAGGACCACCTCCGGGTGCTCAGGAGCTTCGCCCAGCGAGTGGTCCTGGCCTACGACGCCGACCGCGCCGGCCAGGCGGCCGCCGAACGGGTCTACGAGTGGGAGCGTCACCACGACCTGGACATCGCCGTGGCTGGCCTCCCGGGCGGTTCCGACCCGGCCGAGCTCGGTCAGCGAGATCCGGGGGCGCTGCTGGCCGCGGTCGAGCAGGCCCGGCCCTATCTGGCCTTTCGGGTGGAGCGGCTCCTCGGCGATGCTCACCTGGGCACCGCCGAGGGCCGAGCCAAGGCGGCCGAGGCGGCGCTGTCAGCCGTGGCCCAGCATCCCAACGAGCTGGTGCGCGACCAGTACGTGATGGACATCGCCGACCGCTGCCGGGTGCCAGCCGAGCGGTTGAGGGCCATGATGGCCAGCGGTCGTCCCAGGGCGGCGGCCCAGCATCGGCTGGGTCACTCGGCTCGGCGTCCGGGGACGGCCGACGGCCGGCCCGGTCACCGAGGTGAAGGGGCCGACCGGGACGGGGCTGGACCTGGTCAGGCCGGCGCCGGGGGGTCGGATGGCCCCGGTGGCCCCGACGGCCGGGGACGCCGCCGAGGTGGCGTGGCCTCCGCAGACAACCAGGCCGGCTGGGACGGCCAAGAGCGGGAGCACGGCCGGTCCGCCGCCCCGGTCCCCACCGTGAGGTTGGCGCCAGGGCCGGGGACCGAAGCCCTGCGACTGGCTGTCCACCGGCCCCACGAGGTCGCCGACCGGCTGGAGGAGTTCCTGTTTGCGGACGGTCTGCAGCGCCGGGCCTTCGGCGCTCTGGCCAGCTCGGCCACCCTGCACGAGGCCATCGCCAATGCCGACCCGGAGGTGGCTGCGCTCCTCGGGCGCCTGGCCCTGGAGGACACCGAGGCGGACGCCGGCGACGTGGTCAACTTGCTGTTGGCCGACGCCCTTCGCCGGGCCCTGGAGGACCTGGAGGCCGATGCCCGGCGCTCGTACGAGAGCTTTGCCGAGCTGGCCGGGGACGCCACCTGGCTGAGGCAGGCGCTGGTCGAGCTCCGGGAGGCGCCTGCCGGATCAGTTGCGCCGCCTCGGTTGGTAGCCTGGTTGCGAGGTCGGGCGAAGGAGCAGTCATGAGCAACGCCGGGACCGTGCTCGCCACGGCAGGGTTCCCCGAGGATGGGTTCGATCGCTTGTTCGAGATCGCCCGCCAGCGTGGCGTTCTCACCCAGGAGGACCTCATGGCCGTGCTGGAGACGGTGGAGCTGAGTGCCGATCTGATCGACGCCGTGGTCGACCGGGTGAAGGCAGCGGGGATCCACTACGCAGAGCCGGCCGACGATCTCGCCGGGGTGTCCGCCGCCCCCGTCGCCGGCCGGACCGACCATCTCCCTCCGGTAGGCGCCGCCCTTGAGGCTGACCCGGCGGCCGGCCTTACCGGTCCCAGCGAGGCGGTGGCGACCCGGGCTACGCCGGGTCGAGACCAGGTGACCAGCCTTGGCCATCCCGGCGACAACGCGGTGACCGCGCTCCCCCCCTCGGGCGAGGCGCCGGCCGATGCCCGTCCATTGCCGGCCAGGAGACGACGGGGACCGGCCAGGACTCGACCCGCAGCCACCGGCCGGGTCCGCCGGGACAGCGGGCGCGACAGCCGCGGTGACGAGGAGGCTCTGGGCCCGGCGGCCGACCCGGTGCACACCTATCTCCGGGAGATCGGGAAGGTCCCCCTGCTGCGCACCGAGGAGGAGGTGGCGCTGGCCCGGCGAGTGGCCGAGGGCATTGCCGCCGCTGAGAGACTGCTCGCCTCGGAGGACCACGGCGACCGCGGCCCTGACTTCGAAGAGGAGCTCCTGCGGGCCGAGCGGCTGGTGACCAGCGGCATCGAGGCCAAGCAGTGCCTCATCGAAGCCAACCTGCGCCTGGTGGTATCGATCGCCAAGCACTACCGAGGGCGAGGGCTGGCCTTTCTGGACCTCATCCAGGAGGGCAATCTCGGCTTGATGCGGGCGGTCGAGAAGTTCGACTACACCCGGGGCTTCAAGTTCTCGACCTACGCCACCTGGTGGATCCGCCAGGCGCTCACTCGTGCCCTGGCCGACCAGGCCCGGACCATCCGCATCCCGGTCCACATGGTCGAGCTGATCAACCGCATGCTCAACGTTCAACGCCAAGGGGTGCAGGAGCTCGGTCGGGAGCCGACGGCCGAGGAGGTGGCCGGCTGGTTGGAGATGCCGGTCGAGCGGGTGCGAGAGCTGCAGCACCTCAGCCAGGAGACGATGTCCCTGGAGCAGCCGATGGGGGAGGAGGAGGGCTTCAGCCTCTCCGATCTGATCGAGGACCAAGAGGCGGTGGCACCGGCCGATGCGGCGGCCCGGGCCCTGCTCAACGAGGCGGTGAAGAAGGCGCTGGCCCAGCTGGACGACCGGGAGGCCGAGGTGGTGCGGCTGCGCTTCGGGCTCGACGACGGCCAGATGCGCACCCTCGAGGAGGTTGGGCGGGTGTTCGGCGTAACCCGCGAGAGGGTGCGTCAGATCGAGACGAAGACGCTGAACAAGCTACGCCACCCGATGCACAGCCAGACGCTGCGGGAGTACCTGGACGAGGCTTGAGGTCTTACGGGGTAGTGCCTTACAGGGGCCAGAGATTGCTGATCTTTCCGCCGACCAAGCCCTGAGCCTTCTCGGTGCCCGAGCCGACCAGGTCCTTGGCCTTCTCGGCCACCTGGCTCACCACCGGTGACTTGAGGGCAGCTTCGGCCAAGCTGGTGACGTTGGCCTTGATCTGCTCAGGGCTCATGGTGCCGAGGTAGTAGCCAGCGGCCAGCCCGGTCAGCAAGCTATAGCGCATTTTCATGGGGTCACTGTACCTCTTTCCGGCGGTCCGTGCTGGATTGGGCGGAAGGCGCTGGTAGGGTGCCGGGCGTTTCCGGGGTAGCTCAATCGGCAGAGCACGCGGCTGTTAACCGCGGTGTTGAGAGTTCGAGTCTCTCCCCCGGAGCACCCGCCGCAGTCCCCGGGCCCGTAGCTCAGTGGTCAGAGCATGGGACTCATAATCCCCTGGTCGTGGGTTCGATCCCCACCGGGCCCACTGATGTCTCTCCTTTTCAGCCGCCTTGTTCCGTCTGTTCAGCCCCTCTGATGAGGTCAACCCAACGGTCGACCCAACAGCTAACCCAACAACGGGGAGGGGGCCATTGCCGGGGAGTGTGCGGCAGCGGCGCCCGGGAGTGTGGGAGCTGAGGGTCTACGCCGGGAAGAGGCCAGGCGGGTACGCCATCGCCACACCAGCTTCGTGGGCTCCAAGCGGCCTGCTGGCACCGAGCTGGCCCGCCTGGTCGCCGAGCAGGAGCGGGCGCCAGTGGTGGCCGACGAGGAGAGCCGGGGTGGGAACCGGTCACCACCGTCAACGACGCCATCGGCGGCTGGCGGGACAACGGATGGCAGGACCTCAGCCCCACCACCACCCGGCGCTACCAGAGCCTGTGGACGGTCCACGCGCCTGGGCCCCAGTCATGTCGGGCTGACGACGGGGCGCGAACAAGAAAGCCGCCGCGTAGGTGTGCGTAAGCGCCACCTCGGAGACCGTCCACATAGAACCCTACTTACAAGAACAGAACGGTCATCCTTGCATTTTGTTCTTGTCAACGCTAGCCTCACCCGTGAACAGGGAGCGAGCATGGCAGAGCAGGGGAAGCCCAGAGGTCGCACCGTCTTCTCCGTTCGACTGGATGGCTTGGAACTGCCGTCGGAGATCACCCTTCGGATCGCCGTCGCCGTGCGCCGCGCCATTCTTGCCGAGATGGCTGAAGTCGATCTTGTGTCCGGCTTTCGCGTCCAGGATTTGGCAGCCCTGGAGAGCGGTGGCGGGACGCAGGGAATTGCGATCGTCGCCGACGTTGCGGAGGACTAGCTGTGCGCTCGATGCAAGTCGCCAGGGCTCACGAATGCCTCTGCCCGAGCGGACGTTGCCGGGAGGGGGCCAAGTTGCTGGGCGTAGTTGGGACTGATGGCTGTGTCAGCTTCCTGACGCCAGCCATTCCAATAAGCGAGGTCTTTGTTGACAAGGCATTGGCGATCGGGCGCACCGGTGCCCGATTCCGTTTCGCTGAGCCATGCGCGCAGAGTGACTGTGAGCACTGGGCTGGGGAGCGCTGCCAGTTGATCGATCGTTTCATCGTAGACGGACCGTGCGACGATGTGGACTCCTCGAGAACGAAGCTCCCGGTGTGTGGCATCCGGGTCTCTTGCCGATGGTATGGACAGCGGGGCCGGCGTGCCTGCGCGGTGTGTCCCATGGTCATTCGTGAGCCTTTAGCGGCGATTTCATAACGAAGATTTCTCAACCAGAAGGAGGAGTCGCATGGAAGACGAACCGAGAGAGGATGAGGATACCGTCGTCCCGATCAGGGAGCGGCATGTCGTCATGACGCCTACCGGCGTTACCTTTGTTCTCAATGAGGAAGACCAGCGTCAGGCTCGTCGCTGCCTTGAGCGGACCGGCAACATCACCATCAATTTCGGGGAAGTGACTGTCTCAAGTCTCAGTGAGATCAGGCGGCTCGAGCGGATCGCTGACGGGCCCGATGGCGGTGTCGGTCCGATCGACTGACAGTGCCAACGCCCAGGTTGACGCCGGCCATCGGTCTCGGCTCGGATGCCGTTGCCGTGGGCATGGCATACAGCAGAGCCGCTGCAGGCCTTGTATGCGACTTGCTCGATGATCTCGACTACGTCGAGTATCCCTATGAGTTGCTGATGTGCAACGCCGCCGCGGCCGAGATGGCTTGCAACTCGACCGCCGTGCTGCACTGCGCAAGTCTGTCATTGGCGTCGGGTGACCCACCCGACGCGGCGGTCCTCCACACCGTCGCCGACTGGGCCGATCGGCTCGACTCTCCCTGGGTGGGTGAGCATTTCGCATTTGTGGCCGCCCGGAACCCTGGCCCGTGGGCAGGGGACGACCCGGGGCGGGAAGACAGAGTCTTCAACATCGGCTTTGCGATCAGCCCGCCGTTGAACGCCGACACGGTCGAGAGCGTTGCAGAGGCGTTGGCGGCCGTCGTGACGGTTGTGCGACGACCATTCGTTATCGAGAACTCCCCGGTCTATTTCCCAATGCCGGGTTCCGGGATGGGGCAGGGAGAAGCGTTCACGGCACTAACTCGCCTCAGCGATGTTGGCGTGCTGATGGACTTGGCCCATCTGCTGATTACCTGCGACACGATGGGATTGGACCCGTTGGCTGAGCTCCGCCGCTTTCCGCTCGATCGCGTGGTCGAGGTGCATCTCTCTGGGGTTTCGCGGGATTCCGGTGTGCTGTGGGACGATCATGCGTCCGCCCCCGTAGCAGCGGAGTACGAGCTCTTGAACGTCGTACTCCATGATGCGCCAGTTCGCGCGATCACGCATGAGTACAACTGGGCGCCTAGGTTTCCCGCGGACGTCGCCCGCCGGGAGATTGACCGCACCCACCAGATACTGGGCTCCAGGTAGTGACCGAGGGCAAGGCGGCCCCGAGGCCATGACGGTCGAGACTCGCGCCGTCAACGCCATGATCGCGCGAGGTCTCGTCGAACCCTCATTCCTTGTCGCTCTCGATCAGGATAGAGGCCGGGTACTCGACGACATGGGGATCTCCAGCGGGACGCGCCAGGATTTCATCGGACTTGATTGCCATCGCCTGGCGCTGATGGCCACGTTCATATGTAAGGTGAAGAACAATGACCTCTGGAGCACCCTGCCCCTAACCCGGGCGCTGCTACAGGAATACGGCAGCGAGCTAGAGGTGTTCGGGGTCTTCAGCCGACGGAGTCCGCAGCGTGGTGGCTCGCTTCACGAGCGCGTCAGCGCGTTGGTCGAGTGCCTTCTGTCCTACGCGTCCGCTCGCCGCGGCCAGGTCCCAGGCCTGGAGGATGTCGTCCGCCACGAGTGGCTTGTAGCCCGGTTCTCGAACGGGTGGGGACTAGAGGCATCGTCGTTGGACACGGTCGATGACGACCCTCCCGAGGCGCGGCCAGCGAACCTCTGGCGACCAAGGATTCGAGGGACGGTCTTGGTGCAGAGCTACGAGCACGACCCGCTGCGTGTGCAGCTTGCATGGCAAGCACGGGAGTGGACCAGATCGATGGCTCCGCCGACCGAGCCAACATTTTTGTGCTACTCGTTGGGCGACACGCCGGGAAGCCGGCTCCGAGTCTTTAGGATGGATCCAGCCGTGGCTCTGATTGTCGGCTGGGTGGATGGTCAGCGGTCTCCGATCGAAATTGCCAATCTCATGGGTGCAGGCACGGACGCGGCGCTCGTTGTCCGAGTCCTTCTCGCCGCAGCTCAGGAGGGGATCATTCGTTCCCCGAGCGCTGAGGTCTTGGCCGCGCTTCAACGACATCACGGAGACGTCGGTGGCCTGCCGGCTAAAAGCTCGAAGGAGCACGAACCACTCTTCGGCGGTAGCCGTCAGCGGGGGCCGGATCAAGTGCTCGATCTTGTGAGCGGCTACGCCGCTGGCCGCCTCCTATACACGCTGCAGCGAATCGGAGCCCTTGGGCGCTTCGGCACTCCGAGTAGGGCTGCTTCTGTCGCGGTGGAGCTCGGCGTTGATCGAGCGTGGCTCGAGGCCGTGGTGCAGTTTCTCGCGGTGACTGGAGGCGTCTTCCGCCAGCTCGACGGCGGCCGTTACGTCGTCGAGTTGGACGAACGCGAACGACAGCGGCTGAACTTCGAGTTGACCAAGTTCGTCGGGGCCTACGGAGCGTGCCTCGATGCGGTTGGGCCGGCTCCTGACGTCGTCGACGCTGACGCATTTGCTGATGCGTTCAGCGCGTCGGTTCACAGCCGTGCTGATCGCCCCTACCATGGCTCGTTGATTCCGGGACTGCTCCGCGAGTTTGGCGTGGCATCGGGACTCTTGGATCTTGGCTGTGGGACCGGTGACCTTCTCATCGATCTAGCGGTCAGCGACGAGGGCTTCCACGGGATCGGAATCGATGAGAACCGCGCGATGTGTGCTCGTGCGGTGGCGGAGGCCGGACGAGCAGCTGTCCTGCGACGAGTGCGCATATTTAGTGGCGATGCGTTCGATGTCCTGGCAAATCTTCCGCTAGATGCGATGTGCCCGATGACGGCGGCGCACTCGGCGAGCTTCTTCAACGCCCTGTTTGCGAACGGGCATCGCCGAGCGGTTGACATCCTCACGCTGCTCAGCGACCGGCTCGGCCGCCGCCTTTTGTTCATCGACGACTACTACGGGCAGCTGGGTGTGGACTTCGATGCTCATGTTGGTCTGACATGGTCGATGATGCAGGACCTCGTCCAAGTCTGTTCCGGGCAGGGCGTGCCACCGAGGGAGCGGGTCGATTGGGAGGCGGTGTACCAACGTGCGGGGTGCCGGCTTCTCCGCTCGTATGAGGGCACGCTCGGCGGGTTCCCGCGCTTTATCCACGTGGTCCAACTCGCAGCCGCCTCGTAGCCGATGGCCACAGCGACCATTAGGCCCGTGGCAGCGACCTGGGACGGTGTTTTGCCGCCCAGCGAGCTCAGTCAGCTGTTGGAGTACGCGGTGTATCGCGAGAGCGAGTTCGTCGACACCCAGGTCCTCGGTGCCGATGATGGCGCGGTCTCGGTCGTGGATCGGAACATGAGACGGAACACGCACTTACGGGGCACCGCTAATGTGCCATGTGCTGTCATGCGGCGCCTCAAGGAGTATATCCCAGTGTTGGCCCGGTCCATTGGTCAGGATGATGACAGATGTTCAGACGGTGTGTACGAGGCAGAGATTACCGCCACGGGACATGGTGGCTTCTTCACCGCTCACGTCGACGATGCGAATGCTCGTGTACGGGATCGCTCGATCAGCTTCGTTCTCTTCTTCAGCGAATGCCCCAGACCATTTCGAGGTGGCCATCTCTGCATCGAACGCGACTGGAGGGACGACGATCAACTGTTTATCTTCGATGCTGTGCGGGATGGCCGACTGAGCAGGTCTGAGGTAGCCGAGATCATAGAGCCCAAAGCCAACCGGCTCGTCGTCTTTGCGAGTCATCGGCTCCATGAGGTTCGGCCGGTGTGGACCAGGTCGAGCCAGTTCCGGTGCTCGAGATTCACGGTGACCGGCTTCCTCCGATCCTCCGATCGGCGTTAGAAACACCTACTTTCCTGGCTCTATGCGTCTGAGTGGGGAGACCAGGTGCGGATCCCGGAGCGGGGAAGTTCGTCTTGCCAAGTAACGCCGCCGACGTGGAGGGCACCGTCATGGCTGGCGGTATCGGGACGCCCGGCTCCGAGACCAGCCGCTTGTGGATGCGAAGGAGAGGATCGGCCTTCCTGGCGCGCTGGCCCAGCGTCTCGTTCTGGACCCGGCGGCGAACCTTGTTCCTGGAGCTCTCGAAGGAGGTCCGCCAAAGCGTCCGGGCCGAGGTGGCCAAGGCCAGGGAAGGGCTGAGCGAGGGCCAGGGTCACCAGGTCGTCGTCGACCCGCTGCTCCGCTACCGGATCACCGTGGAGATCCTGACCGAGTCGGGCCAACTCCGGGTGATGGACGAGCGGCTGGAGGCGCTCAAGGCCGACGGGACCCGGACGCCAGCCGACGCCCGTTTATCTGGCAGGAGGTGGCCGAGAGCTGGATCCGCCCTTCGTCGGGAGGAAGAGGGCCATACCCTCTACGAGGAGATCGGCCAGGACCGCCCGATCGCCTCCAAGCGGCTCTACCCTCCCCACTACCCCCACATCTCCGCCTTGGGCGAGGAGCTGGCCCGCTGGCGGACCTACTACCTGGAGCCCTCGGCCATGCGCAGGGAGACGCCGCTGCGGGAGGTGACCGTCCTCCCACCCGACGGCAGCGACTGGAGCCTCTGTCGGTGGTGGGCTACGAGGAGCCCGAGAACGGTGTTCACCCCGACCGTCTCTCGATGGTGGGCCGGGTCCTGTCGAGCGCGGCCGAGCGCGGCCGAGCGCGGCACGACGTAGTACCTGGTGAACACCCACTCGCCGCTGCTGTCGGAGTATTTCCTGGGGGCGGGCGCTGCGGCCCGGATCGTCCGCTGCTCCCGCCACGGCCGGGAGACCCTGTTCGAGACCCTCGACGACCTCAACCTCCTCAGTGCCAGTACCATCGCCGACGGGCTGGCCGACGACTTCTCCCCACCGCTGGCCTCGACATTCGCCCAGCGAATGGTGCGGGGAGACTTCCGCTGATCGCCGTGGGCCTGTTCGCCGAGGGCGACGGGCACCGGGCCCTCGTGGGCCTCATTGCCCTGGGCCCACTCCACCATCTCCCACACCACCACGTACTACACACTAATCACAGCGTACTACCGAGCTGGTGGCATCGACCACCAGCCGCGACGCACGGACGCCCGCTCCTGCCAGTCCGGCTCAGACTGGTCTCGACAGGGGGCGGGCAAGGCTGAGCTCATGGCCGTCGGGATCGCGAATGTGGAAGTAGCGCTCGCCCCACGGCCCATCGGCCGGCTCGGTCTGTGGTGCGAACCCCGCCTCCAGCGCCCGGCGGTGCATGGCGTCGACATCGTGCACCCAGAAGACGACTCGGCCCCAGGGGGGGCTTCCGACCGGGCGGGGGGCGTGCGCCTGCAGGTTGAGGTAGCTCCCGCCTACCTGGTAGCTGGTGAACGACGCGTCCGGTCCCCCGAAGAGCAGCTCGAAGCCCATGACCCGGTAGAAAGACACCGCCTCGGCCATGTCCGAGGTGAGCAGCGTCACCGCACTGAGGCGCTCGATAGCCGGTTGCTCGGTCCTCACCGCCTCGCATCTTCTCAGATGGCGAAGCATCGGGAGGATGGTCCTTGGCCGCGGTACCCTCGCCGCCAATAAAGGCAAGCGTGCCGTGACCGTGGCAAACTGTTGGCGACACGGCCGCCTACCCAGGAGAATCGATGAATCGCAGGGAGCTCGTCAGCGCTGTCGCCACCCACACTGGTGTCGATTCTCGTGACGTGGACAAGGTGTTGCGAGGTGCCACCGAAGTCATCGAGGCAGTGGCAGCCAAGGGCGAGCAGGTGACGATCAGCGGCTTCGCCAAGTTCGCTCGGGTGGATCGGCCGGCCCGTATGGCTCGCAACCCAGGGACGGGGGAGCCGGTCAAGGTGAGAGCGTCCAAGAAGGCAAGGATCACCCCCCTCAAGGGCTTCAAGGACGCGGTGATGAGGCCCATGGCCGCCCCCAAGCTGGCCAAGGGAGTGTGGCCGCCCGTGCCAGCCAAGGCTTCGCCAGGTGCAGGCTCAGCTCGCCGGGCCGGGCCGGCCCGGGCGGTGACATCCAGGGCTCCAGCCAGGTCGTCGCCCGCCAGCAAGGCTGGTGCGAGCAAGGCGGCCGCCACCAAGCCCGCCCCGCCAGGACCGCCAGCCAAGCGGGCTGGAGCCGCCAAGGCAGCCCCAGCGGCCAAGAAGCCCGCCAGCGGCCCTCGCTATGTCAGTCGCCTGCCTTCCCGCCAAGGCGGGCCGTCTCCTTCTTGATCCGCTCGGTGACGGCTCACGGCGACAAGACCATCCACCGCCGGATCGACGCGAGGGGCAGCGGGCTCCTGGTGGCTCGGGGATCCATTTGACCACGGCACCCTCTGGAAGCGGCCACCACCTCGAGGTCGGCCCGTTGGACGCCCTCGATCTGGTTCACAAGGGGGCGGTGCTGCTCGACGTGAGGGACCCGCCCGAGTGGGTGGCCGGTCACGCCCCCCAGGCGACGTGGATGCCGATGAACCGGGTGCCGGACGAGCACCAGAGCCTTCCCGGCGACCGGCCGATCGTGTGTGTCTGCCACCTGGGCGGGCGATCGGCGGTGGTCACCCAAGCGCTGCGACAAGCGGGCTACGACGCTCGCAACTTGGCCGGCGGGATGAAGGCCTGGGAAGCGGCTGGCTTGGCGGTCGTCGACGAGGAGGGTGGCGCCGGCCGTATCGTGTGAGCGTGGGGTGTCCCTCACCCGGCCAGCTCCACCAGGCGGCACAGGCCGTTGGCCAGGCGCAGTTGCTCCACCGAGCGGCAGTGCACCGCCAGCAGCCGGGGGCTGCCCACCACCACGGCCAACGCCTGGGCCCGGGAGACGGCCACGTTGAGCCGGTTGGTGCTGTAGAGGAATTCCATCCCCCGGGGGACGTCCTCGGCGCTGGACGCGGTGAGCGACACCAGCACCACGGCGGCCTGCTGGCCCTGGAACTTGTCCACGGTGCCGACCCTGGCGGCAGCTGGCAGGCGCTCGGCCAGCCGGGCCACCTGGGCGTTGTAGGGGGCCACCACCAGGATGTCGGTGGGTCCCAACCGAGCCACCTTCCCCTCCTGGTCGGTCCACGACCGGCCCAGCAGGGCGTCGTAGCGTTCGCCTACTGCCGCCGCCTCCTCGGCCGAGCTGGTCCGATTGCCGGTATGGAGCACAGGGACCCAACGCAGACCTGATCCACCGAGCAGCGGCCCGTCGGCGACTACCTGGCGCCGGCATTGCGCCAGCGTGTGCAGGCGGCCGTCGTAGACCACCTCGGATACGAATGCGCAGATGTCCGGGTGAAGGCGACGGGTGACGTCCAGGAACAGTCCTCGGTCTGGGGGAATGGTCGCCGCCCCGGCCAGGAGGTGATCGAGAGCCGACACGCCGACCCCAGGCGGGTGGGTCCCCCTGGATGGCTGGGCCAGCTGGCGGGGATCTCCGACCAGCACCAGGTTGGCAGCCGATGTGCCTGCTGCCGCGGCATTGGCCAGCGAGATCTGACCCGCCTCGTCCACCACCAGGACGTCCAGAGCCTGGTCCATGCCCGGGCGGGCGAAGAGCCAGGCCGTCCCGGCCACCACGTCCACCTCCCCGCTGGCCACGGCTGCCTCCACCGCCTGGTTGCTCCCGGTCCACTCCAGCTCGGGATCGGCGCACCGGCGGCCGTCGTCCGCCTTCTGCAGGGCCCTCAGCTTGACACCCTCCTCTCGGGCGCAGGCCATGACCCGCTCCACCAAGTTGGAGATGACGCTGTGGCTGCTGGCGGTGATGCCCACCCGCCGACCGGAGGCGACCAGCGCAACCACCACCTGAGCCGCGCTGTGGGTCTTGCCCGAGCCCGGCGGCCCCTGGATGGCCAGGCTGCCACCGTCGAGGGCCAGGGCCAGGCGCACGACCGCCGCCGGGCCGTCGTCGCCGGGCTGGCGCAGCGGCTGGCCGGACTTCCAGCCGGTGAGCCGCGGGGCCTCACGAACCAGGAGGTCGCGGACGGCCCGGTAGGGCCCGTCGCCCCTGATGCCATGGCGCAGGACGGAGCGGGCCAGGCGGCGCAGCGCCTCTCGCTGGGCCCCGGTCGGGGGTGGACCGGCGGGTATGAGGGCGCGAGGGTGGGGGGCGGCGGAGTGGGCGCTCCGCTTCAGCCACAACAGGCCCCGGGTCACATCGAGGTCCACCAGCTTGCCCGGGGCCGGGACCTTGGTCCCGGTGAGCAGGCGCTCACGCTCGCTGGCCGGGTCCAACACGGCTTGGTCCACCGCCACCTTGTGCTCCTGGGCCGAGTCAAAGCGGTAGCGGTGCACCAGTGACCGCTTCTCCTCCCGCTCCACGCCTTCGTACTCGAGGCCGGCGATCGCCTCTGTGTCGGCCCACAGCTCCTGGTCGCCGTAGTCGCGGACCCGCTCGAAGTACTTCCACCACTCGGGCTTGTCCTCCCGACGGTGCCAGTCCAGGAGCTGGGCCAGGAGCCATCGCGCCGCCTGAGCCGACCCGGTGCCGGCGGTGGGCGGCCCCTCCGTCCCGGCGGTGAGACTGGCTGCCAGCTCGGCCACCTCGGCCACCTCGGTGAGGTCCTCGGGCAGCGAGCCCCTGGCGGCTCCGCTGTTGCCGGCGGGGATCCCGACCCCCCCTCCGGCCGCCTCGCCCGGAGGGCTCTCTCTCCAGTCGGGCCGGGGCACTCCTGGCCCCAGCTCGGCCCGGCGCTCCTCCAGCCAGTCCCGCAGCCGGCGGGTCGAGTCGCAGTCCACCCGGTTGTAGTCGCCGAGGGCATCGAGGATCTGGCCGTCCCCGGTGTCCAGCCAGCGCTCGTACTCGACAATGCTCGAGCTGGCATCGGTGATCTCTCCGGTGCGAGGCCCCATGTAGAGCGGCTCCAGCTTCTTGAGAGAGTAGGAGGGGATGCCCAGGCACAGGCCCTGGTGAGTCACCCGGTAGAGGTCCACCAGCACCTCCTCCCGCAGGAGGGCGTCTACCTCCTCCTCCCGGCTGGCGTGGCGGCCCATGAGCTTGCCCAGCGCCGTGCGCTCGTAGGGGGCGTAGTGGTAGATGTGCAGGCGCGGGTACTGGCGCCGGCGCTCGCTGACGAAGTCGATGAAGGCCTCGAAGGCGGCCTTCTCGCCAGCCCGGTCGTGGCCCCAGAAGCTGCGGTGGACGAACTCTCCGTCCTCCATGGCGCCCACTCCGAGCAGGTACTCGACGCCCCCTTCACCAACGAAGGGATCGCCCTCGATGTCGAAGAACAGGTCCCCCGGGCAGGGAGCCGGGAGAGCGGCCAGACCCCGCCCCGGTCCGTCAGGGGCCAGCAGCTCGTAAGGCGGTGGGTCGTCAGGCGCTTCCCGGCGCGCTACCTGGAGGCGGGCCTGGCGGCTCAGCCGCTCGAGGGTTGCCGCCCTGACGCCTGGAACCGGTGAGCCGTCGTGAGCGGCCAGGGCGGCCATGGTGGTGATCCCGGCGCCGTCGGCCAGCCTGGCTGCCTGAGCCTGGGACAGCGAGACCACCAGCCAGAGCTGGTCGTCGGCCTCCCGGCGGGCCTCGCAGGTCGGGCGCCAGGAGCAGATCGCACAGTGCTCCACCGGATAGGGATAGCTAGGAGCTGGGCTCTCGAGGGAGGCGAGAAAGCGGTCCTTGGCCGCCCGGTAGTAGGCGGCGAAGTCGGTCGCGGCGAACGTCCGCCTCTGCTGGCCTCCCAGGACGACATGCAGCTTCTCGGGGCTCACTCCCTGCAGCTGGGCCAGCTGCTCGGCGTACTGGCAGAGCTGGAGGATGGCAGCTGGCTTCACGTGGCGAGCCAGCTTGGTGTCCTCAGGCTCGTACGAAAAATCCCCGAACCGGCTCGGCCGCTGCACCCTCTTGAGAAAGTCGGCGTGCCCGCGCCAGGCCGGCCCGGTGCCTGACGGGTCGTAGAAGGTGGCCTGGTAGACGACCTCGACGCCGCTCGCCAGCCCGCCGAGCGTGGCCTCCGCCATGGCAGCCAGCTCCTCCTCGCCGGCTGGTCCCGATGCGTCGATGCTGACTACCTGGCGACCCTCCTCCCTCAGCCGGGCCAGGTAGGCGGCCTCGTGCTCGAGGCCGCGGCGGGCCAGGACGGCCAGCTCGGGGTCCACCCCGCAGGGCCCGGGCCGCACTCCGTCGGCTGCCGCCAGGGCTAGAACGCTCAGGTGCTCGCAGCACAGGTAGCCCACCAGGTCGCTCGCACTGACCACCAGCCGCTGACCGATTCGGTACATTGCCCTCCGATCTCCGCCTGCCGACCAGCATGCACCTCGACTGTGACACTGGGGCTGTGACACTGGGGCCAAGGGTCCTGACGGCCAGCATCCAGCCAAGGCCTCGCTCCGGGCGGCGAGCCCAGACCTGGCAGCCACCGGGAGCTAACCTCGTCTCATGCTCGATGACCAGGCCAGGCAGCTGGCCAAGGAAAAGACGTTCGCCGTGGTCACCACCCTCCTGCCCGACGGACAGCCGATGACCCAGCCGATGTGGGTGGACGCCGACGCCGAGCACCTGCTCCTCAACACCGAGGTACATCGCCAGAAGTTCAAGAACATCAGGCGCGACCCTCGGATCACCGTCGCCCTGATCGACCACCAGAACCCCTACCGCTACTCGGAGGTAAAGGGGCGGGTGGTCGACGCCATCCGGGGGGAGCGCGCCCGGGGCCACATCGACGAGCTCAGCCAGAGGTACACCGGCGGTCCCTACCGGACGCCCATCGAGAGCGAGCGCGTCCTCCTGGTGGTGGAGCCCGACCGCCAGACCGGCATGGGCTGAGGCGCCGAGGGCAAGCGCGGCGCGGTGGGACGCACCTACCCGGTCATCGACGAGCGGCTGAGGGACTTCATCGACGGCCAACCGGTCTTCTTCGTGGCCACCGCCCCCCTGTCCCCCCGAGGGCATGTGAACGTGTCGCCCAAGGGGGTCAATGGCACCTTCGTCGTGCTCGGGCCGGAGACGGTCGCCTACCTCGACCTGACCGGGAGCGGGGTCGAGACCGTCGCCCATGTACGGGAGAACGGCCGCATCACCTTGATGTTCTGCGCCTTCCAGGGACCGCCCCGGATACTGCGCCTGCACGGCTGGGGAGAGGTGCTGGTGCCCGGTGAGCCCGCCTTTGACGACCTGCTCAGCCATTTTTGCCAGGTGGAGGGCACCCGGGCGATCATCCGGGTGCGGGTGGACCGCATCGCCGACTCGTGCGGGTACGGCGTGCCCCTCATGGCGCTCCAGGACGAGAGGGACCAGATTCACACTTGGGCCCGGCGCAAGGGCCCCGACGGCTTGGACCGTTACCGCCGGGAGAAGAATGCAGTGAGCATCGACGGGCTCCCCGGCCTCGAGCCGTAGGCCCGGGGCAGGCGAGCACAGCCGCGTGCGACTCGTAGCCGCCTCGGCCAGCCGTCCCCACCGCCAAGAGCCAGCCCTGGTGCCGCTGGCCCGGGTGCAAGCAGCCAGCTTCAGCGGCGATGCCCTGCTGGCGGTGGCGCTGGCCGGCACATTGCTGTTCAGCGTGTCCATCCACGCTGCCCGTCCCAAGGTGCTGGCCTACCTGGTCCTCACCATGGTGCCCTTTGCCGTGGTGGCGCCGGTGGTCGGCCCCCTGGTCGACCGCTTCCGGCGGGCGCGGCCCATGGTGGTGGCGCTCACCTGTGCCAGCCGTGCGGTGCTGTGCCTGCTCATGGCCAGGGACCTGCGGTCGCTGCTGCTCTATCCCGAGGCCTTCGGCGCCCTGCTGGCGCAGAAGGGCTACTCCATCGCCAGCAAGTCGCTGGTGCCGGCACTGCTGGCCGAGCCCGGCCGCCTGGTCGGCGCCAACGCCCGGCTGGTTCGCATCGGGCTGGCGGCTGGCGCCGTGGCCCTGCCGGTCGGGGCCGGGATGTCCAAGGTGGCCGGGGCGGCCTGGACTTTGAGGGTGGCTGGCCTGGTGTACGTGGCGGGAGCGGTGATGATGACCACCAGGCCCGGGCGCCTCAGGCACCAGGTAACCATCCCGGCGGAGCGGCCCGACCTGGCCGGAGCCGACCCGACGCGGCCCGACCTGGCCGGAGCCGACCCGACGCTGCCCGACCTGGCCGGAGCCGACCCGACGCTGCCCGACCTGGCCGGAGCCGACCCGACGCGGCCCGACCTGGCCGGAGCCGACCCGACGCGGCCCGACCTGGCCGGAG
>JAVKSQ010000005.1:69524-82844 GCA_039583615.1 Acidimicrobiales bacterium
CCCGACGCGGCCCGACCTGGCCGGAGCCGACCCGACGCGGCCCGACCTGGCCGGAGCCGACCCGACGCGGCCCGACCGCCGCGGCAACGCCTTGGCCGCCCACCTGCGGGGCCGTCCCCCCGACCGCCGGGCTCCGCTGGCCAGGGCGGCGTCGGCCATGGGGCTGCTGCGGGGGGCGGTGGGGTTCCTCGCCTTCCTGGTGGTCTTCGCGCTCAAGCGGGCGAACGCGCCCTCCTGGGAGTACGGACTGGTCATCGTGGCCGCGGGGCTCGGCTCGTTCGTGGGGGCAGTGGTGGCTCCCGCCCTTCGCCGACGGGTGAGCGAAAGGGCCATCCTCCTGGCTTCCCTCCTCCTGCCCGCCGCCATGTCCCTGGCCGACCTGGGCTACCTGGGGCGGTCGGGGGTGGCCGGCGTCACCTTCGTCCTGGGGGTGGCGGCCAGCGCCGGCCGGGTGGCGTTCGACAGCCTGGTGCAGACCGATGCCCCCGAGGTCGCCCGCGGGACGGCCTTCGCCCGCTTCGAGACCCGGTTCCAGCTGACCTGGGTGGTGGCCGGCCTGGTCCCGGTCGCGCTCCAACTGGGACTGGGATTGGGGATGGGTGTGCTGGGCGTGGCCCTCGGGGTAGCTGCCGGCGTCTACGGGGCCAGCCTGCGGATCGGCCCGGCTCCGAGTCCTGCCCGACACCGGGCCACCTGACGCAAACAGTCGTCAAGGGCGGCCCACCGTGCAGTCCGAGCCGTTACGTGCCATCCCCGCCGGCCGGGCTGGATGCCGGCCCCGAGCCCTGGCACTGGGCCGCCAGGGCACCGACCAGCTTTGACTCGGGTACCCGGCTGCTCTCGCTCAAGGTGGTCTGGAGGGCCTGCCACTGCCCCGAGCTGGTGGCCGCAATGGCGGCCAGGGGCAGGGCAGCGCGCAGCTGGTCCAGGGCCGCTCTCTTGTCCTGGGCCGCCAGCTGCGGGTCGGCGGTGGTGGCGGCACGGTACAGCCGCAGGGAGGCGGCGACGTGCTGGCACGCCAGGCGGCCGTTGGCCTCGGGGCTCCTGGCCGACGAGCAGCCGGCCAGGGCCATCCCGGAGACCAGCACCGCCCCGACCAGCAGGCGCCGGCGCCCGGTGCGGTGAGCCGGTGGCCACCGCCCAGCTGGCCCGACCCACCGCCCCATGGCAGCCACCGTAGTTTGAGTCCCCCTGGTATCGGCCATGCTGGAGACCATGGACCAAGGCAGAGAACCGGAGCCCGTAGAGGTGGTCGTCGAGATCCCGCAGGGGAGCCGCAACAAGTACGAGTACGACCACCACGAGCACGTCCTGCGCCTCGACCGCCGGCTGTTCTCGGCCACCACCTATCCGACGGAGTACGGGTTCATCCCCAAGACGCTGGCCGAGGACGGCGACCCGCTCGACGCCCTGGTCGTGCTGGAGGACCCGACCTTCCCGGGCTGCCGCATCGCCGGACGGCCGGTGGGAGTCTTTCGCATGCGCGACGAGGCCGGGCGCGACGCCAAGGTGATATGCGTGCCCGACGGCGACCCCCGCTGGGACCCGGTCGCCGAGCTGGCCGACCTCCCCGGCCACCTGCTGGCCGAGATCGCCCACTTCTTCGAGATATACAAAGACCTCGAGCCCGGCAAGGGCACCGCCATCGAGGGCTACGACGGCCGGGCCGCCGCCTTGGCCGAGATCGCCGAGGCCCAGGAGCGCTACCGGGCGTCCGGCCAGTAGGGTGTGGCTCGCCAAGCTCAGATCCTGCCAATTCTTCTCGAAATGGGGACCAATGCGCCGCCCGCCCCTTGCCCACCTGCTGGTGTCGGTTGCCCTCGTCGTCCTGGCGGGTGCCCCGGTCGCCCTCCTGACCGACGTGGCGCCAGCCGGCGCGGCTACCAGGCCTCCTCCGCCCGACGGGACGGCGCCGCTGCGGGTGGCCGGGTCCAGCCCTCTGGGCCCTCTGGCCCCCCAGCCCATGGAGGTGACCATCGAGCTGGCCCTGCGCCACCCGGGCGCCCTCCACCACCTGCTTACCGGGCTGTCCGTCCCGGGAGGCTCCGACTACCACCAGTACCTGACGCCCGACGGGTTCACTGCCCGTTTCGGCCCCACCCAGGCCAGCGTCGATGCGGTGCGAGCCTGGGCGACCGGCCACGGCCTGACCGTCGAGTCGGTGTCACCCAACCGCACCCAGGTCCGCCTGGCCGGATCGTCGGACAGCCTGGGAAGGGCGATGGGGGTGGGCTTCCAGGTCCGGCGGGAGCCGACAGGGAACACCTACGTGACCACCGACAAGGCGGCCACCCTGCCGGCCCAGCTGCTGTCGGCCACCGCCGCCGTCCTCGGCCTGTCCAACCTGGGGCGGGCCCATGTGCCCCCTGAGGCGGGCTCCATGACGGCCAGCGCACCGGCTGCCGCCATCGCGCCCGCCAGCTCCCCGGCCGGCGTCCAGTACCCAGCCAGCTACGGCCCTCAGGGTGTCGACGCCCTCTACGATGCCTCCCCCAGCACGGGCGCGGGCACCGGCCAGACCATGGCGGTCCTGGCCGAGGGCGATCTCGCCGGCGTCACCGCCGATCTCCGGTCGTTCGAGGCCAGGTACGGCCTGCCCCAGGCGCCGGTCACGGTGGTCCCCACCGGCCCAGCCTCGAGCGACACCTCGTCCGCCACCGAGTGGGACCTGGACACCCAGTACTCGAGTGGCCTGGCGCCGGGGGCGTCGCTGCTCCTCTACGACGCCCCGTCCCTCTACAACTCCGACCTCGCCGCCGAGGTCAATGCCTTTGTCACCGATGACCGGGCCAAGCAGGCCAGCTTCTCCGGAGGCGAGTGCGAGCTGGTGGCCGCCGACAGCGGACTGGTGACCGCCGTCGATGCCGCCCTGGAGCAGGGGGTGGCTCAGGGCCAGACCCTGTTCACGGCCAGCGGCGACGCCGGACCGTACTCCTGCGCGGCGCTGGAGATGGCCGACGGCTTCATTCTGAACCCCGCAGGGGCCTATTACCCTGCCTCCAGCCCCTACGTGGTGGCGGTGGGGGGCACCAGCGTGCACGGCTTGCCGGCTCAGGGTGGGGAGACGGCCTGGTCCGGGGGAGCCGGCGGTCCGAGCGTGCTGGAGGGGGAGCCCAGCTACCAGGCCCACGCCGGCGGCTCCTACCGCCCGGGCCGCCGGGGGGTCCCTGACGTCAGCCTGGACGCCGACCCCTACAGCGGGTACCAGGTCACCGTGGGCGGCCAGGAGGAGGCGGTGGGCGGGACGAGCGCGGCCGCCCCGGCCTGGCTCGGCTTCTGGACGACTGCCCAAGTTGCCCACGGCGGTGCCCTGGGCTTCGCCAACCCGGTCATCTACGCCGAGCCCGGCTCGGCCTTCCACGACGTCACGGTGGGGACCCAGCCCCCCTACCGGGCCACTCCGGGCTGGGACTACACCACCGGTCGGGGCACCCCCGACGTGGCTGCGTTCGTGAACGGGGCCTGACCGGGGTGGGCGGGCGCATCGCTCGCAGCCGGCTGAGCCCCCGCTCGCCCTGCTCCTAGTGACGTCCCTCGGGCCGGGCGGGCGCCCGATAGGCGCCCGCCCGGCGCAACAACCGGCGGTGCCAGCGCCAGGGGGTGGCCAGCACGGCTCTGGGCTCGTCCTCGAACATCCACCGGACGAAGGCCGAGCGGGTAAATTCGGTGGCCCGTACCACCCGTAGGACCGCGTCCACGCCCTTGCGGTGCGACAGCCCCCGGGAGCAGGCAGCCGCCACCAGGTGATCGGGGACCAACCCCGCTCGGACCCCCCTGGCATAGGCCGCCGCCGCCTGGCCGGGGGAATGGGGGCCGGCCGCCAGTATGGCTCGGGCGGCCCGGTCACCGGTCTCCAGGGCCTGGGCGATCCCCTCGCCGGTCATGGGATCGGTGGCCCGGGCCGCGTCCCCCACGAACAGGGCCCGGCCCCCGCCTGCGGTCAGTGGGCTGGTGGCGACCCGGGCCGGGATGGGCCAGGCCCGGTGCGCCGCCTCGGGCTGGGCCGACTCGCCGATCACCGCCCGGATGTGGGGCCGGGCCAGCAGCTCCGCCCAGCGCCCGGCCATCTCGCCGGTGGACATGCCCGGCGAGCGGCGGATACCGAAGCCCACGTTGGCCCGATTGCCCCCCAGGGGGAACGACCAGGCATAGCCGGGCAGCAGCTCCGGCTCGAACCATACCCACAGCCCGGCGGCGGCAGCCGGCCCGACTCCGGCGAAGTACTGGCGGAAGGCGTGCCACTCCCCCAGGTAGCCCGCCTCGTCGCCTGCCCCCATGGCCTTGCGCAGCGCCGACCACATGCCGTCGGCCCCGACCGCGTAGCGGGCCGCCAGCTCCCCCACCCCTTCCAGGTCGACCACTATCCCCCCGGAGCCCCGGCCACCGTCGGCCAGCCTGGCCCCCACCAGCCGATGGCCCTCCAGCACGCTGGCGCCGGCCTCCCGGGCCAGGTCCACCAGGGCCCCGTCGAGGTGGGTACGCCGGGCGACCGCCGCATAGGTGCCCTGGCCCCGGGGCAGGCGCAGGCCCACCACCCGGCCGGCCGGGGAGCGGATCCACACGTCGTCCACCTGGGTCCACGATGGCACCGCCTCGGGCTGCAGGCCGAGGTCCTGGAGGCGGCGCAGGGCACCGGTGGTCAGCCCGTCACCGCAGCACTTGTCCCGCGGGAAGCGGGCCTTGTCCACCAGCACGACCTCCCGCCCGGCCCGGGCCAGGACGACGGCGGCCGCCGACCCGGCCGGTCCTGCCCCCACCACCACCACGTCGGCACCCGAGGCGCTCATCTGCCCAGCAGGGCCCGCAGGGCCGGCTCCAGCTCGGGTTGGCGCCAGTGGTAGCCCCTTGCCTCCAGCACCGCGGGGAGGGCCCGTTGGCTGGCCGTCAGCATCTCCGAGGCCATCTCGGCACCCAGGGCCAACGAGAGGGCTGCCTCGGGCACGGGAAGGAAGGCCGGCCGGCCCAGCACGCGGGCCAGGACCCGGGTGTACTCGGCATTGGTCACCGGACGAGGGGCGGCGGCATTGAGCGGCCCCTGGATGACCTCGTCTCCCAGGGCGGCCATGATGGCCCCCACCTGGTCGTCGACGGAGATCCAGCTCCAGTACTGGTGCCCGGACCCCAGCCGTCCACCCAGGCCCAGCCTGAAGATGGCCAGCTGCTTGGCCAGGGCGCCGCCGGCCGGGCTCTGGACCAGGCCGGTGCGGAGGTTCACCACCCGGATGCCGGCCGCCCGGGCGGCGGTGGTGGCCGCTTCCCACGCCTGGCACACCTCGGCCAGGAAGCCGGTCCCCGGGCTGCTCGACTCGTCCAGCACCTCCGCTCCTCGGTCGCCGTACCAGCCGACGGCCGAGGCGCTGACCATGGCCGCGGGGGGTGGGTCGAGCTCGGCCAGGGCCGAGGCCAGCAGGCGGGTGCCGTCGACCCGGCTGTCTCGGATCTTGGCCTTCTGAGCCTCGGTCCAGCGCCGGGCGCCCAGGCTCTCGCCGGCCAGGTGGACCACCGCGTCGGGGCGGGCCCCGGCCAGGGCGGCCCGGTCCAGGCTGGCCTGGTCGACGTCCCAGGAGACCTGGCCCTCGTTCGCCGTCTGGCCGGCAGGCCGCCGGACCAGGGTCACCACCTGATGGCCGGCTGCTTCCAGAGCTGGCGCCAGGGCACGACCGATCAGCCCGTGGGATCCACTGAGCAGAACCCTCATCGCAGCGACGCTACAACTGGTCGATCAGGCGGTGGGTCTGGGGCACCACCCTCACCCGAGGGTGCCGGCGAAGCGCCAGCCCCTGGAGCTCCAGCACCATCTCGGGACTGGGAGGCGACAGGACCCCCCCGAACGGGGTCACCGGCTGGAGGAAGACCTCTGAGTGAGGAGCAACCTGGTGGACCATGGCCACGGCTGCCTCCAGCTGGCCATGAGAGGTGTCGGGACCGATGACCACCTTCACGAACAGGTGGCGGCCGGAGGCCAGCTCCAGGAAGCGGCGCTGGGTGCCCAGGTCCACGCCCTGTCCGTCGACGCTGTCCAGCTTGATGTCGGCGCTCACGTGGTCCACCCAGGGCAGGACCCGAGCCAGCCCGCCGGGCAGGGTGGCGTTGGTCTCCAGCATGAGCTGGTGGCCGCGTTCGGCCAGCATGGGCAGCAGGCCGGCCAGCCGGCCGGCCTGGAGCAGCGGCTCCCCGCCGGTCAGGCTGACCGAGTGGTGGGGGAGGGAGGTCCACAGCCGGTCCACCGCTTCTGCCACCTCGGCTAGTGAGAGGGGACTGGTGGACCAGGCCCAGTCCCGCCGGCCCGGGGTCTGCTCCAGCCGGCAGGGGCCCGCCCGCTTCTCCAGGGCCTCCGGCTGGTCGCAGTAGGAGCAGGCAATGTTGCAGCCGGTGAGGCGTAGGAAGACCTGGCGCTCGCCCACCAGGGCCGCCTCCCCCTGGATGGCCGAGAACACCTCGGTGACCAGGAGGGTCCCCGCCGCCCCGGCCGGCGACGTCCCTGGCTCAGAGGTCACGGGCCGCCGGTTCCTGCTCGCCGGCCGGGTCGGCCACGCCGGCCAGGGCCGGATCGGCCACGCCGGCCGCCGCGAACCCGCGCTCCCGCAGCTGGCAGGCGTCGCACTGCCCG
This sequence comes from Acidimicrobiales bacterium, assembly GCA_039583615.1. Lineage (GTDB taxonomy): Bacteria > Actinomycetota > Acidimicrobiia > Acidimicrobiales > QHCF01 > QHCF01. The sequence continues at coordinate 76,135 of JAVKSQ010000005.1, forward strand.
CAGGGCCGGGGGCCGCCCCGGTAGCAGGACCAGGTCAGCTCCAGGGGAGCGCCCAGCTCGGTGCCCAGCCTCACTATGTCGGCCTTGGACGCCTCGATCAACGGAGCCCGGATGTCGACCGGGTGACCCTCGATCCCGCGCCGCTGGCCCACCTCGGCCACCCGGCGAAAGGCGTCCACGAACGCCGGGCGGCAGTCCGGGTAGCCGCTGTAGTCCACCGCGTTGACACCGAGGTAGACGGCATCGGCTCCCCGGGCCTCGGCCACCCCCAGGGCCACCGCCAGAAAGATGCTGTTACGGGCCGGCACATAGGTGGCCGGGACAGACGATTTGGCGGCCGAGTCGCCCGGCCCGGGCACCTCCATGCCGGGGTCGGTCAGTGCCGAGCCGCCCCACCTGCGGGCATCGATCGTGACCACCAGCTGCTCCGCTCCGTACCAGGCGCACACCGCGGCGGCCCGCTCGAGCTCGACGGCATGCCGCTGGCCGTAGTCGAAGGTGAGGGCCACAGGCGCCGTGCCCCCATCGCGCTCGGCCAGGGCCAGGCAGACGGTGGAGTCGAGCCCGCCGGAGGCCAGGACGAGGTGCGCTCTCACCTCACGCCAATAGCTCGACCATCGAGTCCGGCGTCTCCCACAGGCGGACGGCCACTACCGCAAGCCCGGCGCCCTCGACCGACTTCCAAGCGTCGGCGGCGATCAGCTCCGCCGTCGGGTTGTCCAGGAGATCGTTGATCAGCTGGTGGTCGTAGCGCCTCAGCACCGCTGACTCGACCACCTCGGCCAGCCGGTCGAAGTCCATCACCACTCCCTGGTCCCCGACCGGTCCCTCCACCGTGACCTCCAGGCGGTAGTGATGGCCGTGCATGCGACGGCACCGGCCCGGATGCCACGGCAGGTGGTGGGCTGCCTCGAACGAGAAGGACCGGGTGACCCTGGCACGCACTGGCTAGTGAGCGTACCGGGCCCCACCGCCGGGCGAGCCGGGGAGCCAGGCGGCCTTCGGTAGGCTCGGGGCTGGTGGTACAGAGACCAACCAGCCGCCGGCCGCGGCCCGACGAGCCGACCGGCCCCCTGACGGTGGGTGCCTTCGGGGCCAATGCCTGGTTGGTCGACGACATGTACGAGCAGTACCGAAGCGACCCTTCGTCGGTGAGCCAGACCTGGCAGGAGTTCTTCGCCGACTACCGCGATGCTGGGGAACCGGGGCGGGGCGTCAGCCAGCCTGCCCCCGCCCAGCCGATCCGCGGAGGAGCGGCTCGCATGGTCTCCAACATGGAGGCCAGCCTGGGTGTGCCCACCGCGACCAGCGTGAGGTCGGTGCCGGCCAAGCTGCTGGAGGTCAACCGCACCATCCTCAACAACCACCTGCACCGCACCACCGGCGGCAAGGTCAGCTTCACCCACCTGGTGGGCTATGCCGTGATCCAGGCAGTCAAGGCTGTAGCCGCCATGAACGCATTTTTCGTGGAGGACATCGACGGCAAGGGGACGGGAGGCGTCGTCAGGCCCGAGCACGTGGGGCTGGGACTGGCCGTCGACGTCGAGCGGGACGGGTCGCGAAGCCTGCTGGTGCCGTGCATGAAGGCGGCCGAGACGCTCGACTTCAAGAGCTTCGTCGCCATCTACGAGGATGTGGTGCGGCGGGTGCGCTCGGGGCGGATGGATGCCGACGACTTTGCCGGGGTTACCCTGACCCTGACCAACCCGGGGACCTTGGGAACCGTCCACTCCGTGCCCCGGCTGATGCCGGGTCAGGGGGTGATCGTGGGAGTGGGGGCCATCGGCTACCCGGCCGAGTACCACGGCGCAGACCCGGGCATGCTGGCCGAGCTGGGGGTGAGCAAGGTCCTGACCCTGACCTCGACCTATGACCACCGGGTCATCCAGGGCGCTGACTCGGGGCTGTTCCTCGACCAGGTGGACCAGCTCCTGCGGGGAGGCCATCGCTTCTACGAGGGTGTGTTTCGATCGTTCGGGATCCCCTACGAGCCGGTGCGCTGGCGCCCTGACGTCAACCCGGTGGACAAGGAGCGGGCCCGGCTGGTCAAGCAGGCCCACGTGCAGACCCTCATCAACATGTACCGAGTGCGCGGCCACCTGATCGCCCATCTGGATCCCTTGGACGCCAACGAGCCCCGGATGCACGACGAGCTGGACCCGGCCACCTACGGGTTGACGTTATGGGACCTCGATCGCCAGTTCCTCACCGACGGCTTGGCCGGGCGGGAGACGCTCACCCTGGGCGAGATCCTGGGAATCCTGCGTGACGCCTACTGCCGCACGGTCGGGGTGGAGTACATGCACATCCAGGAGCACGACCAGAAGCGCTGGATCCAGGGGCATGTCGAGGGAGTGCCCACCCAGCTCGGCGCCGACGACCAGCGCCACGTCCTCGAACGGCTCAACGCCGCCGAGGCCTTCGAGCGCTTCCTCCACACCAAGTACATCGGTCAGAAGCGATTCGGCCTGGAGGGGGCGGAGTCGGCCATCCCCCTGCTCGACGCCGTGCTGGACGAGGCGGCCCGGGCCGGCATGGACGAGGTGGTGATGGGGATGGCCCATCGGGGCCGCCTCAACGTGCTGGCCAACATCGTGGGCAAGTCCTATCGGGAGATATTTCGGGAGTTCGAGGGCAACCTGGACCCCGAGACGGTGCAGGGGTCGAGCGACGTCAAGTACCACAAGGGGGCAACCGGCAAGTTCTTGTCCAGGTCGGGCATCGAGATACCGATCACCTTGGCATCGAACCCGTCGCACCTAGAGGCGGTCGACCCGGTGGTGGAGGGCATGGTTCGAGCCAGGCAGGACGTCCTGGACGAGGGGACGCGCTACCCGGTGCTGCCGTTGCTGGTCCACGGCGACGCCGCCTTCGCCGGCCAAGGGGTGGTGGCCGAGACGCTCAACCTGTCGGCCCTGCGCGGCTATCGCACCGGGGGCACCGTGCACCTGGTGATCAACAACCAGCTGGGGTTCACGACCCTGCCCGAGTCGGCGCGCTCGTCGGTGTACCCGACCGACGTGGCCAAGATGGTCCAGGCCCCGATCTTCCACGTCAACGGCGACGATCCCGAGGCGTGCGTGCGGGTGGGGAGGCTGGCGTTCGCCTTTCGCCAGGCCTTCCGCAAGGACGTCGTCATCGACATGGTCTGCTACCGCCGCTTCGGCCACAGCGAGGGGGACGACCCCAGCTACACCCAGCCCCAGATGTACCAGCGGATCGAGGCCAAGCGCTCCGTTCGCAAGCTCTACACCGAGGCCCTGGTCAAGCGGGGGGACATCACCCTGGAGGAGGCCGAGCGGGCGCTGGACGACTTCTCCGTCCGGCTCCAGACGGCGCTGGACGAGACCCGCTCGTCGGCTCCTCCCCAGCCCACCGCCCTGCCCGTCCCCGCCCCGCCGGCGGCCCCGCTGCCACCGGTGGAGACCGGGGTCGGCCGCCAGACCCTCGACGGGATCGCGGCGGCCCTGGGATCGGTGCCCGAGGGGTTCACCCTCCACCCCAAGCTGGCCCGCCAGCTGGCCGGCCGGGACGAGCTGTACGCCGCTGGGATGGTCGACTGGGCCCTGGCCGAGAGCCTGTCCTTCGGTTCTCTCCTGCTGGAGGGGGTCGATGTCCGCCTGGCCGGCGAGGACACCCGACGGGGCAGCTTCAGCCAGCGTCACTCGGTCCTGGTCGACTACCACACGGGGGCCGAGCACGTGCCGCTGGGCCAGCTGGACGGCCGCTTCTTCGTCTACGACTCCTTGCTCTCGGAGTACGCCGCCCTCGGCTTCGAGTACGGCTACTCGGTGATGCGCAAGGAAGCCCTGGTGGCCTGGGAGGCGCAGTTTGGCGACTTCGTCAACGGCGGCCAGATCGTGATCGACCAGTTCCTGGTGGCGGCCCGGGAGAAGTGGGGCCAGACCTCGGGCCTCGTGCTCCTCCTGCCCCACGGCTACGAGGGGCAGGGTCCAGAGCACTCCTCGGCTCGACTCGAGCGCTTCCTCAACCTGTCGGCCGACGGCAACCTCTGCGTGGTCAACCCCACCACCGCGGCCCAGTACTTCCACCTCCTGCGCTCGCAGGTCCTGGGGCAGGTGGCCCGGCCCCTCATCGTGCTCACGCCCAAGCTGATGCTGCGGTCCAAGGCGGCGCGCTCGCCCGTCGGCGACCTGACCGAAGGGTCCTTCCGGGTCGTGCTCGACGACCCGGCCACCACCTCCGAGGGGGCGCCCCCCGCTGCCTCGACCCCCGGTGGGGAGGGGCCCTCGATCCCACCGGCATCGGTTGGCCGGGTGGTGCTGTGCTCGGGCAAGGTGGCCTACGAGGCCATGTCCCGGCGAGACCAGCGTCGGGCGGCGGGGGAGCGGCCACCGGTGGCGGTCGTCCGAGTGGAGCAGCTGTACCCCTGGCCCGAGGAGCAGGTCGACAAGGTCCTGGCTCGCTACCCAGCGGCCACCGAGGTGGTCTGGCTTCAGGAGGAGCCCGAGAACATGGGCGCCTGGACGTTTGTCCACAGCCGCCTCCACCGCCTGCTGCGCAACGAGTTCAGCCTCCGTCACGTCAGCCGGGCCGAGTCGGGCAGCCCCGCTACTGGCAGCGCGGCGATGCACCACCTGGAGGCCGAGGACCTCCTTACCCGGGCGGTCGGCCCCCCGGCCGGCCGGGACGGCAACCACTGATCCGATCCGATGCTGGCACCTTCAACCCCGCACCGCGGGGATCAGGCGGTGGATGGAGGCTTAGTCTCTGTTGTGCTGTTCCGAGGACGGAACTGCTCCATCGGCTTGATTAGTTCGTCAGCGCTGTTTATCGGCTCGTCCTCCGGGTTCACGATCTGCAGCAACGCATTCCAGAGCTTGATCATGAGACCTCCTCTAACTCACCAGGTTAGCAACCAGCAAGAGCAGGAGGGCCACGACGAGGAAGCCGGCCGACAGCTGTAGCAGGACCGCCTTGAGCCCTACCGTCCGCTCGAGGCGTCTGACGATCTGTCTCTGAGCGTCGAGGAGCTGCGCCGTGGTCGCCGGGGCGGGTTGCTCCACCGATCCAAAGACTCCGTCGAGGTCGATGGTCAAGAACACCCGCGACCTGCGCACGACGATGCCCCAGAGACCCGTCATTCCGGCCAGGAGAGAGGCGAAGAGCGCCACCCGGACCAGCCAGTCATGATGGGCCACTGAGAACGCGGTGACGGTCGCCGCGAACCCGACCAGCAGCCCGGCCTTGCTGTCCATGGCTTCGGCGTGGGCGGTCAGCAGGGCGCGCTCCTGGCTGGCCTGGGCGGCGACTACCTCGAGCGAGTCGGCAGCCACTTCAAATAGAGCATAGGTCGGGCTCATAGCTCGCATCTGCCTCGGGAGCTCTTGTCTCGGCCCGTGATGCGTCGGGCACCCTTCATGGCGACCATCACCCAGCGGAGGTGGGCGGGATGGTTGACTACGGGGAGATGCCTTTGCGCTATGTGGTAGTCGACGGGTCCAACATCGCCACCGAGGGGCGCTCGTTGCCCAGCCTGGCCCAGCTCGACGAGGCAGTCCGGGAGTTCCAGCGAGAGTTCCCCCACGTCGAGCTCACGGTGGTGGTGGACGCCTCGTTCGGCCACCGGATCGACCCGTCCGAGCTGGCCGTCTTCGAGGAGGCCGAGACCCACGGTGAGGTGGTGTCGCCCCCCGCCGGTGCCATCGGGCGGGGGGATGCCTTCCTGCTGCGGATCGCCGAGAAGATGGGTGCCACCGTCCTGTCCAACGACTCCTTCCAGGAGTTCCACGGCGAGCACGAGTGGCTCTTCGAGCCTGACCGCCTGATCGGGGGGAAGCCGGTCCCCGGCGTGGGCTGGATCTTCACTCCCCGGACGCCAGTGCGGGGACCCAAGAGCCGGGTGGCGGTCAAGGACGCCCGCCGCACCCGGGTCAGGATCGGGTCCAAGGAGGCCTCCCAACCCATGCCGGTGCCCGCCGCCCCTCCGCCGAGGGGCCGGGAGGCGATGGCGGACGCCCCGCCGGTGTTGGCCGCCGCCGAGACGGTGGTGGCAGAGGCAGAGCAGGCGGTTCCCGAGCCAGGGCCGACACCGTCCACCGACGCGGCCTCTGCACCGGCACCCACAGCCGAGCCCTCGGCGGACGTCGCCGGGAAGGAGCAGCCCTCCGGCGACGGGAGCGCAGGAGACGCCGGGGCCAGGGCCGGGCGGACCGGCGGTGGTGCCGCAGGGGGCCGGGGCCAGGCTCGGGTGCGCCGGGCCATCGAAGCGGCCACCCAGGAGGTGGTGGCGCCGGACTCCTCCTCGGCCCAGCGCCGCCGCCGGCGCCGGCAGGCTGGGCCGCCTCCCCAGGCGGTCAACGATCCCTTGACCTTCATCACCTTCATCGCCGAGCACCCGCTGGGCAGCCAGGTGGAGGGCGAGGTCGACAGCTTCACGTCCCACGGAGCCTTCATCTCGGTGGGAGACGCCCGGGCCTACGTGCCTTTATCGGCCCTCGGCAGTCCTGCGCCCCGTAGTGCCCGGGAGGTGCTGAGCAAGGGCGAAGAGAAGACGTTCGTGCTCCAGGCCCTCGACCCCCAGCGGCGGGGCCTGGAGCTGGCGCTGCCCGAGTTCGCCCACGTTGCCGGCGTGCCCAGCGAGGAGACGGTGGAAGCCGAGATCTCGGGTACGGCACCCACTCCGCCCGAGACGCCGCCGGCGCCCAGGCCGGCCAAGAAGGCCGCCCGGGCCCGCAAGGCGAAGGCAC
>JAVKSQ010000006.1:0-77670 GCA_039583615.1 Acidimicrobiales bacterium
CCCACCAAGGACCTCCCTTTCCTGTAGCCGTCAAGCCACAAGAATCGCGAGGTCCTTGGCCCAAGTGTGGGATCTATAGGTGACCCAGGTCCCTCACCGCGCCCCACGCTTCATCGCGAAGAGCCGGTAAACGACACCGGTCGGCATCAGATCGCGAACTCGCCGCTCCGCTTCCTCGTCCGGCTCGTCGGCCTTCGTTGCCACGGCCGTTGTGGCGAGGCAGATCGCCCTGACGTCATCCAGACCGTCATGGCTTTCGGAGAAAGAGGCCAGCCGACTAACCAATTGGCGCTTGTTGCCAAGTCGGCCAAAGACGTTGGGGCTCGGAAAACGTGAGTCCTGCCGCCGCCGGATGCGCAGCTCAGCATTGGTGGGGAATCGCCCTAGCTCTCTCGTTACCACCGCGAGATGTTGAAGCAGGTGATCGTCGGAGTAAGGCTGCTGCATCACGTTCGGGTCGAAGCCCGCTTCTCGTAGCGCGTCGCCCCAGCGCGCCCAGTAACGGCTCGCCCAGAAGGATTCAGATTCCGGGATTCCCGTTTCGGCCTCGAACCGAACCTTGCCTGGCGGAAGGCCACCGCTCGCCTCGGCGCACCGCCTGATCTCGCTGAGGATGAAAGCCCTGTCCATCATGCGCTCGAACGCCTATCAGACCCGTACGACCCGAAGCCCGGGAATGTCGTCGTAGTCGCCGTCTTGGGATGCCACCGCCAGGTCGTTGGCGATCGCCGTCGCCGCGATCCACGAGTCGTTGATCGGCATTCTCTTGCCAGCGTCTCGAAGGGCAAGGCGCAGAGCTGCCCAGGCATGGGCTACTCCTTCGTCGACCGGCAGAGGTTCGAGCGACGCCGCGGCGGAGAGGGTCTCCAGCCGTCGAGCTCGGGTCGGTCCGTCCTGCGCGGCGAGCACCCCGAGCCGTAGCTCGCCCACGGTGATGACCGACACGGCAACGCGATCGGGCGGCTGGGAGGAGAGCGGTCGGTCCTGCTCGATGGCGATGAACAGCGACGTGTCGGCGAGCGCCACCTCCCGATCGACGCGCTGGCCGGAAGCGGTCACGGGATCGGGAGGTCGTCAGTCGTGTCGGGCAGGAGGTCTGCCAGCTCTCGAGCGAGCCCAGGATCGGCCCGCCAGCGATCGCTGTCGCGGATGAAGGCGCTCCAGGCCATCGATCTCGGTCGGGACGGCAGTGGGAGCAGCTCGGCCACCGGGCGGCCGCTCACCGTCACCCTGAGGCGTTCGCCGTGCTCGACCCGACGAAGCACGGCGCTGACGTCGTTTCGAAGGTCGCGCGCGGGGATGTCGGTCACGACTTCATCGTAGCATCTCTGCTACGATGAAGTCGAGCAGACCTCGGCTAGAAGCTCGAGCCGTTCCCGCAGCTCGACCAAGTTCGAATAGGACATCGTCGTCTCCACCACGTAAGCCCAGTTCAGACGGGGTACGGCATCACCGGCTCGGCAGCCCCCCGATGGCCCGGGAGCTACACAGCCCCCGGTACGCCGAACATGGCTTCCATCGGCGCCTTGGCGGCGCTCACCGACGGGTGCACCTGGTGGCGGTAGACATCGCCGGTCATCCTCGACGCACTGGCATGGCCAACCACGTCGGCCACGTCCTCCAGGCGCACGCCGGCGGCCGACAGCAGCGAGACGGCCGAGTGACGCAGCTCATGGGGATGCCAGCCACTCCCCAGGCCGGCGGCCTCGGTGACTCGGGCGAAGGCACGCCGGAAGTTGCGGGGATCGAGCACGGTGCCTATCTCGGTGGCGAAGACAAGGCCGGTGTCAACCCACACACTTCCAGCGGCCAGGCGCTCGGCGGCCTGGCGGGCTCGGTGCGCCCGCAGGGCCTCCACGGCCGGGGATGGCACGTCCAGGGTCCGCCGGCTCTTGGGTGTCTTGGGCTCGCCCAGCACGAAGGCGGCCCCACCAGCCCGGTTGAGGGCCTGGCGTACCCGCAGCGTGCCGGCGTCGAGGTCCACGTCGGCCCAGGCCAGTCCCAGCAGAATCGTGAGCAGGCGGGTGGCCGGCTCAGCAAAAGGGGCCATCAGCCGGTCCACCTCCTCGTCCAAGGAGACGACCATCTCGTCGAGGTGGTCGATGTGGTCCAGGTGCATGCGCGCGAGCAGACCGTGGTGTGCGTCGAAGCGCCCCAAGAGGGCCTTCTTGAGCTCGGGGATCTTTGGCCGCATGCGCGTGAGGGCCATCTCTGCCAGCACCTCAGGGTCTTTCTCGCCTGCAATGAGCGCCTCGATCATGCGTCTTGCGGCCTTGCCGGTCACGTCCGTCACCACCGACTCGAGCTTCACCCCGGAGTCCTCCAGCAGCTTCTGGAGACGCTGGACCTCTCGTGCACGCTCGCGTACGAGGGTGCGATAGCGGGTGAAGCCACGAAGGCGCGCAACTTCCTTGGGCGGGATGAAGCTGCCCTTGAGCAGTCCGCACTCGAGCAGCTGAGCGAGCCATTCGGAGTCGGCGACATCAGTTTTGCGACCAGGCAGGTTCTTCACGTGCCTCGGGTTCACGAGCAAGAGCTCGAAGCTCGCCTGCTCCTCGAGCAGTGCCACACCGGACGCCAGTAGACGCCGGTCGCTTCTATCGCAACCTGGGTCACCTGATGCGAGATCAGCCATTCCCGCAAGGCCATCAACCCCTCGGTGTAGGTGGAGAACTCCTTCACCTCCTGGTGACGGCCCTTGCCTCCGGGACCCGGCATGCGCACCGTCGCCATCACGGTCTTCTTGTGCACGTCGAGGCCGGCGCACCGATCGATGATCACGTCCATCGCTACCTCCTTGGTCGGTTCCGATGTGCCGCCCAAAGGGGTCGCATCACTCAGAGACTCTGAGACACGTGCTCGCAGCGACAATCAAGGGTGCCTTGCGACCCCGGCACCAGACTGACCTTCGGGCTCACGGCACCAGTGCGCTTTCCGGGCTCGGCGGGCAGCACCGCGCGAGTTTCATCCCCACGGGTGCTCCCACGCCAGGGGGAGCATGGCTGACTGACCTGGCCGTTTGCGCCGGCGAAGGTGTCACGGCGCGAAACCCGACCGGGTCGGGAACCTCAGAAGCCGATGTCGAGACCGGTGTCGCGTTCGTGCTCCGGGCCACCGCGCTCGCGCCGCAGCTCCAGCTCTGCCCTGACGCACGTCGTCAAGGCAGGCAAGTCCTTCTCGACGATGCCCCAGACGATGTCTCGATCGACGTCGAGGTAGCCGTGCACCATCCGGTTACGGAAGCCCGAGATGAGGTCCCAGGGACGTCGGGATGCCTGCTCTTGAATTCCGCTGACAGGCGCTGGGTCGACTCGGCGAGGGTCTGCTAGCGATAGTTCGTGGCATCGCGAAGATCCTCGTCCGTGTCGAGAGCGGTTCTTCCTCGGACGGCAGCCGTTCGCTCGATTCGGGACGCGGCCTCGTCGATGTGCGTCAGGTAGAGAACGTCGTCGTGCTCCGTCACAGGGGCACGGCCTGGCGCTCGACCTTCGGCCGAACGACTCGGTGTACGCCCGTCCCGACGTCCACCGGGTACCCGAGCAGGCGCTCCAGCTCCTGGGCGAAGGCGATGAGGTCCAGTCCGCTCTCGCCGACCTGGAAGTCGACGAGGAGGTCGATATCGCTCTGCGGACCCGCGTCACCCCTCGCGACCGAGCCGAAGACCCTGATGTTGGAGACGCCGCGACGAGCGGCGAGACGGAGGATCTCCTCCCGATGGGCGCGCAGCATGGCCAGGCTCGGCACTCCGACCCGTACCTGGGCGGTGTCGCTGGTCATGGGAACCATCGTAGGCCCGCGCCGTGTCGTGGGAGCCCTGCCTCTCCTACCGGTCGCCGTCGCCCCGTCGCAGGACCTTGTTCGGCGGCGACAAGACGATCGGTGAGCCCTCGACAGCCGGGGTGTTCGCCTGGTGCCACCTTATGTCCACCAAAATCGCCTCCCAGTCCGCCGGGACGTCCGGCCCAGGTTCAGGTTGAAGGCAGCCGACTTGGTTGAGAGCTTGCCGATGGAGATCATGGGTTGGCGTGATTTTGAAGACTGCCCTCCAGGAGGCGGCTCAGGGGGAGCTGAACACTTACCGCGCGGGTGGCTGTAAGGTCTCCGGCGTGGGTATGTAGTGCGCCATGCCCGCCCGAGCGAGGAGGTCCTTGCCGATTTGAGAAAGAGGTCGCCCCTGCGCCTGCTGGCCATGGTCGCTCTCGCCACCCTGGCGGCATGCGGCTCGTCGAAGTCGTCCAGCTCCAGCACGACGTCATCGACCGGGACATCGGCCCCCTCGTCAGCGACGAGGGCGGTCACCTTGTCCCACATGCCTACGGGGACCGTCAAGCTGACCTGGAGCTCGACCACCAAGCGCATCACCGCAGCGTTCGACGTGTACGGGCTCACGCCAGCCAGCAGCCACGCAGTCCACCTGCACACGGGTACGTGCTTGCGCCAGGGCGGAGTGGTGATTCCCTTCCCTGACCTCACCGCGAACGCGGTGGGTGCCGCCACCGCCACCCTGACCAGCCTGGTGGCGGCACCATCGGGCATCCCGCCCGGCACGTACCTCAACGTCCACCTGGCGCCCTCTGCCCAGCTCGGCAGCCCTGGGTCGCTCACCTTCACACCCCTGGCATGCGCCGACGTCCCCTCCGGCACCAAGGCGTCGGCCACCCTCACCATGCAGGCGCTTCCCCAGGCGGCCCAGCACCCCACGGGGAGTGCCAACCTGAGCTACGACCAGGCCGCCAAGAAGCTCACGGTGACGCTCGACCTCGCCGGGCTTGCCCCCGGCTCCGGCCACGCCGCTCACATTCACCTTGGCTCCTGCCAGGCGCAGGGAGCGATCAAGTACCCGCTCACCGCCCTCACCGCCGATTCGAGCGGATCGGCCCGGTCCACGACGATCATACCCGACGTGGCAAGCAGCCCGCCCTCCACGGGCTGGTATGTCAACGTCCACCTCGGGGCGCCTGCTCAGCTGACCCTGGGTGGCAAGCCGACGCTTTACTTCCAGCCCATCCTCTGCGGCAACGTCACCTGACGCACCGAGCGGGAACGGTCCGCCCAGCCACGAGGATCGGACGTCTCATGGTGGGGGCCCGTGTGGGCAGGTGGGCACCCAAGGGACTACCGGCCGCGCAGGCCGATCGGGTTGCCGTCGGTGTCGGCGAGCACGCACACCCGCGCCTCGGGTGCGACTCGACGCGGGGCGCTGCGCTCGGTCGCACCAGCAGCGAGCAGGGTTGCGCGGGTGGCGTCGAGATCCCCTACGTCGGCGTAGGCCACCGGTCCGCCGGCCACGTCGCCTGGAGCCAAGCCGACCTCGAAGCCGTCGACGTTGTAGCCGACGTAGTAGGGCTGGTCGGTGTGCGGCGCGCCGAGCAGCGCGGTGTAGACGGCCTTGGCGGCGTCCAGGTCGGACACCGGGATGACCAGGCTGCGGATCGTGGGACTCACGTTCGTCTCCTCAGGGGTACGGCGGTCACATCGGCGACCGCTCCTTCGTACCGAACAACCGAGCAGAACGTGACAGCGATGGACGACCTGACCGTGATCTTCGAGGAGCAGAGTACCCACCTGCGCGCGGTGGCCTACCGGCTGGCGGGGTGGGTGCACGAGGCCGACGACGCCTTCCAGGAGACCTGGCTGCGCCTGAGCGCAGCGACATCTCCGATGTCGACAACCCTTCTCCACTTGGCCGGCCGTATCACATCCCGTGATACGCTCTAGGCATGACGCGAGCAGTTTCGATTCGGCTGGACGACGAGGTGCAACGGGCGCTCCGGGCGCTAGAGGCCTCCGGCATGAGCCGGTCTGAAGCCATCCGGAAGTCTATCCTCTACGCCGCCACGGCCCTCCGTCGACACGAGGCGCTCCGGGCCGAGGCTGCGGCGCTCGAAGCCGACGAGGCGGATCGCCAGGAGATGCAGGAGATCGCCTCGCTGATGGAGAGCCTCCGTGCGAAGAGGTAACGTCTACGAGCTGCGTCCGCCACGCCGCGCAGGCCACGAGCAGCAGGGCCGGCGCTTCGGCGTCGTCGTCCAGGCGGATGCCCTGCTACCCCGCTCGGTGGTCCTCGTCGCGCCGACGTCTCGGAGTGCAAGGGCTGCGACCTTCCGGCCGGAACTGGTGATCGAAGGGCAAACGACGAAAGTGCTCGTCGAGCAGCTCGGAGCCGTCGACGTCAACCGCCTCGGCGATCACGTTGGGCTTGCGAGACCCGAGGAGATGTGGGGGATCGACGAAAGTCTGATGACCGTCCTAGGTCTTCAATGACATGACGCCTCACTAAGCGACAAGTCGTTCGCCCATCTCAGCCGGGTTCGGCACCCAGCTTGAGCTCTGAGGCGGGATCGAAGGGACGAAGGTCGGGCGGCTGTGCTGGCCGAGCTCCTGGCTCGCAGACACATGGTGGCGCCAACCCGAGCAGCGACCGCCAACCGGAGGCCACAGCCACGGCGGTGGGCGTCGGCCATCATTGCCCTCCCGCCTTGGCCCGTAGCGCGCCCACCGCGGCTCCCATGGACTGGCGCACGGCGCCGGCCCGCTCCCGGTGGCCGGTGTGGGCCAGCACCCCAGGTAGACCCTCATTGCGCCTTCTCCTCCCGTGAAAGGACCGGCCCTCACCATGACCGCGCCTGTTGGCTATACCCACGCCACGGCGCTGGGCGGCGGCGGATCAACAGGCGGAGCGCTGGTTAGAAGCGGCGTCACCGGGTAGCTATGGCGCCACCATGGGTGGCCCGCTGAGATGGCGCGAATGGCCGGTGCTGCGCCAGCTGCAGGGTGAGGACCCTCTGGGCCGGGGGGCGGCGGTCAAGTCGCCCAGGTCGTCAGACCTGCGTCCCCGTATCGCCGGCGCCGACAAGGTGGTCAAGTCGGTCTGCCCGTACTGCGCGGTTGGCTGCGCTCAGGACGTCTTCGTCAAGGACGACAAGGTGGTCCAGATCGAGGGCGACCCCGACTCGCCGGTCAGCCGGGGCCGCCTTTGCCCCAAGGGTGCGGCCAGCCTCCAGCTGACCACCGGGGAGAGCCGCTGCTACCAGGTCCTCTATCGCCGCCCCCACGGCCGCGACTGGGAGGTGCTCGACCTCGACACGGCCATGGACATGGTCGCCGACCGGGTCATCCGCACCCGGCGGGAGAGCTGGCAGTGGGAGACGGAGGACGGGGTGCGGGTCCGCCGGACCCTGGGGGTGGCCAGCCTGGGCGGGGCGACGCTGGACAACGAAGAGAACTACTTGATGAAGAAGCTCTACACCGCCCTGGGCGCCATTCAGATCGAGAACCAGGCGCGGATCTGACACTCCGCCACCGTCCCCAGTTTGGGGACATCGTTCGGGCGGGGCGGCGCCACCACCTTCCAGCAGGACCTGCAGAACTCCGACTGCATAGTCGTGCAGGGCTCCAACATGGCCGAGTGCCACCCGGTGGGCTTCCAGTGGGTCATGGAGGCCAAGGCCAGGGGCGCCACCCTGATCCATGTCGACCCTCGCTACACCCGCACCAGCGCCCTGGCCGACCTCCACGTCCCTCTGCGCGCCGGCACCGACATCGCCTTCCTCGGCGGGATCATCAACTACGTCATCCACAACGACAGGTACTTCCGGGACTACGTGGTGGCCTACACCAACGGGCCGACCATCATCAGCGAGGACTTCCAGGACACCGAGGACCTGGACGGCGTCTTCTCGGGGCTGGACGAGGCTGAGCGCAGCTACGACCTGCGGACCTGGCAGTACGAGGGCACCGAGGTGCAGGCCGCCTCCGGTCACCGCGACCAGGAGTACCAGGACCGCACCTCGAGGGGCGGCAGCGACCGGTCAGTGCGCGAGTCCGGCCGAGGCGAGTCGCACGGCTCCGGGGGGGCCGCGGTGGCGTCGAACCCCCAGCGCGACGAGACCATGCGACATCCCCGTTGTGCCTTCCAGATCCTCAAGCGCCACTTCGCCCGCTACACCCCCGAGACGGTGGAGCAGATCTGCGGGGTCCCCCAGGACCTGTTCGACCAGGTGTGCCGGACGCTGGCCGACAACTCCAACCGGGAACGGACCAGCGCCTTCGTGTACTCCGTGGGCTGGACCCAGCACACCACCGGAGCCCAGTACATCCGGACCGCCGCCATCCTGCAGCTCCTGCTGGGCAACATCGGGCGCCCCGGCGGGGGCATCCTGGCCCTGCGGGGTCACGCCAGCATCCAGGGCTCGACCGATATCCCCACGCTCTTCAACCTGCTGCCGGGCTACATCCCCATGCCCCACGCCCACCAGGACGAGGACCTGGACAGCTTCGTCGAGGCTTCGTCGACCGACAAGGGCTACTGGGGGGAGATGAAGTCCTACACGGTAAGCCTCCTGAAAGCCTGGTGGGGGCCAGCAGCCACCGAGGCCAACGACTTCTGCTTCGACTACCTACCTCGCCTGACCGGCAGCCACAGCACCTATGACACGGTGATGGCCCAGCTGGACGGAACCTGCCAGGGCTACATCCTCGCCGGCGAGAACCCGGCCGTGGGCTCGGCCAACGCCAGGATGCAGCGGCTGGGGATGGCCAACCTGGAGTGGCTGATCGTGCGGGACTTCTCCCTCATCGAGAGCGCCACCTGGTGGAAGGACGGGCCGGAGATCGAGACCGGCGAGCTACGGACCGAGGACATAGGCACCGAGGTCTTCTTCTTCCCGGCCGCCGCCCACACCGAGAAGAACGGCAGCTTCACCAACACCCAGCGGATGCTGCAGTGGCACCACGCCGCCTGCGAGCCCGCCGGCGACGCCCGCAGCGACCTGTGGTTCTACTACCACCTGGGTCGCATCATCCGGGAGAAGATGGCTGGGTCGACCGACGAGATGGACCGGCCGGTCCTGGACCTGGTGTGGGACTACCCCACCGAGGCCAGCTTGGCCGAGCCCAGTGCCCAGGCCGTCCTGGCCGAGATCAACGGCTGGGACGCCGAGGGCCGGCCCTTGAGCTCCTACGAGCAGCTGGAAGAGGACGGCTCGACGGCCTGCGGCTGCTGGATCTACTGCGGGGTGTTGGCCGACGGCGTCAACCAGGCGGCCCGGCGCAAGCCGTCAGGCCAGCAGAACTGGGTGGCCAACGAGTGGGGCTGGGCCTGGCCGGCCAACCGCAGGATCCTGTACAACCGGGCCTCCGCCGACCGCCACGGCCGCCCGTGGAGCGAGCGCAAGGCGCTGGTGTGGTGGGACGAGGAAGCGTCCAGGTGGACCGGACACGACATCGCCGACTTCTCGTCGAGCAAGTCTCCGTGGTACCGGCCGCCGGCCGGCGCCACCGCCGCCGAAGCCCTCTCCGGTGAGGACCCGTTCGTGATGCAGGCGGACGGCAAGGGCTGGCTCTTCGTCCCCGCCGGGCTGACCGACGGTCCGCTGCCGACCCACTACGAGCCCCAGGACTCTGCCTTCTCGAACCTGCTGTACACCCAGCAACGCAACCCGGTCCGCCAGGTCTTCGCCCGCCGGCACAACCGGTACCACCCCGATCCCGGCCAACCCGGCCACCAGGTGTTCCCCTATGTCATCACCACCTACCGCCTGACCGAGCACCACACCGCCGGAGGCATGAGCCGGTGGCTCCCCTACCTCTCGGAGCTCCAACCAGAGATGTTCTGCGAGGTGTCCCCCGAGCTGGCCGCCGAGCGCCACCTGGAGCATCTCGGATGGGCGACCATCGTCACTGCCCGGGCAGCCATAGAGGCGCGGGTCCTGGTGACCGAGCGGATGGCCCCCCTGCGGATCCAAGGGCGAGTGCTGCACCAGATCGGTCTGCCCTACCACTGGGGGCCGAACGGCTACACCACCGGCGACGCGGCCAACGAGCTCACCTCCATCTCCCTCGACCCGAACGTCCACATTCAAGAGGCCAAGGCGTTGACCGGGGACATCCGGCCCGGCCGCCGGCCTCGGGGGCGGGCCCGCAACGCCCTGGTCGAGGGCTACGTCCG
Source organism: Acidimicrobiales bacterium (assembly GCA_039583615.1). Lineage (GTDB taxonomy): Bacteria > Actinomycetota > Acidimicrobiia > Acidimicrobiales > QHCF01 > QHCF01. The sequence continues at coordinate 9,950 of JAVKSQ010000006.1, forward strand.
GCGGGCCGGCATCGCCGACGACACCGGGACGGAGGTGCGTGGTGGCCGTTGAGCGGTCCCGCTCCCTGCTGGAGGGCACCGACCCGGCCACGTCTGCCGGCTACGCCGATCATCCGCCCCGGGTGGGGTTCTTCACCGACACCTCGGTGTGCATCGGGTGCAAGGCCTGCGAGGTGGCCTGCAAGGAGTGGAACCAGGTTCCCGAGGACGGCCTGGTCCTGACCGGCATGTCCTACGACAACACCGCCGGTCTGGGGGCCGACACCTGGCGCCACGTGGCGTTCATCGAGCAGCCTGCCCGCCTCGGCCACCAGGTCACCGGTGCCGCCTCGAGCAAGGATGGCAGCCGCATCCGCTGGCTGATGTCGTCGGACGTGTGCAAGCACTGCACCCACGCCGCCTGTCTCGACGTGTGCCCGACTGGCTCGCTGTTCCGCACCGAGCTCGGGACCGTGGTGGTGCAAGAGGACATCTGCAATGGCTGCGGCTACTGCGTCCCGGCGTGCCCGTACGGGGTCATCGACCAGCGCCAGGGCGACGGGAGGGCTTGGAAGTGCACCCTGTGCTACGACCGGCTGAGCGTCGGTGCCGAGCCGGCGTGCGCCAAGGCTTGCCCGACGGAGTCCATCCAGTTCGGCCCGCTGGAAGAGCTGCGCGAGCGAGCCGACCGCCGCCTGTCCCAGCTGCACCACAACGGCACCAGCGAGGCCCGGCTCTACGGGCGGGACCCCGACGACGGGGTGGGTGGGGACGGAGCCTTCTTCTTGCTCCTCGACCAGCCCGAGGTCTACGGGTTGCCACCCGACCCGGTCGTCACCACCCGTGACCTGCCGGCCATGTGGGCCCGGGTGGCCGTCGCCGCGGTGGCTCTGGCGGGAACCGTCACCGCCGTTTTCGCCCGAGGCGGACCTCGAAGGTGAGCGGCGCCAACGCCAGACGAGGCGGGGAGCAGGCGATGGTGCCCCAGGCCGAGCTCCAGTCGTACTACGGCAAACCGATCATCAACAAGCCGACCTGGAAGGCCGCCGACATCGCTGGCTACCTCTTCCTCGGCGGCTTGGCCGGCGCCGGTTCAGCGGTAGCCGGTGGCGCCCAGATCACCGGCCGGCCCGGGCTGGCCCGGGTCACCAAGACCGCCTCGGCGGCCGCCGCCGGGCTGTCGCTGGCTGCCCTCGTCCACGACCTCGGACGCCGGGGCCGCTTCCTCAACATGCTGCGGACCTTCAAGGTGACCTCCCCCATGAGCGTGGGCTCCTGGCTGCTGGCCACCTACGCGCCGGCCTGTGCGGTGGCTGCCCTGAGCGACCTCACCGGTATGGCGACGGCTCTCGGCACCGGGGCTACCGCCACCGCCGCAGTCCTCGGACCGGGGGTGGCCTGCTACACCGCCGCCCTCATCACCAACACGGCCGTGCCGGCTTGGCATGACGGCTACCGGTACATGCCCTTCGTGTTCGCCTCCTCGGCAGCCAGCGCGGCGGCCGGCCTGGGGCTGGTCGGCGCCCCGCTGACCGATACCGGCCCGGTGCGGCGCTTGGCCATCCTGGCCGGCGGCGCCGAGGTGGTGACGGCCAGCTTGATGGAGAAGCGCATGGGTCCGTCCGGGGAGGCCTACCGCCTGGGCAAGGCCGATCGCCACAACCGGATGGGCAAGGCCCTCACGCTGGCTGGCATGGTGTCGGCCGGCGTCCTGGCGGGACGCAGCCGGGTGGCCAGCGCCCTGGCCGGGGCAGCCCTCCTCACGGCTTCCGCCCTGACCCGCTTCGCCATCTTCGAGGCCGGGGTGGCTTCGGCCGAGGATCCTAGGTACACCGTCGTCCCCCAGCGCCGACGGCTCGCGGCTCAGAGCGACCCTTCAAGCTGACCAGACTGGCCGACGGCTAAAGGGGGTCGAGGTCATTGGCGGTAGCTCTCCACGGTGGAAGCCGGGCGGATCTGGGCGCCGTCGGGATCCAAGCCGGCCTGGCGTCGGGCCCGCCGCTGGCGCAGCAGGTCCCAGCACTGGTCGAGCTGCACCTCGGTGGCTCGCAGCCGTTCGCGGTCCTCGCCAGACAGTCCCTGGCCGACCGCCGCCTCCTCCAGTCGGTGCTCCTCCTCGGCCAGCCGGCTGATCTCGTCGAGGATGCCACGATCGCTCATGAGGGGCTGATCATCCTTCGGGCGACGCCGCCGCGACGTCGACGCAGGTGAGCTCGGCGGTGGCCTCGGTGCCGCACTGCTCGCACCGCTCCACATGGCGCCACGACCGCAACAGCCGGGTGCCGGCCTGGTTGAGCACTACTGTGAACGCCTCTGAGGACTCGTCCAGCTCCAGCGCGAAATAGGGCTGCCAGTCGCTGGCCGGCGGTGGCACCTCCAGGCTGGACCCCCTGGGCACCCGACGAAATCGGTGGCGTTCGGCGTCGAACAGCCAAGTGCTGTTGCACGACTCGATCACCAAGGGGCTGGAACGAGGTGACCTGCCCGCTCGTCGGGCCAAGATGTCGACAAGCTCCATGTGAAGTCTCCGTCCACCCGGCGTGCTCGGCCCACGGCAGCCCTGGCCAGGGCGCCTGGATGGGAGGCCGGCGCTGCCATCATCGCCCCTTCCGGTGATCGAGTCAAAGGCGATCGCGTGTCAATTCGGTGACGAACTGCTCGCCGGCGAGCGGGGCGGTGACGAAAAGGGCCCGCTGGACGCCAGCCCGCCTGGCGAGGTCCGAGCCGATCGACCAGCATCTGGGGCATGGCCAATCGGATCCTGCTGGTCGAGGACGACGAGCGCATCCGGGTATCGATGCGTCTGGCCCTGGAGGACGAGGGCTACCAGGCAGAGGAGGCAGCAGGCGGCGAGGAGGCCCTCGAGGCGTTCGCCCGGCGGCCGGCTGACGTGGTCCTGATCGACATCATGCTGCCGGGCATGGACGGCCTGGATTGCTGCCGCGCCCTGCGCCGGGTCAGTGCCGTCCCGGTGATAATGGTGACCGCTCGCTCCGACACCCACGACGTGGTGGCCGGGCTGGAGGCGGGCGCCGACGACTACGTCACCAAGCCCTTCATGATCAAGGAGCTGACCGCTCGCATCCGGGCGCTACTGCGCCGGGCCAGGGCGGCCGGTCCCGGCTCTGGTCCCCTGGTGCTCGGCGACCTGGAGGTCCTGCCCGACCAGGGAATGGTCCGTCGCAGCGGTGAGGAGGTCCATCTCACCCGGACGGAGTTCCGCCTCCTTTGCGAGCTGGCCGCCAACCCGGGGAAGGTGCTCTCCCGGGAGCAGCTCCTGGAGCGGGTGTGGGGCTACGACTACTTCGGCGACGGGCGCCTGGTGGATGTCCACGTCCGACGTCTGCGGACCAAGGTGGAGCAAGATCCGGCAAATCCCGGCCATGTGGTCACCGTAAGGGGCCTCGGGTACAAGGTGGTGCCCTGACCATGTCGGCGGCGGCCTCGCCGCTCCGGTTGGGCCGCCAAGCCCATCCGTCGCCCCTGGGGAGCAGCGCCGAGGGCACCGCCACCGCCCGGGCGGTGCCCCGGCCGGGGGTGCGGTCCCACCTCCGGGTCCGCCTCGGGGTGCGAGCCAGGGTGACGGCGGCCTTCGCGCTCGGTGCCCTGGTGGTGTCGGCGTCAATGGCCATGATCACCTACGCCGCCGCCCGCCAGTCGTCGCTCGGGGAGCAGAGCGCGGCCGTCCTGCGCCAGGCCTACGTCAATGCGGCCCTGGTCCGCAGCACCCTTCGCTCCCCCGGGCCCGACATAGTCGGGCTGCTGGGCTCACTGGACAGCGTGCCAGGGTCCAACTCGGTTCTCTACGACCACGGACGTTGGTACGCCACGTCGCTCGGCGTGGGCCAAGACGCCATCCCGGCCGCCATGCAGGCACTGGTGGTCACCCACGGGACGCCCGCCCATCAGTACCACCCGGTGAACGGTGTCCCGCAGGTCGAGGTGGGCATACCGGTGCCCGAGGTGGGCGCCGCCTACTTCGAGGTGTTCTCCCTCCAGGACCTGCAGCGGACGTTGCGGATCCTCGCCCTGTCCCTGGCCGGAGCCGCCCTGGCCACCACCTTGGGCGGCGCGGTGCTGGGCCGCTGGGCCAGCGGACGAGCCCTTCGGCCGCTGACCGAGGTGGCCGCCGCCGCCGCCGCCATTGCCGGAGGGCGCCTCGACACTCGCCTGGAGACGGCGGACGAGGCCGATCTGGCCGTGCTGGCCTCGTCGTTCAACCAGATGGCCGACAACCTCCAGGCCCGTATCGAGAGGGAGGCCCGGTTCAGCTCCGACGTGAGCCACGAGCTGCGGTCTCCCCTGACGACCCTCGCCACTTCGGTGCAGATCCTGGAGGCCCGGCGCCACGAGCTGCCGGAGCGATCCCGCCAGGCTCTCGACCTGTTGGGCGCCGAGTTGCGACGGTTCCAACGCATGGTCACCGATCTGCTGGAGATCTCCCGTTTCGACGCCGGGGCCGCCGAGCTGTCGCTGGACGAGGTGGCGCTCGGTGAGGTGGTCCGCCAAGCGGTGATGGCGACCGGGGCGAAGGACGTACCGGTCGAGATCGACCCGGGCGTGGCGGCCCTGGTGGTCCGGGTCGACAAGCGCCGGATCGAGAGGATAGTGGCCAACCTGGTCGGCAACGCCTCCACCTACGGCGGCGGCGTCACCAGGGTGGGAGTGGACGCCCGGGACGGACAGGTCCGCCTGGTGGTGGAGGACGCCGGCCCCGGCGTGCCGGCCGAGGACCGCAGCCGGGTGTTCGAACGCTTCTCCCGCGGCTCGGGCAGTGGGCGCCGGGGCGGGGGGCAGGGAACCGGATTGGGCCTGGCGCTGGTGAGCGAGCATGCCCGTCTCCACGGGGGTCGGGCGTGGGTGGAGGATCGCCCCGGCGGCGGTGCCCGCTTTCTCGTCGAGCTCCCGGCGTCCCAGCTGTGAGCCGGCGGTTGCGACCTGCTCCCCGGCCCGGCCGCTCGCCAGGTTGGGCACTGGCCACGGCGGTGGCCCTGGCCCTGGGCCTGGCGGCCTGCGGAATACCCGAGAGCTCCGCCCCCCAGGCTCTGTCCCGGCGCGATGTCCCCTTCGGCCTGCTCTCCCCGTCGTCCAGCAGGCCCCCGGCCAACGCCGGAGCTCCTCAGGTGGCGACGGTGGTGTACCTGCTGAGGGGCGGCCGCCTGGCGCCCGCCGTGCGCGACGTCGCCGCTCCCCTGTCCCTGCAGAGGGTCCTCGATGCCCTGGTCCAGGGACCGACCAACACTGAGGCGACCGGCGGACTGGGAAGTGCCGTCGACAGCCAGGCCCACCTCATCGCCGCCGGCACCGTCGCCGGCATCGCCACCGTCGACCTGGGAGGAGACTTCGGCCAGATCGGGGGCCGCGAGCAGATCCTGGCGGTGGCCCAGGTGGTCTTCACCGTGACCAACTTCCCGTCGGTGACCGGCGTCACGTTCACCGAGGCGGGCCAGCCGGTGGACGCGCCAGCCGGCGACGGCACCCTCACCTCTGGTCCCCTGGTCCGCCAGGACTTCGCCACGCTGGCCCCGCCGTGACGGCGCTCAGGCGGAGGAGAGGCCAGACCGGGGAACTCAGGCCCGCCAGGCCAGGCGGGAGGCATCGGCCCACAGCCGCTCCAGCTCGTAGAAGCGGCGGGCCTCCTCCAAGAAGACATGGACCACGAAGTCCCCGAAGTCGAGCAGGACCCAACGAGCGTCGTCCAGCCCCTCGATCCGCAGCGGAGCCGGACCGCCCGCTTCTTTGACCTTGGCCTCGACCTCCTCGGCCACCGTCCGCACCTGGCGAGTGTTGGGGCCGCTGGTAACGACGAAGGCATCGGTGATGGCCAGGACATCGCTCACGTCCAACAGGAGGGTGTCCTGACCGCCCTTGGCCGCCGCGGCCCGGGCGGCGGCCATGGCCCAGCCACGCACGGCATGCACGGAGAGCTGGAGGTCGTTGGCTGACTCGTCCTGGTGGGCTGACTTGGCCTTGGCGATCATCCGCTCATCCGGCCCCCAGCGTACAGACCAAGCTGGCGGATGCGGCGGATCGCCGGGTGGGGGACGAGGAAGTCCAAGGGGCGCCCGTCGGCGGCCCGGGCCCGCAGGTCGGTGCTGGATATGTCCAGAGCAGGTATCTCGACGGTGACCGCCGGCCAGTCCAGTGGGAGACGGCCCAGCGAGGCGCCCGGGCGGTTCACGACCACCAGGGTGGCCAGCTCCCGGCAGTCCTCGACCCGTTCCCAGGTGCCCAGCTCACCGGCCACGTCAGCCCCCACGATGAGAAACAGCTGGACCCCCGGATTGAGAAGCTCCAGGAGCTCCAGGGTGTCGGCTGTGTAGGAAGGGCCACCCCGCTCGATCTCGAGGTCGCTCGCCTCCAGCCCGTCCTGGTCGGCCACCGCAGCAGCCAGCACCGCGTGGCGCTCCCGGGCCGGCGCCACCGGACCAGGCGCCTTCTGCCAGGGTTGGCCGGCCACCACCAGCAGCACCCGGTCCAGGGACAGGGCATGGCGGGCGTTCACCGCGGCCACCAGGTGGCCCACGTGCACGGGGTCGAACGTCCCCCCGAAGATCCCGATCCGCTCCCTCACCATCCAGCCCGGCGGGCGACCACTGGGGCGAAGAGCGCCACGGGCGCCGAGCCTACCGGGAAGGGCCGGCACTCCCAGAGCAGACGGCCACAAGTGGGGGAGGGGCGTGGAGCGCAGGGCGCCCCTTTTTGCCCAGGGCGCCTGACTCAGGCATCGTATTGGTATGTCGGCACTGCCCTGGAACCCAGAGAGCTGGCACCAGCGCCTGGCCAGCCAGCAGCCCGACTGGCCCGACCAGGTGGAGCTCCAGGCTGCCATCGCCCAGCTGGCCACCCTGCCGCCGCTGGTGTTCGCCGGCGAGGCCCGCCGGCTCACCGAGGCCCTGAGCGAGGTGGCGGCCGGGCGGGCCTTCCTCCTCCAGGCCGGGGACTGCGCCGAGTCGTTCAGCGAGTTCACTGCCGATGCCATCAGGGACAAGCTCAAGGTGATACTCCAGATGGCGGTGGTGCTCACCTATGGCGCCGGAGTGCCAGTGGTCAAGGTGGGGCGCATCGCCGGCCAGTTCGCCAAGCCCCGATCAGCCCCCACCGAGCGGGTGGGAGTCCAGGACCTGCCTTCCTTTCGGGGCCACATGGTCAACGACGATGCTCCCACGCTCGAGGCCCGGGCGCCGGCACCTGAGCGCCTGGTGGCTGCCTACCACCAGTCGGCCTCCACCCTCAATCTGTTGCGAGCCTTCACCAAGGGCGGCTTCGCCGACCTCTCCCAGGTCCATACCTGGAACCAGGAGTTCGTCGCCGCCAGTGCGGAGGGACGCCTCTTCGAGGCCATAGCCGGCGAGATCGACCGAGCCCTTCGCTTCATGCGGGCCTGCGGGATCGACCTGGGCAGGGAGGCGACCCTCCACCAGGTCGAGTTCTGGACCAGCCACGAGGCCCTGGTGCTGGCCTACGAGCAAGCCCTCACCAGGAAGGACTCCCTGACCGGGGACTGGTACGACTGCTCGGCCCACATGCTGTGGGTGGGCGAGCGCACCCGGGATCCCGATGGCGCCCACGTGGAGTTCCTCTCGGGGGTACGCAACCCCCTCGGCGCCAAGCTGGGTCCCACCGCCACCGCCGATGAGGTGGTCGCCCTGTGCCGGCGGCTGGACCCCGACCGGGTGCCCGGCCGTCTCACCCTCATCGCCCGCATGGGGGCGGCCCGGGTCGCCGACGCCCTGCCCCCACTCCTGCGGGCGGTGGCCGATGCCGGGCACCCGGTGGTGTGGGCCTGCGACCCGATGCACGCCAACACCTTCGTCAGCCAGAGCGGTCGCAAGACCCGCCGCTTCGACGACGTGCTGGCCGAGATCAGGGGCTTCTTCGCCGCCCATCGAGCCGAGGGCACCTGGCCGGGAGGGATGCACGTGGAGCTGACCGGAGACGACGTCACCGAGTGCCTGGGCGGGGCCGAGGACATCCTCGAGGACCAGCTGGAGCTGCGGTACACGACCCGATGTGACCCACGACTCAACGCCCGCCAAGCCATCGACCTGGCCTTTCGGGTGGCCGAGCTGCTGCGCAGCTGAACCAGCCAGCGCCGCCGCCCCGGCGGCTGGGTCAACCGGGGGCGGGAACAGCCGTGGTGGCGGCTATGTGCCGCTGTCCCACAGGGCACGCCCGCCCTGGTAGACGACGAGGTTGCCGTCACTTTGCATCACGAGGTAGGCGCCTGGGTAGCCGCCGGTGAGGCTGTCCCACAGGGCTCTCCCGGACTGGTAGACGACCAGGTTGCCGTCGCCCTGCATGACGGCGTAGGCACCGGGATAGCCCCCCGTGACGCTGTCCCACAGGTAGCGCCCGCCGACCACGTACACGACCAGGTTGCCGTCGCCTTGCATGACGAGCTCGTACTGCCGGTTGGGCGAGTACAGCAGCCATCCCACCTGGAGGGCCCCGTTGGGGGTCAGCTCCGGGTTCACCGAGCCAGATGCCCACAGCGGGCCCCCGGAGGCGGCGTAGACCACCAGGTTGGCGTCGTCCTGCAGGGCCAGGTGGGCACCCGGATTTCCCCCGGTGACGCTGTCCCAAAGGGCGCGTCCGGACTGGTAGACGACCAGGTTGCCGTCGCCCTGCATGACTGCGTAGGCACCGGGATAGCTCCCCGTGGCGGTGTCCCACAGGTAGCGTCCCCCCATCACGTACAGCACCAGGTTGCCGTCGTTCTGCATGACCAGGATGTACTGGCCGTTGGGCGACACCACGGACTGGCCCGGGTTGAGCTGGAGGCTGGGGGGTGCCCCAGGTCCGTCGGCGGCCAGCAAGGCGTCGCTGTAGTCCTGGTCGATGTCGAGGCTGGACCCGCCCCAGCTCTGGGACACGTCGCCGGAGTACTGGTGTATCCGCTGGTGGTCGGACCAGTCGCCCGCCGGGATGCTGGGGTCAGTGGTGGTCGCCCCGTTGCCGGGCCAGGCCGCGAACCAGATCTCGTCGGGCAGGTGGTAGCCGGCCACCCCCACCTGGGAGACCAGGGCCGCTATGCCCCCGTAGAGACTGCTGTAGACCCCCGAGTGGTAGCCCAAGGCGTGCAGCTCGGCCGTCCAGGAGTCCAAGAAGGACATCACCGCCTGGTTGCAGCTGGTATTGGAGTAGTCGTAGGACTCCATGTCGTCGTAGATGGGGCTGCCGGCTCCCATGCCCAGGGCCGAAGCCTCGTTGGCCGCCTGGTCAGCCGATTGCTGGCCCTCGCTGGCCGCCTGGCTCGGGTCGATGCCCGATCCGTAGGCCGACGAGGCGCAGGGTGCCTGCAGCCCGACGTAGGTGGGGATGATCGACCAGCCCATGCCCGAGACCTGCGCCATCCAGGACGAGGTGAGATTGGGCTGGGCGCAGCCCCGGTTGACTCCTCCTATGTAGATGTTGGCGCCACGGTAGGGAGATGCCAACCAGTTGGACATGACCGAGGTGCTCGGTGCCGAACAGGTGTCGAACGCCTCGCCGGTGTAGACCCCCGGCGGGGGCAACGAGTAGCTCAGCAGTGTCGCCGCCTCCCCCATTGGTGGCGACCCCTTGGGCGCCGGTGCCGCCGTCATCCGGGCGCCAGAGCGGGAGCCGGCCGAGGGACCGGTGGCGGCCAGCGGCGGCGGGCTGGTGTCCAGGGCCGGGGAGGTGGTGGCCGGGGAGCTGGTGGCCGGGGAGGTGGTGGCCGGGGAGGTGGTGGCCGGGGAGCTGGTGGCCGGGGAGCTGGTGGCCGGGGAGCTGGCGGTGGAGAGGGCCCCCGGCACCGAGCCAATGGATGGATTGGTGGGTGGCCCGGTAGGGGCGGGCGCCGGAGGCGAGCCAGGCACGACCGCCAGGGAGGAGAAGATGCTCGCTGCCACCGCCGGGTCGGTCCCCTGGCTGATCGCCACCTCGAGGTGGGCCTGGGGAAAGACCACCGTGTAGTTGGGTTGGATGGCAGTTCGGCTCGCCATCCCCACCACTTGGCCATCGACGGTGGTCTGGTGCAGGCGGGCCATGGCCTGGCTCACCTCGCTGGCGCTGAGGGGCTCCATGATGGCGGCCTCGGTGTGCCCCAGGATGCGGGCCGGGCAGCGCTGATCAGTAGCGGGCCGGCCCAGGTACAGCCGATGTTGGTCGAAACGAACACAGCGGCGGGGGTCGTTGGCCAGCTCTATGACCGGCCAGCTCGACGGAACTGTGATCTGGATGCCATTGTAAGTGACCACCTGCCCGCCCGAGGGCGTGGAGGCATGAGTCGGGGCACCCTGGAGCCCTACCAATACCAAGGCCATCACTCCTGCCACAGGCATCGTCCGGCCCACTCTCAACAGGCTTGCCGGGCGTCTATGGCGTCGGTGACATGGTCGGCCAGTTGGGATAAAGCTCGACTGCCTCAGGACGATGCCTCCTCGGTCACCGTGACGCTAGTTCACGGCTCGGCCCTGACGCAAGAGGCCCGAGATGCCCCCTCACCGGGCGGCGACATCACGCATCGAGCACGCTCGGCTCTGACCGGCAATACTTCTGAGCGAAAATAACCATCGCCGCGAGCCAGCCAACCTCACGAGGGAACGCACCGGCCGCGCCGGGCAAGGAGGCGAGGTGCGCACGACGACAGGGCTGATGGGGCGGGGCCAGGGATGGGCGCGGTCGCTGGTGGGGGCGACAGCCAACAAGCTCCCGGGGCGGCGAACCAGAGTGACCGCCCTGGTGGCCACGGTGGTCGCCACCCTGGCGGGGACAGGCATGGTGGCGGTGGCGTCGCCCCCCACCGCCGCGCTCCCGGCCCCGCAGGTGGCAGTGGTCTCCAGCCAGGGGGGACCCCTGGCGTCCCTCGACAAGGCGCTGGGGGCACTGGTGAGCAGCACCGTGAGAGGGGTGGTGGGCGGTGTCGGGTCACTGCTGCGTCAGCTCCCTGGTGCGGCCCTGCCCGGGGCCGCCGGCCAGGGCGCACCCCAGGGAGCCGCCCCACCTGCCCTGTCCGGCGCGGCCAGCTACCGGGCCGGCGCCGGCGCCAACCCGTACCGCCCGTTCTCGACGGGCTACGACATCTCGTGGCCGCAGTGCGGGTCGGCCTACCCGGCGCCGCCTTTCAACATGGCCATCGTCGGGGTCAACGATGGACGGGCCTTCACCGCCAATCCGTGCCTGGCCAGCCAGGCCAGGTGGGCGGGGCAGGGGGCGCCGAGCGCCTACATGAACATCAACACCCCGCCACCGGGGCCGCCCAACAGCACTGACCAGAACGGCCCGGCCGGGACCTGCGCGGCTGTCGACCAGGTGTGCCTGGCCTTCAACTACGGCTACAACGACGCCGCCTACTCGGTTTCCTACGCCAACACCGCTGGCGTGCTCGGTCATCGCTGGTGGCTCGATGTCGAGCTGGTCAGCTCGGACCCCACCTACTGGACCACCAGCCAGGGCGTCAACGCCAGCGCCATAGCCGGCGCCATCACCGGCCTGCAGGCCAGAGGCATGAGCGTCGGGATCTACTCCACGTCGTACCAGTGGGCGATCCTGGCCGGCGGGTTCGCGCCCCGGCTGCCTGTCTGGGTCGGCGGGGCCCCCAGCTCCGACCCGGGTTACCTATGCGGACCGAGCTTCGCCTTCGGGGGAGGCAGCGTCTGGTTCACCCAGTACGACGCCGGGCTCTTCGATGGGGACTACGCCTGCTGACCCGCCCCGTGGAGCAGGGGCTCGCCGGCTCGCCCCTCCTGGTCAGCGGTGGCGGCGCCAGGAGAGGATGTCGCTGGACCGTGGCGCCGGCCACCACCGTCGGAGCGGTCAGGGTTGATTCACCGGTTCCAGCACCCGTCCCCGCTTCCAACAACTCGAGCTGCAAGCTGCGGAAGAAGCCCTCGCAGAGCGAGTTGTCGAGCTGGAGATGGCCAGCTTCCTTTCTGTATGTGGCTCCGGCCAATGGTAGCTGATTCACGCATCGGCGACCGGGCGGACCGTTCCATGCTGACTAAGGAAAGGCGTGCAGCACAGCCCGGTACCTGTACAGGTCTGGAGAGGACCGCTTGCGCCGGTGGGATGGAATATCAGGGGGGCCACGCTTGGTGACGACTGACGCAAACCCGGCCGCCTTGCACATAGCATGCAGTGCCGCCTCAGTGCCGGCGTACCAGTTCCCGTAGTCTCCCCGGCGCAGCTCGTCGCCCGGTTCGAATTCAAGGAGCGGAGCTGCCGAATGGCCCGGTAGGTGAATGGCCTCCGTCTCGATGACAGCCACCTCACGAGTGACCTTTCGCAAGCGGACAAGTGCCGTCAGTGGCTCTTGCATATGGTACAGCACTCCGAGGTAGAGGGCGATGTCGAAGACTCCGAGATCGTTCAGGTCCGTCGTCATGAAATCGCTGACGATCGCCTCTACCCGACTACCGAGAGCCTCCTTGGCCAGGTCAAATCCCCGCTTGCGCGGTAAGGACGGGTCCCAGAAGTCTATGGTGTCTCGGGTGTGATCGGGCAGGACACCTGCTGCTACACATTTGTCCCAGTATTCGCCTCGCAGTTGAAGATCTACGCCCCAGATATAGTGGTCCAAGGCCACGACTCGACTCGCCCCGGATTGCTCGGCGATGAACGAGTAGAGGCCGTCCCAGGCTCCGATGTCGATAACGCTGCGACCGGTGAAGTCAGGAAGGACCTCCTTGCTTACAATTGTCTTGCAGTCACCGGGCGTCACCACGCCCTGGCCGAGGTCAATGGTGTGGTACCAACGGAGCTCGTGTACTCTTCTGATGAGCTCTTCGCGGTCCATTACCGTTGTAAACTTAGCAGAAGTCCGCGCCGGCCAAGTGGGCAGTGTCATTGTAGCGAAGCAGTCGCCAGCAACCGGTGGCGTACTCCCACTCGGTTATCGAGGCGTTGGCCGCGCCCAGCCTGGCGCTGCCCGCGCCGGCCCAGCCCGGGACGCCCTCGATCCCGAGGAAGCTGAGCAGCGAGCCATCTACCACCCCACCGTGGGTGGCCACCACCACCTGCTCGCCTGGATGGCCCTGCGCCAGGCGTGTCAGGCTGGCCCTGGCCCGGGCCAGGAAGGTGGTCCAGCTCTCCCCGCCCGGCGAGAACGGCAGGTCGGGATCGGTGGCGAAGTCGGGGACGGCATAAGAGACCTCGACGTCCGCCCAGGACAGCCCGTCAGACTCTCCCGGGTGCAGCTCGCACAGGTCGCAGTCAGCCACCACTTCCAGGTGGCCGAGGGCAGGGGCGATCAACTCGGCCGTCTCGACGGCGCGCGGCAGCACGCTGGCGTAGAGGGCAGAGACTCCGGCCAGCTCGGCGGTGCGGGCCAGGCGATCGGCCAGAGCCTTCACCTGGGCCACCCCGCGGGGGGACAGCCCGGTGCAGCCTCGCTGGCCTCCGACCACGTGCTGGCGCTGCGCCTCCGACTCGCCATGGCGGACCAGTGCCAAGCGGGTGGCAAGGGACTGCACCGGCGCGCTCATGCCAGCTGCCCGACGAAGGCCTCGAGCTGGCGCAGGTTGCGGCATTCGAACGTCCCTTCACAATGGAGCGCGTACTGGCTGGCTATCGAATCGCCCGTGTCCCAGTAGGGCCGAGGCTCGGGATTGAGCCAGTAGAGATGCCGGGAGCGGCGGCCGATCTCCTGCAGCACCCACGGGTTGGCAGCATGGTAGTTGTTGCGGGCATCTCCCAGCACCAGCACGCTCGACCTGGTCGACAGCTCCTGGCCCCACCGCCCCCAAAATGCCTCGAGGGCGTGGCCGTAGTCAGAGTGACCGTCGGCCCAGACCACCTCGGCCTCGGTGTTGACCCGCCGAACGGCCTCGCCGATCTCGTCCGCCTCTTCGAAGAAGCTGGTCACCTCGTCCACCTCGTCGATGAACACGAAGCTGCGGACCTTCGAGAACTGGGTGCTGACGGCATAGACGAGCTGCAGGGTGAAGCGAGCAAAGGCGGCCACCGATCCGGAGATGTCGGCGATCACGAAGATCTCCGGCTTGGCCGGCTGGGGATGACGGAACCTGAGGTCGGCTGGCACCCCCCCGCAGGACAGCGAGTGACGCACCGTGCTGCGGAAGTCAACCGCTCCCCGACTGCCCTGGCGGCGGCTTCGGGCCAGGCGGGCGGCCAGCCGGCGGGTAAGCGGATGGACCGCCCGGCCCAGCGCAGCCAGCTCCTCGCGGCTGGCGTGCATGAAGCTGACGTCCTCGGGCAACGGCTTGCGCAGCGCCCTGGCCACCGCCTCCGGTCCCCGATCGAGCACCATTCGCCGGCGGACCTCGGCTTCCACCTCCCTGCGCAGCGAGTCGATGCGGGCCTGGTACTCGTCCCGGGCCAGGCGCTCCTCCAACGGAGTGAGGACACCCTCGGCCTGCCGGCGGCCCGCCTCCATCAAGGCGCTCAGGACCGCGTCCAGTTGGAGGTGGCGAAGGGTCCTGTGCAGGTAATAGGTGGCACCTACTGGTCGGCCCGCCTCCATCCCGGCATGGAGGGCGACGGCCTGGCGGGCCAGGGCACCGAGCATGGCCTCGTCGCCGTCCATGAGCGCCCGGTGAAGCATCTCCCTCAACTGGGCGTCGGTGAGCACCTCGGTCGGCGCGGCGCTGGACAACGGAGCGTCCTGGTCCATCGCCGCGCTGGCAGCGGGGGCGCCACCGGACCGGGCCTGCGCCCCCGAGAGGTCCAGATGGTGAGGGCCGAGGGTGAAATACACGTCGAAGACCGTCTCGAAGGCTCGCCAGTGAGCGCCGGACTTGACCAGAGTGGCGCCCAGGGCGTACTTGAGCGCCTGCCTGTCGTCCAGTGGCACGTGAGCCAGAGCCTCTGCCGCGTCGATGTGCTCGCTGAGCGAGACAGGCAGGCCGGCCCGGCGCAACTCGGCGATGAAGCCGGCAAGGAGCTCTAGCACTGGCCCAACGACTAGGTCCCCTTGGCCACCGACAGCTCCTTGGCTGCCCTCTCGATGTCGGTGCGGTGCTTGAGCAGGATGTGGAGGCTGTCCCTGACCACCTCGGTGTCGATGGCGTTCGCCCCCAGCACCAGCAGGGTGCGGGCCCAGTCGAGCGTCTCGGACACCGAAGGGCGCTTCTTGAGCTCCATCGACCGCAGCGACCGCACGATCCGCACCACCTGGTCCGCCAGGACCTCGGAGATCTCCGGCACCTTGGCCCTGACGATCGCCTTCTCCCGTTCCACGTCGGGGTAGCCGATGTGGAGGTACAGACAGCGCCGCTTCAGGGCCTCGGAGAGCTCTCGGGTGTTGTTGGAAGTCAGGAAGACCATCGGCACCTGGGAGGCCGTGATCGTGCCCATCTCGGGGACAGAGACCTGGTAGTCGGAGAGCACCTCGAGGAGCAGGGCCTCCGTCTCCACCTCCAGCCTGTCCACCTCGTCGACCAGGAGCACCACGGGATCGGTGGCCCGGATGGCCTCCAGCAACGGGCGGGTGAGGAGGAATTCCTCGCTGAAGATGTCCGCCTCGAGGTCCTCCCAGCCGGTGGGCGAGGCTGCCTCCCCGGCCCCAGGCCTTGGCCCCCCGCCGGCGGTGGTGGGTGCCGACTCGGCCAGCCGCTGGGCCTGGATCCGCAGCAGCTGCTTCTTGTAGTTCCACTCGTACAGAGCCTTCGACTCGTCCAGGCCTTCGTAGCACTGCAGGCGGATCAGGCGTGCACCTGACATGCGAGCCACGCTCTTGGCCAGCTCGGTCTTGCCGGTGCCGGCAGGACCCTCCACCAACACCGGCTTGCCCAGCCGCTCGGCCAGGTAGACCACGCTGGCGATACCCTGGTCGGCCAGGTAGCCCACCCGGGCCAGGCCCTGGCGGACCTCGACTGCGGAGCCGGCCGGGCTCGGCTGGTGGCCTCCGGAGCCGGCCAGGCCCTGGCGGACCTCGACTGCGGAGCCGGCCGGGCTCGGCGTTGGGTCCGGCTTCACAGACGAACCTGCCCGTCTCCTTCGATCACGTACTTGAGGGTGGTCAGCTCCCGCAGCCCCATGGGCCCCCGAGCATGCAGCTTCTGGGTACTGATGCCGATCTCGGCTCCCAGGCCCAGCTCGGCGCCGTCGACGAAGCGAGTGGAGGCGTTCACCAGGACGGCTGCCGCGTCCACCTCCTCGGTGAAGCGGGTGGCGGCCCGGAGGTCGTTGGTGATGATGGCCTCCGAGTGGCCGGATCCGTAGCGGGCGATGTGGTCCAGGGCAGCGTCGATGTCGTCCACCACCGCCACACTCAGCTTGAGGCCGAGGAACTCGGTGGCGTAGTCGGCGTCCGTGGCCGGTCCCACCTGGCCCAGCACGGCTCGAGTGCGCTCGTCGCCCACCAGCTCGACTCCTCCCAGGGCAGCCGCCATCCGGGGCATGAAGTCCCGAGCCACCGCCTCGTGCACGAGGAGGGACTCGGCCGCGTTGCACACGCCAGGCCTGCTCGTCTTGGCGTTGGCCACAACCAAGGCGGCCATCTCCAGATCGGCAGCCGCGTCGACGTAGATGTGACAGTTGCCATCTCCGTCGATCACGTAGGGAACAGTCGCCTGCTCGACCACCGAGCGCACCAGCGACGGGCCGCCCCTCGGGATCAGGCAGTCGATCACCCCCCTCAGGCGCATGAAGGCGGTGGCTGTCTCCCGGCTGGTGTCCTCCACCAGCAGCACCGAGTCCTCGGGCAGGCCGGCCTTGGCGGCTGCCTCTCGCAGTACCAGGGCGATGGCGCGGTTGGAGGCAATGGCGGTCGAGGAGCCCCGTAGGAAAGCCACGTTGCCGGCCTTGAGGCACAAGCCGGCCGCGTCGCTGGTGACGTTGGGCCGGTTCTCGTAGATGACCCCGACCACGCCGAGGGGGGCTCTCACCCGCCTCACCCGCAAGCCGTTGGGCATGACCCAGCCCTCGGTCACCTCGCCTACCGGGTCCGCCAGCCCGGCCACCCGACGCAGCCCCTCGGCCATGCCCTGCAGGCGGGCCGGCGTCAGGAGCAAGCGGTCAAGGGAGCTGGCCGTGGTGCCCGGCAGGGCCGCCGCCCCGGCCAGGTCGGCCGCATTGGCCTCCAGCACGTCGGCTGCCCGGTCCACCAGCAGGTCGGCCGATCCCCGCAGGGCGTCGTCCTTGGCGGCCGTGGTGGCGCCGGCCAGCCGGCGGGCGGCTCTCCGGGCCAGCCCGCCGAGGCTGGGGAGATCCTGGCCGGCCGTCATGCGACCACACCCTACCGGTCGCACCCCGAGCTTCCACTGGGAGGCGAGTGACAACGAGCCGGCCTAGGGGTGACGATGAGCCGGCCTGTAGGCGGGGTTCTGTCTGCCGGCAGGCCCAAGCCCGCCGGCAGGGTGGCCATCCATCTGAGCGGCCTACCTGTGGGTGTCGCCCCGAAGGGCGACGGGCGGGCCACCCGTCCCACGTCTCGGCCTTGCTCCGGGTGGGGTTTGCCGAGCCGGCCGGGTCACCCCGGCCGCTGGTGCGCTCTTGCCGCACCGTTTCACCCTTGCCTGTGCGGGACATCGGCCCGCCATCGGCGGTCTGTTTTCTGTGGCACTTTCCTGCGGGTCACCCCGACTGGCCGCTAGCCAGCACCCTGCCCTGCGGAGCCCCGACCTTCCTCGACCCGGCCTCCGCCTGGTAGCGGATCGGGCCGCGGCCACCCGGCCGGCTCACCGTCCCCCCCAGCTTACCGGATGGCTCCAGCACTGTGCCTGGCCGTTCCGTAATCACAGGCTTGTAAGCGGCACAGCCTCCTGGCAGGCTGGTGGGCAATGACCACCGCAACCCTCACCACCGGGACGATCGAGGCAGCCGCAGCCCGGCTGACCGTGCTCCTGAGCGGCGGAGGGGGCGGGCTGGCCGACCCGGGCGGGTCGACCATGGAGTTCGAGCCGGTGGTGGAGCTGCGTCCACTGGCCAAGGGTCAGGCACCCGGCGACGTGTGGGCGGTGGACGGCGGCCAGGCGGTGGTGGCCGACGCCGGCTGCCTCCAGGTGGTGATGGCCAGGGCGGCCCGCGCCCGCTTCCAGGCCGGCCGCTGCGTGGTCGAGGACGAGGGGCCGCTGAGGACCCACCTGCTGGGAGGGGCAGAGAACCGGGCGGTCCTGGCCGACCTGGCGCTGGACCTGCGCCCGGACACCGCCATCGACCTCAACCTGATCCGGGACCGCTGGGAGTGGGAGGCGGTGGCCCGCTGCCTGGAGCAGGCCGGACCCGGGGCCCTGGTCCTGGTGGACGGCGACCTGGTGGCCGACTGGCGGATCCCGCCGTCGATGGTCGGCGGCCTGCTGGGGCGGGCGGCCGGGACCGGGACCTTGGTGGCAGCGGTCACCAAGCGCTCCTCGCTCTCCCGCGGCGGGGCGCCGCTGCTCGGCCAGCTGGAGCTGGAGGCGGAGGCGGCCATGGGCCCGGCCGCCCGCTGGTGGGCGTCCCTGGCTCGCATCCGCGGGCCCGAGGGCTCAGGGCCCGAGGTCCGGGTGGTGGCCGCCCGGCTGGACCCGGCGGCCCGCTTCGCCTTCCGAATCGACCTGCCGGCTGACGTCGATCCCGAGGAGGCCCTGGGCCAGATCGCGGCGGTGGCTGACGACGCCGGCTTTCCCGGCTACCCGTACCCGCTCACCGTGGCAGATCGCCTAGCCGCCTGCCCAGGCTGGTTGAGAGACGAGGCCCGCCTGGCCCTGGACGAGGCCCTGGAGCGCTCCGGCGTGCCCTACGCCGTGCGGGAGCGGGCCTTCGCCGACCGCCACCGCCTGATGGAGCGAGCATGAGCGAGGGACCGGTGGGAGGCCAAGCGAGCGTGAGCGACGTGCGCTCCGGCGGGGGCGGCACCCACGGGAGTGGGCGGCCCACCAGTCAGGGGAGAGGTCGTCTTTTCGGAAAGAACGTCCTGGAGGGGACGTTTCGTGCCGCGCCCGACGAGGACCTGTTCCTGGGCGAGCTCCTGGTGGGGGTGGACGAGGCGACCGGCCGGCGCTACCTGTTCCGGGTGGTGGACGTCACCTACGGCACCGAGCACCGGGAGCCGGGATGGGCCGAGCGGGTGGCCGGCACCCTCCTGGCCGACGACTCGGGTGGCCAGCCCGGCGCCCACCCCCTCTACGACCGGGACCGGCGCACCTACCGGGTGGCGGCCTGCCGGTGCCTGGGCTACCTGAGCCCCGACGGCGCCTCGTTCCGCAAGCCCAAGAGCCTTCCCACCCAGTTCTCCCGGGTGGTGGCGCCCGAGCCGGCCGACTTCGCCTTCCTGGCCAGCCGGATGGGCGACCTGGCCGTGGGGCGGCTGCGCAGCGGCGAGGACGAGGTGGACGTGGAGGTCGGCATCCCCGGCGCCAGCCTGGCCAGCCACGTGGGCGTCTTCGCCACCACCGGCATGGGCAAGTCCAACCTGGTGCAGGTCCTGGCCGGGGCGGTCATGGCCCGCCAGGGCCGCTACGGCCTCCTGGTGGTCGACCCCCACGGCGAGTACCGCTCGGCCCTGGCCCGCCATCCGTGGGCCGCCGAGCGCCTGCGCACCTACGCCAACCGGAGCCTTCCTGGCACCTCGGCCCTGCGGGTCAGCCTGGGCGAGCTGTCGGTCGACGACCTGCGCACCGCCTACGAGTGGAGCCGAGCCCAGGAGGAGGCCCTCTACGAGCTGGAGCGCCACTACGGCGGGGACGGCCTGGCCTGGCTGCTGGCCTTCGCCCAGTTCGAGGACCTGGCGGGCCTGCGCGAGGTCGAGCTGGGCAAGCGGGTGGCCCTGTCCACCCTGCAGGTCGTCCAGCGGCGGGCTCGGCGCATCGTCGAGCTGCGCTGCGTGGCCACCGACCCGTCGGTCTCGGTGGGCGACGCCGTGCTACGAGACCTCGGGGACGGCAAGGTGGTGCTGGTCGACGTGAGCGGGCTGCGCTCGACCGAGGAGGTGCTGATCGCCTCCTTCCTCACCCGCCGGGTGCTGGACGCCTGGTCGACCGCCTACCTGGACGACCCCGACGGCCACGGCCGCCTCCCGGTGGTGGCGGTGGTGCTGGAGGAGGCCCAGCGGGTGCTGGGGTCGAACCAGGACCGGGAGTCCAACGTGTTCCCCCGCCTGGCTCGGGAGGGGCGCAAGTTCAAGGTGGGACTGTGCGCCGTCACCCAGCAGCCCAAGCTGCTGGACGACGAGCTGTTGAGCCAGTTCAATACCTTCTTCGTGCTGGGGCTGGCCGACGAGAAGGACCGCAGCATCCTGCGGGCGTCCTCCAAGCAGGACCTGTCGGCCCTGGGACCGGAGATCCAGACCCTCATGCCCGGGGAGTGCCTGATGGTCAACCTGTCGGCACCCTTCGCCGTGCCGGCCAAGGTCCACCTCTACGACGCGGCGGTACGAGCCTGCCCCCCACCGCCCGCGCCTCGTCCCAGCGCGCCGCCCAACGTGGCCGCCCTGGTGGACTAGGAGGCCTGACCGTGCGGATCGCTGCCCTCGGGGACGCCCACCTGGGCCGCTCCTACTACCCGGCCACCACCGCCGAGGGGGTCAACCAGCGAGAGCGGGACTTCGAGGCGTCCTTCGAGGAAGCGGTGGACGCCGCCCTGGCCGAGGAGCCGGGCCTGGTGGTGTGGCTGGGCGACGTCTTCGACCATCCCCGCCCCACCTACCGCTCCTTTCGGGTGGTGCAGCGGGCGCTGGCCCGCATCCGGGACCACGGCGTGGCCGCGGTGGTCATCAGCGGCAACCACGACACCCCCCGCCTGCCGGGCACCGGCAGCCCGTACTCGGCCCTGGCTGACGCCTTCGGTGGCATGCACTTCGCCCACCGCCTCTGCTACGAGCGCTTCGAGCTGCCGGGGCTGGTGGTGCACGCGGTACCCCAGATGCTCAGCGTGGAGGCCACCCTGGACGCCCTGGCCCAGGCCGACCGCGCCCGCAGCCTGGACCGCACCAACCTGCTCCTCACCCACCCGCGCCTGCCCCAGGTCCAACCCCGGTACTCCGACATCAACGAGATCGAGGTGGACGCCGGGGCCATCCGCTCCGACCTGGTGCTGCTCGGCCACTACCACATCCACACGACGGTGGCTCGGGGCATGTGGTACGCCGGGTCGACCGACACGTTCAGCTTCGCCGACGAGCCAGAGAGGCCCAAGGGGTTGGTGGTCCTCGACACCGACACCGGTGAGTGCCGCCACCTGGCCCTGGTCGGCCAGCGCCCGCTGATCACCCTGGACCGGGTGGAGGCGCTCGGCCTGGGGCCGGAGGAGCTGTCCGAGCAGGTGCTGGCCCGCCTCGTCCGGGTGCCCGAGGGGGCGGTGGCCCGGCTGTTCGTCGAGGGGGTGGACCCGCAGGCCTGGCGCCTGCTCGATGCGGATGCCCTGCGGGAGGCTCACCGGGGGGCTCTGCACGTCAAGCTGGAGCCCCAGTTCGCCGGGGTGCGGGCCCAGGTGGAGCTGGTGTCCCTGGAGTCCATGCCGGCCCGGTGGTCACGCTACGTGGCCGGCCAGGACCTGACCGGCTTGGACCGGGAGCGGGTGGAGCAGCTGGGCCATGAGTACCTGACCCGGGCGGTGGAGAGAGCCGGATGAGCTGGCGGCGGGGGGGCGAGGACCGGCCGCGGTGAGGATCACCCGGCTCTACCTGCGCAATTACCGGGTCTACGAGGACCCGGTCGACCTGGAGATGCCAGCCGGCCTGGTGGGGATCTACGGTCTGAACGGGTCTGGCAAGAGCACCCTGGTCGAATCGGTGCTGTGGACGCTCTTCGGCCGTGCTCGAACGGCCAAGGACGAGATCCGCACGGCTGGTGTCCTGGGTGACTGCGTCACCGAGCTGGAGCTGGAGCACGAGGGCCACCTCTATCGCTTCCGTCGGGTCATCGCCGGGCAGGCGGCCGCGGTGCGGGCCCAGGCCCACTGCGACGGCTTGCAGGTGGCCGAGGGGGTGACCGACACCAGGAGCTACGTCGAGTCGGTGCTGGGAATGGACGACGCCTCCTTCCGGGCCTCGGTGTTCGCCGAGCAGAACCAGCTGAGCGCCTTCTCCGGGCACGCCCCCCACGAGCGGCGCAAGCTGGTCCTGGGCCTGCTGGGGGTCGCCCCGCTGGACACCGCCCGCGACCAGTCTCGTCGAGACGCCAAGGCAGCGAGAGAAGCCCTGGAGCGCCTTCGGGCGGTGCTGAGCGACCTGGACCAGTTGGGGGAGCGGCTGGCCTCGGCCGAGGCGGCAGCGGCGGCGGCCACCGCCGAGGCGGCCGACGGCGCTGCCGCCGAGGCAGCAGCTCGGGAGGTGCTCGACCAGGTCGAGGCCGAGTACGAGGCGCTGGGCGCCCTGGCCGCCGAGCACGACGCCTTGGTTCGCGACGCCCAGGCCCGCCGGGACGAGCTCCAGCGGGCCACCCGGCGCATCCAGGCGCTGCGAGGCGAGGAGAAGGCGATGGACGAGGCGCGGACCCGACTGGGCCAGCTGTCCGGTCGGTCAGGCGACCTGTCCGGTGTCGACGACCGCCTGCGCCTGGCTCGTACGGTGGTGGAAGCAGGCCGCGCTCTGGCCGACCTGGGCCCGCTGGTCGAGGTGGCCCCTCCCGATCCCCAGCCGGCCGACCGGGCCCGGGAGCTGGTCTACGCCGACCGGACCCGACTGTCGGACCTGGACGGGGAGCTGCGGGCCGTGCAGGCCGAGCGCGACCGGGCCGGCGAGGCGGTGGACAGGGCTGGCGAGCTGTCGGGGGAGGGATGCTGCCCGTTGTGCGGCCAGCACCTGGGCCAGGCGTTCGGCCAGGTCCAGGCCCACCGGGCGGCCGAGCTGGCGGGGGCCGAGCAACGCCTGGCTGCCCTGGTCGAGGAGCGGGCGGCACTGGCGGCGGTGGCAGCCGCCAGCACGCAGGCCTCAGGGCGACAGGACACGGCATTGCGCCACGCCCAGGAGGCGTGGGACGCCTACCGCCAGCTGGCCGAGCGCCGGGCTGACGCCCGGGCCCGGCTGGATGGCGCGCTGGCTGCCGCAGGGTCCGGCGGCCTGGCGGCGGTGGAGCCTGACGGGGAGCCGGCTGGCGCGGCGGCGGCGGTGGCGCAGGCGTGGGCGCACCTGGTGCAGGAGCTGGCCGCCGAGGCAGAGGACCGCCGCCGGGCGGCGCAGGAGTGCGAGCGACTGTGGGGACGCCTCGAGCGAGCGGCGTCGGTCACCGCCGAGCTGGCCGAGGAGCTGGCTCGAGAGCGCCACGCCAGGGACGAGATTGGTGTGCTGAGGGACAAGGTGCGAGCCCTGGGCTTCCGCACCGAGGACCTGGAGCGAGGGCGGTCGGCCCGATCTCGAGCCAAGGGGGACATGGACGCCGCTGCCGGGCGGGCCCGGGCGGCCGAGCTGGCGGCCGCCCAGGCCAGGGGGGCGGCCGAGGCGGCCGCGGACGCGTTGGAGGTGGCCCGGCGCCAGCACCTCAAGGCCGAGCAGATGGCCGGCGATGCTCGCCACCTGGGACGAGCCGCCGACCTCTTGAGCGGCTTTCGGGACACGGTGGTGGCCGGCATCGGACCGCGCTTGTCGGCCCAGGCCGCGGACCTCTTCGGAGAGCTGACCGACCACGAGTACGACCGGTTGGAGGTCGACCCCGACACCTTCGAGATCCAGCTGGGTGACCAGGGCGTTCTCTACAAGATGGGCCGGTTCTCCGGCTCGGAGACCGACCTGGCCAACCTGGCCCTGCGGGTGGCGATCAGCGAGCAGGTGGGGTTCCAGTCAGGGGGCGCGGTTGGCCTGCTGGTGCTGGACGAGGTCTTTGGACCGCTGGACGACGACCGTAAGGAGCGGATGCTGGGAGCATTGGAGAGGCTACGGGCAAGATTTCGCCAGATCCTGGTCATTACCCACGCCGGTGACATCAAAGAGCAGCTGCCGAGCGCCATCGAGGTGGCAAAGCTGCCCGGTCGGCGGGCCACCGCCAGGCTGGTGTAGGGACCAGCCGAGGTCGCCCGCCAGCCAGGCCACCCGCCACCCGCCACCTCAGAAGTCGAGCCCGGAAAGCTCGGGCACGGTGGCCATCGAGCGGTCTCGGGCCTGGAGCCAGCGAGCCCGGTCGGTGACCCGACCCGGCTCCACCACCTGTCGAGGGGACCACAGCTCGGCGATCTCCTCCTCGTCGGCCCAGGTGCCAAGGGCCAGCCCGGCCAGGTAGGCAGCCCCCAGGGTGGTGGCCTCCAGCTCCGGGGACAGCTCCACCGGCCTCTGGGCGGCGTCGGCCAGCGCCTGGACGAAGGTGGCGTTGGCGCTCATCCCCCCGTCCACCCGCAGGGAGGCGATGCTCATCCCCGAGTCGGCCTCCGCCGCCTCGACCAGGTCGGCTCCCCGGTGGGCCACCCCCTCCAGCACGGCCCTGGCCAGCTCCGCCCGGCCGGTGCCCCGGTGGAGGCCCAGGAGGGTCCCCCTGGCCCCGAAGTCCCACACGGGGGTGCCCAACCCCAGCAGGGCCGGCACGAACCACACGTCGCCGGTCTCGGCGCACGAGGCGGCCAGGCCGTCGGACTCGGCAGCCGAGGCGATGACGCCGAGGTCGTCGCGTAGCCACTCGACGGCGGTGCCGGCCGACAGCATCACCGCCTCGAGGCCCCAGGTAAGCCGCCCCTCCCGCCGCCAGGCGACGATCGGGAAGGTTCCCGCTTCCCCCCTCGCCTCGAAGGCGGGCCGCTGCGAGCCCAGGCACAGGTCCAGCATCCCGCCCGTCCCGAAGGTGGCCTTGGCCAGGCCCGCTCGGGTGCAGCCCTGCCCGACCAGGGACGCCTGCTGGTCGCCGGCCATGCCGGCAATGGGCGGTGCCCCCGGCAGGGCAGTGGCCTCGGCCACCACTGCGGAGGAGTCGACTATGGCGGGCAGGCAGGCCTCCGGGATGCGCAGGGCGGTCAGGACCTCGGGATCCCAAGCTGAGCCGTCCGCCACCACCAGGCCGGTGACCGCCGCGTTGGTGGCGTCGGTGACGTGGGATCTCCCGTCCGACAAGGTCCAGGCCACCCACGTGTCCACCGTGCCCACGCACAGGTCACCGGAGCGGTCAGGATCGGACATGTCCAGCAGGGCGGACGCCTTGGTGGCCGTCGAGTTGGGCGCCAGGCGGATGCCCTGGGACCGCAGGCTCAGGCACATGCCCACCGTGCGCAGGTCCTGCCAGCCGATGGCCGGCGCCACCGGCCGGCCGGTGGCCCGGTCCCACACCACCGTCGAGGCCCGCTGGTTGGCGATCCCCACCCCCTCCACCGGGCCACCGGAGGCCAGTGCCTGGTGGGCCACCTCCAGCACGGCCTCGGCCAGGACCACGGCGTCGAACTCGACGAAGCCGGGGGCTGGTGACGTGGGCAGGACGGAGCGGCGGTAGACGTCGGCCACCCGACCGTCGGGGCGCACCACCGCCGCCCGAACGCCGCTGGTGCCAACGTCCACCACCAGCACGCTCACCTGCTCGTCGCCCCCCACGGCCACGGCGGTGGCCCGAAGGGGTTGGCCAGCCCCAGCTTGCCGGGGTTGAGGATGCCGCGTGGGTCGAGGGCGGCCTTCAGCGCCTCCAGCACCTCGAAGCCTGCCCCCAGAGCTCCGGGCAGGTAGCGAGCCCGGTTGAGGCCGATGCCGTGATGGTGGCTGATGGCGCCATCGTGGGCCGACACCGCCCCCATGATGGCGTCCCAGGCCCCTTGGTAGTAGCGATCGGCCCAGTCCAGGTCCCCCGCCGATGGCCCCTGGCCGGCGAAGGTCAGGTACAGGCAGGCGCCGTCCGGGTAGGCATGGGACTGGTGAGCCGAGGCCACCAGCGTGCCCTCCAGCCTCCTCACGCCCGCCATCGCATCGCAATAGAGCCCTTCGAGCACGGACCATCTCCCGCCCACTTCCACGGTGTCGGCCACGATCCCCTGGCCGGTGAGCGAGGCCAGGTCGGGTAGGTGGTTGCGGTCCCGACGCCACTGGGCCGCCAATGCTGGGCCGAGGGCCGTGGCCGCCGGGCCCAGGCCCACTGCCGCCGTGCACTCGGAGTCCACCATTGCCCGGGTCGCCTCCACCAGGACCGCATCGCCCTCGTCCACCACCACCAGCACGCAGGCCGCCTCCTCGCCGAAGGTGCGCTCCGACTCGTCACGGTCGTAGAGGCGCAGCACGGCCGGGGAGGCACCCCGGCGCAGGATGCGCCGGCAGGCATCCAGGCCGTCGGCGAAGGTGGCGAAGCCCCAGGCTTCTCCCACCTCGACCTCGGGTGCCGGATGGGCCCGCAGCCTGACCTCGGTGACTACGCCCAGGGTCCCCTCGCTGCCCACCATGATCGCGGTGAGGTCGGGGCCCGTGGCGGACCGGGGCGCCTTGCCTCCGGTTCGCACCAGCCGGCCGTCGGCCATGGCCACCTCCAGGCCCACCACCATGTCCTCGATCTTGCCGTAGCGGGTCGAGTACTGGCCGGCCGACCGGCAGGCCACCCAGCCGCCCACGGTGGACAGCTCCATCGACTGGGGCCAGTGCCCGAGGGTCAGGTCGTGGCCCTGGCGCAGCCCGTCCTCCAGGGCGGCTCCGCCGGTCCCCGCAGCCACGTCGACCAGCAGAGAGGTCGAGTCGACGTCGACCACCCCGGCCAGCCCGCGCAGGTCCAGGCCAACCCCTCCGAAGAGCGCCACGCTGGCCCCGCAGACACCGCTGCGCCCGGCCACCGGGGTGACAGGTACCCGAGCGCGGTGACAGCAGCCCAGGACGGCGGCCACCTGGGCGGCGTCGGTCGGTCGGGCCACCACTGCCGGCAGCCCCGGTACCTGTCCGGCGGCCGCCCAGTGGGTGGCCAGCGGCCACCAGTCCCGTCCCATCTCGGCGCGGGACTCGTCGTCGGTGTCGACCTGGTCACACACCGAGCGCAGGCGACCGAGCAGGCGGTCGCCGACCTCCACCCACGGGCCGTCGAAGCGGCGCCGGACCGCCCCCGCCCGCCCGACCAGCTCGGAGGGAGAGCCGCCGGTCATGGGTGCCGGCCAGGAGCGGGGAGATCAGGCACGGTCCGGCCTCCAGGGCCGGCGGCGGTCGTCCCCGACAGCCCGGCCGAGCCCCGCCGGGCGAGCACCTGGTCGGTGAAGGCGGCCACCTGGCGGTCCCGGTCGGCGGCCGACCAGCCCAGCTCGCCGGCCATCAGGTCGGCTGCCTGGCCGGCGGCGGCGGCCGCACCCCGGTCGTCGTGCAGGGCCGCCCGGGTGCGCCGGCTGAGCACGTCGTCGACGGTCTGGGCCATCTCGTAGCGCACGGCGTACACGGCCTCGGCGCGCAGGTAGGGCTGGCCGGGGACGAGGGGAAGGGCCAGGTGCGGTTGGGCCTGGGCCATGGCCAGGACGGCCCTGGCCTGGCCGCCGTAGCGGGAGACCAGGTGATCGAGGACCTCAGGAGCGGTCCCCAGGCGGCTGGCCGCCCCCTCCTCTCGCAGCTCCTCGGTCCCCGCCGCGCCTCGCAGGCGGAGGTGGCGGGTG
The DNA here is from genome assembly GCA_039583615.1 of Acidimicrobiales bacterium. Lineage (GTDB taxonomy): Bacteria > Actinomycetota > Acidimicrobiia > Acidimicrobiales > QHCF01 > QHCF01. Next base: position 37,286 of record JAVKSQ010000006.1, read on the forward strand.
GGGCTGCCATGCCGGATGGGGCGGCGGTGCCGGGTGGGGCCGCGCCCGGTCCTGGCCAGCTGCGCCACCACGGCATCCACGGTCTCGGCCGCCATCTTGCGGTAGGTGGTGAGCTTGCCGCCCGTCACGCTCACCAACCCGCCCGGCGAGACCGCTACCCGGTGGCGGCGGGACAGGTCGGCCGTCCGCTGAGGCGCCAACGCCCCGCCCCGCCGGTCAGGGCCGCCGGGGCCGGCTGCCGGGCCGGCCAGGAGGGGCCGCAGGCCGGCCCACAGCCCGGTCACGTCGTCTCTCGACACCGGCTTGGTGACCACTGCGTTGACCGCGTCCAGCAGGTAGGAGACGTCCTCGGAGGTGCATCCTGGCTCTCCCAGAGGCCCGCGGTGGTCGGTGTCGGTGGTGCCGAGGTAGACATGGTCCCCCCAGGGCACCACGAAGATGGTCCGGCGCTCACCCGGCACCGGCAGGACCGCAGCCATGTCGCATGGCAGCACCTGGCGGGGGACGCTCAGGTGGGCCCCCCTGGCGGAGCGGATGACGGGCCGGTGGTGGTCCTCGTCGAGCGCCTGCACCTCGTCGGTCCACACGCCGGCGGCGTTGACCACCACCGACGCCCGGACCTCGATCTCCTCGGGCACGCCAGGGTCATTCCCGCCGCCGGCGACCATCCGCCGAGGCGCCACCCTGGCCCCGGCCACCCGACCGGAGGCCTCCTTCACCAGGGTGGTGACGGGCGCGTAGTTGGCCGCCACTGCCCCGTGGTCGAGCACGGCCGTGGCGACCACCGCCAGGGTGAGCCGGGCGTCGTCGACTCGGGCGTCGTGGTAGACGAACCCACCCGTCAGGCGGTCGGGGCGCAGCGTGGGCAGGTGAGCCAGGACGTCACCGGAGGTGACTCGGCGATGGAGGTGACCGATACGGGCGCCGCCGCACAGGTCGTACAGCCACAACGCGCCGGCGTGGGCCCCGGCGCCGGCTCTGTCGACCACGCCGCCGCCGGGGCCACCTCCCTTGGCCAGCAGCGGGATCAGGAAGGCCAGGGGCGACACCAGGTGAGGGGCGTTGCGCAGCAGGCGTTGGCGCTCGGCCAGGCTCTCGCCCACCAGGCCCAGCTCTCCTCGTCGGAGGTAGCGCAGGCCCCCGTGGACCAGCTGGGAGGAGCGTGAGGACGTGCCGCAGGCAAAGTCGCCTCGCTCGACCAGGGCGGTGCGCAAGCCCCGGGCGGCGGCGTCGAGGGCCACCCCGGCTCCGGTGATGCCTCCGCCGATCACCACCAGGTCGAAGGTCCGGTCAGCCAGCTCGCCCAGAGCCGAAGCACGGTGAAAGCCAGAGGTCGGAGGAGTCAAGGCCAGCCGAGCTTGCCACACCAGCCCGGACGAGGGATGCTGGACCCGAGTCACCCCGCTCGGTATGGTTGGTAGAGTTGAACTGGGTGAAGTATGGCCGTTCCGGCGTTATCGGATCTCCAGCAGGATGGATCTGGAGCAGTATGGCCGGTCTGGCGGCATCGTCCGACCACAATCTATTCGACACCAGCGAGTCGACAGCAGCAAGGATGTGATCTCCCGCATGAATTCCTCCTGGCGCCAGCGTGCGGCCTGCCGGGGTCTCGACCCAGAGATCTTCTACCCGGCGAGCGACGAGGAAGGCGACGAGGCCAAGGCCATCTGCGCACAGTGCCCGGTCCGCCAGCCCTGTCTCGAGCATGCTCTGGCCAACAGGGAGCACGATGGCGTGTGGGGCGGCGCCACTGAGCGCGAGCGGCGCCGGCTGGTCCGCCAGCGTCGCAAGTCCGCCTAGCCGGCCAGTCGGCTGCCGCCAGGGTCGCCCGGTGGGTTGAGCACCCCCAGCCTCGCCGAGCTCGGGGGATGGCCGTGGCTGCTCGGCCGGCTCATGGCCGGTGAGCACCTGACCGCTCCGCAGGCCGGGGCGGCCCTGGCCGAGGTCCTGGCCGGGGACGCCACCGACGCCCAGGTGGCTGCCTTCGTGACTGCCCTGCGCATCAAGGGCGAGACGGTGGAGGAGATGGCCGGCCTGGTGCGCACCATGCTCGACTTCGCCGAGCCCCTGACCGCCCCCGGAGACCTGGTGGACACCTGCGGTACCGGCGGAGACGGCAGCTCCAGCATCAATGTGTCCACCCTGGCCGCCCTGGTGCTGGCCGGAGCCGGGGCTCGGGTGTGCAAGCACGGCGGGCGGGCCGCCTCCTCGGCCAGCGGGTCAGCCGACGTGCTGGAGGCCCTGGGAGTGGTCATCGACCTCGGCCCGGCCGGGGTGGCCCGCTGCCTGGAGGAAGCGGGAATGGGCTTTTGCTTCGCCCCCCGCTTCCATCCGGCCATGCGCCACGCCGCCCCCATCCGCCGCCAGCTGGGGGTGGCCACCGTCTTCAACTTCCTGGGCCCGCTGGCCAACCCAGCCCGGGCTCGCTACCAGGTGGTGGGGGTGAGCGACCCGGCCATGGCCGACAAGATGGTGGGGGTGCTGGCGGCCAACGGAGCGGCTCGGGCCATGGTCGTCTACGGCCACGACGGCTTGGACGAGCTGTCGACCACCGGGCCGTCCACCGTTCACGACCTGGTGGCCGGCCCGGACGGGTCGGCCACCGTCGAGACCTTCGTGGTCGACCCGGCCGAGCTGGGCCTGGCCCCTGCGGAGCTGGCATCGCTGCGCGGCGGCGACGCCGCCGCCAACGCCGCCATGGCCCGGGCCGTGCTGGGCGGAGACCGCGGACCGCACCGCGACATCGTGGTGCTCAACGCGGCTGCCGGCCTGGTGGTGGCCGGGCTGGCCGGCGACCTGGCCGAGGGGCTGGAGCGAGCCCGGGCCAGCATCGACGACGGGCGGGCGGCCGCCGTCCTGGAAGACCTGGTCGGCGCATCGGCGGAGGCGGCGGCGGCCGGGCCCGAGTGAGACCGGCCCGCAGCGGGTACACTGTTGTGCCTTTGGGAAGGCCTCGGGAGGCTGGGAGGTGCAGGATGGCTGGATCGGCATTGCTGGCCAGAGCGACCTTGCTGGTGGCGGCACTGGGCTTGGGGGCGGCGGCGTGCGGCGGCGGCTCCTCGAAGTCCGCCACCACCAGCACCAGCACCGCTTCCTCCACGACCTCCTCCGCCCCGGCCACCGGCCCGGCACCCAAGGACCAGGCGGCCGCCAAGGCAGCCATCATCAAGGACTGGGAGACGTTCTTCGCCGGATCGTCCGGGGTGGACACCAAGGTGTCCCTGCTCCAGAACGGCAGCCAGTACCGCGCCGCCATCCAGGCCGGGTCGGCCAACCCCCTCGCCTCGTCGACCACCGCCAAGGTGGCCACGGTGACGTTCACCTCGCCGACCAGCGCCACCGTCACGTACGACATCGAGTCGGGGGGCAAGGTGCTGTTGAGCAACCAGAGGGGAACGGCGCTGCTGGTCAACGGCACCTGGCTGGTGAGCGACACCGCCTTCTGCTCCCTGCTCAGCCTCCAGGGGGGCCAGCTCCCACCCGGCTGCCCCAAGGCTTGACCGAGCCCGAGGGTTGACCGCCCAGGCAGCACCCGGCACTGTTGAGCGTGCGCCGCGGTGCGGGCAGCCTCCCAGGGGCCCGCAGCCGCCCACCTAGGCCGGGCGCCCGGTGAGGCCGTCGGCCAGCCGGGAGGGAGCTCGCCAGAGCCGGGCTCTGGCCACGGTCTGCGCCGTGCTGTTCCTGACCTTCCTGGACAACACGATCGTCAGCGTCGCCTTGGCCGACATCCAAAATGGGCTCCACCCCGGAGTCACCGCCCTCCAGTGGATAATCGACGGCTACGCCCTGGTCTTCGCCGCCCTGATGCTGACGGGAGGGGCTCTCGGCGACCAGCTGGGCCGCAAGAAGGTCATGCTGAGCGGGGCCGCCGTCTTCTGCGTGGGCTCCATCGTGGCTGCCACCGCTCCCAACACCGGTGCCCTCATCGCCGGCCGGGTGGTCATGGGAGCGGGGGCTGCCGCGTCGGAGCCCGGAACCTTGTCGATGCTGCGGCACATCTATCCCGACGCCCGCGAGCGTGCCCGGGCCCTCGGGGTCTGGGCGGCCATAGCGGGCCTGGCCCTCGCCCTGGGACCGGTCATCGGGGGCGTGATCGTGGGCTGGTCCGGATGGCGAGGCGTTTTCTGGTTCAACCTGGCCTTCGGGGTGGCGGCCTTCTGGGCCGCCCTCGTCACCTTGGAGGAGACCTCGGACCCGCAGGGACGGCGCGTCGACCTGCCGGGTCTGACGCTGGGTGCCCTGGTCCTGGCCGCCGGCACCTATGCCGTGATCGGCGGAGAGACCTCCGGCTACGCCACGTGGTTCATCGTCGCCCTGTTCGCCGTGGCGGTGGCCGGCGGGGCGGGCTTCGTGGTGGTCGAGAGCCGGGCGGACAAGCCGGTGCTGGACCTGGCCTTTTTTCGCGTGCCGACCTTCACCGGGGCCAACGCCGTGGCCTTCACCACCTACTTCGGCGTGTTCGCCATCTTCTTCTTCGTGGCCCTGTACCTCCAGCTGATCGTCAACGACTCGGCCTTCACCGTCGCCCTCGACTTCGGGCCCATGGCGGTCGCCATGATCGCGGCATCGGCCCTGACCGGGAGGTGGGTGGCTCGGGTGGGCCCCCGGGTGCCCATGGTCATCGGCTGCCTGCTGGGCGGAGCGGGGATCCTGGCCACCGACGGTCTGCTCAACCCCAGCGTGGGCTTTGCCAGCCTGGGCTGGTCCCTCGCCCTGGCCGGCGTCGGCTTCGGGATCGCCATAGTGCCGGTCACCTCCTCCACCCTGGCGGTGGTCCCGGCCGAGCGCTCGGGCATGGCCGCCTCGACCACCAACACCAGCCGGGAGCTGGGCGCCGTCTTTGGCGTGGCCGTCCTCGGGGCCATCGTCAATGCCCAGCTGACCGCCCACCTCACGGCCCGGCTGCGAGCCCTGGGCATCCCCGCCCAGTTCCAGGCCCTGGTCCTGCAGGCCGTGACCCACGGCGGCGTACCCAAGGGGGCGGGCGGCGTCTCCAACCCGCAGGCCAAGGGCAACGCGTCCATCGTCAACCAGGTCATCCACGCCGCCGAACAGGCCTTCTACTCAGGGTTGGACATCGCCCTCCTGGTCTCTGGAGCCCTGCTGTGCGCTTCGGCGGTGCTGGCCTGGGCCACCATCGGGCGCCAGGAGCGGGGGGCGCTCTCCTACGGGCCAAGGGGAGCCGTCTGGCCTTTCGCTGGAGGCGTAAGGGCAGAACTGCCGCCCGAGTAGCTCTTCCTCAGGCCCTACCGAGGACCCATGTCCCACATCGCTTCCAGGTCGTGGCGGCTGTAGGCCTTGAAGGCGACCAGGGTGGCGGTGGCGACGATGCCGGGCAGGCAGGCAATCCGCCGGGTGACCACCTCAGCCAGGTCGTCGTGCTGGCGGACCCGCACGATGGCCACCAGGTCGGCCACCTGCCCCGACACCGAGTAGACCTCGGCCACCCCATCCACCTCAGTGAGCTCCTCGGCCAGATCGGAGATGCGCGCCGGCTCGGCCTCCACCAGGACGAAGGCGTGGACCATGGCAGGGACCCTACCCGGGCTGGTCGCTCAGGCTCGGACTGGGCGGTGGACGACCTGCGGGTCGCCATCGAGGGCTCGAGACGGCGACGGTAGCGTGGAGGTATGGACATCCCCCGGTACCAGTGCCGGGCGTGTGGCAATCTCACCCGCTTCGACCTGACGGTCACCCGACGCACCCGGGCCTTCCACCACTACAGCGTGGGCGGGGACCTGCGGGTGGAGGACGAAGAGGTGCTCTCCCAAGTGGTCGAGCAGGTCACCTGCCGGTGGTGCGGCAACGGCAATGCGGTGGAGGCGCGGTAGCTGTCTTCGTCCACCGGTCCACTGGTCGGGGACCCGCAGCCCCCGGTGACGAGCAGTTGGCAGCACCCTCACCCGCTGGCCAGGCGCAGGGCCTCGGCCACCGCCTCGACGGGCGCGCCGGCCGCCACGATGCCGTCGTCGGGGCGCCCGTCGCCCCGGGTGAGCCGCCAGGTGGACAGGCCGACCACCGGCTTGCCGGCCTGCAGGCCCAGGGCGATCTCCGAGAGCGTGCCGTACTCTCCGCCCACCGCAATCAGGGCGTCGGCCGCCCGCACGACCAGGGCATTGCGAGCCTCGCCCAGCCCGGTGGGAATGGCCACGTCCACCCATTGATTGGCCTGGGAGCGATCCTCGCCCGGCAGCAGGCCCACCGTGAGCCCTCCGGCGGAGCGGGCACCCTGGCAGGCCGCCTCCATGACCCCGCCCAGGCCGCCGCAGATGAGGACCGCTCCGGCTTGGGCGACGGCCTCACCTACCTGATGGCCCAGATGGACCAGGGCGGGCAGCGCTCGGGCGGGGCCGATCACGGCCAGGTACGAGCGCCTGGCTCCCACCTCGGCCATTGTCAGGTAACCGGCTCGGCCGTCGCCGCGCTGGCCTGCGCCACCACCAGGTGCTCGGGTCGGGACATCGACGACGGCCACCAGTTCCAGCGCCCCAGCAGGGCGACCACCGAGGGCACCAGGAGCGTCCGCACGAGGAACGAGTCCATGAGGATGCCGGCGCTGAGCGCCACCCCGATGACCACCAGCTGATCCGACCCCCCGCTGCCCGAGCCCACCACGGCGAGCACTCCGAACGTGCCGGCCAAGACCAGGCCGGCTGAGGTGATGGTGGTCCCGGTGGCGGTGATGGCGCGGGGGATGGCCTGGGACAGCGGGAGCTCCCTGGCCTCCTCCCGGATCCTGGTCATGATCAAGATGTTGTAGTCCTCGCCCAGGGCCAGCAGGAAGACGAACATGAGGAATGGCAGGAAGAACGTGAGGCCGCTGTCGCCGCCCAGGTCGATGAAGACGACCACCGCCAGGCCCAGGGCAGCGAGGAAGGAGAGCAGGACACTGGCGATGAGGTACAGGGGGGCCACCAGGCTGCGCATCACCAGGGCCAGCAGGATGGCAATGAAGACGATGGCCAGGGGCACGATCCTGCGCAGGTCATGGCTGGAGATGGTGGCCACGTCGTAGGAGGAAGGCGCTTCGCCGGCGACTCCGCTGGCTACCGCCCCGGCGTCTCGCGCCGCCCGGCCGACCACTGTCCTGACCGCTGGCACGCTGCTCAGGGCGGCCGTGGTCGACGGGTCACCGGCGCTCAGGGCCGCCTCCCACTGGACGGTGCGACCGTCCGGGCTCACCAGGACGGCGGTGGCGCGGTAGGCGTTGTAGGCGGCCACCGGAACGCTCAGAGCCGGCGGCTCCTCCGGTGGCAGTGCTCGGGCCGGGCCCAGCGTGGCGTGCAGGCTGGTCAGCTGACCAAGCGACAGGGGGGTGCCGTTGGGGTCCAGGGGTCCGATGAGGGCGCTGAGCTCCGGGGCCCGGGAGAGGTCGCCCTGGAGGGTCGCCAGCCCTGAGGAGTGGGCGTACACGGACCGGGGAAACCGGAAGACCAGGCTGGTCGGATTGGACGAGGTCCTGGGAAAGTGGGCAGTGAGAGCCGCTTGGCCCAGGGCGGAGTCGCTCCCGGCCGGAGCGGTGGGAGTGCCGCCGAAGCCCGAGGGCTTGTCGCCCGTCGAGGCGACAGCCAGTGCAGCGAACACGACCAGGCCGACGATCAAGGTGAGGGCAGGCCGTCGCACGATGCGGCTGGCGATGCGACCCCAGGTCCCCAGCTTGCGCACGCCCGGGGCGACGTTGGACGGCCAGAAGGTTGCCTTGCCGAAGATGGCCAGCAGGGCGGGAAGCAGGGTCAGACCGGCCAGGAGTATCAGGGCGATGCCGATGGCCAGGGGGATGCCCAGGCTCTGGTAGAAGCCAAAGGTGGCCAGCAGCAAGCTGAGCAGGGCGGCGATGACGGTGGCGGCCGAGAAGGTGATCGACTCGCCCACCCGAGTCAAGCCCCGGCTGACCGCCGCCTTGGGTGGCGCCCCAGCCCTCAGCTCCTCCCTCACCCGGAAGACCAGGAACAGCCCGTAGTCCGTGCCTGCCCCCAGTACCAGCACTATCAGCAGCACCTGGGTGATGCTGGAGACCTGCACCCCGGCCCGGGCCGTCTCGGCGACGAGGGGCCCGGCCAGCTGGACCACGATGGCCGCCGGGAGGAGGGTGAGGATGGGAGCCAGCAGGGACCGGAAGACCAGCACCAGCAGCACCAGGATGAAGACGAGGGAGATGGTCTGGACCTGGTTGCTGTTGGTCTTGGAGCGGGCGGCGTTGTCCACCGCGACGGCGAGGGCGCCCGCCAGGTGCACCTGGAGACCGTTCGGGGCACGGGCGCTGGCGAAGGCTGCGCGCAGGTGTTGGACGAGGGTCTTCGACGCGGTGTCGCTGAACGCATCGACGTGCGCCCTTACCTCCAGCTCGGCCGCCCGCCCGTCGCCCGACAGGGCCAGGGTACGGACTTCCACCGCCCCGGGGACCCGGCGGGCCGCCCTGGCCAGGCGACCGATGGCTGCCTGGTCGGCGGCGGTGAGGGGTGAGCCGGGACGGGACGCCACCACCAGGAGGGAGAACACGTCGGACCGGTAGCCGAGCGCAGCGGCCAGGCGGTTCGCCCGCTGGCTGGGGCTGTGGGCCGGGAGGAAGGCCCCATTGTTGTCCCTGACGGCGCTGGAGAGGGTGGGCAGGGTGGCGACGGCGGCCGCCGTGCCGACCAGCCACACCACCACGATCAGGTACCGCCAGCGGACCGAGAAGCGACCAATGGCCGCGAACAACGGGCTCACCGAGGCGACACTAGGTTGTTGCCCCAGGTCTTTCCAGACAGATGGCGCCGACGCCGACCGCCTGGCCCGTTGGGCCCCTCAGAGGCTGGAATTGCTGGCCCATGGTGCTACGGTCAAGGTGTGGCGGACTCGAAGGCCAAGTCGGCGCCACGGGGGAAACAGTCTGTGCAACAGCTCCACCTGATGGGCTTCACCAGCGATGGGGAGAACCTCATCTTGAGCGACCGCAAGAGCTCGAAGGCGAGCACTTACCTCGTCGCCCTGGATGATGCGCTCCGGGCCGCCGTCAATGGTAGCGACCCGTTCGGAGGCGCCACTGGGGAGGACGACGGGGCGGCCGGGTCCCTGCCCCGGCGGCGCCGCCCCCGACCGGAGAGCAACCTCAGCCCGAGGGAGATGCAAGCCCGTCTGCGAGCGGGCCAGTCGGTCGCCGAGGTAGCCGCCGAGGCAGGGGTGGAGGAGTCCTGGGTCGAGCGATTTGCCAACCCGGTGCTGGCCGAGCAGGCCCAGGTCATCGGGCAGGCGCTGCGGCTCACCTACTTCAAGCCGCGCCGCGGACCCTCGGACCTCCCCCTCCGGGGCTCGGTGCGGTCCAACCTGATCGAGAAGGGGGTGAGCCTCACCGAGGAGGAGTTCGATTCGGGCTGGAGCGCCTGGCAGATGGGCGGCCCGGTGTGGGCCATTGGTTTCAGCTACCGATCGCGGGGCCGACCTCAGGAAGCCAAGTGGGTGATCGACCTGCGGGCGGGCTCCCTGGTGGCGCGCAACCGCCTGGCCTCGGCCCTGGGTTACCTAGACATGAAGGAGCTCCCGGCCGACGCTGGGCCGGAGGACCACTCCGCCGCGGCGGAGTCCCCGGCCCCGGCGACCCGGCGCCAGGCCAGGACCACAGCCACGAGCCGGACCCCGGCCGCCCCGGCCGCCCGGATGCCGGCCCCCGCCAGGACGCCGGCCCCCGCCAGGAGGCCAGCCACGACCCGGGCCCCGGCCGCGCCTCCAGCCAGCGCGCCGGCCCCGGCCAAGACGCCAGCCCGGGCGCTCCCGGCCAACGCCCGCCTGGTCACTCGTCCTCCGGCCAGGGGCGGCCCGGTCAACCGGGCCCCGGTGAAGGCCAGCCCGGTCACCCGGGGGGCAACCAAGGCCCGTGCGGCCGCCCCCGCCCGCGGCCAAGCCAAACGTCCCTCGGCCAGCCCCCGGACCGCCCGCCGGGCGTCGGCCAGACGAAGCCAGGACAAGGCGGGCCCGGAGAAGCCCGACGTCAGCCCAGCCGAGGCCACCCCAGCCGAGGTCCCGGCCGGACAGAGCCCGTCCCAGGTTGCAGCCGAGGTCAGCCCGGCCGAGGGGGCTGCAGCCGAGGTCCCTGGAGCCACCTCGCCCGGAGCCACGCCGGCCGGAGCCACGCCGGCCGGAGCCACGCCGGCCGGAGCCACGCCGGCCGGAGCCACGCCGGCCGAGGCGGTCACACCTGAGCTTGGGGCCGACACCGGCCCGGCCACGGACAGCCCCGCCGAGGGGACCAGCCCCGCCATCCAGCTGCCCGAGGGCGACGCCGCTGCGCTCACCGGCCAGGCGGTGCGGGTGATCCCTCCCGACCGGCCGATGCCGGCGTCCGAGACCCCGCCACCGGTCTCGGCGACTCCTGGGCAGGACCAGGCTGCCCGGCCCGGGCCCATGCCCCCACCGGCCGAGGAGCCGGCCGGCCAGGAGGAGGTCCGTCCAGCCAGGGCCTTCTCCCCCGCTCGCCCACCGGCCCCGTCCGCTCCCGCTCCAGGCGATCCAGGCCCCCCTTCGAGCGCGTCCGCCAGCCCGGCGGGTCGGCCCAGCCGAGTGCCTCCGGCTCGGGAGCCCATCACCGGCGAGGACTACTCGACCAAGGTCCTCCCGGCCAGGATCCAGCCCCGGGCTCAGCCGGCCGGGGCTCAGCCGGCCGGGGCTCAGCCGGGCCGGACCGACCGAGCGGCCCGGGCAGCTGGTCCGATGAGGACCGGACCGCCCCAAACCCGGGCGGGCCGGCTCACCCCGCGGGCCGGCGGGGATGCGCCACCGGCCAGACCCCCCACCAGGCGGGGCGGGGGGGAATCGTCGGGAGGACAAGCACCCAGGCAGGAGGCCCGGCGGGCATCGCGGGTCCGCCCGCTGGTCGCTCCCAGCCGGACTCGCCAGGGGCGTGGGCAATCGCCTCAGGAGGGCGACCGCGACGCTGACCTGGCGCCAGACTCCGAGGCCGACCTCCCGGCTGTCAGGATCCTGGCTCCCCAGGCAGGAAGCGGTGCTCCGGGCAAGTGGGTGCCTTCGTCACCTTCGCCCCCTCCGGCTCCCGCCGGAGAGGGGTTCGAGGAACCCGACAGGGGTCAGCCGGAGCAGCCTCCTGATGAAGGCGGTCCTCGCCTGCTGCGGCGCCTCCGGCGGCGCTGACCGACCAGGACGGCCGACCTGGACGCCATCGAGGACGGTGGCCTGGGCGAACAGGTTCGACGGCGCGGGTTGGAGGCCGGGCTGGATGCGGTGGGGATTGCCGAGGCAGCCCCGTTCCTCGCCACCAGGACGCACCTGAAGGACCGCAGGGACGCCGGCCTGCACGGCGGGATGCACTTCACCTACGCCGACCCCGACCGCTCCACCGACCCGGACCGGGCCCTACCAGGCGCCCGGTCCCTGGTGGTGGGGGCGCGGTCCTACCGCCGATCGGCATGGGCGCCCCCAGCTGGTGCGGCTCCCGCCGGCTCGGTGGCCCGCTACTCGTGGCGCGACCACTACCAGCCTCTGCGAGAGGCGCTGGCCACGGTGGCGGCCTGCCTCCAGTCGGCCGGGTGGCGGACGCGCGTCCTGGTCGACGACAACGCCCTGGTCGACCGGGAGGCGGCCCGGCGGGCCGGCCTGGGCTGGTACGGCAAGAACACGCTCCTGCTGCTTCCCGGTCGGGGATCCTGGTTCGTCCTGGGCTCGGTGGTCACCGACGCGCCGCTCGCCGGTGCCGGAGAGCTGGTCGGCGACCGGTGCGGCGCCTGCACCCGGTGCCTGGCCGCCTGCCCGACCGGCGCCCTGGTGGCGCCCGGCGTCCTCGACGCCCGTCGCTGCCTGGCCTGGTTGCTGGAGGCTCCCGGCTGGTTCCCCGCCGAGCACCGGGCAGCCCTGGGCGGCCGCCTCTACGGCTGCGACGACTGCCAGGAGGCATGCCCCCCCAACCGTCGCGCCGAGCGCCAGCATCCGTCCCTGCCCGCCGACCCCGGCGACCAGGTCTGGGTCGACCTGGTGGAGATGCTTGGTTGCACCGACGCCGAGCTCATGACGCGCTTCGGGCGTTGGTACATCCCCCGCCGCCAGCCCCGCTACCTGCGCCGCAACGCCCTGGTCGCCCTGGGCAACGTGGGCGACGGCGCCGATGCCAGGGTGGCCGGCGCCCTGGCGGACTGCCTGGCCCACCCTGATCCCATGGTCCGTGGCCACGCGGTGTGGGCGGCGGCCCGGCTGGGCCGGGTCGACCTGCTGGCGGAGCTGGCGGCGGCGGAGACCGACCCCGACGTGAGGGCCGAGATCGAGGCCGCCGGGCGGAGATGAGCCATCTGCTGGTCACCAACGACTTCCCGCCCAAGGTCGGCGGCATCCAGTCGTACCTGTGGGAGCTGTGGAGGCGCCTCCCCAGTGGCTCGTTCACCGTGCTCACCACCCGCCATCCCCATGCCGCCGGCTTCGACGCCGACCAGCCGTACCGGATCGAGCGGGTCGACGCCGCCATGCTGGCGCCCACGCCGCAGCTGGCCCGGCGAACCCGCGCCCTGGCCGCCGAGATGGGATCCGACCTGGTGGTCCTCGATCCGGCCCTGCCAGTGGGCCTGATGGGGCCCTGGCTGGACCTGCCCTACGCGGTGGTGATCCACGGAGCCGAGATCACCGTGCTCGGCCGGCTGCCGGGAGCGAGAGCCGCCCTGAGGAGGGTGCTCAACCGTGCCAGCGTGGTGGTGGCAGCTGGCGGATATCCGGCGGCCGAGGGTGGCCGGGTGGCCGGTGGCCAGCTGCCGACCACGGTAGTGGTGCCGCCCGGCGTCGACCACCATCGCTTCAGACCGCTGGCGCCCGCCGAGCGACGGGCGGCCAGGGACCGCTTCGCCGTGGCCCGAGACGCCTGCCTGGTGGTGAGCGTGAGCCGGCTGGTACCTCGCAAGGGCATGGACATCCTCATCGAGGCGGTGGGCCGCCTGGCGCCCGACCGCCCCGACCTGAGGCTGGTCATCGCCGGTGATGGCCGTGAGCGCCACCGGCTGGGCCGCCAGATCGACGCGTCGGGTGCCCCCGTCCGGCTGCTGGGGCCGGTGGCTGGGGAGGACCTCTCCCTCCTGTACGGATGCGCCGATGTGTTCGCCATGCCATGCCGCACCCGCTGGGCGGGCCTGGAGCAGGAGGGGTTCGGGGTGGTCTTCTTGGAGGCGGCGGCGGCCGGGGTGGCATCGGTGGCGGGGTCGAGCGGGGGATCCTCCGAGGCGGTGTTGAACGAGGAGACCGGCCTGGTGGTGAGCCGCCCGGACGACTGCGACCAGGTGGCAGCCGCCCTGGCCCGCCTGGTCGACGACGCCTGCCTGCGGGAGCGCCTGGGCAGGGCGGCCCGCACCCGGGCCGTGGTGGAGTTCGACTACGACCGTCTGTCCGGGCGGCTGGGCGAGGTACTGGAGCTGGCCGCCCGAAGTGGCTGAGCGGGCGGCGGCGCTTGCTACGCTCTCGTCTTCCGGTCCGTGCCGGCCGGCTCGGGCCGCCAGCGAAAGCCTCCGTCAGCGAAAGGCAGGGACCGTGGCCGAAGCCGCTGAACGTATGATCATGCGAGCCGATCCCCAGCGCTGCTGGGACACGATCACCGACTTCGAGCACTACCCGGAGTGGGCCGGCGACATCAAGGAGGTCCACATCCTCGAGCGCGACGCCCAGGGTCGGGCCACCAAGGTGGCCTACCGGGCAGCCGCCTTCGGCCGCAGCACGAGCTACACCTTGTCCTACGACTACAGCGGACTGCCCAGCCAGCTGTCCTGGGCTCAGACCGCAGGGGACCTGACCACCTCGCTGGACGGCGCCTACATGCTCACCGCCACCGGCGAGGGTGACACCGAGGTGGGCTATCGGCTGGCGGTCGAGCTCAAGGTTCCCCTGCCTGGCTTCATCAAGCGCCAGGCCGAGGGTCGCATCATCCACACTGCCCTGCGCCAGCTGAGGAGCAGGGTCGAGCTGGCGCCTCGAGGACAGCCCTGAGGACGCGGCTCAGCATGGTCCTGGCGATCCGGCCCTGACCACGGGCGCAGACGGTGGAGCTGAAGGTCGGTCCCGAGGATCTCGGCACCGACGAGCGCACCTGGCGGGCGGGCGGGTTGTTGGACGACCTGGCCCGCTTCGATCCAGGGCCGGCCGGTCGGGTGGTGGTGGTTGCTCCCCATCCCGACGACGAGGTCCTGGGGGTGGGGGGCCTGCTCCAGCAGCTGGTCCAGGCCGGTTGGGTGACCGAGATGGTGTCGGTGACCGACGGCGAGGCGTCACACCCGCGCTCGACCCGGATCACGGCGGATGAGCTGGTGGAGAGGCGGAGCCGGGAACGGGACGCCGCGTACGACCGGCTCGGCGTGCAGCCGGCGCGGCTGAGCCGGCTGGGCCTGCCCGACGGCTCGGTGGCCGCCCGGGAGGGCCAGCTCAGCCAGGCCCTGGCCGACCGCTTGGAGGAGGCGAGCCTCTGCCTGGCTCCGTGGCGCCACGATGGCCATCCGGACCACGACGCGGTCGGGCGGGCGGCGGCCGCCGCCTGCCGCGACAACGGCACCGTGCTGGTCGAGTACCTGGTCTGGGCCTGGCACTGGACCGACCCGGGCTCGGGCGACATCCCATGGGCCTCCGCCCGGCGAGTCGACCTCTCCCGCCAGGAGCAGGCCGCCAAGCGCTGGGCCATCAGGGCATTCGTCACCCAGGTGGCCGCGCTGGGCCCCGAAGCCGGCGACGCCGCGCCGCTGCCGGCGGCGGTGCTGGCTCGTTTCCGACGACCCTTCGAGGTGGTGCTGGCTTGACCAGGACGAGCCGGGCCTACTTTGAGCGGCTGTACCAAGCCGACCCTGACCCGTGGGGCCTGGCCACCCGGTGGTACGAGGCCCGCAAGCACGCACTGACGGTGGCCACCCTGCCCCGGCCCAGGTACCGGTCCGGCTTCGAGCCTGGCTGCTCCATCGGGGTGCTCACCGAGCGGCTGGCCGCCCGCTGTGACCATCTGCTGGCCTCCGACGGGATACCGCTGGCCGCCGAGCACGCTCGGGCCCGCACAGCTGGGCTGGCCAATGTGGCGGTGGCCGGCCTCACCGTTCCCGACGACTGGCCCGAGGGCACCTTCGACCTGGTCGTCCTCAGCGAGATCGCCTACTACTTCGACGAGCAGGAGCTGGGCCAGCTGCTGGACCGGGTCCGCCAGTCCCTCCAGCCCGGGGGCACGCTGGTGGCGGTCCACTGGAGGGGGCCCACCAACTACCCGCTGAGCGGCGACCGTGCCCACCAGGTGATCGGGAGCCGGCCGGAGCTGTCGAGGGTCGCGCACCATGTCGAGGAGGACTTCGTCCTGGAGGTCTGGGACCACGCGGCGTCCCGGCCGCGGTAGCGGGCCCAGCGATGGTCGGGGCGGCAGGGACCGGGGCTGAGCGGCCAGTGCTACAAAGGATCATGGACAAAGACGCCATCCGCACCCTGGCCGGCTTCGACAGCCGCGGCGAACCGGTCGTCTCCCTCTACCTCGACGTGGACGGCAGCCGTCGCGTGCGCCCCGGCGACTACCAGCGCCAGCTCGAGAGGCTGGTGAGCCAGGCCAGGACGGCAGACCCCCGGGCCGGCGCCGTGGCCGAGGACCTGGCCCGCATCGAGTCCTACGTGAAGGGCGGTCTGGACCGGTCCCGGGTGCGGGGCCTGGCTGTCTTCTCGTGCTCGGCGGCCGGCTGGTGGGAGGTGGTCGAGCTGCCGGTGCCGGTGCGGGACCAACTGGTCGTCAGCAACAGCCCGCAGGTGGCTCAGCTGGAGCTCCTGTCCGAGGAGCACGGGCGCTTCGGTGTCCTGCTGGCCGACCGGCAGCGGGCTCGGGTGCTGATGGTGGAGATGGGTGAGATCATGAGATCCGAGGCGCGCTTCGACGCCCTGCCCCGCCACGAGGACGACGGAGGGGACTGGGACAGGGACCACGTCCACGACCACCAGGCAGCGGCGGCCCAGCGCCACCTTCGCCGGGCGGCGGGGCTGGCCTTCTCGGTGTTCCAGGACGATGGCTTCGACCACCTGGTCCTGGGGACGCCCGAGGAGATGGTGAAGGACCTCGAACGCGAGCTGCACTCCTACCTGCGAGAGCGGGTGGTGGCCCACCGGCCCATCCCCTTGACGGCCAAGGACGGCGAGGTGTGCCGGGTGGTACAGGAGGTGGAGGCGGACCTGCGCCGCTCACGCCAGGCAGCAGTGGTGGCCGAGCTGCGGGAGGCTCTGGCCACCGGTCGGGGGGTGGCGGGCCTGGAGCCGGTGCTGGCCGCCCTGGTCGAGCGGCGTGTGTCCACCCTGGTGGTGTCGGCCGGCTTGGCCGCGGCGGGCTGGCGCTGTCCCAGGTGTGGCCACCTGGCGGTGGTGGGGCGCCGCTGCCCGGTGTGCCCGGCGGAGATGGAAGAGGTCGCCGACGTGGTGGACGAGGCGGTGGACCTCGCCTTGTCCCGGTCCGGCCGGGTGCTGAGCTGCCCGGGCGACGCCGACCTCGACGTGCTCGGTGGCATCGGCGCCCTCCTCAGGTACTGAGAGCCGCTCCCCCCGGTCATCGAGATCTCCGGAGGGCGACAGAGGGTCGCGGTAGCCTACGGGCATGGAGCTGCGCCGGATCAATGGGCTTCCCCCGTACGTGTTCAGCATCATCGACGGGCTCAAGATGCAGGCGCGCCGGGCGGGGGATGACGTGGTCGACCTCGGCTTCGGCAACCCGGACATCCCCTCGCCCGACGTGGCCGTGGAGAAGCTGGCCGAGGCCGTCCACAATCCCCGCAACCACCGGTACTCGGCCAGCCGCGGCATCCCCAAGCTGCGCCTGGCCCTGTCAGACCTGTACCTGCGGCGTTTCGGGGTGGAGCTCGACCCCGAGACCGAGGTGGTGGCCACCATCGGGGCCAAGGAGGGTCTCTCCCACGTGATGTGGGTGCTGGTCGGCCCCGGCGACACCGCCCTGGTGCCATCGCCGTCGTACCCCATCCACGTCTACGCCCCACTCTTCGCCGGGGCCGATGTGCAACAGGTTCGCCTGGGCGAGCTCGAGGAGGGCCCGGCAGGAGCCGACGGGGCGGGGCTGGGAGCACAGGCCAGCCCGGAGGAGGGATTTTTCGCCAACCTGATGGAGGTGTGGGAGTCGACGTGGCCCAAGCCCCGGGTCATCGTGCTGTCCTTCCCGCACAACCCCACCACCGCCTGCGTGGACCTGGCCTGGATGGCCCGCCTGGTGGCCTTCGCCCGGGAGCACGAGGTGGTGCTGGTCCACGACTTCGCCTACTCCGACACCGCCTTCGACGGCTACGTGCCGCCGTCCATCCTGGAGGTGCCCGGCGCCGTGGACGTGGCAGTGGAGCTGTACACCCTCACCAAGTCGTTCTCCATGGCCGGGTGGCGGGTGGCGTTCATGGTGGGGAACCCGACCATCGTGGCTGCCCTGACCAAGCTCAAGAGCTACCTCGACTACGGGACCTTCCAGCCCATCCAGATCGCCGCCACGGTGACCATGAACGAGGCTCCCGACTATCCCAAGGCGGTCAACGAGATCTACCAGGGCCGCCGCGACGCCCTGTGCGACGGCTTGGGCCGGATCGGCTGGCCGGTGGCCAAGCCCAAGGGCACCATGTTCGTCTGGGCCCGCATCCCCGAGCCCTACCGGGAGATGGGCTCACTGGAGTTCGCCAAGCTGCTGGTCTCGGAGGGCCAGGTGGCCTGCTCCCCGGGCATGGGCTTCGGGCCGGGAGGCGACGGCCATGTCCGTTTCGCCCTGATCGAGAACGAGCAGCGCATCGGCCAGGCGGTCCGCAGCCTGCGCCGCACTCTCACCCGGCTCTGAGCCCGGGTGCGCCCTGGCCGGGCGCGGTGGCGTCCAGCTGGGGCCGGGAAGTCAGCTGGGACCGGGAAGTCAGCTGGGATAGCACCCGGGGGTCACACAACGGCGGGCCCCGGGGGAGCCCAGGCTCTGGACCGCTCGACCGCCCGGAGCCAGCCGGCGTGGCGGGCATCGGCTCCCGCCCGGCTGGCCCGCGGAGGGACCTCCACGTCCAGCGCCCACTGGTCGGCCAGCTCGCCGAGGGACGACCAGACCCCCTCGGCCAGGCCGGCCAGCCAGGCCGCCCCCAACGCCGTGGTCTGCTTGACGACGGATCTGGCGACCGGGACCTGGAGCTGGTCGGCCTGGAGCTGGAGGAGCAGGTCCATCACCGACGCCCCCCCGTCCACCCGCAGGACCGACGGAGCCCTGCCCCAGGCGGCGGCCCTGTCCCCCACTCCATGCATGGCCTCCACCACGTCGCGGACCTGGTAGGCCATGGCCTCGACGGCAGCCCGGGCCAGGTGGGGGCGACCGGTCCCCCGCGACAGCCCCACCACGGTGCCCCGGGCCCGAGAGTCCCACCACGGACAGCCCAGCCCGGCGAAGGCCGGCACCAGGTACACGCCCTCGGCATGGGCCAGGCTGGCAGCCAGTGGCTCCACCTCCGACGCCTCGGTGATGAGCCCAAGACCGTCGCGCAGCCACTGCACGGCGGAGCCGGTGGCGAAGATGGCGCCCTCGAGGGCGTACGCCACCTCGCCGCCGGCCAGCTCCCAGGCCACCCCGGTGAGCAGCCCGTCGGCCGGCGCAGGGCAGCGGGCGCCGGCGTTCACGAGCACGAAGCTGCCCGTGCCGTAGGTGCACTTGGCCATGCCCGGCTCGAAGCAGGCCTGGCCAAAGAGGGCGGCCGACTGGTCGCCGGCCAGCCCGCTCACCGGGACGCCGGCCAGGTTGCCGCCGGCCACCTCGGAGGAGACGCTCCCCAGGCGCCCGCTGGACGGCTGGACCTCGGGCAGGACGTGGGCCGGTATCCCGAACAGGTCGGCCAGCTCGCTCGACCAGTGGCGTTCGTGGATGTCGTAGAGCAGGGTGCGGCTGGCGTTGGAGGGATCGGTGGCGTGGAGGCCTCCGGTTCGCCCGGGCGCCGAGCCGCAGGCAGGGGCTCCGCCGGTCAGGTTCCAGACGATCCACGAGTCGACGGTGCCGAACGCCACCTCGGGTCCAGGCTCCACCCCACCCTCCTCGAAGAGCCAGGCCAGCTTGGTGGCCGAGAAGTAGGGATCGAGGAGGAGGCCGGTGCGGGCCCGGACCAGGCGGAGGTGGCCGGACTCGGCCAGAGCCGCGCAGCGGGCGGCAGTTCGCCGGTCCTGCCACACGATGGCCCGGTGGAGAGGGGAGCCGGTGCGCCGGTCCCAGACCACCACCGTCTCGCGCTGGTTGGTGACTCCGATGGCAGCCACCGCCGCGCTGGCGCCGGCGCGGTGGTCAGCCAGCTGGGCGACCACCTCGGCCAGGGTGGCCTCGACCACCGCCCAGATCTCAGCCGCGTCGTGCTCGACCCAGCCGGGCCGAGGGTAGTGCTGGGTGAGCTCCCGGTAGGATTGGGCGACCACCACTCCGGCCTCGTCGAAGGCCATGGTCCGGATGCCGGTGGTACCCGCATCGATGGCGACGACGCTGGCCACGGCTGGCACGGTAGCCGCCAGAGCGGACCGCCGGCTGAGCGGCACGGTCCCTTGACAAGCTGGTAGTTACGGTGATGTAATCAGAGTTCCCTTGCGGCACAGGTCGGGGGGCCAGCCGGGTGTGGTATGAACCTCCGAGCGGCGTCGCCATACCTGTCGCTGCCTCCAGGAGGTCTCAGCGCATGACCATCGCCTCCCAGCACCTCTCCTCTCGGCCCGGCGGCTCTCAGCCGTGGGGCCTGGGCCTGCGCCGCCGCTTCACCACCGAGGGGGTGCACCCCTACGACACGGTGGTGTGGGAGCGCCGGGACGCCCGCATCACCAACTACCGGGACAACACGGTGGCCTTCGAGCAGCTGGGGGTGGAGGTGCCTGCCACCTGGAGCGTGAACGCCACCAACATCTTGTCCCAGAAGTACTTCCGAGGGACGCTGGGAACGCCCGAGCGGGAGTGGTCGCTGCGCCAGGTGGCCGACCGGGTGGTGGACACCATCACCGGCTGGGGACTGAGAGACGGCTACTTCGCCGACCAGGCCGAGGCCGAGGTCTTCTCGGACGAGCTCAAGTACCTGATCGTCCACCAACGGGCGGCCTTCAACTCGCCCGTCTGGTTCAACATCGGGGTGGAGGGGGTCCCGGCCCAGGCGGCGGCCTGCTTCATCCTGGCCGTCGAGGACACCATGGCGTCCATCCTCAACTGGTACGTGGAGGAGGGGACCATCTTCAAGGGCGGGTCCGGCTCGGGTATCAACCTGTCCACCATCCGCTCGTCGAGGGAGCTCCTGGCCGGGGGCGGCACCGCGTCGGGCCCGGTGAGCTTCATGCGAGGCGCCGACGCGTCAGCCGGGACGATCAAATCCGGGGGTAAGACCAGACGCGCCGCCAAGATGGTCATCCTCGACGCCGACCACCCCGACATCGAGGACTTCATCTGGTGCAAGGCCATCGAGGAGCGCAAGGCCCGGGCCCTGCGCGACGCCGGGTTCGACATGGACCTCGACGGCAGGGACAGCCACTCCATCCAGTACCAGAACGCCAACAACACGGTGAGGGTCACCGACGAGTTCATGCGGGCGGTGGAGGCCGACTCCGACTGGGAGCTGCGGGCGGTTACGACCGGGGAGGTGCTCAAGACGGTGCGGGCCAGAGACCTCTTCCGCCAGATGGCCAAGGCGGCGTGGGAGTGCGCCGACCCGGGGATGCAGTTCGACACCACCATCAACCGCTGGCACACCGCCCCCGACGCCGGGCGGATCACCGCCAGCAACCCTTGCAGCGAGTACCTGCACCTGGACAACTCGGCCTGCAACCTGGCCAGCCTCAACCTGCTCGCCTTCCTCGACGACGCCGGGACCTTCGACGTCGAGGGGTTCAAGGCCGCCACCGAGGTGGTGTTCTCGGCCCAGGAGATCCTGGTCGGCAACGCCGACTACCCGACCGAGAAGATCGCCGAGACGTCGAGGCGGTACCGCCAGCTGGGCATCGGCTACGCCAACCTGGGGGCCCTGCTCATGGCCCAGGGCCTGGCCTACGACTCCGACCAGGGCCGGGCCCAGGCGGCGGCCATCACCGCCCTGCTGACCGGGCACGCCTACGCCACCTCGGCCCGCACCGCCGCCCGGATGGGCCCGTTCGCCGGCTATCACGCCAGCTCCGAGGCCATGCTGGGGGTGCTTCGCAGGCACCGCCAGGAGGTGGCCGGCATCGACGAGGAGCTGGTCCCCACCGAGGTGCTGTCGGCCGCCCAGGAGGCCTGGGACGCGGCGGTGGAGCTGGGAGAGCGCCACGGAGTGCGCAACTCCCAGGCCTCCGTGCTGGCCCCCACCGGCACCATCGCCCTGCTCATGGACTGCGACACCACCGGCGTCGAGCCGGACCTCAGCCTGGTCAAGACCAAGAAGCTGGTGGGCGGGGGGACCATGTCGATCGTGAACCGCACCGTTCCCCGAGCCCTGCGCGGCCTCGGCTACCAGGACGACCAGGTGGCCGAGATCGTGGCCTGGGTCAACGAGCACAACTCGATAGTGGGCGCCCCTCACCTCGACCCGGCCCACCTGGCGGTGTTCGCCTGCTCGATGGGCGACAACACCATCCACTACCGCGGCCACATAAAGATGATGGGCGCCGTCCAGCCGTTCATCAGTGGAGCCCTGTCCAAGTGCGTCACCGGAGATACGCTGGTCTCCAGCGGCGACGGGCTGGTCAGGATGGGGTCGCTGCACCACGGCGAGGCACCGGACAGCTTCCGCCCGCAGGCCCTGGAGGTTGCTTCGCTCGGCGGCCCACACAAGACCGACGCCTTCTACTGCGGAGGCACCCGCCCGACCCTTACGGCGGTCCTGCGATCCGGTCATCGTGTCACCGCCACGCCCAACCATCGACTGCTGGTCGCCACTGGTGCCGGGCTTGATTGGCTACGGATGGACGAGCTGGCGGTTGGCGACTCGGTGGCCGTCAAGTACGGCGACGATCTCTGGTCGCCTTTGCCGGCTCGTCTCAACCATTTCGAGCCGTCAGCCCCACATGGTTCGCAAAAGGGAGCCCACCTTCCCACCGAGATGACGCCCACTCTCGCCTTCCTGCTAGGTGCCTACGCCTCGGAGGGCTGCACGATCCGATCGGTCTGGACGCTTCGGATCACCAACTCGGTCGATGCCGTGCTCGAGCAGGTGGCAGCGGCCAGCCTGGAGTCGTTGGGGGTCGAAGGTGTCATCCGCCGCCCTGTGCAGCGGTGCCCGTTTGTGGAGATCGCTTCCAAGTCGGTCGTGGAACTGTTCGAGCACCTCGGGTGCGGTGCCAGGGCCTCGGCCAAGCGCATCCCGGACGCTGTGCTCCGCTCGCCCAGGGAGATGGTGCTGGCGTTCCTTCGGGGACTGGCTCTGGACGCCTACGTCTACGCTCCCGGAGCCAAGTGGGCGATATGCCTGGACTCGCCGGCTCTCCTCGACGATCTTCAAGCAGTCCTGACCAATCTCGGCATCGTTCACAGTCGGATCAGCAAGCACAATCGGGTCAATGGCAAGACTTACGACGAGGTCTTTGCCACGGGGGCGCAAGCGCTGCGCATGGCCCAACTGGTTCCGTTCCTGGAGCCGGAGAAGGCAGCAGCAGGGGCCAAGCTGGCTGGCCGGTCGTTTGCCCAGAGCACTGCCGACGTGGTTCCCGGCATCCGTCCTGACCAGCTCTTCGAGCTGGTACCCCGAGGACGTCGAGGGGTTGGCGGTGGGTGGCTCCGCACCGAGTTCGGCTTTCTCGGTGACCGGCGTACCAAGCAGGTGAGCCGGCGGACCCTCGAGCGGGTGGCAGCCGTCCCAGGTGTCGTCCTCCCGACCTGGGTTCAGGGCATCCTGGACGACGATCTGCACTTCAGCCCGGTCAGGACGGTCGTTGACGGTGGGCAGCGGGACGTCTATGACGTCTCAGTACCCGTGACCAATGCCTTTGTCGGCAATGGCATCGTCAACCACAACACGGTCAATCTTCCAGAAGGTGCCACGGTGGAGGAGATCGAGCAGCTGCACATCGATGCCTGGAAGCTGGGGATCAAGGCGGTGGCCGTCTACCGGGACAACTGCAAGGTGGCCCAGCCCCTGTCCACCACCAAGAAGGAGCTGGCGGCGGAGTCTCCCGCCTCGGAGGCGGAGGCCCACGACCAGGAGCTGGCCGGCAAGGTGGCCGAGCTGGAGCAGGCCCTGCTGCGCCAGACGGTGGTGGTGCGCCAGCCCATCCGGGAGCGCCTGCCCCGCCGGCGGCGGTCGAGCACCTTCAAGTTCCGGGTGGCTGACTGCGAGGGCTACGTGACAGTGGGCGAGTACGACGACGGCCGCCCGGGCGAGGTGTTCATGAAGGTCTCCAAGCAGGGCTCCACCCTGGCCGGGGTCATGGACGCCTTCTCCATCGCCATCAGCGTCGGCCTCCAGCACGGGGTCCCCCTGGCCACCCTGGTGCGCAAGTACACCAACATGCGCTTCGAGCCGGCCGGCATGACCGACGACCCGGAGCTGCGGATCGCCTCCAGCCTGGTGGACTACATCTTCCGCCGGCTGGCCGTCGACTACCTACTGCTGGAGGACCGGGTGGAGCTGGGCATCCTCACCACCGAGGAGCGGCTCCAGCCCACCCTCCCCGGTGTCGAGGAGCTGGCCACCCGCAGCGCCGGTCTGGTGGAGAGTGGTCCGGTCGAGCCGGCCCGGGCCGAGGCCAGGGACGCCCCCTACTGCATGCAGTGCGGCAACGTCATGCAGCGGGCCGGGTCCTGCTTCGTGTGCGTCAGCTGCGGCACCACCAGCGGCTGCTCGTGACCAGCCAACCACGGCCGCCCTGCGCCCGGTAGGGCCCGGGCGACTGCCGGGCCAACGGCGGCCGCCGCCGGCCGGGCCGCCGGGGCCGGGGCGGCGGGGCCAACTGGGACCGCCAGGTGAGCTCCTGGGTCACCTGGCGGGCCCAAGAGGAGCAGAGCCCTCAGGCACAGCGGCCGCAGCAAGAGACCCCGGCCACCGGTCCCTCAGCGGGAACCAGCGACCGGGGTCTCGTCGGTAAGTGGCCAGCGAACGGCTGACGGTCTTCTCAGTCGGTGCTACGACCCCAGATGGCTGCCAGCTGCTTGCGCAGGGACATGGCGTGAGCCGAGCCGGGCCGGCCGAACTGGAGCAGGGCCGCCCCCATGAGCAGCAGCATCAGGGCGCTCAGCGACAGCCAGAGGCTGTTGAGGCCGGTGAAGGCCAGCGCCGTCCTGGCCGGAACGGCAGTCGGGCTGACGGCCACCACCCTGGTGGGGGTCACCACCGTCGGGGTGACAGCCGAGACGACCACCCGGTGCACAGGCGGCACCACCACGACCACACGCGGCGCGGTGGTGGCGGTGGTCACCGGCGGAGTCGTGGCGGTGGTCACCGGCGGGGTGGTGGCGGTGGTCACCGGCGGAGTGGTCGGCGTGGTGGGGCAGGGGGGAGTCCCGATGCTGCCACCCGCCCCATTGCTGCTGGTGGCGCAGATGCTGCCACCCGCGCCATTGCTGGAGTTGCCGTTGATGCTGCCGCCGGCGCCGTTGGCGCTGCTACCGGTGGAGGCTGAGGCCAGGCTGCTGGCGCCAACGAACCCGAAGGTGGTGAGCGAGCCGCTCAGGGCGACGAGGCCGATGTAGCGGGAGATCCTCCTACCTGAAACCATTCCCATTCTCCTTTTGGCTGTTGGTGCTCGATTGGCATATCAGCCCAGAATGGGCTTTCGGTGACTCGGGACCCCAGATTGGGCCGGTGATCCCGGCGACCTCGGGGATTATGCACGATCGGCGTCGCCGCGTCAAGCAACAAAGCGCGCCCAACGGCCAGGCTCCTCGGCCGGCCGGACAGCCAGGGCCATCACAGCCTCAGAAGAGCCGAAAGGCCCAGGGGGGCCACACCTGGGCGATCACCCGGCCCACCACCAAGCGGTCGCTGATCGGCCCGAAGGCCCGGCTGTCGTAGGAGTCCTGACGGTTGTCCCCCATCACGAAGTACTCGCCGGCGGGGATGGTCTGGGTGGCGACGTCGGTGGTGGCGGTTCCCGCCGGCAGGTAGGGCTCGGCCACCGGCTGGCCGTCGACCAGGAGGTGGCCATCCTGCGAGCCCACCACCTGGCCGGGCAGGGCCACGATCCGCTTGACCACATGGGCGATGTCGGTGTCCACGTGGTCGGTGGGGGGCCGCCGGAAGACCACGACGTCGCCCGGGCGCAGCCGGCCGGTGCCCAGGTTGTACTTCTGCACCAGGATGCGGTCGCCCACCTGCAAGGTAGGGGTCATGGACGCCGACGGCACGGCGAAGAACTGGAAGGCCAGGACCTTGACCAGCACTGCCAGGGCCACGCCCAGGCACACCAGGACCACTCCGGCCACGGCCGAGCGTCTCTGACGGCGCCGCCTCCGTACCCGGCGGTGCTCGGCCAGGCCGGCGGCCCGGTCGGCTCCTCGATCTGCTCCGGCGGCGGTTACCCGCCCCGGGCGGTGGTCAGCTGCCGCCGGCGACCCCGAACGACGCCCCGTTGCCGCCCGCCCCGCCGTTGCCCCCCGCCCCGCCGTTGCCCCCTGCCCCGCCGTTGCCGCCCGCCCCGCCGACGCCGCCGTTGCCCCCGACGCCGCCGTTGACGGCCGAACCGCCGTTGCCGCCGTTGCCGCCCGCCCCGCCGTTGCCCCCGACGCCGCCGTTGACGGCCGAACCGCCGTTGCCGCCGTTGCCGCCGACGCCGCCCGGGCCAGCGTGGCTGGCAGCCGCGCCGGCCGGGCAACCAGACGCCCCGCCACCCGTCGAGCTCGCGGCTCCTCCGCCTCGTCCACCTGCACCTCCGGTCCCGCCATTCCCGCCGACGCCCGGGCTGCCCGGGGCTCCGGGAGCCCCCGGCGCCCCGCTGGAGCCAGCGGCACAAGTCACCTGGTTGCCCGGCTGGGAGCCCGTCGTCGCCCCCTGGTCAGCGGCCAAGCCCAGCAGGGCGGCCAGCACCGCCATCACCAGTACCCAGATGCTGCTCCCAGACTCCATGGCTCACCCTCGCAGCGCGGCCAGCTCGGAGCGCAGGACTCGCCTCCGCCCACCGAGAGCAGCATACTGCGTCGCCGGCACGCTCACCGGTCGGGCCCGGTGAGCGGGAGCACGGTCGGCGGACACAACGACTCCACCGGACAACGACAAGGGGTGGTGGCCCGAAGGCCACCACCCCTTGTCTCGTCACATCCGGGCCGGCAACGCCCGGGACCCGGCCTAGAAGATGAAGGCGGTCGGGAACACGGCCCCGGCACCGCCGTTGCCGCCCGAGGAGAACCCGGTCCCACCGCTGCCGCCGGTTCCTCCGCGGCCGCCGGCGCCGGCGTTGCCGCTGGTGCCGCTGGTGGCGTTGCCGCCGTTGCCGCCCCGGGCGCCGTTGCCGGCCGTCCCGGTGACCTTGACGTTGGCGGTGCCGCCGGTGCCGCCCTTGCCGCCGTTGCCACCGAAGCTGGCCGCGCTGCCGGTACCGGTAGCGGTGGCCGAGCTGGCACCCCCGCTCCCGCCGTTGCCGCCGTTGGCAGAGGTGTTGCCGTTGATGCTCTGCTGAGCACCGCCGCCGCCGCCGATGCCGCCGTTGCCGCCCGAGGAGCCGCCGTTGCCGTACTGGTTGCCACCGGCGCCGCCGGCACCGCCGGCCGCCCCGTTGCCACCCCTGCCGTTGCCGCCGGCACCGCCGTTGCCGCCCCTGGCCGTGCCCTGGCAGAGGGCGCCAGTGTGGCTGCAGGTCACCTTTGTCGTGGCGGCGGAGGCCAGCGAGCTGGCGCCGGCGAAGCCGACGGTGCTGAGCGATCCGCCCAGCGCCAGCAAGCCGACGTACCTGACTACCTTCTTACTTGGATTCAACATTTCCTAATGTCTCCTTTGACTGTCTCGTCGTTCATGGCTTGGTTCACGTTATGCATCGACCTTCTATGACCGGAGCCGGCGGCAGGGGCAGGGGCCGGAGCCGACCCGCCTCTGCCGCTGGGCTCGGTCAGCCTAGAAGAAGAACGGGAAGACGACCCCGGCGCCGCCGTGGCCGCCGATGGAGGTGCCGCTGCCGCCGGTGCCGCCGTTGCCGGCGTTGCCGCCGTTGCCGGCGTTGCCGCTGGTGCCGCTGCTGGCGTTGCCGCCGTTGCCGCCCCGGGCGCCGCTGCCAGCCGTGCCGGTGACCTTGACGTTGGCGGTGCCGCCGTTGCCGCCCCGCCCGCCGTTGCCGCCGGCGCTGATCGTCGTCTTCCCGGAGCCGCCGGAGGCCGAGGAGCTGCCACCGCCACCGCCGTTGCCACCGTTGACCGAGGTGTCGCCGTTGGTGCTGGCCTGAGCGCCGCCGCCGCCGCCGGTGCCGCCGTTGCCGCCGATGGAGCCGGCATTGCCGCCCTGGAAGCCGCCGGCGCCGCCGTTGCCGCCCTTGCCGCCGCTGCCGCCGCTGCCGTTGCCTCCGTTGCCGCCGTTGCCGCCCCTGGCCGTGCCATGGCACAGGGCGCCAGCGTGGCTACAGGTCACCGTGGTGGCGGCCGAGGCCAGCGAGCTGGCGGCGGCGAAGCCGGCCGTGCCCAGCGATCCGCCCAGCGCCAGCAAGCCGACATATCGGACTACCTTCTTGCTCGGACTTATCATTCTCATCGTCTCCCTTGCTGTCACTTGCTGCCTGTTGGAGGGAGTCCCCGAGGGATCTCCACTACGTCCTCTTGACTCAGAGGGTCCGTCTGCTGCGTGAGGGCCTCTTGGGCCACGACCGCTCACTAGATGTCCTCGTGGCCCCAGGCTCGACCTCCCGCCTCTCTGGTCTTTCCCAGCTGGAACTTCTTGTCTGCCGCCGCTCGTTCGATCGCTCTGACGAGCTCGGCGGGATTTCTAGCCCACCACCAGCGCCGGTGTCAAGTACGCCGGCCCAGCCCTTTCCGCGCCCAGCCCCTTCGGTCCATGGCCACCTGCGGTCTAGCCTGGTGCTCATCGTGTCACACCTGGCCGTCTCCGCAGTAGGCCGCGACGGCCCGGGGATCGTGGCCGACCTCACCGGCGTGCTGATGGACCACGGCTGCAACCTGGAGGACGGCTCGATGACCCTGCTGGGCGGCCACTTCGCCATGACCATGCTGGTAGAGGCTCCCCCCGGTCTGGACGCGCCCGACCTGGAAGCTGGTCTCTCGGCGGTGGCCTGCCGGCGTGGCCTGGTGATGGTGGTCCACCCGGTGCCCGAGCCGGCCCCGGCGGACGAGCCCGGCGGAGACGCCTGGACGGTCTCTGTCCATGGCGCCGACCATCCCGGGATAGTGCACCGCATCACCGCCTCCCTGGCCCAGGCCGGGGGCAATGTGGTGGGCATGACGACCAGGATCGTCGGGGCGCCCGGCCAGCCGGTCTACGTCATGGTCCTCGATGTGGTGCTGCCTGGCACGGTCGACTCCGCCGCCCTGACCAGCCGGCTGGCTGACCTGACGGCCGAGCTGGGGGTGGCCTGCGTCGCCCATCCGGCCCAGCCGGACATCCTCTGAGTGGTGCGCCGCCTGGTGTCGCGCCGCTCCGGCTGAGCGAGGATGGCCGTCCGCCTCGTCCTGGTGCTGCCCGACACCATGCTCAGCCGCCCGGCCGCGGCGATCGGCCAGGTCGACCAGGCGGCCCTGGCCCTGGCCAGCGACCTGGTGGACACCATGCGGGCCTCCCCGGCGTGCGTGGGGCTGGCCGCCCCCCAGATCGGGGTGGGACTAAGGGCCATGGCGGCCGAGGTGACCGGTCATCCCAAGGCCCGGTCCTGCCATGGGCTGACAGTGCTGTTCGACCCGGTGCTGGTCCTGGCCGAGAAGCCCCTCCGGGGTCGAGAGGGGTGCCTGAGCGTGCCCGACCTCACCGCTGACGTCGTCCGACCCACCAGGGTGGTGGTGCGTGCACTGGGCGTGGACGGCCAGGCGGTGGACATGGAGGCCGACGCCTTCGAGGCTCGGGTCCTGTTGCACGAGCTCGACCACCTGGACGGCACGGTCATCCTGGACCGGGCGTCACCTGGCCGGATCTTCCCCCGGCGGGTGTACCGCTGAGCCGTGCGCAGCGGGCAACGGCCGACCGGACCGCTTGGCCGTGGACCAGTGCCGGCTGAGCCCCGGGCGCCCCGCCCCCTGGTCGGGCGCATCGGCTTCGCCCACCGGGGGGCGAGGGACCGGGCCCCTGACAACAGCCTGGAGGCCTTCGAGCTGGCCCTGGCTCTGGGGGCAGGCGGCCTGGAGAGCGACGTCTGGCTCACGGCTGACGGCGTGGCCGTCCTGGACCACGACGGCGTGACGACCCGGGCGGGGCGGCGGGCAGGGCGCCCCATCGGCGAATGCGGGCGAGCCGAGCTGCCTCCTGTGGTGCCGAGCCTCGAGGACCTGTACGGCGCGTGCGGCAGCCAGTTCGAGCTGTCCCTCGACATGTCGGACCCTGTCGCCTTCGGCCAGGTGACAGGGGCGGCCCGGGCAGCCGGCTCCCTGGAGCGGCTGTGGCTGTGCCATCCGAGCCTGGACCAGCTGGTGGCCTGGCGGGGCCGCGCCGGGGGGGCCCGCCTCGTCCACTCCACCAGCCTCCCCAGGCGGGGAGACCCGGCTGGGCACGCCGCCCGGCTGCGCCGGGCGGGTGTCGACGCCGTCAACCTGCACGTCAGGCAGTGGCAGCCCCGATTGGTCCATGCCTTTGCCGGCCAGGGGGTGATCACCCTGGCGTGGGACGCCCAGAGCCGCAAGTCGCTGGACCGGGCCCTGGCCCTGGGTCTCGACGGCGTCTACAGCGACCACGTGGAGTCCATGGTGGCTGCGCTGGGGGCGTCGTCGGCGCCCTCGGCGCAGGGGGCCACGGCGCCCTCGGCGCAGGGGGAGGCGTAGGCGTCGCGTCGGCAGGTCCCGATCACCCGCCGCCGTCAGGAGCCGGCGAGCGCAGCGGCGGGGTCATGCCCAGGTCGTAGCGGACCTGCCCGCCGGCCAGCCGGGCCCCGTCGGTGAGCCGGTGGGGGCTGATGCGCCCGTCGTGGCCGAGGTGGAGAACCTCCGTCCCCCGGGCCAGCACCGCCGCGTCGGCCACCAGGCGGCGGTGGCAGCGCCACCAGAGGGTCTCGGAGCACATCACCGCCGTGAGCCGGGCGGCCGCCTCCTCCAGCACCTGGTCGAGGGCGGCGGCGAACTCCGGGGTTCCCATGTGGTCGGCGTAGCCCCGGAAGGAGGGATGGCGCAGGGCGGTGTGCACCGAGCCCGGCCGGGGCCGCCGCCACCCTCCGAGCCGGGCCTCCCAGCGGTAGGCGACACCGGCGTCGGGCAGCCAGGTGGCCAGCTGGTCCCGGGCAAAGTGGGGGTGGCGACGGCTGCCGGGTGCCGTGCGGATGTCGACCACCCGGGCCACGCCGGCCTCCCGCAGCAGCTGGGCCAGCTGGCCGGCACCCAGGGTCCCGTGGCCCACGGTGAGGAGGCGCACTGCCCGGGTGGGGCGTGGGAGGGGGCCGCCGGGCGGGCCGCTCAGCGGTGGGTGCCCCGCCGGCGCAGGCCGGCAAGCTCCACGGCCGGCGGCTCCCACCCGGCATCCTGCGGATCCACGTTGGTCCCCGGGGGCACGAGCTGGTCGATGCGATCCGCCACGTCGTCGTCGAGGGCGACCTCGGTCGCCCCCAGCTGGCCCTCCAGCTGGTCCAGGTTGCGGGGCCCCACGATGGCCGAGGTGACGGCCGGGTGCTGGAGCACGAAGGCCAGGGCCAGGTGGACCATCGAGCACCCGGCCTGGGCGGCCAGCTTCTCCAGCTCGGAGACCACCTCCAGCTTGCGGGCGTTGGCCGGCCGGGCCGGGTCGTAGCGCTCGGGCATGCGGGCCGCCCGGCCGCCGGACGGGAGCGCGGCCCCCCGCCGGTAGCGTCCGGTCAGCCACCCCCCGTTGAGGGGGCTCCAGGGGATGACCCCCATCCCGTAGCGCTGGCAGGTGGGCAGCACGGCCGCCTCCACCCCCCGGGCGAAGATCGAGTAGGGCGGCTGCTCGCACACGAAACGCTCCCGTCCCCGCCGCTCGGCCACCCACTGCGCCTCCACGATGGCCTCGGCCGGGAAGGTGGAGCTGCCGATGGCCAGCACCTTGCCGGAGTGGACCAGGTCGGAGAGAGCACCCAGGGTCTCGTCCACGTCGGTGCCGGGGTCCGGCCGGTGGACCTGGTACAGGTCGATGCGGTCGGTGCCCAGCCGGCGCAGGCTGGCCTCCACCTCCTGGACGATCCAGCGCCTGGAGTTGCCCGAGTGGTTGGGGTCCTCCCCCATGCTGGCGTGGAACTTCGTCGCCAGCACCACCTCGTCACGCCGGCCGGCCAGCGCCTGGCCCACGATCTCCTCCGACTCTCCGGTGGAGTAGACGTCGGCGGTGTCCACGAAATTGATGCCGGCGTCGAGGGCGGCCCGGATGACCCGGATCGACTCCTCGTGGTCGGGGTTGCCCCACGACCCGAACATCATGGCCCCCAGGCACAAGGGGCTCACCTTGATCCCGGTACGGCCCAGCGTCCGGTACTCCATGGTCGGGTAGGCCCTGGTTCGGTAGGTCATGGTAGGACGGTACCCGGCCGCACCGGCCAGGATGCCAAGATGTCCGTCGTGCGGTTGGCTCCCCGACCGGCCGGCGCCGGTCCCAGAGCGGGCATGGAGGCGGCCCGCTGGGCGGTGGAGGCGGCCCGCTGGGGGGCTGGGCTGTGGCTGCTGTGGCGGGTGCCCCGACCCCGGCCGGTGCCCGACGACGGGCCGGCAGCGGCCGACCGAGCGGCCTGGGTGGTGGTCCCCGCCCGCGACGAGGAGGCGAGCATCGGCGCCCTGCTGGCATCGCTGGCCTCCCAGTCGCCGGCGCCGGCGGCGGTGGTGGTGGTGGACGATGCCTCCACTGACGCCACCGCCGCCCTGGCCCGGGCGGCCGGTGCCCAGGTGGTGACCGCCGGCCAGGTGCCCGACGGGTGGACCGGCAAGGCCTGGGCCGCCGCCCTGGGAGCGCGCCAGGCGGGCGGGGAGGTGCTGGTGTTCCTCGACGCCGACACGGTGGTGGAGCCCGGCGGGCTGGGCCGGCTGGTGGCCGAGCTGGCCTCCCAGGGCGGCCGGGGTCTGGTGTCGGCCCAGCCCTTCCATCACATCGAACGGCCCTACGAGGCGCTGTCGGCCTTCTTCAACCTGGTGGCCCCCATGGGCACCGGTGCCTTCACCCCGCGGGCCGGCCGGGGGCGCCCGGTCGGCGCCTTCGGGCCGTGCCTGGTCTGCAGCCGGGCCGACTACCAGGCGGTGGGAGGTCACGCCAGCGTCCGGGGAGCGGTGCTCGACGACGCCGCCCTGGCCCGGCGCTTCGAGCAGGCGGGCCTGCCGGTGCGCCTGCTGGGAGGGCGGGGGGCGGTGAGGTATCGCATGTACCCGTCGGGGGTGGCCCAGCTGGCCGAGGGGTGGACCAAGAACATGGCCAGCGGAGCGGGGATGGTGCGCCCGGCCACCATGGTGGCGGTGGTGGCCTGGCTGTCGGGCGCCATCTCGGCTGTCTGGTACGCGCTGGCCGGGCTGCGACGCCTCCGCCGGGCCCCGCCCGGGGCCAGGGCGGCCGGGCTGGTGCCGGTGACCGGCCCCTACCTGGCCTACGCCGCCCAGCTGGGCTGGATGCTGCGACGGGTCGGGCGCTTCGGGGTCCTTACCTCGCTGGCCTATCCCCTGCCGCTGGCCTTCTTCCTGGGGGTCTTCACCCGCTCGGTGGTGGTCACCGCCGTGCGGGGAGAGGTCCGGTGGAAGGGCAGGACGCTGCCCACCCGGCCGCCGGTCCGGTGAGGCTTTCCCGGCCGGCCAACGTCGCCCTGGACGTGGTGGCCTGGGCGGGGGTCCACGCCGCCACCGGCTACCTCGCCCACCGCCTGCCCGACCGGGTGTACCGCCGCGACTCGTGGCTGTGGCGGGAGCGGGCGGTGGAGGACGGGGGGCGCCTCTACCGGCGCCTCGGGATCCAGCGCTGGAAGGCCCGCCTCCCCGAGGCCGGCGCCATATTCGCCGGGGGATACGACAAGCGCCGGCTGGCCGGGTGGGAGACGGCCGAGCTGAAGCGGTTCGTGGCGGCCACCAGGCGGGCCGAGCTGGGCCACTGGCTGGCCATCCTGGCCGCCCCGGCGTTCTGGGCCTGGAACCCGTGGCCGGTGGGGCTGGTCATGCCCGTCTACGCGCTGGCCGCCAACGGGCCGTGCATCGCCGCCCAGCGCTACAACCGCATCCGCCTGCAGCGGGTGGTGGACCGGCGGGCAGCCCAGCCGGGCCCGGGCGTCAAGGAGCGCGAAAGATAGCCTTTCGGTACCAGGCCAGCTCGGCCACGCTCTCCTTGACGTCGTCCATGGCCCGATGCCCTCCAGCCTTGGGCGGGGCACCCTGGAGGGCGTCGGGGTACCACCGCCGGCACAGCTCCTTCACCGTCGACACGTCGATGCAGCGGTAGTGCAGGTAGGAGTCCAGCTCCGGCAGGTAGGTGGCCAGGAAGCGCCGGTCGGTTCCTATCGAGTTGCCGCACAGCGGGGCGCTGGCCTCCGCCACGTGGGCCCTGACGAAGTCGAGGGTGGCCGTCCCCGCCTCCTCCAGGGTGACCTCCGTGGCCTCGACCTCGTCCAGCAGGCCGCTCTTGGAGTGCATGGAGCGCACCACCCTGGCCATCCCGGCCAGGGCCTCGGCCGGAGCCCTCACCACCAGGTCCGGTCCCTCGGCCACCGGCTGCAGGTCGTCGTCGGTGACCAGGGTGGCCATCTCCACTATCACGTCCCGGGTGGGGTCGAGCCCGGTCATCTCCAGGTCCATCCACACCAGCACGCCGCCACCCTAGGCTCTGGCCCGTGCTCGACATTCCCCTGCGGCGGCTCGACCCCGGCGCCGGGCTGCCCAGCTACGCCCGGGAGGGCGACGCCGGAGCCGACCTGATGGCCACCCGGGACGTGTTGCTGCGGGCCGGCGGAGGCCGGGCGCTGGTGGCCACCGGGGTGGCCCTGGCCATCCCCCCCGGCTATGCCGGGTTCGTGCAGCCCCGCAGCGGGCTGGCCCTGGGCCATGGGGTCACCTGCCTCAATACTCCCGGGCTCATCGACTCCGGCTACCGCGACGAGATCAAGGTGCTCATGGTCAACACCGACCCGTCGGTCGACTACCAGGTGCGCCGGGGGGACCGGATAGCCCAGCTGGTGATCCAGGCGGTGGTCACCGCCTCCTTCGAGGTGGTCGAGGACCTGCCGGCCAGCCAGCGGGACCAGGGCGGCTTCGGCCACTCCGGGCGCTGAGCGGGGGTAAGAGCCCTTGCCCGAGCTTCCCGAGGTGGAGGCCCTGGCCCGCCACCTCGGCGGCCAGCTGGCCGGCAAGCAGATCACCAGGGTGGAGCTGGCCGCCATCTCGGCCCTGAAGACGGTTGACCCACCCCTCGACGACCTGGTGGGGCGGACGGTGTCCGGCGTCGGCCGCCGGGGCAAGGTCCTGGCGTTCGAGACGGCCGGGGCGGGCTCCGACCAGACCGCGCCGCTCTGGCTGGTAAGCCACCTGGCCCGGGGCGGCTGGGTGCGCTGGCGGCCCCGGCTGGCACCGGCCCGGGCCAGGGTGGGACGGGGCCCACTGGTACTGCGGGTGGGCCTGGAAGGCGGGTCGGGGATCGAGATGACCGAGGCCGGCACCGAGAAGCGCCTGGCCCTGTGGGTGGCCCGCTCGCCCGGCGACGTGGAGGTGGTGGCCCGGCTGGGGCCCGAGCCCCTCGATCCGGCCTTCGACCTCGCCGCCCTGTCCGCCGCCCTGGCCGGCCAGTCCGGTCAGCTGAAGGGAGTGCTGACCGACCAGGCGGTGCTGGCGGGGTTGGGCAACGCCTACTCCGACGAGATCCTCCACGTGGCCCGCCTCTCCCCGTTCAAGCCGGCCGACCGCCTGAGCCCGGAGGAGCTGGACCGCCTCCACGCCGCCTTGACCGGGGTCCTGGCCGAGGCGGTCCGGCGCTCGGTGGGCCTGGCGGCAGGCGACCTCAAGGCCGAGAAGCGCTCGGGCCTGCGCGTGCACGGTCGGGCCGGCCTGGCCTGCCCGGTGTGCGGGGACACCGTGCGCCAGGTGGCCTTCGCCTCCCGGTCCCTCCAGTACTGCCCGACGTGCCAGACCGACGGCCGGGTCCTGGCCGACCGGCGCCTGTCCCGGCTGGTCAGGTAGCCCCGGTTGGACCGGCTGAGCGGGTTGGACGCCGACTTCGTCTACGTCGAGACGCCCACCACCCATATGCACATGGCCGCCACCTGCGTGCTCGACCCGCCGGACGCTCCGGCCGGGCCGTGGTTCGAGGCGGTGAGGACGGCGCTGGAGGAGGGTCTGGACCGGGTCCCGGTCCTTCGCCGGCGCCTGGTCGAGGTGCCGGCGCGCCTGGACCACCCGCGATGGGTGGAGGATCCCGCCTTCGACCTCGACCACCACCTGCGCCGGGCGTGCCTGCCCCCGCCGGGCGGCCAGGCCGAGCTGGCCGCCCTGGCCGGAGACATCATGGGCCGGCCGCTCGACCGTTCCCACCCCCTCTGGGAGATGCACGTGGTGGAGGGGCTGGAGCAGGCGAGGACCGCGGTGGTGGTCAAGGTCCACCACGCGGCGGCCGACGGGGTGACCGCGGTCGAGCTGCTGAGCCGCCTGCTCGGACCCGAGCCGCCCGGGAGTGCCCCCGAGGAGCGGCCGCCCGAGGCCCTGCCCTCCGGCTCGGAGCTGGTAGCTGACGCCCTGGCCAACCTGGCCGGTCAGTCGATGACCGTGCTGAGGGCCATCCGGCGCACGGTGGAGGTGGCTGGCGAGCTCCACCGGCGCAACCGGGAGGTTGGCGTGTCGCCACCCCCGGCCCCTTTTCGAGCACCCCGGACGAGCCTCAACGCCACCATCACCTCCCATCGGCGCCTGGCCTTCACCGAGGTAGCCTTGGAGGACGTGAGGGCGCTGAAGGCCGCGCTGAGGGTGACGACCAACGATGTGGTCCTGGCCATGTGTGCCGGAGCCCTGCGGCGCTACCTGGCCGGCCGGGGGGAGGCGGTGGAGGAGCCGCTGGTTGCCTTGGTCCCGGTGTCGGCCCGCCGGCCTGGGCGGCCGGGGGCCAACCAGGTGTCGGGGATGCTGGTGCCGCTGGCCACCGATGTGGCCGACGCCGTCGAGCGGGTGAGAGCCATCTCCGGGGGGACCCGCCGGGCCAGGAAGCAGGAACGGGTGATGGGCGCCGACACCCTCGCCGACCTGGCCGAGCTGGCCGCCCCGCTGCTGGCGCTGGGCGCCACCCGGCTGATCTCGCGCCTGCGGGTGTTCGACCGGGCGCGCCCGCCCTTCAACGTGGTGGTGTCCAACGTGGCGGGGCCACCTTCCCCGTTGCGCCTGGGCGGCTCCCCCCTGGCAGCCATCTACCCGATGGCGCCGGTGGCCGACGGGGTGGGGCTCAACATCACGGTGGTCAGCTATCTGGGACGGCTGTTCTTCGGCCTGGTCGCCTGCCGGGAGACGGTGCCCGAGGTCGGCCTCGTCGCCGGCTACCTGAACGACGCGCTGGACGAGCTGCGCAAGCTCACCGAGCTGGCCTGAGGAGGGCTGCTAGGCTCCTAGGACCACGCGGACGTGGCTCAGTTGGTAGAGCATCACCTTGCCAAGGTGAGGGTCGCGGGTTCGAGTCCCGTCGTCCGCTCCAGAGAAAGCCCAGCTCAGGGCACCTGTCTACTCTCGGCAAGCGGTGGCGTAGCGCTCCGCATGCCGGGAACATGCCGGGAACGGTGGCGATTCCCGGCATGCTGTGGGCTCATCGGCGGTCCTCCTGGCCCGCAGGGCGAAGGGTGACAACGGGTGCAGACTCGGCCAGGCCGGCCAGGGCGGCGGCCATGGCGGCATCCCGGTCCTCGGTGGCGTGCTGGTAGCGCAGGGCGGCGCCCGGTGTGGCGTGTCCGGCTCGGCGCATCAGCTCGGCCACACTGGCCCCGGTGGCGGCGGCCCAGCTCAGCCCGGAGTGGCGCAAGCGTGCGGATTCCCTTCTCAGTCTTGGGCGGTCCGAGC
Organism: Acidimicrobiales bacterium; assembly: GCA_039583615.1. Taxonomy (GTDB): domain Bacteria; phylum Actinomycetota; class Acidimicrobiia; order Acidimicrobiales; family QHCF01; genus QHCF01. The sequence continues at coordinate 74,250 of JAVKSQ010000006.1, forward strand.
ACCGGCCGGGCGCCCATCGGCGCCGACCAGGCACGCTCGACGCGGATGCTGGCGTGCAGCACGTCCACGTCTCGGCGTTGTAGCCCCAGTACCTCGCCCCGGCGGAGCTGGCACCAGGCGACCAGCAGCAGGGCCAGGCGGTAGCGCTCGGGGGTGGCCTCCACGGCGGCGGCCAGCTTGGCCACGCTGGCAGTTGGCCGCTCCCGGGGAGCGGACCTGGCCGGCGCCCTTCACCTTGCAGGGCGAGACGGCGAGCGCGTCATCGGCCACGGCCGTGGCCAGGATGGCCCGCAGCAGGCGGTAGGCGTCGTCGGCCGTCGTCTCGTGCTCGCCCCGCAGGACCAGGTACCAGGCACGCACCGCCGACGGCGTGAGTCGTCCGAGGGCGATGGTGCCGAGCGTGGGCCTGCCAGCGGGCCTGCCAGCGCCCACCGGGGCGGGCCCGCACGGTGCCGAACGGGCGCCGGCTCATGCCCGCTTCCCCAGGGCCTTGGTGGCACCCACGAAGCGCTTGAACGTGTCGTCGTGGCGGACGCCCCCGGTGATGGCACAGCCGATGGCCACCAGCAGCACCAGGGCCGCTACGGCGGCGAAGATCGCGGCCACCAGCATGTACCACAGCAGGTAGCCGAAGGCCATCAGCACCGCACCGATGGGACCGACGGAGACGGTGGGCCGGCGGCCGAAGTAGAACCTCATGCTGCCACCTCCTCTCGGCCCGTCACCACGGCCCGCACGGTGGACGGGTACCACCTCGCCCCACCGTGGGTGGTGGGCACGCCATCGTCGTTGAGCTGGCGGGCGATGGCCGACAGGGTGGTACCGCCCCGGTGGGCGGCAGTGATGCGCTCCACCACCTCGGGCGCCATCTCGGTGGGCCGGCCGAGACGCACCCCCTGGGCTCGCTTGGCGGCAAGGGCCTCACGGGTGCGGGCGCCGATGGCCTTGCGCTCCCACTGGGCCACCGCGGCCATGACGTTGGCCACCAGTGCTCGGCCCTTCACTCGCTCAGCCATGCGGACTCCAGCTTCGCCACCCGCTCGGCCAGGGCCGCCACCTGGGCGTCCAGGTCATCGAGGGCGGCGGGGTAGTGCCACCGGCAGGGCCGGGCCGCTCCTGGGCCATCCTGGGCCGGCTCCTGGCCTGCCAGGCGGCCTGGCGGTGCGCCGGACGGCAGTACTTGGGCTCCCGCCCCCCTTGGCCGGCCGCTCGAACGGCTGGCCACAGTGGTGGCAGGTAGTCGTCATCGTCGTCAGGCTAACGCTTCGTCGTGCCCACCGACCGGACCACCCTGGCCGAGCGCCTCGGCCACTCGGGGCCGCGTCATCGAGGGCCACCACAGGGGGGCAGCGTAGGGCGTCGGCGGTGACAACCGTGTGATCCAGCGCCAGGGGATCGGTCAGGCCCAGGAGCGGAACTCACGGAAGCGCCGCAGCGTTTCGGCCAGCACCTCCTGCCAGTCCTCACGTGCCGGAGTCACTCCGAGGTCGGTGACAGGAACTTGACCACCTGCTCGAAGGCCACCCGGCCGGTGGGCACATGCCAGCCGGGGAGCTCCGCGGCGACCGACATTGCACGGCCGACGTGCAGGTGGGTATCCGGGCGCGACTGTGGGTGCCAGTGCCAGGCCAGTAGATCGAAGACAGCTCTTGGTCCTCAGCCAGGGTGTAGGCGTAGCCGTCGGTGACCACCTTCCACTCACTGGTGAAGCGCACGTCAGCTTCGAACTGGAACCGCTGCTCAGGTCTCAGCCAGTACCGGTGCCCGTCCGGACAACGCAACTCGACCTGTCCGGGATTCGAGCGGATTAGGAGCTCATCCTCTATCCGTGAGGGCCGGGTGTGCCACACCGAAACGGGACTCAGGCAACTCAGGGCCCGTTGTAGGTGGGTCTTGTAGCGCCGGTCGGCGTCTCGGCGGCTATGTGCCGGCTGGCGCACCCAAGTACAGCAGCAGATGAGCGGCCATGGGGTGCGCGGGTAGTCGGCCGCCGCGGGCCACCAAGGCGGCAAACTCGTCACCGCTCATGCTGAGGTACCGCCGGCAGTCGGCATCGAAGTCTGCTGCTGCCTGCTCGGCACTCACATCGGTCTCCACGACGTCGTAAGCCATCCCCAGTTACCTCCTGTCAGAGCCATTGTCCTACCATCAGCTTGTATCGGTCAATGACCGCCCTTGGTGGAAAACCGGCTAGCGCAGGCCCAGGCAGCTCAGGCACACCACGGTGCGGGCCAGGGGGCAGATCTGCCCCAAGGTTCATACGTTCAGGGTGACGGCGGCTTGGTACTGGTCGGCCATGGCTACGGCGGCCGGGTCCAGGCGGCGTCGGTGGGAGCGCCCGTTGCTCACGAGTCCAGCTCCTCGGCCTCGTCGGGGCGGAGCCACCAGGAGTCGTCGGGGCGGCCTACCGGGCTTCCACCCGTCCCTACCGTCTGTGAGAACGGTAGGACGGTAGAGTCCTGGTCAGAAGCAGTGGGCGTGACCGCTGCTAGGTGACGGCCAGCCGTCCGATCGTCGTCCATGTCGAGCAGTCAGGCACTGCCTAGGTACTGGCGAAGCGCCCTTCGCACCACCTCGCCCGCGGTAACGCCTTCTGCCTCAGCTCGCTCCTCGATCGCCCGACGCATATCGGGCTCGAAGCGAACAGGTAACGCCTTCGCCGGCTCGGCTCCCATAGAGGGCCGCCCGGGGCGCCGACGGAGCTTCGAGACGTCCAGCCCTGCTTCGGCTTCCGCTGCCATTCGCTCGATGACCTGGTCGGTCAGCTCCACGCCGCTTCGGGACTTACCATAGGAACGCTGTTCAGGCATCGCTGTATCCCGGATCAGCTAGGAGACGCATACGTCGCTCGCATCTTCATCGCGTGGGCCACCACCTCGCTTCCGTCGCTACGGACGACAACTAGCACCTCCAGGAGGCGGGCCGCCGGTCGGGACCCAGGTAGAGCGCCCTATGAGGATCCTCTTCGTCATCGCCGACGTACATCGCGTGCTCGACCGCATGGAGTGTCCGCATCTTCGAAACGGTCCTCGGCCTGATGCCTGCGGGCAGAGAAGGCGATCTCCACGAATCGTATCACGAAAATCGGCGGACCGACAGTGATTTCGTCCAGGTGCCAACGGTCCCGCACGCCGCCAGACGTACGTGCGGTCGAGAGAGCGAACCGCCCGGAGCGGGTGCGGCTACAGGCTGCCGAGGAGGCCGGACAGCAGGCCGGACAGGTTGCCCAGGCCGCCCAAGCCGGCGACCGGCGAGGTTGGCGCCCCGGCCGAGCCCGACACCGAACCGGTGCCTGACACCGAGCCCGACCCCGAGCCGGAGGCCGAGGTCCCCCCCAGGCCGCCCAGGCTGCCGAGGAGGCCGGACAGCAGGCCGGACAGGTTGCCCAGGCCGCCCAAGCCGGCGACCGGCGAGGTTGGCG
>JAVKSQ010000006.1:77770-80329 GCA_039583615.1 Acidimicrobiales bacterium
CCCCGGCCGAGCCCGACACCGAACCGGTGCCTGACACCGAGCCCGACCCCGAGCCGGAGGCGCTCACCCCACCGGGCAGGAGGGGCAGAGCAGGCAGATTAGAAAGGATGCCCTCGGCCTGAGCGACCAGGCTGGCAACTGCTGCGCTCGGGCCGCCCTGGTTGACGATGCTCTGCGCCTGGTTGAGCAGGCCCGCGGCCTGGTTCAGCCCTTGCAGCACACTGCTGAAGCTCTGCAGGGTGCTCAAAGCCTGCTGCAGCTCGCCTTGGACCTTGGCCAGGTTGTTGGCGACCTGCTCCAAGCCGGCAACGCCTTGGAGAGTGAGCGCCTGGGTCTGGGTCACCAAGGTATTGGTGAGCTGGAGAGCCTGGCGCACCAGCTGCACAGCCTGGTTCACCTGGTCCTGGCTGGCCGTAGCGCCGCTGTTGGCCAGGCTCTCGAGATCGATGATCGCCTGGTTGAGCTGCGCCTCGACCGTGGCGGCCTGGGAGGCCAGATTGGGGACATTGGGCAGGCTGGCGAGCTGCGACTCCACCTGTTGGAGCTGGCCTTCGGCCTGTTGCAGCTGGCTGATCGCCTGGCCCAGAGCTGCTTCCGCCTGAGCCAGGGTAGCCCCGACGTCGGGTACGCCAGGCACTGGTGGCGGGACAGGCACCAGTGCCGTCTGGGCACTCGCTGGCGACGCTGGGAGAAAAGCCACGGCGGATGCTGCGGGGATCAGAGCGGCCATGCCGGAGCCGACAACCTTACGAACAGACATTTTCATCTTGGTCCGGTTCACCGGGCGCTCCTTTCTCTGGGGCAGCAGGCTGGCCGCCCGGGACTCGCTCCGCCACCATACCGATACCCCGCTCGTCTGGCTACTGCTATTTGCACTAACTTCCTGATACAAATAGAAGTTCGTTTGTAATTCACCAGGTGGCCATGGAAGTAGGTCCTCGGGCGCCCAAGACGCTGCACTCCCGTACCTCGGTCTGGGCGCGACCTCAGGCAGGCGACCGGCTGCCCACTTGGTCGATGTCCGACGCGCGATACTCCTGCCATGCCTGACGATGATGACGAGAGGGACGAGGCGAAGGAACCCGCTGACGGCGAAAGCGAAGGCCCCATCAACGACCCGCTGACGAGGTCGGACGTGGAGGCACCTCAAGTCCCATTCGGGTCCAGCGCCGACTAGGCCCTGTACTCCATACCCTCAGCGCTGCTCCCCGCGCTGCCACCGTACCGGGTAGCCCCCAGCCCCCGGGTGGCGGGAGGATACAGTGAGCACCGCAGTGCGGGCGTAGTTCAGCGGCAGAACATCAGCTTCCCAAGCTGAGAACGCGGGTTCGATTCCCGTCGCCCGCTCTTCGCAAAAGTGCAGGTCAGGCTTCCATGCCCCCTTGCGGGGGGGCACCCGTGGGGATGAAACTCGCGCCGTGCTGCCCGCCGAGCCCGGAACCCTCACTGGTGCCGTGAGCCCGAAGGTCAGACTGGTGTCGGGTCCGCGGGCACCCTTGATTGTTGCTGCGAGCACGTGTCTCAGAGTCTCTGAGCGATGCGACCCCTTGGGCGGCACATCAGAACCGACCAAGGAGGCAACGATGGATGTGATCGTTGACCGGTGCGCCGGTCTAGACGTGCACAAGAAGACGGTGATGGCGGCTGTGCGCACCCCAGGCACAGGCGGACTTCGCCGACGCCAGAATGAGGGAGTTCTCCGCCTACACCGAGGGCCTGGTGGCCTTGCGGGACTGGCTGGTGGCCGAAGGCGTCACCCAGGTGGCGATGGAGGCCACCGGAGTCTACTGGCGCCCGGTCTGGCACGTGCTAGAGGAGGCGACCGGCTTCGAGCTGTTGTTGGTGAACCCGCGCCACGTGAAGAACCTCCCGGGGCGCAAGACCGACGTCGCTGACGCCGAGTGGCTGGCCCAGCTGCTCGAGTGCGGTCTGCTGCGGGGCAGCTTCATCCCCCCCAAGGAGGTTGCTCGCCTGAGGGACTTCACCCGATACCGGACCACGCTTGTTCGAGAGCGGGCACGGGAGGTCCAGCGCCTGCACAAGTTGCTGGAGGACTCCGGAGTGAAGCTCGAGTCGGTAGTGACCGACGTGACCGGCAAGGCTGCCAGGGCGATGATCGAGGCCCTCATCGCCGGTGAGCGCGATCCCGATTTGCTGGCCGACATGGCCCTCACCCGGATGCGACCCAAGATCCCCGAGCTGAGAAAGGCCTTGCTCGGGCGCTTCGACGCCCACCACGCCGTGCTGGCCCGCATGCACCTGGACCACATCGACCAGCTCGACCAGGCCATCTCCCAGCTGGACCAGGAGGTAGATCGACTCATGGGCCCTTTCGATGAGCCGGCCACCCGGTTGCTTTCCATCCCCGGGGTGGGCAAGCGCACCGCCGAGGTGGTGGTAGGGGGTCCTTGCGCTATCAGGACATCCTCACGTTGTCGCCCAGCCAACGACACTGCAAGCACGGGCCTATACCGCCAACGTCCGAGCCTGTTGCGAGAACGGCCAACCGGTGTGGCGGGAGGATGAGGGCGCGGGATCGACGGTCCAGGAAGGGCCGGC
>JAVKSQ010000007.1:0-76895 GCA_039583615.1 Acidimicrobiales bacterium
CCCCCGGCCGGGCGGCCGCCGGCCACCCCCGCCGCCACCACCACCACGGCCATCCCGATGGCCACCGAGACTGCCACCCTTATCACCAGCCCGGCTCCGTGGTCCGAACCAACCAGGGCCTGCACCACGGCCACCACTCCGGCCATGACCGCGCTGATCCAGCCCACCCTCAACAGGGTGCGGGCCAGGGCGCTGCCCTCGACTCCCGCGGTACGCCGGCGCAGGTCGGCCAGGGCCACCAGGGCAGCCGCCGTGTAGGCGATGGAAAGGGACAGGGCCAGGCCTCCCACGCCCAGAGACGTGCGGGACAGGGGGAAGGCCAGGACCACGTTGAGCCCGTTCTCGAACAGGTACAACACGAACGCCGACCGAGTGTCCCGCATGGCCTGGTAGGCCCGCATCAAGAACAGGTAGGCGCTGAAGCCGGGCAGGCCGACGGCGAAGAAGGCCAGGGCCCGGGCGGTGGCGTGCACGCCGGCCCGGCCGGCGGCGCCGTGGCCCACCACCACCGCCACGACCGGCCGGGCCAGCACTATCAGCCCGACGGCCGCCGGTATCATCACGGCCATGGTCGCCCGGAGCCCGGCGGCCAGGCGGCGGCGGAAGCCGTTGACGTCCGAGAGGGACCACCGCTCGGCCAGTCCGGGCTGCACGGCGCTCATGATGGACACGGCCGCTATCCCGTACGGTAGCTGGAAGAAGGCGTAGGCGTAGTTGTAGGCGGTGACCGACCCACCCCGCAGTCCGTCGGCCAGGGCCAGCACCACGAAGAAGGCGACCTGGTTGGCCACCACGAAGCCGAGGGTCCACCCCGAGAGGCGGAGCATGGCCCGTACCGCGGCGTTGCCCGGGTCCCACCGCCAGCTCAGCCGGGCTCCGACGCCCCTGAGCGCGGGCAGGAGCGCCAAGGACTGGACCGCCACCCCGGCGGTGGTACCGAGGCCGAGCAGCAGCAGCTCATGATGGTGCCGTACGTTGGCCAGGGTCGGGTGGCGGGTCAACCGGGCCACCTCCAACAGCACGGCTATGGTCACCAGGTTGTTGAGGATGGGCACGAAGGTGGGAGCGGCGAAGCGCCGCCTGGCGTTGAGCAGGGCGGTGACCAGGGCGATCAGGCCATAGAAGGCGACCTGGGGAGCGAACAGGCGCAGCAGCTCGGTGGCCACCGCTCGCTGCTCGGCGGCCGACTTGGCATGGTTGGACACTGTGTACAGGTCGACGAACCCGGGAGCGGCGATCACGAAGACCACGGTGGCCACCGCCAGCACGACCACGCCCAAGGTGATGACCGCCGAGATGGAGTCCCAGGCCTCGTCGTCGCGGCGGGTGGCCAGGCGGTCGACGAAGACCGGCACCAAGGTGGCCGACAGGATCCCTCCCAGGACCAGGTCGTAGACGATGTTGGGAGTGGTGTTGGCCAGGTTGTAGGCGTCGGCCAGGGAGTTGAAGCCGAGGGCGTAGGCCAGGGCGAACAGGCGGGCGAAGCCGGTGAGGCGTGACGCCAGGGTCCCGGCCGCCATGGCCGCGGTCGCTCGGGACTGTCCTGACCTGCCGAGGGCGATGCTCAAGTCGGGCTCGTGGGCCCGTCCGCAGGTGGGGAGCCACCACCGTCCCGGTGCTTGGTCCTGGGCGGAGCGCGGCCTGCCCGGGAGGCTGGCCCCGCCAAGCGGCCTGCCCGGGAGGCTGGGCCCGCCAAGCGGCCTGCCCGGGAGGCTGGCCCCGCCAAGCGGCCTGCCCGGGAGGCTGGCCGAGCCCCGGGGGCTCCTCCGGGCACCAGGCGCCGGTTGCGGTCACGGCGCCCCTGGCGGGCTGAGCGACCCCACCAACCGAGGAGGAAGGCAGCCGCTCCGGCCGACAAGGCGACGGCTACGCCCGAGGCGGCGGTCGAGCGAATGGTGAAGTGGCTGGTCAACATGGACAGGTGGCCGTCGGGCGAGACCAGGGACACCCGGAGCGGAAAGGCTCCTGACGTCCGGGCCTTGACCTGGAAGTACCTGGACGTGTCCCGGGTGTCCAGCACCACCGCCTGAGATGAGCCGTTGGGGAAGCTCAGGCTGTCGCTGCTCACCCGCAGGACGGCGTGGACCGGGTAGTTGGTCGAGGAGATGATGGTGATGGGGATGCGGCCGGTCTGGGCCGTGAGGGTGACGCTCTGGTCCTGGGGAAGGCTCAGCTTGGCCAGCTGGGCATTGATGTTCGACCCGACGGCGTCCACGTAGCGTCGCCGCTCGCCCGACTTGAGGCTGGTCGCCTCCGACGCCAAGAGCAGGTCCTCCAGGCGGGTGAAGATCGGGGTCTCTGTCCCCACCACCGAGAAGAAGGCGTCCAGGCGCTGACGGGCGGAGACGATTGCGCCGGCCGGGAGGCTGGCAGCATTGGCCGTCGGGGGGCTCAGACGACGGAAGAGGGGTGCTCCGTCCGCCCCCGAGGGTGGCACCACGCGGAACAGGTCGTCCAGGGTGATGGGGGCGGCCACCGGGCTGGCGGCCAGCCCGCCCAGGAAGGCCTCCAGGAACGACTGGTTGGGGAGCCAGCCGGGGGGCGCCTGGACGACCACCCCCCGGGGCTGGACGTCGGCTGGTCGGTCGAAGTAGATCTCGGCCAGGTCGGCCAGGAGCTGGTGGGCGGCCAGCGCCTGGTCGGAGGTATTGGTGAAGTGGGACGCCAACCCGGAGTCGGCGGCCACCGTCAGCGGTTGGTAGAGGTCACCGGTCACCAGCTTGAAGGGGTTGGTGGGGGTGAGGGCCTGGCCGGCGGCGGGCGCCAGGTTGGCCTCGGGCACGACCAGTTGCTCGACTGACTGGCCGTGGAGCCGCTGGAGGCCGGCTTGGTCGAGCGGGCCGCCGCTCACCCAGGTGAGGGGCTCCGGACGAGCCCCCAGGGTGGCGCGCAGCACCTCCGCCGCCCGGTCCAGCTGGGCTGGGACCTCCTTGCCCAGGTGGGCGTCGGCCAGGCTGGACAGCTCCACCGGCACGTACGGCAAGGTGGCTATCTGGTCCTTGGTGGCCAGCCCGGGACCGGGGGGCGCCCCCTGGGGAGCTCCTGCTCCCGTCGCCGGGGGGGGCCTGGGCCCGGTGGTGCCCCCCGCGGTGGCGGCGGCCGGGCAGTCCCGGGCGCCTGGCGGCGTGCCGGGGGGGCTGAGAGGGGTGGTGCCGCCACTGGCCACCGTGGCCAGCGTGTGCACGGTGGCCTGGTCGGTCGGGCGGCCGCTGGTGGCCAGGGCGTCGAGGGTCTCGGGGGTCGGGGCCAGGGTAAGGGGTACCGCCGGGCAGCCGGCCAGATCGGCGGCCAGGGCGGACAGGGCGCCTGACCAGGTAGCCGACAGCTGGGGCCGCCCGTCTGCGGACAGGGAGGGGGGGGCCTGGACGGGGACGATCCACGAGACACCCAGCTTGATGGTCCCGCTGGGCGGGTCGGTCCGCACCAGGTGGGTGGTGAACTGGTCCAGGGAGTTGCCTCTCGAGTCGGCCACCTCGACTCTCACCGGGAACACCCCGCAGCCGCTGGGGCACGGACCCAGGTCCAGGCTCGAGAAGGGCCCCGACGAGGCGGGCGGACCGCTGGCCCGGGTGGCGGGGGTGCCGGCCACTGCTGCCCCGGTGACCGGGATGTCCACCAGGACTCGGCCGGCGCCGTCGGTGGGCAGGCGAGTCAGGGCGACGGGGTCGAAGCTGCGGAGCAGCGGGCTGGCGACCCGGTTGTGCAGCGTCTGGTCGAACGCCGACCGGCTGGACAGCTTGGCGAACACACTGACGCTGAGGTACAGGTCGCCTCGGGGACGGCGGGAGGATACGGCCAGGGTGAGGTCGAAGCTCTGGCCAGGCTCGACCCAGGAGGTCTGCTGCACCAGGCCGAGCCGCGTGGACGAGGGTCGTGCCCCGGCGGAGCCGGAGGCGCCGGCTGGGGCGGCGGCCGTCCAGTAGCCCGACACCATGAGGACGAGGGTCGCCACCGCGCTGAGCGACGCCAGCCCGACCGCCTGGCAGGGTCGTCTCATGGGCCGATGCCCGCGCTCAGCACCGAGAGCCTGAACGGCTGGCGGCGAAAGCCCAGGCCCTCGTAGAGGGCAAGGGCCCCGTGGTTGCCCGGCTGGGTGTTGACCACTGCCCGGCCCACGTGCCACCGGCGCAGCCAGCGCAAGCCGTCGACCACCAGGGCCCGGCCGATGCCCTGGCGGAAGTGGGACGGGTCCACTGCCACTCGCTGGAGAAAGCCCCGGTCTCTCGTTCGTCCGGTGATGGCGTAGCCGAGGACCACACCACCCGGCTCGCCCACCACCACCTGAAAGCGGGACCGGGGGGTGGCCCGGAGCACCTCCGTCAGAGCCACCAGGTCCAGGTGCCAGAACGGGCTGAAGGCACGATGGTCGACAGCCAGCACGGCCTGGTGGTCATCCGGCCCGGCCGGTCGCAGGCTCCTGCGGGGCACCAGGGCGGCCGGCGACGGGCGCGGCAGGCCCCGCAGCTGGTGGGACAGGACCTCGAGGTCCTGCTCCACCCGGAAGCCGGCGGCGAGGAAGCCGGCCTGCTCCAGAGGGGCCAGGGCACTGGTGACCACCTTGCGGAAGCCCTGATCGGCCAACCGCTGCATGCAGTGCAGGACGAAGTCAGCCGAAGGGACGGATCGGTCGGCGAGCGGGCTCAGGTAGGCGACGGCCGCGTCTCCCCGCCACGGCAGGATTCGGGCGCCCTCCGCTCCCCAGCGGATGACCTCGGCCTCGACTGCGCTCACCTCGGGAGTGAACTCTACCGTTAGACAGCGAGCCACTACCGGTAGAGTCGGGGCGGTGACCGTGTTGCTCGGGGTCCACCAGGCCTACTTGGGCCACCTTGCCGGACCAGGTCATCCCGAGTCGCCTGAGCGCCTGGCGGCTGTCGCCCGAGGCATCACCCAGGCCGGGGTGGCCGAGGCGGTGCTGGAGTTCGCTCCCCGAGCGGCCACCCGTGAGGAGCTGACGCTGGTCCACACCCCTCACCACCTCGACGCCCTGGCCCAACTGAGCCTGGGCGGCGGAGGGCGCATCGATGCCGACACCGGGGCTGGTGCGCAGTCGTGGGACGCCGCCCTCCTGGCCGCCGGTGCCGGTCCCAGCGCCATCGAGCGCCTCGACCGCGGAGAAGCCGAGGCTGGCTTCCTGGCCGTGCGGCCACCCGGTCATCACGCCCGAGCCGGCCAGGCCATGGGGTTCTGCCTGCTCAACAACGCGGCGGTGGCCGCTGCCGTCCTGGCCCAACGAGGAGAGAGGGTGGTGGTGGTCGACTGGGACGCCCATCACGGCAACGGCACCCAGGAGGCGTTCTACGCCGACCGGCGCGTGCTCTACGTCTCGTTCCACCAGTTCCCCTTCTATCCGGGGACCGGCCGGGCCGAGGAGGTCGGCAGCGGACCGGCCACGGGGACCACCGTCAACGTCCCCTTTCCGGCCGGGACCACCGGAGATGCCTACCAGGCGGCGTTCGACCAGGTGGTGGGGCCCGCATGCGAGTCCTTCGGGCCGACCTGGCTGGTGGTGTCGGCTGGCTTCGATGCCCACCGGGCTGATCCCCTCACCACCATGGGGCTCTCCGCCGGAGACTTCGCCGACCTCACCGGTCGGGTGCTGGAGCTGGTGGGGCCGGGCCGGCGACTGGTGTTCCTGGAGGGCGGCTACGACCTGGACGCGCTGGCTGCCTCGGCCGGTGCCTGTGTAGCCGCCCTGACCGGTGGCTCCTGGCGGCCGGAGCCGCCGACCGTCGGCGGGCCTGGCATGGCGGCCGTGGCCGCCGCCAGGCGCCTGCGGGAGGAGGCCATCGACGAGGGGCGCCCGGGACCCGGCCCGGCCAGCGGGGCTGGCTGACGCGGGTGGCGACGACCCACTGGTCGGTCGGCCTGAGCGGGGGCCCGATACCCTGCCTGGGGTGATCCCTGAGCGGGTGCGTCACCTGGTCGACGAGACTGCCGAGCTGACCCGACGGTTCTGCCGGGCCGGCCACCAGCTGTACCTGGTGGGAGGGGTCGTCCGAGACGCCATTGCCAACCGGGCCCCGTCGGCCAACGGCTCGGCGGATGGTGGTGGTGATGCCGGGTCGGACCTCGACCTCACCACCGACGCCCGGCCCGAGGAGATCGAGGCCATCGTCAGGGGCTGGGCTGATGCCATCTGGCTGCAGGGCCGGCGCTTCGGCACCGTCGGGTGCCGTCGCGGCGGCCGCCGCTACGAGATCACCACCCACCGGGCGGACGCCTACCAGCCGGGCTCCCGCAAGCCCGACGTCACCTTTGCCGACGCCATCGAGGCCGATCTGTCCAGGCGGGACTTCACTGTCAACGCCATGGCTCTGCGCCTGCCCGGGCTGGAGCTGGTCGATCCCTTCGACGGGGTCGGCGATCTGGCCGCCCGCCGGCTGCGGACGCCGCTGGCCCCCGAGGAGTCCTTCTCGGATGACCCGCTGCGCATGTTGCGGGCGGCCCGGTTCATGGCCGGGTACCACCTCCGGCCCGAGCCGGCACTAATCGACGCGGTGGTCGCCATGCACGACCGGCTGGCCATCGTGTCAGCCGAGCGCGTCCGAGACGAGCTCGACAAGCTGATGGTGGTCGAGCGGCCCACCGACGGCCTGTGGTTCCTGGTCAGGAGCGGTCTGGCGGGCGAGTTCCTCCCCGAGCTGCCGGCCCTCGGCCTGGAGCAGGACCCCGTGCACCGCCACAAGGACGTGTTGGCCCACACCATCGCGGTAGTCGAAAAGACGCGTCCTGACCGACGGTTGCGCCTGGCCGCCCTCTTTCACGACGTGGGCAAGCCCAAGACCCGGTCGATTGGTCCCGAGGGCGTGTCCTTTCACCATCACGAGGTGGTCGGGGCCAGGATGACCAGGGAGCGGATGCGGGCCCTGCGCTACCCGACCGACGATGTGGAGGCGGTGAGCGGCCTGGTGGCGCTGCACCTGCGCTTCCACACCTACAAGATGGGCTGGACCGACACGGCAGTGAGGCGCTACGTGCGCGACGCCGGACCCTTGCTGGACCGGCTCAACGAGCTCACCCGCTGCGACTGCACCACCCGCAACGAGGCCCGGGCCCAGGCCCTGGGGCGCCGGATGGACGAGCTGGAGGCCCGCATCGCCGAGCTGCGGGCCAAGGAGGAGCTCGACGCCATTCGTCCCGACCTGGACGGGGTGGCGGTGATGGAGCAGCTCGGGCTGAGGCCGGGCCCCGAGGTGGGCCGAGCCCTGGCCTTCCTGCTCGACCTGCGCATGGAGGAGGGACCGCTCGGCGAGGCCGAGGCTCGTCGACGCCTGGCCGCCTGGTGGGAGGCAGGCTCCCGGGGGCGCTAGGCACCGAGAGGCCCCGCTCGGCCAGCGAGCGCCGGATTACCGTGGGCAGTCGGATTACCGTGGGAAGATGGACATCGAGGAGTGGTACGCCGCCGATCAGCGCCGCCGGCAGGGCCGGGAGCTGGCCTTCGGCAGGGGATGGGCGCAGGGCTCACCGCCCCAGTGGCTGGCCGACCTGTTCTGGAACGAGCTGACTGGCGAGCTGTTCCTGCTGCGCAAGCCAGTTCCCCCGGCCTGGCTGCCCATCGTCAGCCCCGACGACCTGAGGCGTTGGCTGGCTGAGATCCAGGACCTGGGGGCGGAGGTGGCCGAGGCGGCCCGCCACGTCCTCCATCCCCGCCATCGCCGGGCCAGGGCGGGCGAGCCCGGTCTCCGAGACGGGCCGGCGAACCCGGCGAACCCCGAGCCGGCCGGCCACGAGACAGAGGACGAGGCGGACATCGAGCCGCTGGGAGTGGTGGGCTCGAGGTCCGAGTTGGAGGAGATGCTGGCCGGTTGGCAACGGGCCCTGCCCGAGGTGGACAGCCTGGGCTGGCTGCGGGGCCGCCTCGGCCGCTTGGGGGTGGTGGGTCCCGCCCCAGACCGGCAGCCCCCTCCCACCGTCCGGGGCGCGCAACCCCGATAGCCGGCCTGCCTGGGCGCCAGGCGCGAGGAGGGCGGGGCTATCCCCCCTCCTTGCGGGCTCGCACCAACAGGGTCCGGGGGACCCAGCGGAAGGCCTCTCGCCAGTGGGCGCTCCTGGGCCCCGCCGAGGTCGGCTCGGGCTCGAGGATGGTGTCCACCCGGTAGCTGGACCGGACCAGGGCGGTGTGCAGCTCGGCGATGGTGTGGTGGTGGCGGGTGACCTCCACCCCGTCGACCAGGTGGACGATCGGGGACTGGTCGAAGTACGACCTGCGCACGGCGAGAGGCGCGTCAGAGTCCTCGTCGATCAGGTCGTAGGCCGGGTGGGGGAGACTCACCACCAGCGGGCTGCCCACCTTGAGCACGCGGTGGACCTGGCGGAAGACCCTGCCCACGTCCTCCACCGAGCCCAGGGCGTAGGCGCTGAAGGCGACGTCGATGCTCTCGGCCCGCAGGAAGGCCAGATCGGCCAGGTCACCGTGGTGGAGCTCGACCCGGACCCCCTCCCGCTCTACCAGGCGACGGGCCACGGCCAGGTGGGCGGCCGAGCAATCGACGCCCACCGCGGTGGCGCCCTGCTTGGCGAAGGCAATGGAGCACTGACCGGCGCCGCAGCCCAGGTCCAGGACCCGCTTGCCTCCCAGGTGGCCCAGCAGCCGCAGCTCGGACTCGGTCCTGGTGTCGGGGCCGTAGCGGGCCACGTCGGTGGGCAGCTGCGAGCCATCCCGCGAGCGGTTCCATGCCGACGAGCCTTCCCGGCTGCCGGGGTCTGGGGGAGGCACTGCCGCCATACTGCCCCATCCCAGCCAGAGGTGGGTCACTGACCGCCTGGGGGGGAGAGGGCGGCCTACGCTCCGGCCGCGAAGTCCTCCACCATCTGCCGGGCCTCCTCGTCGTGGTACTGGACCGGAGGTGACTTCATGAAGTAGGCGGACGGCCCGATCACGGGGCCTGCGATGCCCCGGTCCAGCGCGATCCGAGCGCAGCGCACGGCGTCGATGATCACCCCGGCCGAGTTGGGGGAGTCCCAGACCTCCAGCTTGAGCTCCAGGTTGAGCGGCACGTCACCGAAGTTGCGCCCCTCCATGCGGATGTAGGCCCACTTGCGGTCCTCCAGCCAGGCCACGTGGTCGGAGGGGCCGACATGGACGTCGTCGTCGTCGATCCCGTGCTCCACCTGGCTGGTGACGGCGCGGGTCTTGGAGATCTTCTTGGACACCAGGCGCTCCCGCTCCAGCATGTTGCGAAAGTCCATGTTCCCACCCACGTTGAGCTGGTAGGTCCGGTCCAGCACCATGCCGCGGTCCTCGAACAACCGGGCCAGCAGGCGGTGCACGATGGTCGCTCCCACCTGGCTCTTGATGTCGTCGCCCACGATGGGCACCCCCGCCCGCCGGAAGCGCTCGGCCCACGCCGGGTCGCTGGCGATGAACACCGGGATGGCGTTGACGAAGGCCACCTGGGCCTCCAGGCAGGCCGTGGCATAGTGCTCCTGGGCGGCCTGGGAGCCGACCGGAAGGTACCCCACCAGGACCTGGGCCCCGCTGTCTCGAAGCACCGTGGCCACGTCCACCGGCTCGGCGGGCGACTCCTCGATGGCCTGGCGGTAGTACCGGCCGAGACTGTCGAGGGTGGGACCCCGGAGCACAGTCACCCCAAGGTCGCCCACCGGGGCGAAGCGAACCGTGTTGTTGGGCTCGGTGAAGATGGCCTTGCCCACGTCCAGGCCCACCTTGGCGGCGTCCACGTCGAAGGCAGCCACCACCTCCACGTCGGCCACGTGATAGCCCCCCAGGTCGACGTGCATGAGGCCGGGAACGCACTCGGCCGGGTCGGCCCGGCGGTAGTACTCGATGCCTTGCACCAGGGAGCTGGCGCAGTTGCCCACCCCGGCGATGGCCACCTTGATCCGCTTGCTCATCGGTCACTTCCTCCCGTCATGGCATGCCCGGCGGCATGCTCGGCTTCGATGAGGCGGTCGAGCCAGGAGATGTCCCGCTCGGTCGTCTCGGTGCTGTGCTCGATCAGCGAGGCGGAGTAGGCGTCGAGGCGCCGGCGCCCGGAGGTCGCTCCCAGCCGGGACCGGACCAGCCGCTCGACCAGCAGGGCCCGCCTCCCCTCCAGGAGGCCCAGGCGGGCCTCCGGGGCCATGTGGCAGGCGAAGGCCAGGCGCACCAGGAAGCCGCGATCGTCCTCGGCGGCGCGCCCCTCACCGGCCATCAACCGCTGGAACAGCCGCTGGCCCACCTCGGTGATGGCATAGATCTTCTTTCCCCGGCTGCCCCTCACCGCCCCTCGCCGAGCCCGGAAGGCCGCCCGTTCCCCGCCCAGCGACCCCGTCATGGGGATGCGCTGGGGGCCGCGTGCCCCGCCGGCGGGGCCGGGGCCCTCGACCGCCACCGCCTCGACCGCCCCCGCCCCCTCCAGGCGGGCCAGGGCAGGGTACAGCGACCCGAACGACACCCCCGACATGACACCGAGGATCTCGCCCAAGCGCTTCTTCAGCTCGTAGCCGTGCAGTGGCTGCTCCTTGAGCAGACCGAGGATGGCCATCTCCAGCAATGGTGGTGCCCTCTCATTGCGCCCAGACATATCGGTTAGATATATCGTTCCCGAGGCTAGCGATGGGGGCTCCTCCTGTCAAGGCCGACCGTCGGGACCGTCTGCCTCGAGACCGGCCCGGCCCCGCCGAGGCCGGCTGGGGGCTCAGGTGGCCGACCGGTCGCGGTAGGCTCGGATGATGGCCAACACAGGCCGCTTTGGCGCGGTGATCACGGCCATGGTGACTCCCTTCGACCAGGGAGGTGCGCTGGACCTCGACGGTGCGGTCGCCCTGGCCCGCTGGCTGGTCGACCATGGCTCCGATGCCCTGGTGGTGGCGGGCTCCACCGGCGAGTCGATGTCCCTGTCCGACGACGAGAAAGCCGACCTCTGGCAGGCGGTGGCCCACGCCGTGAGCGTCCCGGTCATCGCCGCCTCGGGCACGGCCGACACCGCCCACTCGATCCGGCTGAGCCGGCGGGCCGAGCAGGGCGGAGCCGCCGCCCTCCTGGTGGTCACCCCCTACTACAACCGGCCCTCCCAGGCCGGGCTGACCGCCCACTTCACGGCGGTGGCCGGGGCCACCTCGCTGCCCGTGCTGGTCTACGACATCCCGTCCCGCACCGCTTCGCGTATCGAGCCTGACACCGTGCTCGGCCTGGCCAGGGAGGTGGCCAACGTGGTGGGGACGAAGGACGCCAGCGGCGACCTGGCCGGCGCCGCCCGCCTTATCGTCCAGGCTCCCCCCGGCTTCGACGTCTACAGCGGGAACGACGACTTGACCCTGCCCCTGCTGGCCCTGGGAGCGGTCGGGGTGGTCAGCGTGGCCGCCCACTGGGGCGCAGAGACGTTCGCCGGGATGATCCTCGATTGCGCCAAGGGAGACATCGGGGCGGCCCGGGAGGCCAACACCCGCCTGCTCGAGTCCTACGCCTTCCAGAGCATGCCCGACGCCCCCAACCCGATGCCGACCAAGGCCATGTGCCGGGTCATGGGCCTGCCCGCCGGCCAGTGCCGGCCCCCGCTGGTCCCCGAGCCGGCTGACCTGGAGGACCGGGCCCGGGGTGTGCTGGGCCGCCTGCGGGGCGCCGGTGGCTGACCCGGTTCGGATCGTCTTCCTCGGCGGGCTGGGGGAGATCGGCCGCAACTGCGCCTGCGTCGAGGTGGGCGGGCGGATCGCCATCCTCGACTGCGGGATCATGTTCCCCGACGCCGAGATGCCCGGCGTGGACCTGGTGCTGCCCGACTTCACCTACCTGCGGGAGAACGCCCAGCGGGTGGAGGCCTGCCTGGTCACCCACGGCCACGAGGACCACACCGGGGGGCTCGCTTTCCTGCTGCGGGAGATGTCGTTCCCCATCTACGGCTCCGAGCTGTCGCTGGGGCTGGCCCGCAACCGCATAGACGAGGCCGGGCTGGCGCACCGCACCCAGCTGATACCGGTGGCGGACGGCGAGCGGCGCCGCATCGGTCCCTTCGACGTCGAGTTCATCCCGGTGACCCACTCGGTACCCCATGGCTTCGCCACCGCCTTCCACACTCCCCAGGGCGTCATCCTCCACAGCGGCGACTTCAAGCTGGACCCCACCCCGGTGGACGGGCGTCTCACTGACCTGGCCCGCATCGGGGCCATCTCCAACGGGCCGGGGGTCCGCCTGTTGCTGTCGGACTCGACCAATGCCGAGGAGCCGGGCTACACGGCCAGCGAGTCCTCCGTCGGCGAGGTGCTGCGCCGTCTGTTCGAGGCCAACGAGGGCAGGCGCATCATCGTCACCTGCTTCGCCAGCCACATCCACCGGGTCCAGCAGCTGGCCGACGTGGCCATCGCCACCGGCCGGCGGATCGCCACCCTGGGGCGGTCCATGGCCAACAACGTGGCCCTGTCCCGCCAGCTCGGCCTGCTGCACATTCCCGACTCCGCCCTGGTCGACATCGAGGAGGCGGCCGCCCTGGACCCGGCCCGGGTCTGCGTCATCTCCACCGGGTCCCAGGGCGAGCCCATGTCGGCCCTGTCCCTCATGGCCGCGGGGGAGAACCGCCGGCTCAAGGTGGGCCCCGACGACGTGGTCATACTGAGCTCGCACGCCATCCCGGGAAACGAGTCGGCGGTGAGCAAGGTGATCGACGGGCTGTACCGCCGGGGGGCCGACGTGGTCCACAGCGGGCTGGCCGAGGTCCACGCCAGCGGCCACGCCAAGCAGGGTGAGCTGGCGACCATGCTGGCGGTGGCCCGGCCGGAGTACTTCGTGCCGGTGCACGGGGAGTTCCGCCACCTGGTCCACCATGCCCGCCTGGCGGTGCGGATGAGGGTACCGGAGGACCACGTGCTGCTGTGCGAGGACGGGGACGTGGTCTCCCTCACCGACGGGGGCCTGGAGTTCGCCGGAGAGGTGCCCGCCGGGTACCTCTACGTGGACGGCATCGTGGGCGACGTGGGCCACGGGGTGCTCCGGGACCGCCGGGTGCTGGCCGAGGAGGGCGTCATCGTGGTGGTGCTCACCGTCGACTCGCGCACCGGCTACGTCCTGGCCGGCCCGGAGATCATCACCAAGGGATGGGTGCACGCCCCCGAGGCCGAGGCCCTGCTGGGCGACGCCCGGGCCGCCGTGCTGACCGGCGTGGAGAAGGCGACGGCCGACGGGGCAACCGACCATGACACCGTGCGCCGGGCGGCGCGCTCGGCCATGGGCGCCCTGGTGGCCGAGCGCACCCGCCGCCGCCCCATGATCGTCCCCCTGGTCATGGAGGCATAGCCAGCGGCGCCCTCCGGGCCGGGGCCGAGCCCGGCCGAGGCTTTCCCGTTGTGGGGGGGCTGGCCGCGCCGACGGCTCACTTCCCGGTCCCAGTTGG
Source organism: Acidimicrobiales bacterium (assembly GCA_039583615.1). Classification (GTDB taxonomy): domain Bacteria; phylum Actinomycetota; class Acidimicrobiia; order Acidimicrobiales; family QHCF01; genus QHCF01. The sequence continues at coordinate 13,329 of JAVKSQ010000007.1, forward strand.
CCCCCGGCGCCCCTTTCCGCCTCCCAGCCTGTGGCTGGTGTTAGCGTTGGGGCTATTGTGACATTGGCGAAATGACCCATTCCTCCATCACCCGTCCCTTGCCCCGCTCCGGCGGGGCCGATGGGGCCGGCAGGGCCCGGCGAGGCGGTCGGCCGGGGACTCGGCCTGGCGCCCGGCGTGCCAAGGGTGCGGGGGCTGGCAAGGGGGGCGGCCGGCGCGGGCCGGCTCCTCCGAGCGGGCGAACCGCCCAGGCCCGGCGGCGGACGACCACCACCGCCGGCCTGGCGCGGACGACCGCTCACTGCCTGACAGCGGTGGCCGGCGGCCTGGTGGTGGTGGCCCGGCGCCTGGGCAGGGCCGGTGACGACCGCTGGGGGATGGCCCTGGTCATGGCCGGGGTGCTGGCCGGGCTGGGCATCTACGCCGACCTCCTGGGACCGGCTGGGCGGGCTCTCGAATCGGGCACCGCCACGGCTATCGGGTGGGCCCGGCTGCTGGTGCCGGTGGGCCTGCTGGCAGTGGGCGCCCGCGCCTTGGTGACCGGCCTGGCCAGGGAGCAACCCGGCGCCACTGGCCCGCTCCCGGGCCGGTCCTCGGCCGCGGGTGCCTATCCATCGGCGCCCACCCAGGCCCGGTCGCCGTCCGGGCCGGCGCCTGGCGTCGAACCACCGGCTGGGCCAGGCCAGCAGGCCGGCCCTCCCCTGGGCCGGTCCGTGCTGGCCCTGGGGGTCGTCCTGGTCGCCGCCGCCGGCCTGGCTGACCTGGTACGGGGCGGTCCCGGCGCCGGCGCCCCGCTGGAGCTGCTGCGGGCGGCGGGGGGAGAGCTGGGAACGCTGGACGGGCACCTCCTGCGAGCGTCCCTCGGCCCGTGGGGGGCTGGCATCGTGGTGGTGACGGCGCTGGTCCTGGCCCTCCTGGCCCTGACCGGCCTGAGAGCGGGGCGGGCTGCGGCGGCGGTCGGGTCAGGCGTCTCCAAGGTGGTCGAACGGCTTGGGGCGGGACGCCGGGCGGTCGGGGCCACCGCCGAGGTCCCAGGTGGCGCGGGCGACGGCGATGGTCGCCCGGCGCCGGCCCTGTTCGACGGGGCAGCGTTCGACGACGACCCCGCCGGCCCGGGCCACCCGGTCGAGCCAGCCCGGTCAGCCCTGCACCCCGCCCCCGCCCCCGGTGGCCGGCGGTCCGCCGGCAGTCCTGCGGCGGGCTCTGGCACCGGCGACGCCCCCCAGCCGGGTCAGCGGGGCGAGCAACCTGGCGCCCCGGTGGGCCCCGAGGCCTGGGCCCTGCCCCCGCTGGAGCTGCTGTGCAGGAGCCGCTCCCAGGTGGTGGACCGGAGGGAGGTCGACCTGGCCGGCCAGGCCCTGGTGGACGCCCTGGCCACCCACGGGGTGGTCACCCGCCTGGTGGGCCAGACGGTGGGCCCCACCGTCACCCGCTACGAGCTGGAGCTGGGACCAGGCGTGAAGGTGGCCCGGGTGACCACCCTCTCCAAGGACATCGCCTACGCCATGGCCTCAGCTGACGTCCGCATCCTGGCGCCCATCCCGGGCCGGTCGGCCATCGGCATCGAGGTCCCCAACCGCCACCGCCAGCTGGTCACCCTGGCCGACATCCTGACCTCGGACGAGGCCCGCCTGGCCACCCATCCCCTCGAGGTGGCCCTGGGGCGTGACATCGCCGGGCGGGCGGTGCTGGTCAACCTGGCGGAGATGCCCCACATCCTCATCGCCGGGGCGACGGGGGCCGGAAAGTCCTCGTGCATCAATTCCCTGGTGACCTCGGTCCTCACCCGGGCCACGCCCGACCAGGTCCGCCTCATCCTGGTGGACCCCAAGCGGGTGGAGCTCGGCCAGTACAACGGGCTGCCCCACCTGCTCACGCCGGTGGTCGTCAGTCCCAAGCGGGCGGCCAACGCCCTGTCGTGGGCGGTGCACGAGATGGAGCGGCGCTACGACCTGCTGGCCGAGGCCGGGGCGCGCGACATCACCGGCTACAACCTGGCCCTACTGGCCGGGGGCGCAGCCGCCCCTTGCGGCGTTCGGGCTGCCTCCTTGGGGCCTGCGGCCCCTGAGGCACCGGAGCCGCTGCCTTTCATCCTGGTGGTGGTGGACGAGCTCAACGACTTGATGATGGTGGCGGCGAGGGACGTGGAGGAGTCGATATGCCGGATCGCCCAGATGGCCCGGGCGGTCGGGATCCACCTGGTCATCGCCACCCAGCGCCCCTCGGTGGACGTCATCACCGGCGTGATCAAGGCCAACATTCCCTCCCGGCTGGCCTTCTCGGTGTCCTCGCTGGCTGACAGCCGGGTCATCCTGGACCAGCCTGGAGCCGAGCGCCTGGTGGGCAAGGGCGACCTGTTGCTGGTGTCGGCGTCGTCGAACGTCCCCCGCCGGCTCCAGGGGCCCTGGGTCGGCGAGGCCGAGGTGCGCAAGGTGGTGGCCCACTGGGGCGCCCAGAGCGAGCCCCGCTACCTGGACGGAGTGGAAGGCGAGGGTCCAGCCAGCGAAGGGGGCCGGCTGGACGAGGGGGACGACGAGGACCTGGTGAAGCAGGCCATGGAGCTGGTCGTCCGCTCGCAGCTAGGGTCGACGTCCATGCTCCAACGCAAGCTCCGGGTGGGGTTCGCCCGCGCCGGGCGCCTCATGGACCTCCTAGAGCGCCGAGGGGTGGTCGGGCCGTCGGAGGGCTCCAAGTCCCGGGCCGTGCTCATGACCGCCGAGGAGCTGGACCAGCTCTGAGCAAGCCCGCCCGGCGCCGGCCACTGCGGCTCCCGGCACCGCTGCCCATGACGAGGAGGGAGCGTCGGCTGGCGGCGCGACGCGGATCGTCCGGGGCCGTGGCCCGGCGCGGCACGGTGACGGTGGTGACGCTGGTGGCGGTGGCGGTCGTCTTCGCCGGTGCCCAGCTCAGCCGGCACCCGCCCGCGCCGGTCCTTGGCGCCGTGGTCCCGGCCAGCCTGGCGGTGCCCGGGCCGCCCCCCAGCCTTCCCTGGCCTTCCCGGGGAGAGGCGGTGGTCGACGTGGGCGGAGTGGGGACCTTCGGCCCGACGGGAGGCGACCAGGCGGTGCCAGTGGCCAGCCTGGCCAAGATCATGACCGCCCTGGTGGTGCTGGCCGACCATCCCTTGCCGCCGGGCACCGAGGGGCCGGCTCTCGCCATCACGCCGGCCGACGTGGCCGCTTACCGGGCCGGGGCCGCCGCCGGCGACTCCGAGCTGGCCGTCACGGCCGGGGAGACCCTGACCGAGCACCAGGCCATCGAGGCCCTCCTGGTGCCCTCGGCCGACAACATGGCAGGGGTGCTGGCTCGATGGGACGCTGGCAGCGAGGCGACATTCGCCGACAAGATGAACGCCAGGGCAGCTTCCATGGGCCTGGCCAAGACGCACTACGCCGATGCCAGTGGCTTGAGCCCGGCCACCGTCAGCACCGCCGGCGACCAGCTGCGGGTGGCCGAGGCGGCCATGGCCATACCGGTCCTGGCTCAGACGGTGGGGCTGGCCCAGGTGACCCTGCCGGTGGCCGGCACGGTGCGCAACTACGACCGCCTGGTGGGCCAGGACGGCATCGTGGGGATCAAGACCGGTTCCACGGCGGCGGCCGGCGGCTGCTTCGCCTTCGCCGCCAACCGAACGGTCGCCGGCCATGCCCGAGCCATCGTGGGAGTGGTCCTCGGCCAGCGGGGAGGGTCGCTGATCGACGCCGCCCTGACCGCATCCCGCCACCTGCTGGACGCCGCCGGTGCCAGTCTGGTGGCGGTGAGCGGGGCAGAGCCCGGGCAGCCAGTGGCCAGGGTGACGACGGCCTGGGGGGCTGGCGTCCCGGCCACCTCCTCGGGACAGGCCGCCCTGGTGGGCTGGCCCGGCCTCATCCTGCGGACCCGGGTGGTGGCCGGTCGCCTCCGCCCGGGCATGTCGGCCGGGGCAGTGGTCGGCCATGTCTCCTACCAGCTGGGCACCCAACGGGCCGAGGTGCCCCTGCGCCTCACCCGGGCCTTGCCTGGCCCCTCGCTGAGCTGGCGCCTCGGGCACCTGTAGCGCCGGGTAGGAACGGCGCGAGGGATCCTGTAGGGCCCGAAGCGACCGGCCCTAGACCAGCGAGCGGCGCAGCTCCCCGACCGCCTCCACCAGGTTGCGCAGGGCCGGCTCCACCTCCTCGTACGTGCGGGTCTTGAGACCGCAGTCGGGGTTGGCCCACAGCTGCTCGGGCGCCATGGAGTCGACCGCCAGGCGCAGCCGGCCCAGGATCTCGCCGGCCGAGGGCACCCGGGGGGAGTGGATGTCGTAGAGCCCCGGGCCGACCTCCCGCTCGAAGTGCTGGCCGCGCAGGTCGACCATGAGCTCCATCCGGGAGCGGGCGGCCTCGAAGGAGGTGACGTCGGCGTCCAGCGCGTCGACGGCCTCCAGGATGTCGCCGAACTCCGAGTAGCACATATGGGTGTGGATCTGGGTGGCGTCCCCCGCAGCCGAGGTGGCCAGGCGAAAGGCGGCCACCGCCCAGTCCAGGTAGGCCGCCCACTCCCGTCGCCGTAGGGGCAGGCCCTCCCGGATGGCCGCCTCGTCCACCTGGATGACCGGGAGGCCGGCTGCCTCCAGGTCGGCCACCTCGTCTCGTACGGCCAGCGCCAGCTGGCGGGCGGTGTCGGCCAGCGGCTGGTCGTCGCGCACGAAGGACCACCGCAACATGGTCACCGGCCCGGTCAGCATCCCCTTCATGGGCCGCTTCGTCAGGGACTGGGCGAAGCTGGCCCACTCGACGGTCATCGGGCCCGGCCGGGAGACGTCGCCGTACAGGATGGGCGGGCGCACGTAGCGAGTGCCGTAGGACTGGACCCAGCCGTGCTCGGCGAACGCGAAGCCTCTGAGCTGCTCGGCAAAGTAGCGGACCATGTCGTTGCGCTCGGGCTCGCCGTGCACGAGCACGTCCAGGCCGATGTCCTCCTGGAGGCGGACCACGGCGCCGATCTCGGCCCTCATGCGGGCCCGGTAGTCGCTCTCGTCGATCGTTCCCCTGGCCAGGGCGGCCCTGGCCGAGCGCACCTCGGCGGTCTGGGGGAAGGAGCCGATGGTGGTCGTGGGTATCCTCGGCAGCCCGAGGCGGCGCTGCTGGGCGGCCCTGCGGACCGGGTAGGGGCTGGCCCGGCGCAGGTCGGCGTCGGTCACCGAGGCGAGGCGGCCCCGCACCGCCGGGTCCCGAGTGCGGGCGGAGCCCCGCCGGTCGTCCTGCACCTGCCGGCTGGCCGCCAGGGCCGGCCGGGTCCCGCCAGAGTCCAAGGCGTCCCGCAGGGCCACCACCTCGGCGACCTTCTCCTCGGCAAAGGCCAGCCAGGGACGGACCTCGGGGTCGAGCCCGTCCTCCAGGCGCAGGCTCACCGGCACGTGCGCCAGGGAGCACGACGTGGACACCACCACCTGGCCGGCCAGCTCCCGGAGCGCTCCCAGCAGCCCGAGGGTTGCCTCCAGGTCGTTGGCCCACACGTTGCGCCCGTCCACCACCCCGGCGAGAAGGGTCTTGTCCCCCAGGCCGCCCAGCTGGACCAGCCCGTCCAGGTTCTCCGGGCCGGCGCAGAAGTCGAGCCCCAGCCCCTCTACCGGCAGGCCGGCCAGCACGGCCAGGGCGTCGCCGACATGGCCGAAATAGGTGGACACCGCCAGGCGGGGCCGGGCCTTCACCGCCCCCAGACGGGCGTAGGCCGACCGGAGGGCGGCCAGCTCCTCGGCCGTGCGGTCCGCCACCAGGACGGGCTCGTCCAGGCGCACCCAGTCCGCCCCCAGCCGGCCCAGCTCGGTCAGCACCTCGACGTAGACGTCGAGCAGGGGATCCACCAGGTCGAGGGTGCGGAAGCCCTCGGGGGCGCCGCCTTCGGTCTTGGCCAGCAGCAGGAAGGTAAGCGGCCCCAGCAGGGCGGGCACCGTCGCCACCCCCAGGGCGGCGGCCTCGGCCAGCTCGTCGAAGGGCTTGGGGGAGGACAGGGCGAAACGGGTCCCTTCGCCCAGCTCGGGCACGAGGTAGTGGTAGTTGGTGTCGAACCACTTGGTCATCTCCAGGGCGGTGGCGTCGCCCCCCCCGCCACGGGCCATGGCGAAATAGGTCTCCAGGCCCACCAGGGCGTCCTGGTGCCCGAATCGCTCCGGCACGGCGCCCACCAGGACGGCGGCATCCAGCACGCGGTCGTAGAGGGAGAAGTCGTTCGAGGGCACCAGGTCGACCCCGGCGGACGCCATGAGCTCCCAGGCCTGGCGGCGCAGCTCGGCGCCGGCCGCGGCCAGCTCGGACCCCGGCAGCTCACCAGCCCAGTAGCCCTCGGTGGCCCGCTTGAGCTGGCGGCGGTCGCCGATGCGGGGAAAGCCGTGGACGCTCGCCGTCACCATTGCGGCCTCACCATCTCGGGGTCACCATCTCGTCACCATGCCGCCGAGTCTGGCCCGGCCAAACCTGCCCGGCAACAAGGCCCTCAGCCGCCCGCCGGCCGGGGCCCCCCGCCCCGCCCGTCGGCACTTCCCTCGATGAGCGCTCGGACCAGCTCCTCGTCGACGGCCTGGGTGAGAAGCCCCACGCGGTCGCCGGCCCGGAGCACGGTGTCGCCCCGGGGCGCGACCAGCTCCGCGCCGCGCTGGAGGGTCATGACGATGGTCCCGACCGGCAGGCCCGCATCGGCAAGGCGCCGGCCCGCCAGGCGGGACCCGGCACCGATCTCCAGGTCGACCACCGCGGTGTTGGGGGCGACGCGGGAGATCTGCGCCAGGTTGGACTGCAGCCCCGCTCGGTAGCCTCGCACGACCCCCGACACCGACAGGATGCCCACCACCTGGCGATCCTCGTCGAGCACCGGGATCCAGCTGGCGCCCGAGCTGAGGAGCGCCTCCAGGGCCGAGTCCAGATGGTCGCCCACCGTGGCGGTGGGGACGGTCGGATCGACCAGGCGGCCCACCTCGACCCCTTCGCGGTCGGCGATCTCGCCCAGCCGTTCCCGGCTGACCACTCCGGTAAGGGCTCCCCGCTCGTCGACCACCGGGGCACCGGGCAGGCGCTCGCGGGCCAGCTTGTCGGCCGCCTCGCCGGCGCCGTTGCGCCCGTCGAACACGACCCGGGGCGGGGCCATGTAATCGCTGACCGCCAGGGAAGCGAGCAGCGGCATGCTGGCCCGCAGCCGGTGGGCGGGGGAGTCCTCCCGGCTCCTCAGCTGGCTGCGGTAGATGGTGTCACCTGACCGCTGGACGATGAGGGTGGCCAGTCCGACCGCGATCATGGCCGGGGCCAACGCGGTCACGCTGCCGGTCATCTCCGCCACCATCAACATCAGCGCCAGCGGTGCCCGGGCTACGGCCCCAAAGCAGGCCATCATCCCCACGATCACGAACGGGGCAGGGTCATGCGGTACACCCGGCGCTATCGGGGCCAGGAGCCGCCAGACGGCTGCCCCGGTGAAGGCACCGACGAAGATGCCCGGGCCGAAGATGCCCCCAGAGCCCCCCGAGCCAATGGACAGTGAGGTGGCCAGGATCTTGGCCAGCGGCAGGGCCAGGACCACCCATAAAGGTAGGGAGAGGAGCTGGTGGCCTAGGGCCTTTTGTATCCATCCGTAGCCGGTGCCCATCACCTCGGGGACGACGACGGCCATGGACCCGACCATCAGGCCCCCGATGGCTGGCTTGAGCACCCGAGGCGCCCGCAGGCGCTCGAACAGCCCAGCCACTGCATAGAAGACCTTGGCGTAGCCCAGGCCGACGAACCCGGCGAGGACGCCGATCAGCGCGTACCAGGCCAGCTGGATCGGATCGGTGAAGTGGTAGCCGGACGCGGCGAAGCCGAAGAGGGGTCGGAACCCCTGGAAGGCCGAGAAGGTGGTGTAGCCGACCACCGAGGCGATGATCGATGGGATGAGGGCCTCGACCTCGATGTCGTCGCGGTAGAGGATCTCGGCCGACAGCAGCGCTCCCCCCAGGGGCGCTCCGAAGATGGAGCCGATGCCCGAGCCGATGCCCACCGCCACCGCGATGCGCCCGTCGGTCGGTGAGAGGTCGAGGACCCGGGCCAGGAGAGAGCCGAAGCCGGCGCTGATCTGGGCGGTCGGCCCCTCCCGCCCGCCGGACCCGCCCGAGCCGATGGTCACGGCGGAGGCGATGAGCTTGACCAGCACGGCCCGGGCCCGCACCCCTCGCGGGTTGTCGTGCACGGCGCCGATGGCCGCGTCGGTGCCGTGCCCCTCGGCCTCCGGCGCCAGGGCGAAGACCAGGACCCCGGACGCCAGGCCGCCCAGGCCGACCACGAGGGGAATGAGCCATGGCCGCCCCAGGCGGGCCGAGCCGGCCAGGAACCCCTCCCCTGCCGGCGTGGGCACGTGGTAGCCAGCCACCTCGGCCAGGAGGAGGTGGTCGGCCAGGACCAGCGCCCGGTAGAAGGCCACCGCCCCCAGGCCGGCGATAAGACCCAGGGCCACCCCCAGCACCAGCCATTTGCGCAGGTAGGTGGTCGAGCGCAGGCGCCGGGCGACGCCGGCGCCCAGGGCCCGTAGCCGGGTCCGCCACCTGAGCGGCAGGGCCAGCGGGCGACCACCGGGCATCATTGGGGTCACCGCCGGGCGCCCGGGTCAGGTCACGTCGCGCCGCAGGACCAGGCGGGTGCCGGCCCCGGCAAAGGCCAGCGCGTAGGCGACCAGGAGCAGCCCGCCGCCCCAGGCCGGCAGGAAGTGGGCGGTGGGCGCCAGGTTGCGGTGGAGGGAGGCGGCGGCCCCGCCCGGGGTCCACCTGCCGGCCGCCGGCACCAGCCCGATGAGCAGGCCGTCGAGGACCAGGAGCCAGGCCAGCGAGATGACGACGGCCGCCACCTGGTTGCGTACCAGGGCTCCCACCCCCACCCCGAGCAGGGCGTAGAGGGTGGTGCCGACCAGGACCGTGGCCAGGACGACGCCGGTGTCGCCGGTGACCACGGCGGTATGCAGGTGCCTGGTGCCCAGCCAGGGGAGGGCCATGGCCAGGTTGACGATGCAGTCCAGGACGGAGACGGCCAGTCCCACCACACCCAGGGCGGCCAGCTTGGCCGCCACCAGCCGGCCCCGCTGCGGGGTGGTGAGGAACGACTGGGTGATCGTGGCGTGGCGGTACTCGCTGGTCAGGGCCAGGACCCCCAGCAGGAGCACGAACAGGTCCCCCGCCCCCGCCGAGGCGATGACGTTGCGGACCCCGGCCGGGCTGTCCAGGACCCGCGCCAGAGCCTGGGCCCCCCCGCCCCCCGGGCCACCACCTTCCCGGCCGTTGGCCAGGATGGTCCCCGCCGTGGACACCGCGGTGAGGGCCACCGCCCCGGCCGCCAGCCACCAGGCGGCCGCGGTGGACAACAGCTTGCGCCACTCGGCCCTCACCAGCCCGGTCATGACCGGGGCTCGCCGCCGCCGCCGCCACCGGGACCAGGTGCGACAGCCTCGCCGGTGAGCTGGAGGAAGACCTCCTCCAGGTTGGAGCGCTCTGCCCCCATCTCGTAGATCACCACCTGGGCGGCAAAGGCCAGCGGGCCGACCTGCTCAAGGCTGGCGCCGGTGGCCACCACCACGTCGGGGCCGGCCAGCTCGGCGTGGATGCCCCCGCCCGCCAGGGCGTCTCGCAGGGCCTCGGCCTGGGGGGTCCGTACCCGCACCTTGAGGCCAGCCCGATCGGTTAGGGCGCTCAGGGAGGTCTGGGCGACCAGGCGCCCCTGGACGATGATGACCACTTCGTCGGCCACCTGGGCCACCTCGGCCAGGACATGGCTGGAGATCAGCACGGAGCCACCCTGGTCGGCGAAGGTTCGCAGCAGGGCCCGGAGCCAGCGCATGCCCTCGGGGTCGAGCCCGTTGGCCGGCTCGTCCAGCATCAATAGGCGGGGCTGGCCGAGCAGGGCGGTGGCCAGCGCCAGGCGCTGGCGCATCCCCATCGAGAACCCCCTCACCTTCCGGCCGGCCGCGTCGGCCAGCCCCACCAGCTCCAGCACCTCCCCGACCCGCGGCGCCGCCAGGCCCGCCGCCTCGACCACCACACCGAGGTGCTCGGCCGCCGAGCGCCCAGGGTGGAAGCCCGACGCCTCCAGCACGGCGCCCACCTGGCGCAGGGGGGACGCCAGGTGGTGATAGGGCCGGCCGTCGATGGCGGTGGACCCCGACGTCGGCGTGACCAGGCCCAGCATCATGCGCATGGTGGTGGTCTTGCCGGCGCCGTTGGGACCGAGGAAGCCGGTGACCCTACCCTCGCCCACCTCGAAGGAGAGGTCGTCCACCGCCAGGACCCGCCCGAAACGCGTCCCGAAGTACTTGGTGGCGTGCTCCACCACTGCGGTGGTCATGGCCGCCTGCCGCTGCCCACCGGTGCCGGGCCGGGCAGCCGGCGCCGGCGCAGCCGAACCCAGAGGAACGCCAGTCCGGCCAGGACGGCCACCGCCGCGATCACGTAGCTGGCCCCGCTGAACCAGCCGACCACCACGTGCCAGCTGCCGCGCAGCTCGTAGCCGGCCACGCCCAGGGCGGCCGTCCATGGCAGGCAGCCGGCCAGGGTGTACAGGCCGAAGCGCAGGGGCGCCATGCCGGCCATGCCGGCGGGCAGCGAGATGAAGGTGCGGACGACCGGCAGGAGCCGGCCGAGGAAGACCGCCGCCTCCCCCCGCCTCTCGAACCAGGCCTCGGCTCGGGCCAGGTCCTCGTCCTTCACCAGGACCAGGCGACCGAAGCGGTGCCAGGCCGCCCTGCCCCCGGTACGCCCCAGGGCCCACGCCAGGTAGCTGCCGACCACGTTTCCCAGCGTGCCCAGGGCGATGACCAGGGCCAGCTCCAGGCGGCCGGTGGCGGCCAGGTAGCCGCCGAAGAGCATGGTCACCTCGGACGGGATCGGGATGCAGGCTGACTCGGCCACCATGAGCACGAGCACGGCGGCATAACCGAACGACGAGATCAGGTGCTCCATCGGCGTCCAGATCCTACCTCCCTACCGGCGGCTGCTCCGGGGAAGCAGGGTCCCGACTGGTCCCGGGCTCCCCGGAGGGCCCGCACGGGGCCCGGCGGGCCAGGACCTCGGCCACCGCTGACACCGACGGGTCGGCCAGCACCGCCTCCAGGGGCGCCGGCAGGGCCAGCGACCAGTTGGGCCGGTCGGTCGTGCCCGGCAGGTTGGGCCGCTCCACCACTCCCAGGGCATCTTCGAGGGTGCCGGCCAGGACAGCCGACGGGGCGCCGGCCAGGAGCCGGTAGGTGGCCAGGGCGACCTCCCGGGGGTGGGCCTCCTCCCCCACGCCGATCCACCGGCGCAGGCGGGAGCGCAGGGCTGACTGGGCTCCGGCGTCGGGCTCCAGGCCCAGGTGTACCTGGGCCTCCAGGTCGGCACCGGTCCAGACCCCTGCCACGGTGGGCAGGTCGTGGGTGGTCACCGACCCCAGCGCCCGGGGGGGGAAGGCGCCCGGGCCGCCCTCCTCGAACCACAGCACCGCCGTCGACAGCATGTGGCGGCGCCCCATCTCGTCCCTCACGAAGTCCTCCACCGTGCCCAGGTCCTCGCCCACCACCACCGCCTCGGCCCGCACCGACTCGAGGGCCACGATGTCGAGCAGGTCGCGCCACGGGTAGCGCACGTAGGCGCCGTCGGTCGCCCCTGCTCCCTCCGGAATCCACCACAGCCTGAACAGCCCCATCACATGGTCCACCCTCAGCCCCCCGGCGTGGCGCAGCCCGGCCCTCACCGTGCGCACGAAGGGCTCGTAGGCCGCCGCCCGCAGCCGCCAGGGGTCGAAGGGCGCCACCCCCCAGTCCTGGCCGCGGCGGTTGAACTTGTCGGGCGGGGCGCCCACCCGGGTCCCCAGGGCGAAGCAGTCCTGCCACATCCAGGCATCGGCGCCGTCGCTGACCACTCCGATGGCCATGTCCGAGACCAGTCCCAGCGGCTCTCCGGCTGCCCCCAGCTGGCAGTCGAGCAGCCACTGCAGCCACTGGTGGAAGCCCACCCGCCGGGCGTGGTCGGCGGCGAAGGCGGCCACAGCCGAGCTCTGCGGATGGCGCAGCTCCTCCGGCCAGGCGGTCCATGGCCCCGGGTGGACCTCGGCCAGGGCGCAGAAGGTGGCGTAAGCGGGCAGCACCGGCCCCTGGAGGGCACGCCACCTTTCGAAATTCGGCTCCTGCCCCAACCGGTCCCACGCCCACTCCAGGGCGGCCGCCTTCAACCGCCAGACCTGGTCCCGGTCGACTCGCCGGTCGGCGCCGAGGGCCCGGCCAGCGGCGGCCAGCGCCTCCACCTCGGGGGTGCCGGCCAGTCCGGGCACCTCCTCCACCCGCAGGTGCAACGGGTTGCGCCAGCAACGGCTGCTGGGGGAGTAGGGGCTGGGCTGCTGGGGCCAGCCCGGCAGGGGGGCGTGCAGCGGGCTCACCACCATCAGGCCGGCGCCGCGGGCGGCTGCCCACCGGGCCAGGCTGCGGAGGTCGGCCAGGTCGCCGATGCCCCAGCTCTGGGCGGAGCGGATGGCATACAGCTGCACCGCCCAGGCCCAGGTACGCAGGTCCTCGGGCAGGTGGCAGCGGCCGGGGCTCACGATCAGGCGCTGCCGGCGCCCGTCGGCCAGCCGGGTGAGGTGATGGTAGCCGAGGGGCAGGGGGTCCAGGCGGCCTTCGACCACCGCCGCCTGCCCATCCTCCAGGCGCAGCTCCCAGCGCCCGTCCAAGAAGATCTCCTCCCCCGCCCTTGTCACCCGGACGGCGTCGCCATCCCCGGGCGTCCCGGCGCTGATCGAGTCGAGGAGGGCGCCCAGGGTGGCCGACGGGACCTGTCGCCACTGGCCGGTGCTGTCGCGGTAGGAGGGGTCGATGCCCCATGCCCGGGCCCTGGACTCCAGCTGGCGGCGCTCGACCATGCAGTATTGGTAGCCGATGGCGCCGCTACTGTCGCCCCCAGTGGGACCAGTCGCATGCCGCGGGTGACCACCAGCGACGGCGTGGAGATCGCCGTGCACGACCTCGGCGGCACCGAGCTGGGCGGCGCTGGTCTACTGAGCACGGCCCCGGACCGTCCCCCGCTGGTGATGGTCCATGCCACCGGGCTGTGCGGCCAGGTCTTCGAGCCGCTGGCCGAGGCCCTGGCCGGGCGGTTCCGGTGCCTGGCCATCGACCAGCGCGGCCATGGCCGCTCGGGCCGCGACCCCGGGGGCCAGTACTGGTGGCCCGGCTTGGCGCTCGACGTGCTGGCGGCCGTGGACGGCATGGGCCTCCAGCGCCCGGTGGCCATGGGTCACTCCTGCGGCGCCACTGCCCTGGTGCTGGCCGAGCAGCAGCGACCGGGAGCCTTTGGCGCCCTGTGGTGCTACGAGCCGGTCATCTTCCGCCCCGGCGATCCGGACCTGATCCCCCAGGCCCGGGCCCTGGCCACCGCGGCCAGGAGACGCCGGGAGGTGTTCGCCTCCCGCCGGGAGGCCCTGGAGACCTACGCGGCCAAGGCCCCGCTGTCGTTCTTGGCCCCTGAAGCCCTGGCTGCCTACGTCGAGGGAGGCCTGGAGGACCTGCCGGACGGCCGGGTGCGGCTCCGGTGCCGGCCGGAGGACGAGGCGGTCATCTACGAGCGGGCCGGCTCGGGCTCGCAGCCGGCGTGGGACCGCCTGGCCCAGGTGGCCTGCCCGGTGACGGTGGCCTGCGGGGAGCTGTCCGGCGCCTTTGGCCCGGCGCACTGTCAAGCGCTGGCCGGCCTCCTCCCCCACGGCCGGAGCGAGGTGCTGGCCGGGCTGGGTCACTTCGGGCCGCTCCAGGACCCGGTAACGGTGGCCCGGGCGGTGGGGTCGGATCTCGGGCGGGCTGTGGGCGGCGAGGGAGACGACGCGCTCCTGCGCTGAGGTCCCACCGGTTGTCACAAGCCAGATCTAGCCTGTCACCTGGTGACCCTGCGCCTGCCCTCCACCCTCACTCCGTCCAAGGTGTCGTCGTTCAAGGCCTGCGCCCTGGCCTTCCGGTTCTCGACCATCGACCGCCTGCCCGAGGCGCCGTCGGTCGGGACGGTAAAGGGCACGCTGGTGCACCGGGCGCTGGAGCGCTTCTTCTGGTCGGTGCCCCCCGAGGGGCGAGACCTGGCCACCGCCTTGGAGCACCTGCAAGCAGCCTGGGCAGTGGCCCGCCAGGGTGAGGAGGTGGCCGAGCTGGGCCTGTCGACTGACCAGGACCAGGCGTTCGTGGCCGATGCCGAGTCACTGGTGAGGGGATATTTCGAGCTGGAGGACCCCCGGCAGGTCAATGCGGTGGGCATCGAGCTGCTCCTGGAGGCCCACCTCGGCACCCTCCACCTGCGGGGGATCATCGACCGCTTGGACCTGGACGGGGATGGCGAGCTGGTGGTCACCGACTACAAGACCGGGCGGGTGCCCGGGGTGGCCCACGAGCAGGGGAGCCTGGGCGGGGTCCACTTCTACGCCTTCTTGTGCGAGGAGGCCCTGGGGCGCCGGCCGGTCCGGGTCCAGCTGCTCTACCTGCGAGACCGGGTGGCCATCGTGGCCAAGCCCAGCGAGCAGTCGCTGCGGGGACTGCGACAGCGGGCGGCGGCGGTGTGGGCGGCGGTGCAGCGGGCCTGTGCGCTGGAGGACTTCCGCCCCCGCCCGTCGGGGTTGTGCGCCCACTGCTCCTGGCAGGCCTGGTGCCCAGCCTTCGGGGGCGACCCGGCCCTGGCGGGGGGGTCCGGGTCGGACGTGGGTCTGGCGGGCGTGCCGGCCGGGTGACGGCCTGGTTGCCTGCCCGCCCTGGTCCCCGGGAGCAGCGGGCGGCTCCTCCCCGGACCGGGCGGGTGGCGGCCTTCGACGCCGGCGTGGACGCTGCCTTCGACCGCCTTCGGGGGCGTCGGATGCCCGACCTGGTCTTCTATGCCGCCTCGGCTCTGGGTGACCACAGCCTGGCCTGGCTGATCCTGGGTGTGGTGCGGGCCCTTCGCTCGGGGGGGGACTGGCAGGTGGCCCGGCGGGTGTTCGGGGTCATGGGCCTGGAGTCGGCCCTGGTCAACGTCGTGGTGAAGTCGTTCTTCGGCCGCCGCCGGCCGGTCTGGGCCGGTATCCATCCCCACCCCCTCCGCCAGCCCCTCTCCAGCAGCTTCCCGAGTGGCCATGCCACCTCGGCCTTCTGCGGGGCCGGCCTGCTGGCCAAGGACAGCCGGGCCTGGCCCCTCTACTACGTCATGGCGGTGGTTATCGCCGCCAGCCGGGTGCACGTGCGCATCCACCATGCCTCCGACGTGGTCGGCGGCATCCTCATCGGCCTCGTCCTCGGCCGCCTGGCCCGCCGGCTGGTGCCTCTCCATGCTGGCCGGCAGGCCCCGCCCCAGGCTGACCGCCAGCCTGGGGCGGCCGGAATCCCTGATGCCGGGTTGGCGTTCACCAGGACATGACCATCACTTCTTTTGCCGTCAGCTGGGACTACCGCTGCCCGTACGCCCGCAACGCCCACGAGCACGTCATCACCGCCCAACGGGGCGGGAGCGACTGGGATGTGGAGTTCCTGCCCTTCTCCCTCAGCCAGGTGCACGTGGAGGAGGGCCAGCCCGATGCCTGGGACGACCCCGACCAGGCGCCCGACCTGCTGGCCCTCCAGGTAGGCGTGGTGGTCCGGGACAGGTGGCCAGACGCCTTTCCGGTGGTCCACCTGGCCCTGTTCGCCGCCCGCCACGACCAGGACCGCGACATTCGGGAGGAGGCCGAGCTGCGCCAGGTGCTGGATGACCACGGCGTCGACGCTGAGGCGGTCTTCGCCCAGGTGGCCGAGGGCTGGCCCCTGGACACCCTCCGCAAGGCCCACGAGGCGGCGGTCAGCGAGCGTGAGGCCTTTGGCGTGCCCACCTTCATGGTCGGCGACCAGGCAGCCTTCGTGCGCATCATGACCAGGCCGAAGGGCGACGCCGAGCTGGCCAGGGCGACCGTCGAGCGGGTCCTCGACCTGGTGGGCGGCCATCCCGAGCTCAACGAGGTAAAGCACACCACTCGCCGCCGCTGACGCGGTAGAACGGGGCGATGACCACCCCCGGCCCGGCCGCCGCCCCCCCGCCGGCGCCGTCTCGCAGCGGCCCTCCCGGTAGTCCGGCCGGCGCCAGCGGCCCGGGTGCACCTGGGTCGGGGGGCAGTGGCTCGGGCGTACCTGGCCCGGGTGCCACCAGCCCGGGTGCCAGCAGCCCGGGTGCCACCAGCCCGGGTGCTACCAGCCCGGGTGCCAGCAGCCCGGGTGCCAGCAGCCCGATCAAGGAGCCGGGCCAGCCGGCCCTGACGGCCAGCCTGCCCGAGTCCACCAGCTACCGGATCAAGCGCTTCCTGCTGGGGCCGCCGCTGGTCACCGACCGCCTGAGCGGTCAGCGTCTGGGCAGGCCGACGGCCCTGGCGGTGCTCTCCTCCGACGTGATGTCGTCCTCGGCCTATGCCACCGAGGAGATCCTGCGCATCCTGGTGCCGGTCGCCGGCCTGGCCGCCTTCTCGCTGGTCACCCCCATCACCGGCGTCATCCTGGCCGTGCTGGCCGTGGTCACCCTTTGCTATCGCGAGGTGGTCCGGGCCTACCCCAAGGCGGGGGGATCCTACGTGGTCAGCCGGGACAACTTCGGGCCCAACATCGCCCAGATCGCCGGGGCGGCCCTGCTGATCAGCTACACCATCACAGTGGCCGTCTCGGTGGCCGCCGGCACCGACGCCATCATCTCGGCCGTGCCTGCCCTGTCCAGCGACGCCGTGCCCCTCTCGGTGGCCTTCGTGGTCCTCATCGCCTACGGCAACCTGCGGGGCATCCGCGAGGCGGGCCGCATCTTCGCCGTCCCCACCTACTTCTTCATCACCAACATGGCGGTTCTCATCGTCGCCGGCCTGGTGAAGGCGGCCATGGGGACCCTGGGCCACATCCACCCGGCCAGCGGGATCCTGCCGCTGGGCC
Organism: Acidimicrobiales bacterium; assembly: GCA_039583615.1. Classification (GTDB taxonomy): domain Bacteria; phylum Actinomycetota; class Acidimicrobiia; order Acidimicrobiales; family QHCF01; genus QHCF01. The sequence continues at coordinate 30,210 of JAVKSQ010000007.1, forward strand.
ACGCCGGGGGGGGCGGCCTGTTCCTCGGGGTGGGGGCCTTCTTCGTCTTGCGGGCCTTCGCCAACGGCGGCTCGGCCATGACCGGTACGGAGGCCATCTCCAACGGGGTGAGCGTCTTTCGGCCCCCGCAGGTCGACAACGCCCGCAAGACCCTGGTGATGATGAGCATGATCCTCGGCACCATGTTCCTCGGAGTGTCGGTGCTGGCCGCCCTCACCCACGCCGTGCCGTTCGCCTCCGGCACCCCCACGGTCGTCTCCGAGATCGGCAAGCTGGTCTACGGCAGCGGCCCGACAGGGTCGGTCCTCTACCTCTGCCTGCAGGCCGCCACCGCCATCATCCTCATCCTGGCCGCCAACACCAGCTATACGGGGTTCCCCTTCCTCGTGAGCTTCGTGGCCGAGGACAGCTTCCTACCCCATCAGCTCACCGTGAGGGGCCACCGCCTGGTCTTCTCCAACGGCATCATCGTGCTCACGGTGGCGTCCATCGCCCTGCTGCTGGCCACCAGGGCCCAGGTGGCCTCGCTCATCCCCATGTACGCCATCGGCGTCTTCACCGGCTTCACCATGGCCGGGGCCGGCATGGTGAAGCACCACCTGGCTCACCGCCAGGAGCACTGGCGGCGAAGTGTGGCGGTCAACGCCACCGCCGCCGTGGTCTGCCTGATCGTGGTGGCGATATTCGCGGTCACCGAGTTCACCCGCGGCGCCTGGGTGGTGGTGGTGGTGATGCCCGCCCTCATCTACGGGCTGGTGCGCACCAACCACCAGTACCGGATCGAGCGAGCGACGCTGGAGGAGGGCGCCGCGGCCCTCGCCTGTGAGGCCCCGATCCTGCGCCGCCACGTGGTGATCGTGCTGGTGGACCGGGTCGACCTGGCTACCGCCCGGGCCATCCAGTATGCCCGGACGCTCGCCCCCGACGACCTGAGGGCGGTGCACCTCAACATCGACGACCGCCGAGCCCAGCGCCTCATCCAGCGCTGGAGCGAGCTGGGCCTCACCCGGCTGCCCCTGGATGTCATCGAGTGCCCCGACCGGCGCCTGGGGCGGGCCGCCCTGGAGCTGGCGGTGGAAGCGGCCGACGGCGAGACGGAGGTCAGCATCCTGCTGCCCCGACGGGCCTACCGCCGGGCGTGGGCCCATGTCCTGCACGACCACACCGCCGATCGCATCGTCGAGGTGGTGAGCAAGGTGCCCCACGTCAACGCCACCATCGTGCCCTTCGACGTGGCCGGCATCCTGGAGGAGCAGCAGGCGCTGGCCCACCTGCGCCGCACGGAGGGCAACGGCGGGACCAGCGACAGCCGGCCCCCGGCCGCCCGGGACGTCGGGGCCCTTCCCGACGTGGCCGGGACGGCGCCCATCGCCGAGCTCCAGAGGCGCCGGTCTGCCCGGGTCGCTGGCCGGGTCCGGGCGGTGCGGGTGCAGCCATGGGCGGGAGTGCCCACCTTGGAGTGCAGCCTCATCGACGCCAGCAGCGGCGTCGTCACCCTCGTGTTCCTCGGCCGCCGCCAGATCGCCGGGATCCGTACCGGCACCCAGCTGGTGGCCGAAGGAATGGTGGGCGAACGGGGCGGCAAGCTGGCCATCATCAACCCGTCGTTCCAGCTGGTCAGCGTGCCCGAGGACGAGGAGGCTACCGCCAGCCCCTGAGCGTGGGCCATGGTCACCCGCACGGGCCCGGCCGGCCGGGGCAGTCACCCGGTTGGTCAGGCAGGGCACCGCCATGGCCGGCCGTCCAGGCCAACAGGCGAGCCGGTGGCCAGGTGTTGACCACCGAGTCGGCCACCACACCGGACTCGGCTGCCCTCCGGCAGCCGTAGGGCTGCCACTCCAGCTGGCCAGGGGCATGGGCATCGGTGTCGATGGCCACCAGGGCCCCGGCCTCGACGGCCAGGCGCAGGAGCCGGCGAGGTGGGTCCAGGCGATCGGGGCGGCAGTTGACCTCGATCGCCTTGCCCGCCTGGGCGGCGGCGGCGAAGACGGCCTCGGCGTCGAAGTCCGAGGGGGGCCGGCCCTTGCCCACCACGATGCGGCCGGTGCAGTGGCCCAGGATGTCGACGTGGGGATTGGCCAGGGCCGCCACCAGGCGAGCGGTCATGGCCCGGCGCTCCATGCGCAGCTTGGAGTGGGCGCTGGCCACCACCACGTCCAGGCGGCTGAGCAGGTCAGGGTCCTGGTCGAGGGACCCGTCCTCCAAGATGTCGACCTCGATGCCGGTGAGGAGGCGAAAGGGCCTGCCCTGCGGACCAGCCTGGACCACCGCCTTGTTCACCTCCTCCACCACCTCGATCTGGCGGACCAGGCGCTCGGGGGACAGCCCGTGGGCCACCGTGAGCCGCGGCGAGTGGTCGGTGAGCACCAGGTAGGAGTGGCCGAGGGCGGCGGCAGCTCGGGCCATGGCTTCTATGGGGCTTCCCCCGTCCGACCAGTCCGAGTGGCTGTGGCAGTCGCCCACCAGGGACGCTCGCAGGCCAGCCCCGGGCCCGGGATCGGGCTCCGGCAGTGCTTCCAGGTGGGCCAGGTACCCTGGCACCTCGCCGGCCAGGACGGCGGTCACCACCGCCTCGGTGGTCTCGCCGATGCCGGCCAGCTCTCGCAGCCGGTGCTCATTGGCCAGGCCGGCCAGCTCCTCGGTCCCCAGCCCGGCGATGGTGGCCGCCGCCGTGCGGAAGGCCCGTACCCGATAGGTGGGCTCCTGCTCGCGCTCCAGCAGGTAGGCGATGCGCTCCAGCGCATCGACGGGTCCCATGGCAGCGGCCAGCGTACCTCCGCCCCGGCCTGAGGTGCCGGCCCTTTGTGCCGCCACCGCCTCAGGTGACGGGGGTGGCCTCCGGGTTGGGCGGGGAGGGCCCAGGCACGGCCACCGGTGCGGGCGCGGCCCCGGCGGCCACGAGGCCGGCGGCCGCCGGGGTCGGGTCGTCAAGGGCGGCCACCAGGTCTGGCCAGCGCCAGACGAAGACGGTCATCGCCACCAGCAACAGGGCGGCGGCGCCGATCGTCACCCGTCGCAGGCCGAGCTGGTCACCGAGGAATCCCTGCACCAGGGCACCCAGCGGGTAGATGGTGCCCAGGGCCATCATGTACAGGCCCAGGACCCGGCCCCGGGCCTCGGCTGGCACCCGCAGCTGGATGGCCGAATTGAGCCCCGAGAGCACTCCTATGTACACCGCGCCGACGGCCAGGAGCGCCACCGCCGCCAGGTCCAGGGTGGGGGCGGCCGCGTATCCGACCAGGACCACCGGTAGGGCGACCAGCACGGTCACCACCACCCGGCGCCGGCCCCAGCGCGCCACCAGGGAGGCCAGGGCCAAGGCCCCGAGCACGGCGCCTACGCCCTGGGCGGTGACCAGCACTGAGGTACCAGAGGCCTGCTGGTGAAACAGCTTCAGGGCAACGGCCGGGACCAGGGCTATGAATGGCGACGCCAGGAGGGCGACCACCGCTATCAAGACGATGGCGGCTCGACACCCCGGCTCGGCGGCGGCCACCCTTGCCCCCTCGACCAGCCGTCGCCGCAGGCTGGTGGGCTCCGGGAGCCTGGCCGGCGCTTGGGGGCGGACCAGCACCAGGGCGGCCAACACGGCGAGGAAGGAGCCGGCGTTGAGGGCGAAGGCCAGGCTGTAGGAGCCGGCGACGATGGCCACTCCGGCCAGGGCCGGCCCGATCACCCGACCCAGGTTGAACTGGGCAGACGACAGCGAGATGGCCGCCAGCAGATCCTTGGTCTCCACCAGGTCGGGCAGCATGGCCTGGTAGGCGGGGAAGCCCACCGCGCCCATAATGCCGCCCCCGAGCACGACCAGGGCCACGACTCCCGGCCGGGCCTGCCCGGTGGCCGCCAGCACGGCCAGCCCGGTGGCGAAGGCGGTCTCACCGGCGGTGGTGACCAGCAGCCAGCGCCGCCGGTCGAAGCGGTCGGCCATGGCCCCGCCCACCGGGGACAGGAGCCCGATAGGCACGAAGGCAGCTGCCGCCACCAGCCCGGTCCAGCCCGCCTGGTGGGTACGGGCAGTCACCAGGACCCCGACGGCGACCGTCTGCATCCACGTCCCCACGTTGGAGACCAGGGCAGCCGACCACAGCAGGGCGAAGTCGCGCCGGCGCAAAGGACGCAGGGAGAACAGGCGCACGGTCCGAGGGTAGAGCCAGTACAGGAAGCCCCCTTCCCTCGTCCGGCGGAGGAGGGTTGTCACAGCTCGCCGTCATGATTGACCCATGGAACGTCAACTGGTCCTGTTGGACGACGTGGGGGCAAGAGACTGGCGCCTCGACGAGCGCACCCGAGAGGTCGGCAGGGTTGGGCTGGCCCTGGCCCGGGCTGCCCTGCGCGATGCGGCTCGGCGGGCAACGGCGGCCTGAGCGGGCCTGAGCGGCGGCATGAAGGGGTGATGGTCGGTAGTTATGCTGCCGGCCATGCCCGTGCCCGGCCTGGTCGAGCGCTTGGGCCACCCGTCCGCCGCCAAGCTGGTCATCATCACCTGCGACGACCTGGGATCCAGCCACGCGGCCAACGACGCCGTGTTCGAGGCGTTGCGGTTGGGGATGGCCACCAGCGCCGGGTTGATGGTGCCCTGCCCCTGGGCGAGGGAGGCGGCCGCCCGCTACCGAGGCGAGGACGTGGGCGTCCAGATCACTCTCAACGCCGAGCACGACCTTTACCGCTGGGGCCCGATCACCCGCGCCCCGTCGCTGCTCGACGGTGACGGTGGCTTTCCCCGCACGGTGGCCGACGTGTGGGACCACGCTGACGTGGACGAGGTCCGCCGCGAGTGCCGGGCCCAGGTCGAACGGGCCATCTATTGGGGGTTCGACGTCAGCCACCTCAGCTCCCACCTGGCCACCCTGGCCCTCCGGCCCGAGTTCTTCGACGTGTACCTCGAGCTGGCAGCGGAGTTCCGCCTGCCCATCCGCCTGTCGGGGGCGTCGACCGAGCGAGCCATCGGGTTCCCGTTCAGGCGGCTGGCCGCGGAGGAGGGGGTGGCCTTCCCCGACCACCTGGTCGTCGCCAGCAGTCCGGGTGGCACCGGAGTCGGCAGCCGACGAGCCTTGGAGCGAGCCCTTTTCGACCTGGCTCCGGGCATCACCGAGGTCGTCCTCCACCCGGCCTTGGACACCGACGAGCTGAGGGCCTTGGCTCCTGACTGGGCGGCCAGGGTCGACGACCACCACCTGGTCTGTCATGACTCCTCGCTGGGCGACCTGGCCGAGCGGGCCGGCGCCATCCTGGTGGGCTACCGGGCCCTGCGGGACCTCATGCGCGGGTGATCACCTCAGCCCTGGCTGGGCAGTGGGCCCCACACCAGGGCCGAGCGGGTGCTCACCGTGGCGCCGGGGGCAGTCTCAGCCGTGACGGCCAGGGTGGTGGCACCCGAGCGGGCCGAGATGCTGAACGGGGACAGTCCCGGATGTGGTCCAAGAGTGCCGAGGGAGACCCGCTGCCCCCCGCTCTCCACCGCCCACAGTTGGTAGGTCATGCTCCGAGACAGGGCCGGCAGGCTGGCGTCGGTGAGGTAGCCGTGCCCATCGCTCAGTACCACCGCCTCGGCGGAGAAGTGGCTCACCGGGCTGCGCAGGTCGACCCGCTGAGCGCGTGGATCCGCCAGGGCAGCGGCGACCACCTGCTGGAGGCCATGGTCCGAGACGGCCGAGGTCACCCCGTTGACCCGGTGCTGAAGGGCGTGGATCTCGAAACCCACGGCAAAGACGACCACCACTGCAGCCAGGGCGGCCGCCGCTGCGAGGGACATCCGCACGGCCCTCCGGCGCCGGGGCAGGGGCAACAGCCGGGTCAGGCTCAGCTCGGGGGGCGGCTCCTCCAGGCTGGCCTGGATCCGGTCCCACAGCTCGGGGGGAGCCGCCGTGCCGACGTTGCCGAGGGCAGCTGCCACCTCCCGGTGGTCAGCCACCTCTGACCGGCAGCGCGGACAGGTGGGCAGATGGTTGGCCACCACCTCGGCCTCGGGGCCTTCGACCGCGTCGAGGGCGTAAGCACCGAGCAGAGCCTCGATCGCGACATGGGTGAGGGGGGCGGCATCGCCGGATCCCTGAGCCCGCACGACGTCGCTCAACTAAGCGTCACCCCGCTGGCCGACAGGGTGGGCCTCATCCGCTTCAGACCTGTCCGGATCCGGCTCTTGACCGTTCCCTCGGGCTCGCCCAGCATGACGGCCACCTCCCGATAGGTGTGACCGCCGAAGTAGGCCAGCTCGATGGCCCGGCGCTCGTCGGGGGGCAGTGCCGACACCGCCTCCTTGATATGGTCGGCCACCGCCAGGTCCCACACCTCGTGCTCCAGGTCGTAGCCGGCGCCGGCCGTCTCCCTTGCCTGGCGGTCCTCGCGCCGGCGCCTCGACGCGTCGGCCCGCACCAGGTCGACGGCCCGCCCGTGCGCCTGGGCCAGCAGGTATGAGCGCAGCGAGCCACGATCAGGGTCGAACTTCTCCGGTTGGTTCCACAACCGCAGGAAGACCTCTTGGACCACCTCCTCGGCGGTGGTCACCTCTCCCAGCACCCGCCGGGCCAGTGCATAGACTGCTCCGGCGTGACGCCGGTAGCTCTCCGCCAAGGCATCCTCGTGCCACCGACCTATGGCGACTACGAGGCTGGCGTCACTGGCGTCAGTGAGATTGCGCGTGGTCCTGGCCCGTCCCGAGGGCCCGCTCCGGCGGCGGACTGCTGGCCAGCGTACCCTGGTGGTGAGCCGGCTGGAGGCCGCCCGCCGCCCAGCACCGGACCAGGCAACCCGTCCGAGTGCCCCTGTTGATCCGAGGGCCCCGTCGGCGCCGTACTCCCGGTGAACCAGTATCCCCGGTGAACCGGCATTCCGGTGAACCCAACCCAAGGAGGCTCGGAGCCTTGTCCCGTACCGGCCGGATGAGCGTGCAGTGCACCGCGGTGATCGCCCTCGCTATTGGCTTGGCCGCATGTGGCAGCAAGACGGCGTCGTCGCCGACGACCAGCTCGTCGTCCTCCACCACCATGCCCCCCAGCACCACGACGGCAAGCTCCGGGCCCGCCTCAGGGGCCACCGGGGTGACGACGGTGACCATCCACAACTTCAAGTTCAGCCCGGACAACCCCACCGTGAAGGTCGGCGCCACCATCACCGTGCACAACGAGGACTCGACCACCCACACCTTTACCGCCGACAACAAGGCGTTCGACACCGGTGACATCCCCGCTGGTGGGACCAAGACGGTGACGGTCAGCAAGGCGGGGAGCTACCCCTTCATGTGCACCATCCACCCCTTCATGACGGGGACCCTCACGGTCTCCGGCTGAGACCTTCGGCGACGGTCGGCTCCTACCTTGGCAGGTGACGGGTCGGGGCGATGGTCCGGCGCTGGTGCCGGGGGCGATCCTGGCCGCCGCAATGATGAGGTGAGCCGCCGGGCAGTCCTGGCCGCCGGCAGCTTGCTCGGCGTCGGTCTTGCCTGCTCATCCTGCGGGGGGCGTTCGCCACCGTCCTCCAGGGCCAGGGCCCCGGTGGCCTCCGGACCCGAGCTGGCAGGCGACCTGCGGATGGTGGCCTTGGCGGCCAGCCTGGAGAACCTGGCCGTTGGCCTGTACGACCAGGCCCAGCACATCCTGGCCAGCGGCCAGCTGGGGGTCAGCCAGCCAGCGGTGACCATGTTGGCCCGGACCGCCGAGCAGCAGCACTCGGACCACGCCCGGGCCTGGAACGCCATGCTGGGCGCCGCCAGGAAGGCCAAGGTCACCGGTCCCGACCCGATCCTCAAACCCCAGATCGACCAGGCATTCTCCCAGGTGAGAGAGGTCAGCTCCCTGATGGAGCTCATGCTGGTGGTGGAGCGCACCGCCGCCGCCACCTACCAGGAGGCGCTGGGAACCATGCAGGGCACTCACGCCATCGGCACGGCGGCGACCATCTACCCGGTCGAGATGGCCCACGCCGCCATGCTGCGGCTGCTGCTCGGCCAGTACCCGGTCCCGGACGCCTTCGCTCCCGCCGACCTGGCCCGGCCGCCCAGCGATTACCAGGGTTGATCGGCCTGTGGTGGGCCCTTTTCGGAACTTTCTCATCCGCCTCGCTCCCCGGCGCCGAACAACCGGCGAGCAGAGAGCACTGAGCTGGGCCCTGACGCAAGGCACGATGCCGGAGACCGCCAACGGAGGAAGCCGCTGATGAAGTACGACGAAGGGCGCTTGGAGGAGCTGATCGAAGAGTCCCAGGACTTGCAGGTCGACGGGATGAGGGTGGCCAACCGGTCCCTGGACGACCTGGTCGAGATCACCAGGGACCGACAGGCCCACGCCGACCCCGACGAGGCCGGTGACCTCGCCGCCGACCGCCGCCGGCTGGCCGGGACAGGCGCCAGGGTGGGAGGTGCCCTGGCCGCCGGGGCGGTGGGTGCCACCGCCCTGGGCATGGCGTCCGCCTACGCCCAGGCCAACGTCAACATCCAGGCCCTGCAGACCTCGGCCAGCCTGGAGAACCTGGCCGTCTTCACCTACAAGACGGCCCTCACCCTCCCCTACATCGCCAATGGCAACGCCACCATCAAGGCCTTTGCCATGAAGACCATGGAACAGCACGCCGCCCACGCCCAGGCCTTCAACGCTGCCGCGGTCAAGCTCGGGGGCAAGCAGCAGCCCAACCCTGACCCGGTCCTCGCCCCCACGGTCAAGAACATGCTGCCGGCGCTCACCGCCGCCAGCTCCACCACCGGGCCGCCCATGGTGGTCAAGCTGGCCACCCTGCTGGAGCAGACCGCGTCCGAGACCTACAGCAAGAACTGCCAGCTCATGACCGACGCACCCTCCCGGCTGGTCATGGCCAGCGTGCTGGGCGTCGACTCCCAGCACGCGGCCATCCTGCTGGCGGTGGCGGCCCTGCTCTCAGGGGCGCCTCAGCTCATCAAGATCCCGACCGATGTGGCCGCCCTGCCGGCGGCGGCCGGGAGTGTCGGCTTCCCCGACACCTTCTTGCCCAATACCTCCCCCTACGTCCGATCCCCCCAGGAAGGCGCCGTCGCATGAGCACCCACCAACCAGACCCCATGCAGATCAGCGAGGCCGAGCTTCGCCGGGCCACCGCCGACCTGGACGATTTCCACAACGAGAGCTTCCCGGCGTTCCAGCAGAGCCTGGCCACCTGGGCCGACCAGGCTCGGGATCACGCCCAGCGGATCACCGCCCAGGTGGCCAGCCGGCGCACGTTCCTGTTGGGCAGCGGAGCGGCGGTGGGCGGCCTGGCCCTGGCCGCCTGCGGAAGCAGCAAGAAGTCCGCCAGCACTACCACCACCGGCTCCTCGACCAGCAGCGGGCCAGCCGGGCCTTACAGCGGTGACGCCGAGGTGGCAGCCACCGCGGCCAGCCTGGAGAACCTGGCGGTGGCCGCCTACACAATGGGCCTCCAGGCGGCGGCGGCCAACAAGCTCGGCAAGGTGCCCCCGGCGGTGGCCACCTTTGCCACCACCGCCAGAGCACAGCACACGGCCCACGTCGGCGCCTTCAACTCGGTGGTCACCGCAGCCGGCAAGCCGGCAGTGACCAAGGCCGACCCCGCCATTCTCTCGACCGTCACGGCCGCCTTCAACCAGGTCAAGGATGTCACCGGCCTGGCCAAGCTGGCCTTGGAGCTGGAGAACACGGCGGCCAACACCTACCTCAACGACCTGGGGATGGACCTCAAGTCCAGCCAGCTCATCGGTGCGCTGGCCACCATCCAGCCGGTGGAGCGCATGCACGTGGCGATCCTCAATTTCGTCCTGGGCCAGTACCCGGTACCGGACACCTTCGAGACCGCCATGGCCGGGGCGCCGGGCGGGGCACGGCCGGCTACCGACATCAACGCATGACCTGAGCGGGCGCCAGGGGCGGGCCTGAGGCAGCCCGCGGAGCGGTAGCCTGGAGGCCATGGCCCTCCTGGACGACGACACCATCGCCGACGCCGTTTCCCGGCTCGCCTGGGAGCGCCAGGGTGACGAGCTGGTCAAGATGCACCAGGCCAAGGACTTCGCCGGCGCCCTGGCCTTCGTCAACCAGGTGGGTGAGCGGGCCGAGGCCGCCAACCACCACCCCGACATCGACATCCGCTGGAACACCGTCACCCTGCGGCTCTCCACCCATTCGGCGGGTGGCATCACCCAGGCCGACCTGGACCTGGCCGGCCAGATCGACGCCCTGGCCCGCCAGTAGGGAACCGCTCACGCGCTACCTCCCGTACCACCAGCTCGAGGGCCGACCCAACGTGGTGGTAGACGGGGCGGCTGGCCCCGGGACGGTCCTCACCCTTTCTCACTGGCCCCGCAGCCCGACCCCGCACCCCTTGGCCGCTGACCTCTCGGCCCAGATAGCCCGGCGCTGGCTGGAGAGAAGGTACCGCGCCCGGTGGCCCGGCGCCGAGGCGGTGACCAACGACCACCTCGACCAAGACGGCCTGGTATCCCTCTACGTCCTGGTCAGCCCGGGGTCAGCTCTGGCCCGATGGGGCGTCCTCGAAGAGGTGGCCAGGGTCGGAGACTTCGCCACCTCTCCGAGCCGTGCCGCGGCCCGGGTGAGCTTTGCCCTGGCCACCCTGGCGGACCCGGATCGCTCCCCTCTTGGTGCCGCATCGCTCGACCAGCCCTACCCACAGCGCTGCGCCGCCCTCACCGAGGAGCTGCTGGGCCGCCTGCCCGGGCTGGTGGACCACCCAGGGGCCGAGCGCCAGCTGTGGGCCGACGAGGAGGCCACCCTGGAGGCCAGCCAGGCCGCCCTGGCCTCGGGCCGGGTGAGCATCGAGGAGGTGCCGGAGCTGGACCTGGCGGTGGTCCACGTGGCGGCCGGGTGCCCCGGCGGTCTGGCTACCCGGTTCATGAGCCGGCGGGATGCCCCGTGCCATCCGGTCGTCATCCACAACGCCACCAGCGCTGGGCGGGTGGTACTCATCCAAGGCGAGCGAGTCGAGGTGAGCTACCGGTACGAGTCGTGGGTGCGCATGGTGTCGCGCCGCCCGGCCCGGCGGGTCGACCTCGCCCCGCTGGCCGAGCAGCTGACCACCGAGGAGGCTCCGGGCGGCCCCATCTGGGTCTTCGACGGCGTGGAGGCCATCACTCCCTCCCTTCGCCCGGTGGGCGACGGCCGTACCACCATCGAGCCAGCCCGGGTCAGACGCCTGTTGGAGGGCCACCTGCGCGCCGCCCGTCCCACCTGGGCCCCGCCACCCCGGCGGTAGGCGACCTGGCCGGCCCCTCCGGGGGCAATGGGTCGGCCGGTAGCGTGTCGGGATGGACGAGTGCCTATGTCTTTTGACTGTGCACGCCCACCCTGACGACGAGTCATCCAAGGGAGCCGGCACCGTGGCTCGCTACCACCAGGACGGGGTCCACACGGTCCTGGTCTGCGCCACGGGTGGCGAGGAAGGCGACATTCTCAATCCGGTCATGGACCGCCCCGACGTTCGGGCCCGGCTGCACGAGATTCGCAAGGAGGAGCTGGCCCGGGCCGCCGAGGTCATCGGCTACGACGAGGTGGTCATGCTGGGCTACCGGGACTCCGGCATGGCCGGCACGCCGGCCAACGATGACCCGCGCTGCTTTGCTCGTGCGCCACTCACCGAGGCCGTCGGGCGCCTGGTGGCCGAGGTCCGCCGGACGCGCCCGCAAGTGGTGGTTACCTACAGCGACGACCAGAGGGGCTACCCCCACCCTGACCACCTGCGGGTCCACGACATAGGCGTGGCCGCCTTCGACGTGGCCGGGGATGCCAGCAGCTATCCCGAGGCGGGGCCGCCCTGGCAGCCGCTCAAGCTCTATTACACGCTGTGGTCCAGGGCCCGGATCGTGGCGACGCACGAGAAGTTCCTCGAGCTGGGCCTGGAGTCGCCCTTCGACGAGGAGTGGTTCGAAGGGCGGCCCTCTCAACAAGACCACATCACCACCACCATCGACGTGGCCGAGTGGGCAGACGTCCGCCCCAACGCCTTGCTGGCCCACGCCACCCAGGTGGATCCCACCTCGAAATTCTGGTTCGGGCTGCCCCCCGAGGTGGCCAGGGCCATCCATCCCTACGACGAGTACTGCCTGGCCCGCAGCCTGGTGGCGACCAGTGAGCCCGAAGACGACCTCTTCAGCGGGGTGAGGGATGCCGTCAGGCGGTAACCTCGACGTTCGATCTTCCCTGACTAGGAATGACGGAGGCACCGACATGGCCAAGTGGCTTACCCAGGAGTGGTTGGACGAGTTCAAGAGGCTGGCCCAGAGCCAGCCCGAGCGACCTGGTGCCTCAGCCCGCATGCAGTACGTGGTCACCGGCGGTCCCGAGGGAGACGTCCGGTACTACTGGGTGCTGGAGAACGGCAAGCTGCTGGACACCAAGCTGGGGGATCTTCCCGAGCCCGAGGTCGTGCTCACCCAATCCTACGAGGACGCCCGCAAGATCCAGCAGGGCGACCTCGACCCCAATGCCGCCTTCATGCAGGGCCGGGTCAAGGTGACCGGGGACATGGCCAAGCTCATGTCGCTACTGCCCATCACCAACTCGCCCGAGTACAAGCAGCTCCAGACGGAGATCCTGGCCGTCACCGAATTCTGACTGACCAGCCGGCCACGCAGTGGCCTTGGCTGGTCAGAAGAGCAGAAAGCTCCCGCCAGCGGCGGGGCGGGGCCCTCGGGGTACTCGGGGCGGCGCCCCAAGAGTCAGGGGAGCGGGGGCAGGTCGCTCTCCCGAGCGGGGGGCGGGGGCGCCGGCTGGGGGGCTGGTGGAGGGAGATCGGCTGGTTGGGCTGTCGGCTGGGCTGGCTGGGCAACCGACGGGGCGGCCGCGGTGGGCGACGGGGCGGCCGCGGTGGGCGGTGGGGCGGCCGCGGTGGGCGGTGGGGCGGCTGGAGTGGGCTGGGCCAACGGCGGAACTACCGGCGGGACCGGCTGGGCTGGCTGGGCAACCGGCGGGACCGGCTGGACCGGCTGGGCCGGCTGCTGGCCCTCGTTGAGGCCGCGGTGGAATTCGTTCTTGGCCGAGCCGAGGGACTTGGCCAGCTTGGGTATCTTCGAGCCGCCAAAGAGCAGAGCGATCGCGCCCACGATGATGACGATCAAGGCGTCGGGGCCGACGATGTTGGCGTAGATCATGGTGTGAGATCCTACCTCGGCGGCGACCGGGGCTCAGCGCACCCGGAACGACCGCTCGCCGACCGGCTCCTCGGTCACCACCTCGACGCCTTGCACCCTGGCCAGAGGCGGCCCGTGTCGGCACCACGCCACCAGCCTCTCGACCGGCTCGGGGGGTCCCTCGAACACCGCCTCCACCTGGCCGTCGCCCCGGTTGCGGACCCAGCCAGCCAGCCCGGCGGCGCGCGCCTGGCGCCGGCAGGTGTCCCGGAAGAACACTCCCTGGACGGCCCCGCTCACCAGCACCCGGCGCCGTATCGTCTCTGGCATGAGGGACCGGATGGTATCCGAGGCCGGCTTGGCGGTGGTCGACGTGACCGTGCGCTTCGGCGGGGTGTGCGCCCTGGAGCAGGTCTCCCTCCGCTTCGGGCCCGGCGAGGTGGTCGGGGTCATCGGGCCCAACGGAGCCGGCAAGACGACGCTGTTCAACGTCATCTGCGGGTTCGTGAAGCCCACTTCGGGCCACGTCGAGCACCGGGGCAAGCCCATACGACCTGCTCCCCACCGGCTGGCCTCCCTCGGCATCGCCCGGACGCTGCAGAGCGTGGGCCTGTGGAAGGGCCTCACAGTGGCCGAGAACGTCATGGTCGCAGCCGGCCAGGCGGCTGGTGCCAGCTCGGAGGGCGAGGCCGGACTGCTGGCCTGCGCCCTGGGGCTGAGGCGCGCCGGCCGGGCAGAACGGGCCCTGGCTGAGGCGTCCCTCGACCTGCTGGGCCAGCTCGACCTGTCCGCCTACGCCGACCACCTGCCCACCACCCTGCCCTATGGCGTGCAGAAGCGAGTGGCACTGGCTCGGGCGCTGGCATGCGAGCCCTCGCTTCTGCTCCTGGACGAGCCGGCCAGCGGTCTGTCCGACAGCGAGGTTGCCGACCTGGCCCGACGCCTGGATGTGCTGCGCAACCGAATGGGCATCCTCCTGGTCGAACACCGGATGGACCTGGTCATGTCGGTGAGCGACTCCCTGGCCGTGCTGGACTTCGGCAAGGTGCTGGCCACCGGGTCACCCGCTCAGGTCCGCTCCGACCCCAAGGTGGTCGAGGCCTACCTGGGGCACCGCGCTCACCAGGCTCAGCCGACGCCGTCCCCCCACCGTGGGGGTTGAGCCGGCGGCGGTCCGGGTCAGGGGTCTGAGCGCCTGTCACGGGCCGGTAAAGGCCCTGGAGGACGCCTCCCTCGACCTACCTGGCGCTTCCATCACCGCCGTGCTGGGCCCCAACGGGGCCGGCAAGACCACTTTGCTGCGGACCATGACCGGCCTGACTAGGGCGACCGCCGGCCGGGTCGAGTACGGCGGCCACGACCTCTGTGCCCTGGCTCCCGAGGAGGTGGTCCGCCTGGGCGTGGCCCACGTGCCCGAGGGACGGGGGGTCATCCAGGAGCTGACGGTGCAGGAGAACCTCCGCCTGGGAGCCCTGTGGCGGGCCGACCGGGTCGACCGCCGCCAGGCCCTGGCCGAGGTGCTCGAGCTGTTCCCGGCCCTCCAGCGTCGCCGGCGGTCGTCGGCCTCCACCCTGTCCGGCGGCGAGCGCCAGATGCTGGTCGTGGGCCGGGCGCTCATGGCCCGGCCCCGGGTGCTGCTCCTCGACGAGCCCTCACTGGGCCTGGCCCCCATGGTCGCCGAGCAGACCATGGCACTGCTCGTCCGGCTGCGGGACGAGGCAGGGCTGGCGGTGCTGCTGGTGGAGCAGGATGCCCGGGGTGCCCTGGCGGTGGCCGACCAGGCCGTGGTGCTGGCGGTCGGCCGGGTGGTGATGTCCGGGCCGGCGGCGGTGATCGGCGGTGCCGACGCCGCCCTGCTCCACCACCACCTGGGGTGGTGAGCGGTGCGTGCCTTCCTCTCCTACACCTTGGGCGGCATCACCGCCGGGATGGTCTACTCGGCAGTGGCCCTGGCCCTGGTCCTCATCTGGCGGGCCACTCGGGTGGTCAATTTCGCCCAGGGAGGCCTGGCCATGGTGACCACCTACCTGGCCGTGACCCTGATCGACCGTCACGAGCCCTACTGGCTGGCCTTCGCTGCCGCCCTGGCGGCAGGGCTGCTGCTCGGGGCATTGGTCGAGGTCACGCTGGTGCGGCCCCTGGCGCGCCGTCCCCACCTCAATGCGGTCATCGTCACCCTGGGCCTGCTGGTGGTGGCGGAGGGGGCGGCCGGGCTGATCTGGGGCGGAGGACTCAGAGCGTTCCCGGCCCCTTTTTCGACGAATGGCCTGAGAATGGGGCACACCACCTTGGACCTCTCGCCGTTCGACGCCTTCACGGTGGCGGCCGTGGTGGCGACCATGGTGGCGCTGGTGGTGCTGTTCAGGGCGACTGACCTGGGGCTGCGCATGCGGGCCGCCGCCTTCGAGCCCGAGGTGGCCCGGCTGCTGGGAGTCAGGGTGGGACGGGTGCTCACCCTGGGCTGGGCGCTGGCCACCCTGGCGGGGTCGCTGGCCGGCCTGCTGGTGGCGCCCGGCACCTTCCTCTCGCCCAACTACATGGACGCCGTGCTCGTCTACGGGTTCACCGCCGCGGTCGTCGGCGGCCTGGACAGCCCGGTCGGAGCCCTCGTCGGCGGCCTGGTCACCGGCCTCGCCCTCAGCTACCTGGGGGGCTACGTGTCGGGCCGGCTGGAGGCGCTGGGGGCGCTGGCCATCCTGGTGGCGGTGCTCCTGGTCCGACCGGCTGGGCTGGTGGGCAGCACCAGCCGGCGGAGGGTGTGAGGGTGGGGCGTCCCGCTCGCCATCTCCTGACCGCCTTGGTGGCGGGGGCCGCCTTGTTCATGCTCAGCGACAGCGTCAACGCCTTCACCGACGACAAGCTGGCCAGCGTCGGCCTCTTCGCCATCGCCCTGGCCGGCCTGACCCTGCTCACCGGGCTGGCCGGCCAGCTCTCCCTCGGCCACGGCGCCCTGATGGCCGTCGGCGCCTACACCACTGCGCTGCTCCTGGAGCACACTCGAGCGCCGGTGGCGGTGGCGATCCTGGCCGCCGTCTGCGTCACGGCCGCCGCCGGGGCCATCGTCGGCTTGGCCGCCGCCCGCCTGCGGGGGCCCTACCTGGCGGGGGCCACGCTGGCCCTGGCGGTGGCCCTGCCCGACGTGGCCAACCAGTACCCCCACCTCCTGGGGGCCGACCAGGGCATCGTGGTCAACCCGCTGCGCCCCCCGGGCTGGCTGGGCCCCGGCTTCGCTCCCGAGCGATGGCTGGCCTGGGTCAGCCTGGCCGTGGCCCTGGCGGTCATGGTGCTGCTGGCCAACCTGGCCACCGGCCGCTTGGGCCGGTCGTGGAAGGCAGTGCGCGACGACGAGGTGGCCGCCGCCCTGGCCGGCCTGGCGGTGGCCCGCATCCAGGTGACGGCGTTCGTCGTCAGTGCCGCCTGCGCCGGGCTGGCGGGCGCCCTGCTGGCCCTGGCGGTGGGACAGGTCGGCTCGGGCGGCTTCCCGCTGTCGCTGTCGCTGTCGCTGCTGGTCGGGATCGTCCTGGGCGGCCTGGGGAGCCTGGCTGGTGCGGTGTGGGGAGCGGTGGTGCTCGTCTACCTGAACGAGGTGGCGACCAGCGCCGCCACCCATCTGGGATTGTCCGCCACCACCGCCCCCAACCTGGCCCTCGTCTTCTACGGGGCCGTCCTGATCGTGGTCATGATGGCCTTCCCGACCGGGGTCCAAGGCTGGATGCGCCGCCTGGCCGCCCTGGTCGCCCGGGCCGCCCGCCCGGATCGGCCGCCCGGGGCGCCCGCTCGGTAACCGCCATCTCGACCGCTTAGTCTGACCAGCCACGGCCCGGGCGTCCTGCCCTCGACAGGGGTCACCAAGGAAAGGGTCCGTCCATGGGGCAGCGATCGAGGCACTGGCTGGCGGCCGCCTCCCTCGTCGGGGCGTTCGGCCTGGCTCTGTCCGCCTGCGGGCCCAGCGCCGGGCCAGCCGGCGGACCGGGAGGCAAGACCGCCGGCACCGCTGGGATCACCGCCGCCACCATCACGATCGGCACCCATCAGCCGCTCACCGGTGTCGCCGCCCCCGGTTACGACGAGATAGCCCCGGCCTCCAATGCGCTTTTCGAGGACGTCAACGCCCACGGGGGGGTACACGGTCGCAAGATCAGGTACCTGATCGACGACGACGCCTACAACCCGGCCCAGACCAAGGCGGTGGTGGACAAGCTGGTCCTCCAGGACCACGTCTTCGCCATCTTCAACGGCTTGGGCACCCCCACCCACGTGGCGGTGGAGCCGTTCCTCAATGCCAACCGGGTCCCTGACCTGTTCGTCTCGTCCGGCTGCGACTGCTGGAACGACCCGTCGAAGTACCCGTACACATCGGGGTACTCGACCGACTACACGGTAGAGGGCAAGGTGGAGGGCAAGTACGTCACCGACCACTTCGCCGGGCAGAAGGTCGGCTACCTGGCCCAGAGCGACGAGTTCGGCCAGGACGGGGTCATGGGGCTGGACCAGAGCATCCCCCAGTCGGCGGTTGTGTCCCGACAGAGCTACGACGTGACCGACCCCACCGCCGACGTCGGCCCCCAGATGCAGGCGCTGCAGTCGGCCGGCGCCCAGGTGGTGGTCCTCTACGCCATACCGGCCTTCGTCGCCCACGCCCTCCAGGCGGCGGCCAAGGTCGGCTACCACCCCCATTTCGTGGTCTCCAGCGTGGGGGCCAGCAACCCGGCCAACCTGTCCAAGCTGCTGGGCGGCCACTCGCTGCTCGACGGCCTGGTGACCGACGACTACCTTCCCTCGGTCTCCGACTCCGGCGACCCGTGGATCAAGCTGTTCAAGCAGGTCAGCGACCGCTACCTACCCAACGCGGCCTTCGACGCCAACGTGGAGTACGGGATGGCGGTGGCGTACACCTTCGTGCGGCTCATGGACCAGGCCGGCCAGAACCCCACCAGTGACAGCGTCGTCAAGGCGCTGCAGACGGCCGACCTGTCCGGGCCCGGGCTGGCTCCCTTCGGCTACTCGGCCACCTCCACCCAGGGCTACACCGGCGTGCAGATGGGCACCATCACCAAGGGCAGCCTGGTGCTGTCGGGTCCCGTGTTCACCTCGACCGACAACGGCCCGGTGAAGTCCTCCAAGCCCCTCTCGGTGGCGCCTCCCGGGAACCTCTAGCCCAACGGCCGGCGCGTCGCCGGTAGGAGATCTCAGGTGGCCGGTGGGTGGCCCGACCCGGTGGTGGTGGTCCCCCCACCGGTGGCGGGGCTGGTCGGGCCGGTGGTGGTCGTCCCGCCGGGGGCGGTGGTGGCCCCCGGCACTGTGGTGGTGGTGGTTCCCGGCGTGGTGGTCGAGGTGGAGCTGGGAGGGGCCGTCGACGACGGATGCGAGGTCGTCGGGGAAGTGGTGGTTGACCTGCGGGTCGGCCGGGTGGTGGGTGTCGAGCGCGGCACCCCAGCGGCGGGTGTGGACACGGCCGGCTGGGCGCCCGGGGCGCCAACCGGTGTCTCGGGTTGGGCGTAGGACCACAGGACGAAGACGCCGGCGAACACCACGACGAGGGCCACCGTGGAGCGGCGGACCCGCATCAGGACCCGTAGCCGGGCCGCCAGCCAGGGCCGGAGGGCGCTAAACGGACTCATCGGCGTTGGCCAGGACCGAGCGGGGCGGCTCGATCCCCGCCCGCTGGAAGGCGAGGGCGATCCGGCGGCGCAGCTCCCGGCCCACCTCCCACTGCTTGGCCGGGAGGGTGCGGGCGGTGAGGCGCAGCTGGTAGAAGCCGACATCGATGGACTCGACCCCCAGCACGGTCGGCTCTTCCAGCAAGAGGTCCTTCCACCCGTCGTCCGAGGTGATCTCCTCCGCCGCCCCCCGCAGCAGCTCGGTGGCCTCGTCGAGGTCGTAGTCGGCCGGCAGCGGGATGTCGATGACCACCCGGGACCAGTCACGGGACAGGTTCGTCGCCTGGACGATCTGGCCGTTGGGGATGATCACCAGCTCCCCGTTCACCGTGCGCAGCTTGGTGGTTCGCAAGGTGAGCTCCTCCACCGTGCCACTGGTGCCGGGCGTCTGGCCGGGCACGCTGAGCCGGACGACGTCGCCGAAGCCGTACTGGCGCTCGGCGAACAAGAAGAAGCCGGCCAGCAGGTCCTGGACCACCCGCTGGGCGCCGAACCCCAGGGCCACGCCAGCCACCGTGGCCGGGGCCACCAGGGTGGTCAGGGGTACGCCGAACCTGACCAGCACCAGCAGGGCGGCCACGAAGAAGACCAGGCCGTTCACGGCCCACTCTCCGGCCTGGACCAGGGCTCGGGCGTGCTTGGAGTGCTCGCTTGGCACCAGGCCCTCCGACACCTGGGCCCGGACCTGGTTCTCCAGGTAGCGACTGGCCTGGGCGGAGCACCAGCTGACGAGCCGAGTCAGCAGCACCGCCCCCACCGCCAGCAGGACGATGACCAGGCCGTTGGACCTGGCCCACAGGCTTAGGTGGTTGACCTTGAAGAGGGCGCCGACGAGCATCCGGGTGCCAACCTACCGCCCCGGGACAAGCCCGAGCGTCCCTCGAGGCCGACGACCACTGCGGCGGTGTCGGCGCCTTCGCCATCGGGCGAGCCGGGCGCTGACCAACCAGCACCCGGCGGCGAGCTCGACCCAACCGGGGATCCGTTATGGCTTCGAACCGTTCCCTCACCGCGGCGAGGCGATCTCGAACGCCTTGATAGACCGACTTCGGCAGGACGAACTGATGTGAAGCGGGCGCTGCTGGATGAGTCCGTCGTGGATCGCTCGGGCCTCCACAGCCCTCGGCAGGTGACCGATGCATACCTGCTCGCACTCGCCACCGCCCACCAAGGCCGGTTCGTGACCTTCGATCAGTCCGTTTCGGCCGGCGCAGTCCACGGCGCCCGGAGCGAGGATCTGACGGTCCTGTGAACTTGAACGACCGCCTCACAGAAGGCCCTGAGGCCCGGCGGTGGCATGCTGGTGGTGTGGGATCGCTGGTCGATCGGGAGCTTGACCTGGAGGATCTGTATGCCACGCCAGAGGATGGCAACCGCTACGAGATCCTGGACGGGGCCTTGGTGATGAGCCCGCCGCCGGGCTCGGCTCATCAGATCGTCGCCGCCGAGCTGGCTGCATTGCTCAGGGAAGGGGCGCTTCCAGGAGGGCTTCGGGCCTTGTTCGCACCTCTGGCTTGGCGGATCGGGCCGGGTCAGGTGCCCCAGCCCGACCTGATGGTGGTGACGCCCGAGGCGATCGGCCCGCGGGCCGTCGAGCGTCCTCCACTCTTGGTCGTCGAGATCCTCTCGCCGACGGGGAGGGGCCGCGATCTTTCCGAGAAGCGCCGCGTCTACGCCGAGGGACGAGCGGCGTGGTACTGGATCGTGGACCCGGAGGAGCCCAGCCTCACGGTGCTCCGCCTGGTTGGGGTCGTCTACGAGGAGGAAGCCCGGGTCGCCGGTTCGGAGGCCTACGAGACCGAGCAGCCGTTCCCGGTTCGCGTGGTGCCGGCCGAGCTGCTGCGCTGAGATGGTTGACCGCCGAGCCGGCCTGGCTCGGCCAGCTGTAGCTCGCCGACCTGGCGAGACCCCGAGGTTCTCAGCGAAAGTCCCGGGACGACGGCGTGGGGCCGGCGCCCAGGGACAGGGCGTCGAGGCGCTCGGCCACCAGGTTGAGCGCCCCGTCGGCCTTCTCCAGGCGGCCCCTCACCACCAGGGCCGAGGCGCTGCGGGCCACCGGCCGGTAGCGGGCCCACACCCCGGCCGAGCAGATCACGTTGACCATCCCGGTCTCGTCCTCCAGGTTGACGAAGATGGTCCCCCCGGCGGTGGAGGGACGCTGGCGATGGGTGACCAGCCCGCCCACCACCACCCTCGATCCCCCCTCGGCGTCGGCCAGGGCGACGGCGGTCAGCGCCCCCATGGCGTCCAGGGCGGGCCGGGCGAAGTGCACCGGGTGGGTGCCGATCGACACCCCGGTGGCCCACAGGTCAGCCGCCGTGGACTCCAGGTCGGTCATGGTGGGCAGGGGCGGGGCCTCGGTCCCGGTGGCTGCTCCAGGCAGTGTGGCCGGGTCGGCTGCCTGGGCCACCGCCCCGGCGGACCACAGGGCCTCCCGGCGGGAGCTCCTGGGGGACAGCTCCCCCAGGGCGCCGGCGGTGGCCAGGGCCTCCAGGTGGGTCCGGGACAGGGCGGCCCGGCGGGCCAGGTCCTCCATGTTCTCGTAGGGCCGCCCGGCGGCGATGCGCTCGGCCACCTCGGGGCCGATGCTGCGCACCGGCTCCAGCCCCAGGCGGACGGCCGGCCCGGGAGGCCGGCTCGGGGACCCAGCGGGAGTGGGAGAGGCGCTCTGGCGGGAGGAGGCTGTTTCGACATCTTCCAGGGTGGCCTGGGCCGCACCGGCGTTGACGTCGGGGCCCCTCACCACCACGCCGTGGCGGCGGGCGTCGGCCACCAGGGTCTGGGGTGACCAGAACCCCATGGGCTGGGAGTTGAGCAGGGCGGCGCACCACGGGGCCGGGTGGTGCAGCTTGAGCCAGGCGCTGGCGTAGACCAGGTAGGCGAACGACACGGAGTGGCTCTCGGGGAAGCCGAAGTTGGCAAAAGCAGCCAGCTTGTCGTAGATGGCATCGGCCACCTCACCGGTGATCCCTCGCTCCGCCATCCCGGAGTACAGCCTGGTACTAAGGCGAGCCATACGCTCAGCGGAGCGTTTCGAGCCCATGGCCTGGCGGAGCTGGTCGGCCTCGGCCCCGCTGAAGCCGGCCACGTCGATGGCCATCGCCATGAGCTGCTCCTGGAACAGCGGGACCCCCAGGGTCTTCTCCAGGGAGGGGCGCAGCAGGGGGTGGAGGTAGGTGACCGGCTCCCGGCCGGCCCGGCGGCGCAGGTAGGGGTGGACCGAGTTGCCCTGGATGGGGCCGGGGCGGATGAGGGCCACCTCCACCACCAGGTCGTAGAAGCAGCGGGGCGCCAGGCGGGGCAGGGTGGCCATCTGGGCCCGGCTCTCCACCTGGAACACCCCCACCGAGTCGGCCCGGCACAGCATCTGGTAGACCTCGTCCTCCTGGGGCAGGCGGGCCAGGTCGACCACGCTGTGGTCCCAGCCGGCGACCAGGTCGATGGCCTGATGGATGGCCGAGAGCATCCCCAGCCCCAGCAGGTCGAACTTGACCAGGCCCACCGCCGCGCAGTCGTCCTTGTCCCACTGCAGGACACTGCGCCCGGCCATGCGGGCCCACTCCACCGGGCAGACCTCTGACACCGGGCGGTCGCAGATGACCATGCCTCCCGAGTGGATGCCCAGGTGGCGGGGAAAGCCCTGGACCGCCCTGGCCAGGTCCGCCAGCGGCGGGGGTATGGCCCCGTCGGAGCCCGGCCCGGCGGGCACCGCTGGTGCGGGGGGCGCCCCGGTGGGCGTGGGTGCCGGGGGCGCCCCGGAGGCGGGCAGCGGGGCCCACTGGTCGATCTGCTTGGACCAGGCGTCGAGCTGGCCCGGCCCATGGCCCAGGGCCCGGCCCATGTCCCGCACCGCCGAGCGGGGCCGGTAGGTGACGACGTTGGCCACCTGGGCGGCGTGGTGGCGCCCGTAGCGGTCGTAGACGTACTGGATCACCTCCTCCCGCCGGCCCGCCTCTATGTCGACGTCTATGTCGGGCGGCCCGTCCCGCTCGGGCGACAAGAAGCGCTCGAACAACAGCCCCAGGGCCACCGCGTCGACGCATGTGATCCCGAGGGCGTAGCAGACCGCCGAGTTGGCCGCCGACCCCCGGCCCTGGCAGAGGATCCCCTCCCGCCGGCAGAGCTCGACGATGTCCCACACCACCAGGAAGTAGCCGGCGAAGCCCAGAGCGTCGATGACCTCCAGCTCGTGGTCCACCTGGGCCCACGCCCCCGGCACCCGCTCGGCGCCCCGGGTGCCGTACCGGGCGGTGGCCCCCTCGGCGGCGAGCTGGCGCAAGTAGCCCATCTCGCTCTGGCCGGGGGGCACGGGGAAGTCGGGCAGGCGGGGAGCGACCAGGGACAGGTCGAAGGCGCAGGCCCGGCCCAGCTCGGCCGCCCGCTCGACGATTCCCGGGTAGCGGGCCAGACGCCGGGCCTGCTCGGCCCCCGAGCGCAGGTGGGCGCCGGCCCCGGCCGGCAGCCAGCCGTCCAGCTGGTCGAGGGAGGTCCGGGCCCGCACCGCAGCCAGGGCGGTGGCCAGGCGGCGCCGGGCCGGGGTGGCGTAGTGGACGTTGTTGGTGGCCACCGCCTCGACGCGCCGGGAGACGGCCAGGGCGGACAGGGCGTCGTTGCGGGCCGAGTCCAGGGGGTCCCCGTGGTCCCAGCACTCCACGGCCACATTGCCCCGGCCGAAGGCGTCGACCAGGGCGTCCAGGGCCCGCCCGGCGGCGGCCGGGCCGGCATCGAGGAGGGCGGCGGGGACGGCCCCCTTGCGGCACCCGGTGAGGACCAGCCAGTGGTCGCCGGCCGGCCCCCCGGCCGCCTCGGACAGGCTGGGCAGCTCGAAGACTGGACGGCCCTTCTCCCCCCCGGCCAGCTGCGCCAGGGCGACGGCCCGGGACAGGCGGGCGTAGCCCGCCGGGTGGCGGGCCAGGATCACCAGGTGGTGGCCGGCGGGATCAGGGGTCCCGGTCCGGGCCGGGGTGCGTGCCGCGCCCGCCGTCGGGGTGCGGGTCCGGGTCGGGTCGAGGCTCACCTCGGCCCCGAAGACGGTGGGCAGGCCCACGGCGGCGGCGGCCTGGGCGAAGCGGACCACCCCGTACAGGCCGGCGTGGTCGGTGAGGGCCAGGGCCTCCAGGCCCAGCCGGACCGCCTCGGCGACCAGCTCCTCGGGGTGGGAGGCCCCGTCGAGGAAGCTGAAGTTGGAATGGCAATGCAGCTCGGCGTAAGGGACTCTCCGGCCCACTTCGTCAATCTAGCGAACGTACGTTCTCCTTGCACCCGGTGCTGATCGTGGCAAGCTGGATGCTGTGACGACGTTGCTGGCCTTGTTCCGCCGCTACTACGTGCCCCACTACTACGGCAACCGCGGGGGCCTCGGCCACGGGCTGGGCCGATCCATCCTCCACGGCGCCGCCTGGTACGCCGGGTGGCACCTGGCTGCCCTCATCGGGCTCCCGCTGCTGGTGGTACTGCTGGTGGTGGTGGGGATCTACATAGGCGTCCGCATGCGGTCCCGGGCCAACTATCCCCCTCCGCCCTGGGGTCGCCGGCCGGGCGGCTGGTAGGGCCTCAGCCGGGCGCGGTTCCCACGAACGCGGCCAGCGGCTCCAGCCGCCAGGGGTCCGCCGGGTCGGGCGCCTGCTCGAGCCATCGCCGGGCGTCTTGCCTGCCCAGGGCGATCAGGGCCTCCATGAAGTCCGGGTCGAAGAAGAGGTAGCTGAGGAGCTCGCCGCTCCTCGGGCTGGTGTCGCCCAGCAAGCGGCCCAGCGCCATCAGGTCGGGCCGGCGCCGCCCCGCGAGTCCTCGACGCCTGCCTCGGTACCTGTCCCGGTAGACCTCCATGGCCAGCTCACCGATCAGGTTGCGGCGCCTCGGCCCGATGAAGATGTAGGGGACCCGCCGGTAGGGCGCCTTGCCACGGGCCGACCGGTACCGCAGGGCCGCCGGGGCGCTGGCGTGGTCGGCGAAGAACTTGTTGACGTCGCCGAGCCGGCGCAGGTCGTCGATCAGCGGGTCCACGACGAAGGCGCCCTGGAGGAGGTGGAGGGCGCCGCCGGCCAGCCCAGGCGGCTCGGATTCGTGGCGGCCGGGGTGGGTGTGGGGCTCGGTCACCGCATCGGTGCCGATCACGATCAGGCGCTCGGCCCCCAGGTCCAGGGCCGGCTTGATCGGGGTGTTGAGCCGTGTCCCTCCGTCGAAGTACCAGCCGCGGGCATCTCGCGGCTGGTCCACCCGGGCGGGCGGGAACAGGCCCGGTATGGCCGTCGAGGCCCGCAGGTGGGCTGGGCCGAGCCGCGCCGGGAAGTAGTCGACCACGTGCGACGGGTAGCCAAGACGTTCGAGGTGGCCTTCGACGAAGGCCACCGGATGGCCACTCCGGGCGGCGGCGGCGACCACCGCCACCGAGGTGGTGATCCCGTTGTCGACGTTGCGGTGGAGGCCTTCCCAGTCCACCCAGTCCCCCAGGCTGGCCGCCAGCGGGCTCGGGTCCAGGAGCCCCGACGGGCTGGTCTCGGACCGTGACCGCGACCGGACCTCCCAGCGGAGCAGCCTCACCAGGGTCCCGGGGCTCAGGAGTGGGTGCACCACCTCCTCCTCGGTGACCTGCCTCCACCGGGCCAGCGCCCCATCGAGCGCCTCCTCGGCGCTCAGGTGGCGGCTGGCGGCCTGGTAGGCGGCGTTGATGGCGCCCACGCTCGTGCCGACCAGGATGGACGGGCGCCATCCGAGCCCCTCCAGGGCCGGCAGCAGGCCCGATAGGGCCCCGACCTCGTAGGCGCCCCGGGCGCCTCCGCCGGCCAGCACCAGGCCGACTCGGTCAGGGTCGGCCGCCGGTCTCACCCGTGGCGGGCAGGTACCGATACGGCGCGCTCGTAGAGCGAAGCCTGCCAGCGGGTGAAGGGCGGACCTCGGTGCACCTCTACGTCCCTGCGGTGCAGGAAGCCCGCTCGCTCGTAATAGGACCGCAGGGCGGCGTTGGCCGCCCCGCAGTCGAGGCGGACCACCCGGCGTCCGGACTTGGCGACCTCCCTGCCCGCCCAGTCGAGCAGCCCGGCACCCAATCGGCGGCCGGCCTCGACCCGGGCCACGGCCAGGCGATGGACGTAACCGGCATCCGGCGGATGGCACCCCCAGAAGGTCTGGTCCTCCCACGACAGGGCCAAGGTGGCGACGGCCATGTCGCCCCGGCAGGCGAGGTAGGTCTCGCCCCGTTGCACCGAGGCAGCGACCGCCTCCGTCGGGAACGGTATCGGCCATTGATCGATCCCGTGGCGGGCCAGTCGGCGGGCCGCGTCGGTGAGCATCGCGGCCACTGCGGGGATCTCATGGTGCTGCACCGGGCGGATGGCGAGGTCGCCGGCGGCCGCAGCCGGCTGTTCGACGCCCAGCCGAGGGTTAGCCACGACCTTGGCGAAGCAGCGGCTGCACGGGTCGTGGGCGTACTCGGTGTAGCAGGGTATGGGCAGGTAGCCGGACGAGCGGTAAAGGCAGATCGCCTCTGGCTGGCGGGTACCGGTCTCCAACCATACCTCCCGGTAGCCGGCGGCCTGGGCCAGCCCCTCCAGGGCGGTGAGGACCAAGGAGCCCACTCCCAGCCGGCGGGCCGGGGCGGCGACGTACATTCGCTTGATCTCGGCGATCCCGGAGCCGAAGGCACGGTAGCCTCCGCAGGCCACTGGCTCGCCGTCGGCCCAAGCCACCAGGAAGCAGCCGGCGGGAGGCTCGAACTGGTCGGCTCCGAGCGGCAGCATGCCGAACTCCCCGTAGCGGGCGTGCATCTCGGCGATCTGCTGTGCCTCCAGCTGGCGGGAGACCGGGTCGTCGACCGAGAGGGCGGTGACGAGCACTCTCATGGGCTCCATAGCCTCTGCAGCCTCCGCTCCTCGCGCACTGACACGAGGCTAGCGATTGGGGCGGAATCGTTCACCAGCCACACCGGCCCCGTCAGTCACGATCAGGCCATGACGATCAGGCCATGACGATCAGGCCATGACGATCAGGCCATGACGATCAGGCCATGACGATCAGGCCATGACGTTCAGGCCGTGGCGGAGCCGTTCGAGCCTGCACGTCAGTCGTAGGTGGCCTCGACCGACCAGCGCCCGGCCTCCACAGCCAGCAGGTGGACGGCGCCGTCGGCCGTCGCCACCTGGACCCGGGCCCGGCGGCGATGGGCCTGGGGATCCCACCAGCGCTCGTCGACCGGCCACGGGCCGCCCCAGGCCACCACCTCGGTCCAGGCCCCACCCGCCACCGACAACCGGCTGGGATGGCCCGGCTCGAGCGATCCGCGGCCGGTAACCCCCACCACCTGGCCCTGGCGGTCGACCAGCTGGGCCGGCACCGGGTCGGGATGCACCACGCCAGGAGCAGGGGGCGGGATACGCCCGGGCCAAGGCGTCCCGTCACCAGCCGGTCCGGCCCGGCCAGCAGGGGGCCCTGCGCCCTGGCGGCCCAGGACGAGCGCCCGGGCCGCCGACCGGCGCTCGTCCCAGGGCACCAGGCGCACCTGCTCGGCCGGTCCCCGGCCTCCGCTCACCACCGCCGCGACCACCGCCTCCGGGCCCAGCAGGCCCTGGACCCGCGCCAGGGCGCGGGCCACTCGCTCGTCGACGCCGGCTGACTCTCCCCAGAACCCGGGCTGGCTCCCACCGTCGGGCGCCACCTCGTCGGGAACCAGCGACAACCGGCCAAGCCCGGCGGTAGGTCGCTCAGCGGCCGAGCCCTCTCCTCCCCGCAGCCACCCGTCCAGCTGCCAGCGGACCCGCTCGGCCAGGGCGGCGGCGGTAAAGGAACCGTCAGTGCGCCACAGCCGGACCAGGCGCTCGCCGTGGTCGGTCTCGGCCTCCACCCGGACCCGCCGGCAAGCCAGGCCCCGGTCCACCAGGCGCTGGTGGAGGTCCTCAGCCAGGGCCCGGGCGGCGAAGGCGGCGGTGTCCACCCGCTCCACCGGAGAGTCGAAGCTCACCGTGGCGGCCAGGTCGGGAGGAGCCACCCGGGGCTCCAGGCCCCGCTCGTCGCGCCCCTGGGCCAACCGGTGGGCGGCCGCCCCGTCGGCGCCGAAGCGAGAGGCCACGTCGGGCGCCGGCAGGGCGGCCAGCTGTCCCAGGGTACGGATACCCAGACGCCCCAGCAGGTCGGCCAGCTCGGGGCGCCCCAGGGCGCCCACCGGCCAGGGCGCCAGGAATTCGCCACTCTGCCCAGGGGCCACGACGATCCCCCGTCGGGCGGCCAGCCCGGCGGCAAACGGTCCGTCGGCCACCCCCACCCGGGGAGCCCCCCCAGCCGGAGCGGTGCCGGCCGCCGGGAGTGCACCGGCCACGGCCGCTGCCACCTGGGCGGCCAGGGCCTCGTCCCCCCCGAAGTAGCGGGACGGCCCCCGGGTGGCCAGGGCACACTGGCCGGGCCGGATCACCTCCGCCCTCGGGCTGAAGGCTTCCACCGCCGCCACCACCGCCTCGAAGGCCCTGGCCTCTAGGCTGGTGTCCCGGTCCAGCACCACCAGCTCAGGACAGCGGGCCTGGGCCTCCCGCCGGCGCAGGCCGGCCCGTACCCCCCGGGCCCGGGCCACTACCGAGCAGGCCACCACCCGGTTGGCCTGCACCACCGCACCGGCCACCTCGGGCCTGAGCCCGGTCGCCGTCACCGGCCAGTCGGGGCACCACACGACCAGGGTCCTGACCGGCATCGGCGCTCACCCGGCAGCCTCACCGGCGCAGGGCGGCGGGATCTCCGGCGAGGGCTCGAGGGGCCGGCTCGGAGGCGGGGGGCCGTCCAGCCCACCGGCGGACAGCCACAATCTGGCCCGCACCACCCGGTCGGCTGCCCTGCGGCCTGTGGCTTCCACCTCCAACCAGCGGCCCTGCACATGGCCGTGACCCGCTCCCAGCCCCTGACACTGGCCCCCGAGGGCGCACAGGCGAACGTCGGGGACCTCCGGCCAGGCTCTCCCCGGTATCACCACCAGCACCGACCCCCGCTCCCGGGTCCGGGCCGCCAGCCGCCGGGCCTCCATCGGTCTCACCCGCACCGGCGGGCGGACGGCTACCAGGTCGCAGGCGTCTAGCAGGGCGGCGCTGACCGTGGGCCACGACGGGCCGGGAGTGGGCACCAGGGCCAGGCGGAAGAGCCGAATTCCGATCTCAGCCGCCGCCGCCAGGCCCAGTTCGGGAAGGCCCACCACCGCGCACCACGCCCCCTCCCCGGAGGGGCCGGCCAGCAGGGACAGCAGCAGCGAGGTGGCCCCCGAGCCTGGAGCGGTGCCGTCCACCGTGACCGTGCTGCCCCGGCGCAGGCCCCCGCCGGGGAACAGAGCACCCAGGGCGTCCACCACCCCGAGGCCACGCTGGTCGGCCAGGGAGGTGGAGGGGGCCAGCTTGACGAGGGAAGACCGTGCCACTGCCCCAGTGTACGAACATGTGTTCGCCACGGCAAGCGGTGCCGGCGCCGGTAGGGTGAGCGGCTGGTGACGGCGGCAACCATGCGGGCCTGGGTGGTCGAGCACCCGGGGCCCCTGGCCAGCCACCCCCTGGCCCTGGTCGAGCGTCCCGTCCCCGAGCCGGGCCCCGGCCAGGTCCGGGTACGGGTGTCGGCCTGCGGGGTGTGCCGGACCGATCTGCACCTGGCCGTGGGCGACCTGCCTCCCCGCCGCCCCGGCGTGGTCCCTGGCCATGAGGTGGTGGGGGTGGTCGAGGCCCTGGGCGAGGGAACGGCGCGCTTGCGAGCAGGCCAGCGAGTGGGGGTGGCCTGGTTGCGCCACACCTGCGGAGCGTGCCGCTGGTGCCGCCGGGGAGCCGAGAACCTGTGCCTGTCACCCCGCTTCACCGGCTGGGACGAGGACGGCGGCTATGCCGAGCACCTGCTGGTGGACGAGGCCTACGCCTACCTGGTCCCTGACGTCTTCGACGACGAGCACGCCGCCCCCCTGCTGTGCGCCGGCATCATCGGGTATCGGGCCCTGCGCCTTACCGAGCTGGCGGCCGGGGGGCGCCTGGGCATCTACGGGTTCGGCGCCTCGGCCCACCTGGCTGCCCAGGTGGCGATCTTCGAGGGGGCCACCGTCCATGTGCTCACCCGGTCCGTGGAGGCCAGGCGCCTGGCCCTCGAGCTGGGAGCGGTCTCGGCGGGAGGGGCAGCCGATATACCTCCCGAGCCTCTCGACGGCGCCATCCTCTTCGCCCCGGTCGGCGAGCTGGTGCTGCCTGCCCTGGCCGCCCTGGACCGGGGCGGCACCCTGGCGGTGGCCGGCATCCACCTGAGCGACATCCCGGCCCTCTCCTACCAGCGCCACCTGTTCCAGGAACGGACCCTGCGCAGCGTGACCGCCAACACCCGCCGGGACGGGGAGGAGTTCCTGGAGCTGGCGGCCCGCGTCCCCATCAGGGTGCAGACCGACCCCCGGCCCTTCGACGCGGCGGACCAGGCGCTCGACGACCTGGACCACGACCGGGTCTCGGGCGCCGCCGTCCTCCGGCTGGCCTGAGCCGCGCCGGGCGGGACCGCGGCGGGACGCGCCTCAGGGGAACAGGCCGCGGGCCGAGATGGCCTCGGCCACCCGCTCGATGGCCAGCACGAAGGCAGCCCGGCGCAGGGAGATCCCCAGGGCCTCGGCCTTGGCCCACACCGCCGTGAAGGCGTTGTCCATCCTGGTGCGCAGCCTGGTTGCCGCCAGGCTCTCGTCCCACGCATAGCCCTGACGGCTCTGGGCCCACTCGAAGTACGAGGCGGTGACCCCGCCGGCATTGGCCAGGATGTCGGGCACCACCACGATGTCCCGGCGGTCGAGGATCGGATCGGCTCCCGGGGTGGTGGGCCCGTTGGCCGCTTCGACGACGACCCTGGCCCCCATGCGCTGGGCCACGTGCTCGTCGATGGCCCCTTCCAGCGCGGCCGGCACCACCAGCTCGCACTCGATGTCCCAGATGTTGTCGGGGGCGATGTCGTCGGCGCCGTCGAACCCGGCCACGGTCCCCTCGTGGGCGGTGTGGTCGGCCAGGGCCGAGGTGTCCAGCCCGCCCGCGTTGTGCACCGCTCCTCCCGCGTCGCTCACCGCCACCACCCGCATCCCGGCCGAGGCCAGGAGAAAGGCCAGCGGCCCTCCTACCTTCCCGTAGCCTTGCAGGACGGCCCGTGACCCGGCGAAGGGCATCTCCAGCTCGGCGAAGACGGCCCTGGCGCAGGCCAGCACTCCTGAGGAGGTCGCTCCGGTATGGCCGGCGGTGCCGCCCAGGGACAGCGGCTTGCCGGTGACCGAGCTCGGCACCGCCTCCCCCTTCACCATCGACAGCGTGTCCAGGAGCCAGGCCATCACCCGGCCGTCGGTATTGACGTCGGGGGCCGGGACGTCGAGGTCGGGCCCCAGGATCGGTGATATCTCCAGGGTGTAGCGCCTGGTCACCCGCTCCAGCTCATCGAGGGACAGCTGGGCCGGGTCGCAGCGCACCCCGCCCTTGGACCCTCCGAAGGGTATGTCCACCACCGCCGTCTTGAACGTCATGTCGGCGGCCAGGGCGGCCACCAGCCGGGCGTCGACCTCCGGGTGGAAGCGGATGCCTCCCTTGGCGGGACCCCGGGTGGTGTCGTGGTGGACCCTCCAGCCGATGAATACCTCAACCCTGCCGTCGTCCATGCGAACCGGCACCGCCACCTCGAGGACCCGCCTCGGCGTGCGCAGCATCTGGTGCACGGCAGAGTCCAGACCGGTCAGGCGGGCGGCGTCGTCCAGGCGCCCTAGAACGGCGCCCCACGGGTCATAGCTCGCCATGGCTCCCACTCCTGACCCACTGGCCCCGTACGGTCGAGCCCGCTGCTCGGCCGCGTGCGCCCCCAGCGTTCTAGCATCTGGGCCCTATGCCCAGCACCAGGCGCAAGCGGCGGCGACAGCTTCGCTACGAGCTCATCGCCTGTGGGCTCCATGGGCATGCCCTGGTCGGCACCGACGCCGCCGCCATCGGTCCCGACCACGCCCTGGTGGCCCGGGAGCGGGACGGGGTCCGCTGGCACCGCTGCCTGCGCTGCGACGCCTGGGTGTCGGTGGATCCGCCCCGGCATCCCGACCGGCCGTGGCCGCCCGGGCGGGAGGAGGTCGAGCTCCCCCTGCGCGGGCGGCCCCTGCGTGACCGTTTCGTCCTGCGCCTGATTGCCGTCGATCGGGCCGTTCACGTGGTAGTGCTGGGCGTGCTGGCCGCCGCCATATTCGCCTTCACCACCCACCACTCTCAGCTCCAGCACGCCTATTACCGGATCCTGGCCGACGTGCAGGGTGGCCTGGGCCCGGCTACTCCGGTCCACCATGGCCTGCTCGGTGAGCTGGACAAGGTGATCTCCCTGCGGACCCGGACCCTGGAGCTGGCCGGGGTCGTGGTGGTGGGCTACGGGGTGCTGGAGGCGGTGGAGATGGTGGGGCTGTGGCTGGCCAAGCGGTGGGCCGAGTACCTGACCTTCGTGGCCACCACCCTCCTGGTTCCCCTGGAGGTCTACGAGCTGACCGGCCGGGTGAGCGCTCTGAAGGTGCTCACCCTGGTCATCAACGTGGCCGTCGTGGTCTATCTCCTGGTGGCCAAGCGCCTCTTCGGCCTGCGGGGCGGGGGTCGGACCGAACGCGCCGAGCGGGAGCGGGACATGGGCTGGGCGGCCATCGAGCGTGCCACCCCCGGACGGCGCCCCGGGGCACCGGCCCCGTCGGTGCCCTGAGGCTGTCAGGCCGCCGATCCCCGGGCCATCCGGGTGGCCAGCCGGGAGGACAGGGCCATGATGGTAAGCGCCGGGTTGGCCGATCCCTGGGTGGGGCACACGCTGCCGTCAGCCAGGTACAGGTTGGGCACCGCCCAGGTCCGTTGGTCGGCGTCCACCACGCTGTCGGCCGGTGAGGTCCCCATCCTGGCTCCTCCGATGAGGTGGGCGTAGCGGTGGATGGTGAGTACGTCCTGGGCTCCCGCCGCCCTCAGGATGTCGGTGATCACGTTGGTCGACCAGGCGATGTTGGCCTTGTCGTTGTCGCACAGGCTGAAGTCGAAGCGAGCCACCGGCAGGCCGTACCGGTCCTTCTCGGAGGCCAGGGTGACCCGGTTGTCGGGCTGGGCCAACAGCTCGTTCAAGACGCCGACGGTGGTCCAGTGGTTGTAGTCGCGCATGTACTCGCGCAGGGCCCGTCCCCAGTGACCGTCGGCCAGCACGTGCTCGGCCCAGCCGATCGGCATGGGCGACACCGTCTGGATGGAGAAGCCCCGGGCAAAGCCCCGGCTCGGGTCTGTCTCGTAGAAGTCCTCCGAGGAGACCTCCGGGGGCGGCGCTTTGTACATGCGCAGCTCGTTAGGGAACCTCCCGGCCGTCTGCGACGCCCCCTGGACCATGACGTAGCGGCCCACCTGGTCCTCGTTGTTGCACAGGCCGTGGGGGAAGCGGGCCGACGCCGAGTTGAGCAGCAGGCGCGGCGTCTCGATGGAGTAGCCCGCGACCGCCACCACCCGGGCTCGCTGCAGGCGCTCGATGCCGTCCGCCTCCGAGATGTAGGCCACACCGGTGGCCGAGCCGCTGGCCTGGTCGACCTCGACCCGGCAGGCCATGCAGCCCGCCCGCACCTCCACCCGCTGCGCCAGGGCGTCGGGCAGGTGGGTCACGTAGGGGCTGGCCTTGGCGTTCACCTTGCAGCCCTGGAGGCAGTAGCCCCGGTAGATGCAGTGGGGCCGGTTGCCGAAGGTGCCGTTGACTATGCCCACCGGACCTACCCGCATGGTGATGCCACAGGCGATGGCGCCCCGCCACAGGACTGCGGCCGCCTCGGAGATGGGGTGGGGAGAAAAGGGGTAGGAGTGCGGATGGCCCCACGGCCAGTCCTGGCCGGCCACCGGCAGCTCCGCCTCGACCTGCTGGTAGTGGGGCTGCAGCTCCTCGTAGGAGATGGGCCAGTCGGCCCCCACGCCGTCAAGGGTCTGGGTGCGCAGATCCGATGGATGAAAGCGCGGGCAGTAGCCGGCGTAGTGGACCATGGAGCCGCCCACCCCCCTGCCCGAGTTGTTCTTGCCCATCTCCACCGGGTCGGACCCGCCGATGATGCGATTCTGCGTCCAGTAGAGGTGGTGCGATCCTGCCTCGTCGGAGACCCAGTCCTCGTCCGGGTGCCAGAACGGCCCCGCCTCCAAGATGACCACCCTCCATCCTCTCCGGGCCAGGCGCTGGGCCAGGACAGATCCCCCGGCCCCGGCTCCCACGATGCACAGGTCGACCTCCTCGGAGTCCGGGTAGCGGACCATGGTGTCCTCGCCCGGCAGGTCGCGGCGATGCACGTCGAGCAGGTAGCGCGAGTCGTTGTCCTTTGGCCCCACCGACCCCTTCAGGATGCGACGGATCAAGGCTCTTCGGGCTCCGGCGCCACCCGCACCGGGTCCTCCGAGGTGGCCCCCGGCCGCTCGAAGGGCTCCAGGGTGCTGACCGGACCCAGGCGCATGAAGCCACGAGGGTAGGCCGGCCCACCAAAGCCGATCTCGTTCCAGGCCCAGGGATGGGAGTAGAAGGCGGCCAGGATCATGCGCATGCACACCGACCAGGCCCGCTTGACGTTGAGGCGCTCCCAGGAGCCGCCGGCCAGGTTCCCCTGGCTCAGGTCTGACACCACCGCCTCTTGGCCCTCGGGGGCAACGGCGGCAAAGCTCTCCTTGCCGTAGCGACTGGCGGCCACCTCGTCCAGGCCGGCCAGGACCAGGTGCCAGGTCTCTCGGTCGTCGGGCATGTCGGCGTACTGGTAGCCGTCCAGGCGCCCGGCCGCCAGCTTCTCGTCGACCATCTCCACCACCGGGACCCGGGGATCCGCGTCCTGGGCCACGCAGACGTCGCAGAAGGCACGAAGCGTCGGCTCCTCGGCCTTCGAGAAGAAGCTGAGATCGGTGGGCAGGTTCATCCTGGCCTCGACGACCTTGGCGGTTGCCTGGTCCCAGGTGTCGACGGCGTCGAAGACGTCGTAGTCGGGGTAGCGCCCGATCATCTGGGGGGTGGTGCCCCGGCGTTGGCGGGGCAGCCACAAAGGGTGGGGCGGCTGCCTGCCCGGGCGCAGGTTGGGCAGGTGGTGGGGCTTGGTCAGGTCCCTGGGGTGGGCGGCCGGGTCGCTGGGGCCGAGGTGGCCGGACACCTAGGGCTCCCGGCGCAGCAGGGCGGCCAGGATGCCCATGCCCCCCACGATGGTCATGAGCCCGGGGGCGGCTATGGGTGGGCCCATGGGCACGTTGTAGCTGGCCAGGGCCCACCCGCCCGGCTTGCGGGCCACGCCCCGGGCGTGGAAGTACTCGCCCATAAGGCCGTTGACGGTGTAGACGAGCGCGGTGATCGGCAGGACGGTCTTGGCCCAGCGCCGGGAGAAGACCCCGCCGATGCCCGCCACCACCACCGGTGGCGTCACCACTATCGGGCTCCACATCCACTTGTTCCCGAAGCTGGCCCGGTAGTGCTCGAGGTAGATCTCGGCAGTGGTCACCGCCGCCGCCAGGGCGGTCAGCCCCGACAGGGACCGCTCGAAGCGCCCGTGGGCCACGTCCTTGACCGCCACGTCGATGAGATGGGCGGCCTCGCCCATCGCCTGGCTGTGGGTCCGCGGGGCACCGGGCCCGGCCATGCTCAGCCCTTTCCCCTGGGATGGAAGAGCTCCTGGAGCATCTCTCGCACCCCCTCCCTGGCCCCGGCTATGCCCTCGCTCGGCGCCTCCACGACCGATGTCATGAGGTCCTTGGCCTGCTCGAAGGTGACGTGGGGCGGGATGGGAGGCTCCTCCGGGGTGGTGAGGGCATCGACGATCACCGGCCGGTCGGCGGCGAACGCCTCGGTGAAGGCCGCCTCGATCTCCTCCGAGCGGGTCACCTTGATGCCCTTGAGGCCTATCAGATCGGCCCAGTCGGCGTAGGAGACGTACGGGATGGACTGCGAGGCGTCGAAGCGGGGATCACCCTCCATGGCCCGCTGCTCCCAGGTGACCTGGTTGAGGTCCTCATTGTTGAGCACCAGCACCACATAGCGGGGATCCGACCAACCCTTGTAGTACTTGGCCGCCGTCAGCATCTCGGCCATGCCGCCCATCTGCATGGCGCCGTCACCCACCATGGCCACGGCCACCCGGTCGGGGTAGGCGAACTTGGCGGCGATGCCGTAGGGAACCCCTGGGACCATGGTGGCCAGGTTGCCCGACAGCGAGGCCTTCATCCCGCGGCGGATCCTGACCTGGCGGGCGAACCAGTTGGCCGCCGAGCCTGAGTCGGAAGACAAGATGGCGTTGTCGGGCAGGTGTCTTGACAGGGCGGAGAACAGCCCCTCGGGTCGGATGCGTCCGTCGAGGTCAGACGGCTTGCCTCGCTCCTCCATCAGCTCCCACCAGTCCGCCACGCCCCTCACGATGCCGTCCTGCCAGGACCGGTCGGCCTTGCGGGCCAGCATGGGGAGCAGCTCGGCCAAGGTGGCCTTGGAGTCCCCCACCAGGGCCAGGTCCATCGGGTAGCGGATGGACAGCATGCGAGGAGCCAGGTCGATCTGGATTCCCCTGGCCTGGCCGGTGGTCGGCAGGAACTCCGAGTACGGGAACGAAGACCCCACCATCAACAAGGTGTCGGCCGATTGCATCATGTCCCACGATGGCTTGGTCCCCAGCAGGCCGATGCTCCCGGTGCAGTAGGGGACGTCGTCGGGAACCGCCGCCTTGCCCAGCAGGGCCTTGGCCACCCCGGCCCCGAGGGCGTCGGCCACCGCCAGGACCTCGTCGGTGGCGTGGAGGGCTCCGGCGCCCACCAGCATGGCCACCCGTTGTCCGGCGTCGAGCATGTCGGCGGCCTGGCGGAGCTGGTCGACCGAGGGGACGACCCGCGGCGGCCACCAGCCCACGCCGGTGTGCACGGTATGGGTCTTCTTGGGCTGCTCCTCCACCGCCTCCATGTCCTGGACGTCGGCCGGCACGATGACGCACGTGACCGTGCGCTCGGCCTTGGCTATGCGAAATGCCCGGTCGACGATGTGGCGGACCGACGCAGGGGTGTTGACCTGCTGGCACCAGGCGGAGGCGACGTCCGAGTACAGCTGGAGCAGGTTCACCTCTTGTTGGAAGTCCCCGCCCATGGCTCGAACGAAGGTCTGGCCCACGATCGCCACCACCGGCTGGTGGTCCAGCTTGGCATCGTACAGGCCGTTCAACAGGTGGATGGCCCCCGGCCCGGAGGTGGCCATGCAAACGCCCACCTCGCCGGTGAACTTGGCGTGGCCGCAGGCCATGAACGCGGCCATCTCCTCGTGGCGGGTCTGGACGAAGCGCAACTGGCCCTGGTGGCGACGCAGAGAGCCAAGGATGCCGTTGATGCCGTCGCCGGGGAAGCCGTAGATGGTGTCGACTCCCCACTCCACCAATCGCTCGCACAGGTTGTCGGCTGCGGTCTTGGCCATCTCTTCGGTCCTTTCGCCACCTCGCTCCTACCCGCTGCTCGTCAGCCCTACCGTCGCCCCGGGCCCGCCGTGACATCCTGGGACGGCGATGGGCGCCGGTGGCTCAACTGGCGGTCCCCGAAGGCTGGGCAGACCCAGCGGCGTGGGACTGCCGGGCTGCGCACTCCAGCATCACCGCGTGGACGAAGGCCTGGGGGAGGTTCCCCCTGAGCTGGCGCTCGACTACGTCGTACTCCTCGGAGAACAGTCCCGGAGGTCCGCAGGCCGCCCGGTTGCGCTCGAACCAGCGGGTGGCCTCGACATGGTCACCGCGGTCCCAGCAGGCCAGCGACATCCAGAACCCGCACAGCAAGAAGGCTCCCTCCGCCTGGCCCAGGGGGCCGGCACCGTGGCGAAAGCGGTAGACGTAGCCGTCCTCGGCCAGCTCGGACCGCACCGCCTGGTAGGTGGCGACCGAGCGGGGGTCGTCGACCGGGAGGGCCCCCCGGATGGCAGCCAGCAGCAGGGCGGCATCCAGGCGGTCGTCGTCCACCGCCCGCTTCCAGCGCCCGCTGGGGTGGAGCGAGGTAGCTGCCACCTCGGCCAGGATGGCGTCGGCCAGTGCCATCCACTCGGCCGCGGCCGAGGCGGAGGCGCCCGGAGCGGAGCTGATGGCCCGCAGGCCGGCCACGCACTCCAGGCCCGAGTGGGTCCACCGCTTGGGCGAGAGCTCCCAGATGCCGGCGTCGGGCTCACGCCAACGAGCGGCGATGGCATCGGCGGCGGCCTTGGCCGCCCGCCACCCGTCCAACTCGAGATGATCGTGCCCGGCGGCGGCGGCGAACAGCAGCAGCGCCTCGCCCAGTGCGTCCAGCTGGAACTGTGAGTTGACGTGGTTGCCGACGATGTCGGTGCCCCCCGGGTAGCCTGCCAGGCCGAGGGAGTGCTGGTCGGGGACGCGCTCCCCCCTCACCGTGTAGGCCGGGCTGAGCTGGGGGCCGTCGGCCAGCAGGCGATCCTGGACGAAGCCGACGGCATCGTCCATCAGGGAGTGGGGGCCGGCGGCGGCTACCGCTTCGCCGGCGAAGCACTGGTCGCGTATCCATGCGTACCGGTAGTCGTAGCTGTCACCCTTGTCCGCCCGCTCGGGAAGGGAGGTGGTGGCGGCGGCCACCATGCCTCCCCCCGAGCTGGTCAGGCCGGCCAGGACCGCGTAGGAATGGCGGGCGTCCCGCCGGGCCACCATCTCGTCCATGGCCGGGACGACCCGGCTCCAGTGGGCCTGGGTGGCGTCCCACGCCGCGCCGGGGTCGGGGCGCTGACCGGCCGGCGCCTGCTCGGCCAGCTCCAGGACCAGGTCGTGGGCCTGGCCTGGGGCCAGAGTGAGGTGGGTGTCCAGCCAGTGGCCGCCGTGCCCGTCGGGGCCCGGCTCGGCCTCGGGCGCCCCCGACCAGCGCAGGTGGACCAGCCCGGTGGCGGCCGTCCACGTCCCGTCCTCGTGGCGGCGAAGGGACCGGGCGGGGTCGGCGCCGTAGCCGGCCCGAGGGTGCAGGAAGACCCGAACCTGGTTCGTCCCCTCCACCGCCACCAGCCGGCGCAGGAGGGTGGCACGGCCGGGGTGGCCCGGGTAGGCCAGCGCCTCGCGGCACTCGACTATCCCTGCCGACGTGACCCAGCGGCTGCGCCATATGAGCGACCCCTCCTCGTAGTAGCCGCCCCAGACGAAGCGCCCCCGCGGAGTCACCGCGTAGAGACCAGATCCGCCGATCAGGGACGAGAACAGCGAAGGGCTGTCCCAGCGGGGAAAGCACATCCAGGAGATGTCGCCCTTGGGCCCGATGACCGCCCCCCTCTCGCCGTCCGCCAGGAGGGAGTACTCCCGCAGCACGTGCGGCATCCTCAGCTCCGCCTCGGGCACCCCTTTCATTCACCGCTGCCGATCAGCACCGGCGAGGTCCGGGCCCTCACTCTGGGTCCGGCCACCGAGCGCCAGCTCCAAGCGGCGAAGACCCACGCCATCAGGGCGTCGAGCAGGGCGGCCCGCCAGCGCCGCCGGTCGAAGGACACCAGGGCGGTCACGCTGAGGGCGTGAAGGGAGTCGACCACCGCTGCCAGCTCGGCTCTAGGCGGGGTCCCCTTGAGCTCCAGGCCCGCCTCGATCAGGTGACGAGTGCCCAGGACCCGAGCCAGCACCAGCCAGGTGCGGTCATTGGCGCCGCCCCCGGCCGCTCGCTCCACCAGCCTCGGGAAGCCGAGGAGCAGGCCTGCCCAGGCCAGTCTCACCGCCACCAGAGGGGTCATCACCCAGCAGCCTCCCCGGCTGGAGGCATACGAAAACCCGCCCTAGCGCAGACCCAGGCCAGAGGCCTCGCCCGAGGAGCGACCGGGGCCCGGGGGAGCGGGGCTGATGGGGTGGTCGTGGAGGGGGAGAACGTGGTGGGCAGGGGCGTGGTCCCGGTGGTGAAGGAGATGGTCGTGGAGGGCGTGGTGGCCGAGGGCCCACGGATGGGGCCGGTCGCCTCTCCCCCCGCGTCGGCGGGCCAGCTCGAGGTAGCCCCAGGCTCCCCAGCCGACCGGCACCAGGCCCCAGAAGCTCACCACCCGGTAGAGCACGACGGTGGCCAGCGCCTGGTCGGCCCTCATCCCGTAGGCCACCAGCAGGGCGGCCATGCTGCCTTCCACCACGCCCAAGCCCCCTGGGGTGACGGGCAGGCTTGCCGCGATCTGGGTGAAGCCGTAGGCCACCAGCACTCCCCGCCAGGGGACGGGGGCGCCCAGGGCCAGTATGCACGCCACCATGCAGGCGCAGTCGTCCACCCAGTTGGCCAGGGCCAGCGCGAACGCTTCCAGCCATCCGAGAGGGCTGGGACGCACGGTCCTGGCCCGCGTCGCCAGGCGCTCCAGGGCGCCAGCCAAGTCCTGTCCCCTGGGCAGCCTGGCCCGCAGCCATGCCCACGTCTGGCCGGCGTGGCGCCTGACGCCACTGGAGCGGTGGATGGCCACCGCGGCGATGGCGGCCACCACCGGGATGGCGGCCAGGCCGGCGGCCTCCCAGCGCAAGCCGGCCATGGGCCCCTTGGAACCGGCCAGCTCGATGCCCCCCGCCACCACCAGGAACAGGGCGAAGCTGGACAGGGCGCCGGCCACCAGGATGACCCAGCCGGCCAGGACCCGGTCGGCGCCCCGCCGGCGCAGCTGGCCGAAGGCCCAGCCGGCGGCCCAGGCAACCCCGCCGGGGAGCGACGTGGACATGGCGTTCCCGGCCAGGGTGATCTCCACCATGGGTACCAGCCCGATCTCCACCTGGCCGGCCCTCAGCAGCCAGCGCTGGAGGCGGGCGAAGACGACCATCGACGCAGCTTGGACGGCGATGGCGGCCGCCAGCCACGTCCAGTCGAGATGGCCCAGCAGGTGGGATGCCTCGGCCAGCTGGTGGCGCTTGCCCACCGCCGCCGCCAGCGCCCCGGCCAGCAAGGCCACCGCCACCGCCCGGCGCAGCCACGACCGCCATCGCCGCCCTGGCCGGGCGTCGGTACCCGGCCGGGCATCGTCGGGGCGGATGCTGGCTGGTGCTCCGGGCGTTTCCTCGCGGGTCGAACCCTGCGTCACGCAATCCCCGTCCTGGTGCCGATCGTATCCGAGGTGGAGCCTCCCCGGAGGCGGAGCCAAACATACAGCCAGCGGTCACCGGGTCCGCCGGGATGCCTACTGTCCGGTCCGGCCACCCCAGACGAGGCGGTCCATGAACACCCAGGACCGCCGGTGGATGGAGGTGGGACCCCACGCCCGCAGGGCCATCTTGTGCCGGGGGCACGGATAGCCTTT
Organism: Acidimicrobiales bacterium; assembly: GCA_039583615.1. GTDB lineage: Bacteria > Actinomycetota > Acidimicrobiia > Acidimicrobiales > QHCF01 > QHCF01. Next base: position 71,127 of record JAVKSQ010000007.1, read on the forward strand.
GTTGAGCTCGAAATCATATCCGGGGAAGCTCTCGGCCTCGGCCCGCATGAGGCGGTCGCGGGTGACCTTGGCCAGCACCGACGCGGTGGCGATGGACAGGCAGGTGGCGTCCCCCCTCACCACCCGGGTGATCGCTCCGACGCCCACGAAGTCCCACCGGCCGTCCACCAGCACCTGGTCTGGGGCCACCCCGAGGTCGGCCAGGGCCCGCTGGGCAGCCAGGCGCTGAGCGGCCGACATGCCCAGCTCGTCACACTCGAGGGGGCTGGCGTGGCCCACTGCCCAGGCCACGCACCAGCCGGCCAGCCGGTCGAAGAGCCTCTCCCGCTGGGGCTCCGAGAGGGCCTTGGAGTCCCGGACCTTGTACACCCGGCGGTCCGGTGGGATGACGGCCATGCCCACGCTGATCGGCCCGGCCCAGGCCCCCCTGCCCACCTCGTCGACCCCCACCACGACCGCGTCCCCCTGGGCCCACAGCGGGCGCTCCAGGACCAGTGACGGGACGACCACCCCTCGGGCCACGGCAGCCCAAGCTAGTCCCGCCCGGCGGCGTCACTGCCTGGCCAGCCGCACCTCGCCAGGGGCGATGCATTCTCAGCCCGGCGATGGGCCAGGATGGGGCGCGTGCCTCCCTCCAATACCCCGACCGCCAGACGACCAAGTGCATGGCTGCTACGCCTGGCCACCGCGGCCATGCTGGCGGTGATCGGGGTCGACCACCTCCACCTCTACCTCGGGATGTACAAGGACATTCCCAAGATCGGAAAGCTCTTCCTGGCCAACCTGGCCGTCTCGGCGGTGCTGGCGATCCTCGTCCTGGTCCGGCCGTTGGCCATCTTCACCCTCGCCGCCGTCCTGTTCGCCCTGGGCACCGCCGCCTTCTACGCCTACAGCCTCCAGGCGCCGCTGTTCCAGTTCATGGAGTCCGGCATCTCCTACTCCGGAGGGCTGGCCCTGGCCGCCGAGGGAGCAACTGTCCTGGCCGCCGTCGGCCTGGTCCTGCGCCGGCGGCGCACCGGCGCCCCGGCGCCGGCGCCAGGGACCGATCCCGGTAGGTGGGCCAAGGCCTAGCCAAGGCCGGGCCAGGGCCTAGCCGGGGCTCGGGGCCGCCCTACCCCTCCAGGCGAGAGACTGCCTCGGCCTCGGTCGGGTCCGCCGGTGTGTCCAGGAAGGCGGTGACCATCTCGCTGGCCACCGGCGGGGAGGTCAGCCGCAACCCGATGACCAGCACGTTGGCGTCGTTCCAGCGCCTTGCTCCTCGGGCCGTCTCGGCGTCGGTGCACAACGCCGCCCTCGCCCCCCTCACCTTGTTGGCCGCCATGGAGACTCCGGTCCCGGTCCAGCAGCACACCACGCCCCGGTGTGCGAGACCCCCGGCCACCGCCTCGCCGACCGTGCGTCCCACGCCGGTCCACGAGCCGGTGGGCACCACGTCGACCTGGTGCCCCCGCCGTCGGAGGTCGTCGATGATCTCCCCGGTGAGGGCAGTGTCCTCGTCGGTGCCGAAGGCGATCTTCATATGCCCGAAAAGGTACCTCTCCCGCCGCCGGTCCCCTGCTCGCTCACGTCCGGCGCGGCACCCATTCCGGCCTGGCCACCCGGCCCATGAGGGCGGGGATCACATCCACCGCCTTCCGGCCGCCGTAGAGGACGGCGACCACCTGTTGGGCAATTGGCACCTCGACGTGGTGCCGACCGGCCAGCTCCACCACCGCCTTGGAGGTCTTGACCCCCTCGGCCACCATGCGCATGTCGGCCACCACCTCGTCGAGGGTGGCGCCCTGGGCGATCGCCTCCCCGACGTGACGGTTGCGGCTCTGGCGGCTCATGCAGGTGGCTACCAGGTCGCCCATGCCGGCCAGCCCCGAGAAGGTGAGGGGGTTGCCGCCCAGCGCCACCCCCAGCCGGGTCAGCTCGGCCAGGCCTCGTGTCACCAGGGCAGCCCGGGTGTTGTCACCGAACCCCATGCCGTCGGCCATGCCGGACGCGATGGCCATCACGTTCTTGAGGGCGCCGGCCATCTCGCAGCCCACCACGTCAGGATTGGTGTACACGCGGAAGGTCTCGTGTGACAGCAGTCGCTGCAGCTCGCCGGCCAGGTTGTCGTCGCCGGAGGCCACCACGCTGGCTGCCGGGTGGCCGGCTACCACCTCGCGCGCCAGGTTGGGGCCGGTGAGCACGGCCGCCGGATGGCCGGGGACGACCTCTGCGATCAGCTCGGTCATGCGCCTGAGGGTGCCCGGCTCGAGGCCCTTGGCCAGGCTGACCACCGGCACTCCGACCGCCAGAAAGGCCGAGGCCTGCCTGAGGATGTCCCGAAAGCCGTGCGACGGTACCGCCATCACCACCAGGTCGGCCCCGTCCAGCGCCTCCTCCAGAGAGGAGGTGGCAGCCAGGCGCTCGGGGAGCACGGTGGTGGGCAGGTAGTCGCGGTTCACGTGGTCGGTGGCGATCAGTCGGGCCAGCTCCGCCCGCCGAGCCCACAGCACGGTGGGTGCCTTGGCCACCGTGATGGCGGCCACCGTCGTGCCCCACGAGCCGGCGCCCACCACGCTGACCCGGGTCGCCACCGTCCCAAGGTAGCCGTAGGCCGGCTTGCCCGTAGGCTGGGCGACATGGCGGCCCACAGCGACGGCCGGCAGGCCGCGGCCGACGGGCGGCCTACCACCTCGGACCTGGGGCCTCAGGCGGTGCTGTTGCCGGTCAAGGCGTTCACCAGCGCCAAGTTGCGCCTGGTGCCCGCCCTTACCGGTCCTGAGCGGGCCGCGCTGGCTCGCTCCATGGCTGACCAGGTGCTGGCGGCCGCTGGTCACCTGCCGGTGGCAGTGGCATGCGACGACCCGGAGGTGGCTGCCTGGGCCCGGCGCCACCGCGCCCTGGTGGTCTGGGCCCCGGGACGGGGACTCAACGGCGCAGTGGCGGCTGGCGTGCGCACCCTTGGGAGGCTCGGCGTCCAGCAGGTGACGGTGGCTCACGCCGACCTTCCTCTGGCGTCCGACCTCACCTGGCTGGCTGGCTTCGCCGGGGTGACCCTGGTGCCCGACCGGCGGCTGGACGGCACCAACGTGGCGTGCGTACCGACCACCGCCGGGTATCGCTTTTCCTACGGACCGGGCTCGTTCCGGCGCCACCGGCTGGAGGCCACCCGACTGGGCCTGGCCCTGCGGGTGGTCAACGAGCCCTCTCTGGCCTGGGACGTCGACGTGCCGGCGGACCTCGACTTCGCTGCCGCCAGAGGAAGGTGATGCCACCGTTGGCGGTGGGTTGCTCACGCCGGGCCGTCGAGGCACTGGCCCGCCTGGAGCGTGAGGGGCGCCTCCCGGCGGCGGTGAGGCCGGTGCTGGTGGGTCGGGACGGGGTCGAGCCCAGCCAGGCACGGGGGGCGGAGGTCCTCTGGCGCACGGGGGTGGCCTCCGCTGACTGGCTGGGCCATGCCGTTGACCAGCTCCCCGACCTGGCCTGGGTCCACTCCGACTTCGTCGGGGTGGACAACCTCTCTCTGGCCGAGCTGTGCCAGCGGGGCATCATCTTGACCAACGGGGCTGGCAACTACTCGCGTCCCATGGCCGAGTGGGTCCTGCTGGCCATGCTGAGCGCCGCCAAGGACCTGCCCCGTCTGGTGCGCCAGTCCGACTCCGGCGTCTGGGAGCCCGGTCCGGAGCTGTCCGAGCTGGTGGGGGCCCGTCTGTTGATGCTCGGGCTGGGCTCGGTCGGCCGGCTGGTGGCGGAGATGGCGGTCCCCTTGGGCCTGCGGGTGACGGCTGCGGTCCGCTCCCCGCGGGACGTACCGCCGGCGGGAGTGGAGCGCCTGGTGGTGGGAGCCGCCTGGAGGGACGAGCTGGGCCTGGCCGACTTCGTGGTGTGCGCCCTTCCGCTCACCCCGGCGACGGCGGGCATGATCGACAAGGCGGCTCTCGAGGCCATGAAGCCCTCCGCCTGGCTGGTCAACGTGGCCAGGGGTGGCCTGATCGACGAGGCCGCCCTGGTGGCGGCGTTGGACGATGGCGGCATCGGGGGTGCCCTGCTCGATGCCTTCGTGGAGGAGCCCCTGCCCCCTGGCCACCCCCTCTGGGGCCGTCACAACGTGATCGTCGTCCCTCACTACACGTGGTCCTCGCCCCGAACGTGGGAGCGCATCGACCACCTCTTCGCCGAGCAGCTCACCCGTTGGGTCCACGGCGAGCCCCTGGCCAATGTGGTCGACCCGGCCGTAGGCTACTGAGCAGCCTTGGTGAGCTCCTGCACCGCCTGCACCAGATGACCCTGTGACCGCCCCGCTGAGCCACAATGAGGACGTGGGTGGTGACCCGCTGTCCTACGTCCGGGCTCGGTCGGCGGCGGCTGGCCATGCCCTCTACCTCGGCGGCGGACCAAGGGGGTGGGTGTGGGCCCGCCCCCAGCAGGCGTTGCTGGTCCTGGGTCCGCCGCGCTCGGGAAAGACCTCCTCGGTCGTGATCCCCAACGTGGTGGCCGCCAACGGTGCGGTGGTGAGCACCTCGATCAAGCCCGACGTCCTCGACGCCACCGCCGCGGCCCGCAGCCGGGTCGGGCGGTGCTGGCTGTTCGATCCGAGCGGAGAGGTAGCCGCCCGGCCGGGAGTGGAGCCGCTGCACTGGTCGCCCATCGCCGCCTGCCGAGGATGGGACCCGGCCGTGCTGGCCGCCCGAGCCATGGTGGGAGCAGCCCGCCCGGCGGTGGGAGTGGTGGAGGCCAGTCACTGGACGGAGCGGGCCGAAGCCATGCTGGCCCCGCTGCTCCATGCCGCGGCCCTGGACGACCGCGGCATGGCCGAGGTCATGGCCTGGGTCAACCGCCGGGCTCCCCTGGCCGCCGCCAGGATCCTCGAGAGCAATGGCGCCGGGACCGCCGCCGACGTGCTGGACGGGATCCTGGCCACCGAGGAGCGGGAGCGCAGCGGCATCTGGTCCACCGCTGCCAGTGTGCTGGCCGCCTACCGTTCGGACGCGGCTCTGGCCACCACCGAGGGGGTCAACTTCGACCCGGCTGGCTTTGTCGCCTCTCGTGACACGGTGTATGTGTGCGCCACCGGCCGACATCAGTCCCTGGTGGCGCCGCTGGTGGTGGGCCTCATAGAGGAGGTGAGGGGGGCGGCCTACGCCCGGGCCGCGCTCGGGTCGAGCGTCTCGCGGCCGCCCGTGGTGCTGGCGCTCGACGAGGTGGCCAACATCGCACCGCTCGGTGACCTGGCCGACATAGTCAGCGAGGGCGGAGGCCAGGGGCTGGCCACGCTGGCCTGTCTCCAGGACCTTTCCCAGGCCAGGCACCGCTGGGGAGCCCAGGCCGAAGGGTTCCTCTCCCTGTTCGGCGCCAAGCTGCTCCTGCCCGGCATCGGCGACGTCCGCACCCTGGAAGCCGTGTCGGTGCTGGCCGGAGACCACGACGTCAGGGTCCGCTCGGACACCTCGCCGCCATGGTGGACCCGCAACCGCGGCCGGACCCGCACGACCACGTGGTCGACCAGGCGCCAACGCCGGCTACCCGCCGACGCCGTGGCCCGAGGCAGAGCTGGGATGGCCCTGGCCATCGAGGGCCCGGGAGCACCGGCCTGGGTCGGGCTCACCTCAGCCTTCGGCTCGCGGCCGTGGTCCGAGCTGAGCCCCCCGACCGGCCCGGCTGAGACGGCCCGGTCCATGGCTGGCCTGGCCGACCGCCGCCCCCCGGCGCTCGGGTACTGATGCGAAAATGATCCGGAGTAGTGCACCGATGCGGGCGCGCGGGATCAGGGGTGTGGGGCAGAGCCCCGCTCGG
>JAVKSQ010000008.1:0-71333 GCA_039583615.1 Acidimicrobiales bacterium
GGGGGGGCGGTGCTGGCCGGGGGGGCGGTGCTGGCCGGGGGGGCGGTGCTGGCCGGGGGGGCGGTGCTGGCCGGGGGCACCGGCTGGCCAACGGCTGCAAACGCCTGGGCTACCACCGAGCGGGTGAGCGCCACCATCTCGGGCGGCGGATCGTCGGCCAGGAACTGACGGAACTGGGCCACGGCCCCTACGGGGTCGTGGTCGTCCTGCAAGAGGATGTAGCCCAGGAAGGCTCGGGCGTCGGGGTACGAAGGGTCCAGGGCAACGGCCTTGGCCACCGATGCCTTCCCCTGCTGGGTGAGAGGGGGCCGATGGGCGGCTACGCCGGTAAGCCTGATGACCCAGCCCCGGTAAGCCAGGGCCTGGGGCTGGTCGGGGTAGTGCTGGAGAACTTGATCGAGCAGCTGGAGGGACTGGGCGTACCGCCCGTCGCTCGCCAGGGTCCGCGCCCTGACCAGCTGCTGAGCCATCTGCTGCTGGCTGGCGGCGGGGGCGGGCCCTGCGGTCGAGGAAGCGGGCTGGCCACCGCCTCCCCACCCGGCGGCCAAGGCCCCGGCCACCACCAGGCTGGCCAGCCCCGCTGCTCCCACCGCGTTCCGACCTGGTCCCCTGCTCCATCGCCTGCCGGCGGCCGGCGGCGCAGGAATGGACGGCCGCGTAGGAGCGGCCGCCGGCGGAGCGGTAGGCGTCTTCCCGGCGACGACGGGCAACGGCCTGCCGGGGGGGGTCCGAGCCCGGCGACGGCGGGCCACCAGCACCAGGACGGCTACCAGCATCGTCCCTCCACCGGCCGGCACCAGCCAGAGCACGGCACCTAACCCGTCGGGTGGAGGCCGCAGGAGGATGCCGGTGCCGTACCGGCTGACCAGGAAGGAGTCGATGGCCTGGTCGCTGCGACCTGCCTTGACCTGGTTGGTGATGAACTGGCGGACCGCCACCGCCGACGAGGCGCTTGACTCGGCGGCCGACAGGTCCGTGCAATCCGGGCAACGGATCTGGCTGGCCAGGCGGTTGACCCTCTGGGCCGTCGTCTCGGGGCCGTGGCTGGACCGAGTCCCGACGGCCATGGCCGCCACCAGGGCCACCGCCATCAGCGTCCACGCCAGGCGGGACCTCGACCACCTGGCCAGGCTCACCCGGCACCGTCCGCTCGGGCCCGGGCCATGGCCTGGTCCAGCTGCCTGGTGCGGACCGGCCCGAAGAACTTGGCTACCACCAGCCGGTTGGGCGCCACCAGGTAGGTCTCGGCCGGGTTGGCCACGCCGTAGTCGAGGGCGATCCGGCCACCGGGGTCCCCCACGGCTGGCCACGATGCGCCAGCAGCACTCAGGTAGCGACCGGCGCTGGTCGGATCATCATCGAACACCACGCCCAGGAGGGTGGCGTCCCCGCTGGCCCGGTGCTCCCGGGCGAAGGCCTGGAGCTGGGGTTCATCCAGCCGGCAGGGCCCGCACCAGCTGGCGAAGAAGCTCACCACCACGAACCGGCCCTGCAGCGCGGCGGGACTCATCGCAACGCCGTCGATCGAGGAGCCGACGACCGGGGGAGCCGCCTCGCCACAAAGGGCGCAGGGGCCAGGGGTGGCCGTGGCCGGCCCCCGGGAAGCCAGTACCCCCACCAGCCCGGCGGCCACCACAGCCACCCCGGCGATCGCCCACAACACATATCGCCGTCGCCTGCTCGCCCCCGAGGCGCCGGGCACGCCGGGTGCGCCGGGGCCCTCCGCCTCGGCAGGCACCCCCGGCAGACCCGCCTCTCCAGGTACACGAGGCCCCTCGAGCACCCCGTCCGCCAATCGGTCAGAGCCTGCCAGCTCTGCCGGCCCTGGTGCCCCGGACAGCCCAGTCACCGCCTGGCGCCGACAGGATCCTCGACTGGCGCCACCGGTGGCTCCAGTGCCGCCCCCACCTGGCTGGCCTCACCGGCCGGGACGGCCTGGTCGGCGGGTCGCCGACGCCGCGGCGCGGCGGCCATGAGGGTGCCCAGGGCCATGATCGCGCCACCGATCCAGAGCCACATGACGAGGGGCTGCACCACCACACCGATGGTGGCCGGGCCGTTACCCGACTGTGGCGCGTCGATCAGCGTGACGTACACGTCGCCCGTCGCTGCACTGTCCACCGACGGCGTGCCAATTCCCTGGGTGGTGGCGCCGAACAGGCTGATGGCCGGGTGGTAGGTACCGCCCCCATCCACCCTCACGTCGGCCACCAGCGAAGACCGGCTGGGCTGGACCGCGGTGTGGGTGCCGAGGTAGGTGACGGTGTGGCCGGCGAAGCTGACCGACCTCCCCATGCCCAGGCGGAATTGACCGCGGTGGCCGTACGACATGCTGGCCGCCAAGGCCACGGCGATCACCACGACGCCCAGGTGAACGACCATCCCGCCGTTGGCCCGGTCGACCAGGCCCTGCCACGGCCTGTCACCCCGGCGACGGGCCAGGCGGTTGGACACCACCAGCTGGCGCAACGCGCCGGCTCCGGCAAACGCCCCCAGCCCGAACGCGGCCAGGGTCGCCAGCCCTCGCAGTCCCGCCGCCACGCAGCCGACGACGGTCAGGGTGGCGGACCAGGCCGGCCAGACCAGACGGGCCCGCAGCAGCTGGCCCGACGCCCGGTGCCAGGGCAGGGCGGGGGCAACCGCCATCAAGAAGAGCAGGGCCAGCCCGATCGGCGTCGCCATGGTGTCGAAGTAGGGGCGTCCCACCGTCAGTTTCCTGCCATCGACGGCCTCGGCCAGCAGCGGAAAGACCGTGCCCAGCAGGACCACGAAGGCAAAGCCGGAGAACAGCACGTTGTTGGCCAGGAAGGCTCCTTGGCGGGAGACCGGCGTGTCGATGCTGCCGTGCCCCCGCAGGCGGTCGCCTCGCCACCCGATGAGCCCGACGCCGGCTGCCACCACCGCGGCAAAGAATCCCAGGATCACGGGGCCGACAGTCCCATTGGAGAAGGCGTGGACGGACTCGAGCACTCCTGAGCGGGTCAGGAAGGTCCCGAGAATGGTGAGGCTGAAGGTGGCCACCAACAGGGACAAGTTCCACACCCGCAACAACCCCCGACGATCCTGGCTCATGGCCGAATGGAGGTAGGCCGTGCCGCAGAGCCAGGGCAGCAGGGAGGCGTTCTCGACCGGGTCCCACGCCCAGAACCCGCCCCAGCCCAGGACCTGGTACGACCACCACGCCCCCAGGACGATGCCGACCGTGAGGAATCCCCAGGCGAGCAGCGTCCAGCGCCTCGCCTCGGCCGGCCACCTCTCGTCCAGGCGCCCGGTCACCAGCCCGGCGATGGCCAGGGCAAACGGGATGGTGAAGCCGACCATGCCCAGGTAGAGCAGAGGTGGATGGAAGGCCACCAGCGGGTGGTCCTGGAGGAGCGGGTTCGGACCGACGCCGTCGGCCGGCACCCCTCCGGCGACAGCTCGAAACGGGTTGGCCGGCCCCAGCATCAGGCCGAAGAAGAAGGTCGAGACGGCCAAGGTGACCAGAGTCGCCCAGGCCACCAGATGGTCGGTGGCCCGGCGCCGGAAGTGCCAGACCATCAGCGCCAGGTAGCCGGCCAGGATGAGCGCCCAGAGCAAGATGGACCCTTCCAGGGCGGACCACATCCCGGTGATGGTGAACAGGAGGGGCGTCTCGCGGCTGTTGTTCTCGGCCACGAAGCGAAGGGAGAAGTCGTGACTCAACAAGGCGTGCTGCATCGCCCCGGTCGCCACCAGAGCGCCCAGCAGCACCAAGCCGGCGTAGATGCGACCCTGGCGGAGGGCCTCGGGGCGGCGCCTGCGGAGGCCGACGCCCAGGGTGACCACGCCCGCCAGGGCGGCCACGAAGCCGAGCAGCACGGCGCTGCGTCCCACTGCTCCGTTCAACGTGCTGAGCCGTCGGGCGCGGTCACCCGGCCAGGGTGCTTGGCCACGTAGTCGGCTGAGTGCTTGACCATGATCTGGTCGCTCAGATAGTGGTTGCCCTGGCCATCGAAATGACCGTCGAGCACGACAGGGACGTCGGGCTGGAAGAGCTGGGGGGGTGAGCCCTGGTTGGTGACCGGAACCCGCACCCCCCGACTGGCAATGACGAAGTCGACGCCGCTCGCAGTCGGCTGGACGCTGCCCGGCACCACCACCCCCTCTATCTGAAAGACGCTGGTGCCCAGCTGGCTCCTGCTGGCCACCGCCTGGTCGGCGGTCTTGAAGTAGACCAGTGAGCTCCCCAGCCCCTTGACCAGCAGGAAAGCAAGAGCGCCGACGACCACCAGGCCGGCCAGCCACAGCCGTCGCCCGCCACCCGCCCGGGGAGCCCGGTGGCGGCCGACCTCGCCGGGCGGCCCGTCGGGAGCAGGAGGAGGTCGTTGCCTGGAGGCTGGCCCACCGGCCAGGTCGATCGGCTGGTCGATCAAGAGCGTGCCTCGTGGGGCGGGGCCGGTTGGGCTTCCAGATCCCGGGACTGGGCGGAGGGCGGCTCTGAGCGCAGGGCCCGGCTGCGAAGGGCCACTCGCAGGGAATAGACGGCGAGGATGACGGCGACCACGCTGTAACCAGCCTCCACGTAGCCGCTCATCGTCGGGCCGCCACCCGCGCCTCCGCTGGATCGCTCACGAGGTGACGGCCTCGGCGGGGGCGGCTGGCGGGCCGGGTGCCTCGGCCCGCCGCTCCGCCAGGGCCAGCTCCAGGCTCCGGTCGCCAGCCGCCGCCCCGGCGGCTTCGACCCGATAGCGATGGACGAGGAGCCAGGCGTAGAGCAAGGTGAAGGCGCAGAAGCCCAGGAGCAGGGTCCAGGCCATCGACCCGTGAATGTGGGTCTGGCCCTGGGGATTGAGCACAGTGCCGGTCTGGTGAAGGGTGTTCCACCAGTACACGGACAGGTAGCTGATGGGTACATCGGCAAAGGCCAGCAGGCCGGCCACCGCCGAGCGGCGGGCCCCGGTGCCGGGATCGGATGGCACTCGGCGCAACGCCAGGTAGCCCAGGTACAGCACCGCCAGGATCGCAGTGGTGGTGAGCCGGGCGTCCCATGTCCACCACACCCCCCAGGTCGGCCGACCCCAGATCGAGCCCGTGGCCAGGGTAAGGAGGGAGAAGACAACCCCGATCTCGGCCGACGCCCCGGCCAGGTGGTCCCAGTGAAGGCTCCTGGTGCGGGGCCATAGGTAGGCCAGGCTGGCCAGGGTGGTGACCCCGAAGGCCAGGTAGGCCACCCAGGCGACCGGAGGATGGATGTATATGAGGCGTACCAGGTCACCCTGGAACACGTCGGGCGGGGTGAGCCACAGGCCCAGCCCGGCCGTGGCAGCAAGGCAGGCGCCAGCCGCCACTCCCAGGGCCATGGTCGCCCAGGACCGCCAGGTCCGGCCGCCGGACGAGCCAGGTCGGCGCCTGGCCGCCGCCGTACCAGGTGACGGATCACCACTCGCCGGTTGCCCGGTCGAGCTCCGGCCGGGCACGGCTCGCCCGGTGACGGCGGCGGTGGTCATGACTCCTCCAACAGGGCGCCGAAGGTGACCAGGCCCAAGGTGACATAGATCACGGCGAACACGCACAGCATCTCCAGCCAGCGCTCGCCGTCAGAGGGCACACCGGCCAGCCCGGCCTGCCAGGCCTTGGTGGCAGCCAGCAGGACGGGGGCCACGACCGGCATCAGCAGCAGCGGCAGCAGCGTCTCGCGTACCCGCAGACCGGCCGCCAGTGCGGCGTAGACGGTGCCGGCCGCGGCCAGGCCGGCGGTGGCAGCCAGGGAGGTGGCCACCAGGAGCAGGGCACCATGCAAGCGGGCGTCGTAGAGGACCACGGTGGCCCCGGCCAGGATCAGCTCCAGGACGAGCAGCTGGGCAGCCACCGCTCCTGCCTTGCCGAGGAAGATGCCGGCTGGATCGAGCCCCGAGAGGCGCAGGCCGTCCCTGGCTGAGTCGGCTGCCTCCAGGGCGAAGCTGCGCTGGACCGCCAGTACCGCCGAGAACAGGACAGCCACCCATAACAGGCCGGCCGTCGCCTGCGACAGCACCCGCCTGTCGGGGCCGAGGGCAAAGGCGAAGAGCACCAGGACGAGCACGGCGAAGGGCACCACCTGGTTGACAGCCACCCGTGAACGGGCTTCGACCCTCAGGTCCTTGCCCGCCACCAGCAGGGCGTCACGCCACATGGGACCGCCCGGGAGGTGAGCCCGAGACACTGACCCGCTCCCGGACAAGATGGCCGAGCGCCGGCCATCCGCCGTCCGCCAGGGCTCGTCCGCCCGGCGGGGCCTGGTCCAAGACCCGCCCGCCGGCCATGCTCACCCTCCGGTGGGCCAGGACACTGGCCCGAGCCGGCTCGTGAGAGGCCACTACCACCGCGGCGCCGGCCGCAGCCGCCTCCGCCACCATCTGGTCGAGGACATCTCGTCCGGACTGGTCGAGGCCGGCATGGGGCTCGTCGAGCAACCATAGAGCGGGAGCGCGGGCGGCGAGCACCGACAAGGCCACCCGCCGCCGCTGGCCCGAGGAGAGGGAACCCACCCTGGTTGAAGCCAGCCGGCCGGCCAGACCCAGTCGGTCAAGGACGGGTGCCACAGCACCGACCGGCACGCGGGCAGCCCTCAGGGCGAAGGTCAGGTTCTCGATGACGCTCAGGTCGTCGTAGAGGAAGGTAGCGTGACCCAGCATGCCGACGCTGCCCCGAATCGACCGACGGTCGTTTCGGAGATTGTGGCCGAGCACCTCGGCCTCGCCATCCACCACGGCCAGCAGCCCGGCACAAGCGCGTAGCAAGCTGGTCTTGCCGGCCCCGTTGGAGCCCTCGACCAGCACCACCTCACCGGACGAGACCTCCAGGTCGACGCCCGAGAGCACCGGGAAGCGCCCGGCCAGGGCGACGGCAGCACGGAAGTGGATGGCAGGGGCCATTTCGTTCGCCGGCCATGCTAGGAGGCCGGAGGACCAGAATTCCAAGCAGGCGGAGACCAAGCAGGCGGAGACCCAGCAGGCGGAGACCCAGCAGGCGGAGACCGAGCAGGCGCAGACCGAGCAGGCGGAGACCCAGCAGGCGGAGACCCAGCAGGCGGAGACCCAGCAGGCGGAGACCGAGCAGGCGGAGACCCAGCAGGCGGAGACCCAGCAGGCGGAGACCGAGCAGGCGGAGACCGAGCAGGCGGAGACCCAGCAGGCGGAGACCGAGCAGGCGGAGACCGAGCAGGCGAAGCGTCGGGGTCGGCACCGCCGGCGGCGACCGCCGGTCAAAGGGCGCCGGAGGCCCGTCAGCCTGGGGAGGCGGGTGGTGGGCGGCGTGGGGCGGACCCTCGTCGGCGCCGGCGTCCTCCTGTTGCTCTTCGTCGCCTACCAGCTGGCGGGGACCAACGTTGCCGAAGCCCACAGCCAGACCGCCCTGCGCCAGGCGTTCAGCCGCCAGCTCCATGCGCAACCTGCCACCACGGTCCCCGCCCCCGCCAGCACCTTGCCCGCGGCCAGCCCACCGGCGCCCCCCCTGCCCGGCCCGCCGCCTGCCGAGGGCACTCCGGTGGCCACCATGCACATCCCCAAGATCGGTCTGGACAAGGTGGTGATCCAAGGGGTCGGCACCGACGACCTGCGCCAGGCACCAGGCCACTACCCGAGCACCTCCATGCTCGGCCAGCCCGGCAACGCCGCGGTGGCCGGCCATCGCACCACCTACGGGGCGCCCTTCTACCGGCTCGACGAGCTGACCCAGGGAGACCCCATCTATGTCAACACCTCCCAGGGCGCCTTCGAGTACGACGTGGCCAAGACCACGATCGTCAACCCCTCCGACGTCTCGGTGCTCGATCCCACCCCCGGGGCCCAGCTCACCCTGACGACCTGCAACCCCCGTTTCAGTGCCGCCCAGCGCCTGGTGGTGGTAGCCGACCTGGTGAGCCGGCCGGCCCCCGCCACGGCCCAGGGGGCGCCAGCTACCCGCCGGGCCCCCCCGTCGCTCAGCCTGTCCGGACGGCAGGTCCCGCTGCTGGCGGTGGTGGCCTGGGGCATCGGGCTGGTCCTGGTGGCCCTGTTGGTGTGGCTGGTGGCCAGGAGCCGCTACACCCGCTGGCGCCGGGCCGTGGCCTACACAGTCGGTGCCCTGCCGTTCCTCGCCGTGCTCTTCTTCTTCTTCACCGCACTGAGCCCCCTCCTCCCGGCCCAGTACTGATACCCCCTTGTACGGACGGCCTCCACCGGTCACACTGGCGAGCATGATCGCACTCATCATCGTGTGGCTGGTGACCGGCCTCATCGTGGGGGCCCTCGGTCGACTGCTCGTCCCGGGCCCCAATCCTATGGGCATCCTCGCCACCGCCCTGGTGGGTCTGGGCGGGTCCCTCGTCGGCACGCTCATCGGGCGCTTGATCTTCGGCCCCGGGTACACCGCCGGGATCGTCCTGTCGGTCCTCGGTGCTGCCCTCCTGGTCTACGCCTTCCAGGGTCGAGGAGGGGGCCGAGCCCGGCGTCTCGGCGCCTGGGGGAGACGCATCTGAGCCCGCCAGGGCCTGGTTCGCCGGCCCGCTGAGGGACCGGCAGGCAGTGGTGCTCAGCCGGGGCAGGTGCGGGCCAGGAACCGCGCCAGAGCCTGGTAGTAGGCCATCGGATCGGCCTGGTACTCGCCGCCGTGGCCCGCTCCCGGCACCGGTCGGTAGGTGACCAGGCGCGGCAGGGCGCGGGCGAAGTCGGCGGCCACCGACAGCGGGACTGCGGTGTCGGCGCCCGCCTGGAACAACAAGATGGGCACGTGCAGGCCGCCGGCATGGGCCACCTGGTCCAGCTCCGAGAAGTCCACCCCGGCCCGCAGGTGGATAGCCTCCTCCCCGAGGTCGCTGATCATCCAGGCCAGCGGGCCGGGCACTCCCCGGCGACGGGCCCCGTTGGTGAAGACGCCGCCCCAGTCCAGCACCGGTGAGTCCAGCACGACACCGCAGACCGACCCCGCCGGCGAGTGCCGGACGTCCTGGAGGACCATCTCCGCCCCCATGGACGAGCCCACCAGGGCTACTCGTCGAGCCCCCCGCCGGCGGGCATAGGCCACGGCGGCGGCCACGTCGTGCCACTCCGTCTGGCCCAGGTGGGTGTGTCCGGGCGGGCTCTCCGGTGGCGCCCCAGGGTCGCCCCGGTAGCTCACCAGCAGGGCTGGGAACCCCAGCTGGCGCAGCATGGGCAGGAGGTACTCGCCGTCCGCCAGAGTGGCGCCGTAGCCGTGCACGAACAGCACCCAGGTGGCCCGCCGCCCACCCGCCAGCCAGGCAGGCATCGCCCCCAGGGGGTCAGGGACCGCCTCCCGGGTCACGTCCGGTGGCGGCTCGGGCAGGCTGGCCGCACCGGTGCGGCCGACGGCCATCGATCCGTTGCGCAGGTCGAGCACCTGGCCCGAGAACCACCAGCCGAACCCGGCGGCCGCTCCGGCCAGCACGGTGGCCACCACCACCACCAGGACGACCAGTCGACGAGCCAGGTGACTCAGAGGCTGGCCGTCGCCTATCGCTGCTGGTGCTCGACCAGCTTGATGTCGGACTCCACCATGGCGGCCACCAGCCCGGCGAAGTCGACCTCGCGCTGCCATCCGAGCACCGCCGCCGCCTTCGAGGCATCACCGACCAGCAGGTCGACCTCGGCCGGCCGCCTGAAGCGCTCGTCCACCACCACATGGTCGCGGTAATCCAGCCCGGCGTGGGCGAAGGCCAGCTGGCAGAGGTCGCGAACCGAATGGGTCTCACCGGTGGCCACCACGTAGTCGCCCGGCTGGTCCTGGCCCAGCATCAGCCACATGGCTCGGACATAGTCGGGGGCGTAGCCCCAGTCTCGCTGGGCGTCGAGGTTTCCGAGCGCCAGGACCTTCTCCAGGCCGGCTCTGATCCGGGCAGCTCCATAGGTGATCTTGCGGGTGACGAACTCGAGGCCTCGCCGGGGGCTCTCGTGGTTGAACAGGATCCCCGAGGAGGCGTGCAGGCCGTAGCTCTCCCGGTAGTTGACGGTGATCCAGTGGCCATAGACCTTGGCCACCCCATAGGGGCTGCGGGGATAGAACGAGGTGCCCTCCCGCTGGGGGACCTCTTGGACCTTGCCGAACATCTCGCTGGAGCTGGCCTGGTAGAAGCGGATCTCCGGGTCCACTATGCGGATGGCGTCGAGCATCCGGGTGACCCCCAGGGCGGTCGTCTCGCCAGTGAGCACCGGCTGGCCCCAGGACGTCTGCACGAACGACTGGGCCGCCAGGTTGTACACCTCCTGCGGGCGCTGGTCCCGCAGCAGGTTGATCATCGACACCTCGTCGAGCAGGTCGCCGGCCACCAGGGTGATGCGATCCTGGATGTGGGCTATTCGCTCGAAATTGACCGTGCTGCTACGGCGGATCATGCCCACCACCTCGTAGCCCTGCCGGAGGAGGAACTCGGCCAGGTAGGAGCCGTCCTGGCCGGTGATGCCGGTGATCAATACTCGCTGGGCCATCGCCACGACGGTAGCGCCCTGGCATCCCGACCGCCGCCGTCGTGTCCTTTCGCCTCGGTGGCGCCGGCTGGTCAACCTGGTGACCCGGGGGCCCCGGCGGCCGCGCCCCGCTGGGGCGGTGGCGTCCGAGTGGGACGGGGGTGGCGGATCCCAGTGGGACAATGGCGCGGTGGTCGGGAGAGACAGGGGCGAAGACGTGGTGAGGGCCAAGGCAGCGGTCCTCACCCAGGTCGGCCGGGCGCTGGAGATCCGAGGTGACGTGGCGGTGGCGGCCCCCCGGGCCGGCGAGGTCAGGGTCCGTATCTGCGCCTCGGGGGTATGTCACTCCGACCTGTCCATGCAAAACGGCACCCTCTTGGCGGCCACCCCCATGGTGCTCGGGCACGAAGGGGCTGGGGTGATCGAGCAGGTCGGCCCCGACGCCGGCGACCTCGCCCCGGGCGACCACGTGGTCGTATCCTGGGTAGCTCAGTGCGGCCAGTGCTTCTGGTGCTCCAGGGGCCAGCCCCAGCTCTGCGAGGTGGCCAGGGCGTCGATGGCCACCGGAGGCCTGCTGGACGGCACCACCCGGATGAGCTCGGGCGGGAGGGCACTGCACCAGATGGCCGGAGCCGGCACCTTCTCCGAGGTGACCGTCGTCCCGGCCATCGGGGTGGTGAGGATCCCGGAGGACCTCGACCTGCGGCTGGCTGCTCTGATCGGCTGCGCCGTGCTGACCGGCGTCGGGGCGGCCACCAACACGGCCGACATCGCCGACGGCGACACGGTGGCCGTGCTGGGCTGCGGCGGGGTGGGCCTCAACGTCATCCAGGGGGCCTGCCTGGCCGGGGCGAGAGAGGTCATCGCCATCGACGTGAACGACTCCAAGCTGGGGCTGGCCGCCCAGTTCGGGGCCAGCGCCACCGTGAACGCCAGGGAGGGCGACCCGGTGAGCGCGGTGATGTCCATGACCGCCGAGCGGGGGGCCGACGTGGTCTTCGAGGTCATCGGCCTCCAGGCCACCATCGACCAGACCCTGGCCATGACCCGGCGGGGGGGCCAGGCCATCCTGGTCGGCGTGCCGGCCATGGACGCCATGGTCAACCTGCCGGCGTTCTTGGGGGTGGTCCTGTCGGAGAAGACGATCCGGGGCTGCTGGTACGGCTCCTCGGACGTCCGGCGCGACGTGCCCCGCCTGATCGGGCTCTACCGCTCCGGCCGGCTCAAGCTGGAGGAGCTGGTGTCCCGCACCATCGGCTTGGAGGATGTGAACCGCGCCTTTGCCGCCATGGCGGCGGGCGAGGTGGCCCGCTCGGTCATCGTGCACTGACTCGATCAGCCGGGTCGGACCTCGACGACCGTGCGCAGGGCGACGGCGCTCTCACCCCCCACCAGGTAGCCCACCCCTCCAGCCGCCGCCGCTCCGGGCATGGAGACCGCCTCGGGGAGCGAGCCGGCCGGCGCCACCCGCGCCGTGGCCGGGTCGAGGCGCCACATGGCCGGGCTGGCATGGCCCCCGACCAGGCCCCCGACCACCAGCAGGGTCCCGTCCACCACCAGGGCGGCGGCGTGGCTCAGGGCGACGGGCAGCGTCCCGGCCACCGTCGCCTGGCCGGTGCGGGGGTCGATCCGCTGGATGTAGGTGGTGGCAGGGCTGGTGTCCGTCCCGCCCGGGCCCACCCCCCCCAGGACCCACACGTAGGGCCCGAGGGCGGCGGCCGCCGCATAGCGCACCGGGTGGGGCAGGCGGGCCACGGTCCGGAAGGTCGACCCGTCCCTGGTGGCCAGCACCGCCGGGTCGTTGGTGGCGCCGTCGAAGCCCCCCACCACGTAGGCGACCCCACCGGCGCTGGCCACCGAGAGGTCGGCCCGGGGCCGGGGGAGGTGGCCGACCACCACGGCGGCGGGGCGACCCGCAGAGAAGGCCTGCACCGCGTCGTGGACCGTGGTGGCACCGCCTCCCAGGACCAGCAGCCGCCCGCCGAGGGCCGCCCCGCCGGCATCGTGGGAGGCCTGGGGCAGCTGGCCCACCTGGCTGACCCTTCCGGTGGCCGGGTCGATCTGGAATATGCCCGAGGACGAGGTGTCCCCGGCGGTCAGCCCGCCGAGGACCACCAGGTCGGGCCCGTCAGCCAGGACCACCGGGCGGGACACCGGGGCCGGCAGCTGCCAGGGGGCCAGCGTGGCGCGGAACGAGGCCGGCGGGCCGGCCCTGAGCGCTCCCCCGTTGGCCGCCGTGGTCCTGCCCGGCCGCCCGGCGGTGGTGGGCCCAGAGCGGCAGGCGCCGGCCACCAGGGCGAGGGCGAGCGCCAGGGCCAGGCCAGCCGCCATGGCGGGTCTTCCCGGGGCGGGGGATCTCATGGTCATGGCCGCGGGCCGCCGGCGTAGATGGTGCCGTCGGGGGACTCGACCACCGCGATCGGGGTGAGGCCGACCGTCGCCGGCCCAGCCAGCAACGCCCCGGTGCGACCGTCGAAGCGGGAGCCGTGGCAGGGGCACACGAACTCGGAGGCACCCGGGACGTAGCCCACCCGGCAGCGAGCGTGCGGGCAGATGGCGTCGAAGGCGACCAGCCGGCCGGCGCTCGGCTGGACGACGTAGGCAGGGTCGCCGGTGGCCGGGTCGGTGAAGCCCAGGGCCTGCCCGGGCGGCACCGCCCCGACGCGCCCGATGGGCCGGCCGGCGCCCGGAGCCGTCGCCTGGCCTCCCGGTCCAGTCGTCGCCGGCCCTCCGGCCCCGGCCATGGGGGGGCCGGTGGAGCTGCTCGGGGCCCGGGTCCTCGCCCCCGGTGGCCGGCCGGACCTGCCGGCGATCCACTCTGCCAGCCCGCCGGCCAGCAGCGCCACTGCCCCGATCAAGGCGATGGGCCGGGCCCGCTGGAGGACCTCCCGCCTCCCGATCAGGGCGGGGTCGCGGCCATGGTCGGCATGGCGACCATGGCCGGGCCGGGCGAGGCGTCGCCATGGCACGTCGAGCGACCAGGCACCGCCGGTGCCAACCAGGGCAAGGGGTGTCCAGGCGAACAGGAACACGATGTCCGATCCCAGGTAGTAGGGGCTGTCGCGGAAGCTGACGGTGAGGAACAGGGCGGCGGAGATGGCCATTCCCCCGACGGCGGCCAACCGGGGTGCCAGCCCGAGAAGGGTGGCGGCGCCCACCGCCAGCTGCCCCAGGGCCAGCACCACGCCGATCAGCACCGGGAAGTGGGCGACCACGTCCAGCAGCGGTCGGATGGGGCTGCCGGCGGCGGCGGCGTGCAGCTGGGCCTGGATCGAGCCTGGGTAGGAGGGCCTGAAGAACCGGGGATCGGCCAGCTTCTGCCCGCCGGCGAAGGCGAAGGTGACGCCCAGGAACAGCCGGAGGGGCACCAGCCCCCAGCCCGTCGTGCTGGCGGGCGACGGGCCCGGCGGGGGCGCCGGCTCCCTGGGGGCCCGGCGGTCGCTCAACGAAGTATGCCGGTGTGGCCCAGGGAGTAGCGGCCCGGCTGGGGCCAGACGCACAGCCCGTGCGGGCCGTCGCCTACCGGGATGCGGGCCAGCAGCTTCCCGGTCGTGGTGGCGATGGCGTAGACCTCGGAGTTGTAGCGGCCCGACAGCCACAGCACCTTGCCGTCGACCGAGATGTTGCCCATGTCCGGGCTCCCGCCGCCCGGCAGACGCCAGGTGGCCGTCACCTGCCGGCTGGCCAGGTCGACCACCGAGACCGCCCCCTCGTCGCGGTCCGAGACGTACAGCTGCTTGGAGTCACGGCTCACGTACAGGCCGTGGGCGCCCTTGCCGGTGTGGATGAAACCGACCACCTTCATGGTGGCGCCGTCCACCTCCCACACGCCGTTCTTGCGCATGTCGGCCACGTAGAAGATCTTCCCGCCAGGCGACAGCTTCACGTCCTGAGGCATGGACGGGCCGGACAGGGAGAGAGCTCCCACCACCGACTGGTTGGCCACGTCCACCTTGACCAGGGTGGAATCGAACTCGCAGCTGGCCAGGAGGTACCTGCCGTGGGCGGAGAAGTCCATGTGGTCCACTCCCGAGCACGGGACCGGCAGCGAGTGAACCAGGGCCATGGTGTGAGGGTCGCGGAAGTCCAGCCGCTTGCGCTCCTCGGCCACCACTATGGCGTAGCGGCCGTCGGGCGTGAAGTACATGTTGTAGGGATCGTCGACCGCCACCGGCTGGCCCGGAGACCCGGTCCGGGGATCGATCGGGGTGAGGCTGTTGCCCTTGTCGTTGGTCACCCAGAGGGTCTTGAGGTCCCACGACGGCACCACGTGCTGGGGGAGCGCCCCCACCGGGAAGCGCCGGACCACCCGGTAGGTGGCGGGGTCTATCTCGTCGACCGTGTTGCTCAGGCCATTGGGCACGTAGACGAGCGGCCGGTCGCCCCTGACCGCCGGGCTCAGGTCGCCCGGCCCGTCGGCCGAGTAGATGTTGGCGGGATCGAGCACCGGCGGCATCCCCGGCAGGCCAGCGGCGGTGTCGCCCAGTGGGGCCGTGGTGGCCGGTCGACCAGCCGGCCTGGCGGTGTTGGCGGGGGAGGTCGCTGCCGGGCTGGAGCCTCGATTGGTCACCAGGAGCAACGCCACCAGCAGGGCTGGCACCGAGAGCACCATGGCCCATCGCCGCACCAGGGCGTCGGGGGGTGGCCGGCGAGAGTGGCGGTGGGCGGAGGCGAGGCGGCTCATGTCCAGACGTCCACGGCTCATGTCCAGACGTCGTCTGTTCAAAGACCGAGGTGGAGCCAGCCGTCCGACCGGTCGTGGTCGGCGCGGCACCGATGGCCCCAGGCGGCGGGGACCTCGCCGGTCTGGGCGTTGACGGCGCGGGGGCACGGGCATTAGAGGGTATCGGCCGACCCGGAGAAGCGTACCGTTGCGGCCCGGTGGTTCAAAGCGCCCACCAAGGTTGGGGCCCGACCGAGCCGCCCGGCTCACGCCGGCGGGTAAGTACGATCACCAGACGATGTCGTCAGACGATCGGCCCCGTCCCGGCCGGAGCGGGCGGGCGGAGAGGGTGACCTTTCCCATCCGCCTCTCCCGGCTGGGCCTCGCCTGGGTCATGGTGGGCATATTCGCGGTCCCTGCCCTCCTGTCGGCCCTGCGGCTGGATCCGGGCCAGGTGGTGGCGGCGGCCATGGTGTGGGTCTTCCTGCCCGCCGCGGTGATGGTGGTGCGCCATTACCGGGACCGGCGGCCGACCAGGGCGCCGAGGCGCCCCGGTCCGGGCGCCTCGGCCCCGCCCAGACGCCCCCACCTAGACGACCGCGCCTAGGCGACCCCGCCCCGGCGGCTCTCGACGATGACGCCGACGAAGGCGGTCAGCGCCATGGCCCCGCCCATCACCGCCAACCAGGCTCCGAAGACCCAGCCCAGTCCCACGCCGGCCAGGCCGATGCCGAGCACGAAGGGCCAGATGCTGGTGTCCGGGAAGGAGCCCACGTTGCCGGCCCCGTCTACCAGCTCGGCGTCGGGACGGTCCTCGGGCCGGGGGTTCATCCGCCTGGACCACCAGTACAGGTAGCCGCCGATCAGGGACCCGAGGGCGGCGGTGGCCAGCAGCATCAGGCCGCCGGCGTCCTCGTAGGAGGTGAACCAGTAGAGGGCCAGGACGACGCCGAAGAAGACGGCCACCGCCAGCATCACGTAGCCCTCTATCCTCATGGCTGAGCTCCCCGGGAGGTCATAGCCCTGCTGGCCGGTAGCGACGGGATCTCATCTGACGGTGACCCCGGTGGGCCCCTCGATGTCCGCCCCCGGCGGGGGCTCGCCGAAGTTCATGTCCCAGGTCGGCCGCTCCGAGCGTATGGGCGGGATGGAGTGGAAGTTGTGATGGGGGGCGGGCGAGGAGGTGGCCCACTCCAGGGCCTGGCCGTAGACCCAGGGGTTGTCGCCGGCTGCCACCGGCTTGCGCCAGGAGACCCACAGGTTGACCAGGAAGAACGCGAAGGACAGCCCGATCATGAAGGCCCCGGCGGTGGAGATCCGGTTGTACAAGGTCCAGCCCAGGTTGGCGGGGTAGGTGGGGACCCGCCGGGGCATGCCCTGCAGGCCCACTATGTACTGGGGGATGGTCTGCACCCAGAACCCCCAGAACAACAGCCAGAAGTGCACCCTGCCCAGCTTGTCGCGCAGCATCCGCCCGGTGATCTTGGGGAACCAGTAGTACAGGCCGCCGAAGCCGGCGAAGATGGCGGTGCCGAAGAGGACCTGGTGGAAGTGGGCCACCACGAAGTAGGTGTCGTGGGTGAAGAAGTCGATGGGCGGCGAGGCCAGCAGCACCCCGCTCAGACCCCCGGCCAGGAACACCACCAGGAAGCCGACGGCGAACAGCATGGGTGTGGGGAAGGTGAGCTTGCCCCGCCACATGGTCCCTATCCAGGCGAAGTACTTGATCCCGGTGGGCACCGCGATCAGGAAGGACATGCCGCTGAAGAAGGGCAGCAGGACCACGCCGGTGGTGAACATGTGATGCGCCCACACCCCCGTCGACAGCCCGGCGATGAGCAGGGTGGCGAAGAACAGGCCCTTGTAGCCGAACACCGGCTTGCGGGAGAAGACAGGCAGGATCTCGGTGACGATCCCGAAGTAGGGCAGGGCCAGTATGTAGACCTCCGGATGCCCGAAGAACCAGAAGAGGTGCTGCCACAGCACCGGCACTCCTCCCCCGGAGACCTCGAAGATGTGGGTGCCGAGGTGGCGGTCGGCGAAGAGCATGATCAGGGCGCTGGTGAGCACCGGGAAGGCGATCAGGATGAGGATGCCGGTGACGACCATGTTCCAGGTGAAGATCGGGATGCGGAACATGGTCATGCCCGGGGCGCGCAGGTAGAAGACGGTGGTGATGATGTTGACGCCAGTGAAGATGGCCGAGAAGCCGGTGAGGACCAGGGCGATGATCCACAGGTCCGCACCTGCCCCCGGAGAGTTGACCGCATTGGACAGCGGTGCGTAGGCCACCCAGCCGAAGTCCGCCGCTCCCCCGGCGGTGATGAACCCCGAGAGCATGATGAAGCCACCCGCCGCGTAGATCCAGTAGGACAGGGCGTTGAGGCGGGGGAAGGCCATGTCGGGGGCCCCGACCTGGATGGGCACTATGGCGTTGGCAAAGCCCCCGAAGGCGAAGGGTCCGGCGAAGAGGTACATCATCATGCTGCCGTGCATGGTGAACAGCTCGTTGTAGGTCGACTGGCTGAGGAACCCGTTGTCGGGAGAGGTCAGCTGGACCCGGAACAGCAGGGCCATGATCCCGGCCATGAGGAAGAACAGGACCGAGGTGATGAGGTAGCTCTTGCCGATCACCTTGTGGTCGGTGCTGGTGAGCCACTTGTAGACGCCCCAGGGCTCCTTGCGCTCCTCGGGAGGATGGTGGGCGACCGGGGCGCGCTCGTCCAGGATGGTCATGTTGGCACCTTTGCCTCTTGGCTGGACAGCCAGCTGTGGAAGTTCGAGGAGCTCATGATGCGTACGGTGAAGAGCATCTCGGAGTGACGCAGGCCACAGTACTGGGCGCACTTGCCGTCGAACACTCCCTCACGGGTGGGAGTGATGTCGAACCGGTTGTGGATGCCCGGCTGGGCGTACTCGCTGTAGTCGAAGGCCGGGATGTAGAAGCCGTGGACCACGTCGCGCGACACCAGCGTCACCTGGGTCACCTGGTGGTCGGGCAGCATCATCTGCGGGTAGCCATGGCCCAGGGTGGGAGGCACCACCGAGGCCAGGACCCTGCCTGACGGGTCGGTGTAGTCGAAGCGCCAGCCCCAGCGGAACCCGGTCACGGTGACCCGGGTCTGCGGGTTGTGGACCACCTTGGTCACCTGGTTCTCGGCCAGCACGGTGAAGTAGAAGAGCCCGGCCACGATCAGCACCGGCACGATGGTGTAGACCGCTTCCCAGGGAAGGTTGTACCGGGTCTGCTTGGGCAGCCCCTCGTCGGCCCTCTTCTTCTTGCGGTAGCGCAGGGCCGCCCAGAAGATCAGGCCCTCCACGAATATCCCGACCAGCAAGGTAGGGATCATGAAGCCCTGCCAGAGGTGGAACGACTTCTGGCCCTGGGTGGTGGGCGCGTTGAACGAGCCGAAGGTGGGCAGCTGGCAGGCGGCCAGGCCCAGGGCCACCAACGCCAGCACACCGGCCCGGGCCAGGCCCCGCCGGCAGGCCATCAGCTGGCGGGCAGGACTCCTGCTCCGGGGCGGCGGGCTCACGGCGCCGAATGTAGCGGGTCGGGCCCGCACAGTAGAAGTCGGCCGGTCGGCGGCCGTGACGCCCTCGCTCGGGCGGTCGGTCGGCGGGCCTAGCATGGCGCCCGTCGCCGCCGTCGAAGGGAGAGCTGCCGTGGCCGAGGGTGACCCTCAGCTCAGCCGGGCTCGGCTGGAGGACATCGTCGAGGGCCACTCCGACGCCGAGGTCAACCAGCTGCTGGCCGACATCGGGACCGGAAAGGTGCTGGACCAGGTGTTCGAGGCCATGAGCGCCTCGCTGCCAGCCGACCGGGCAGGCGGGGAGCCCGCCGTGGTCCAGTGGGACATCAGCGCCCCCGATGCCATCCACACCTACCAGCTGAAGGTGGGCCAGGAGACGGCCTCGGCCAGCCGGGGGACGCCCGATCAGCCGCGGGTGACCATTGCCCTGGCGCTGGCCGACCTCCTGCGCCTGGCGGCCGGCAAGCTCGACGGGATGCAGGCCTTCATGGCCGGCAAGCTCAAGCTGTCGGGGGACATGATGTTCGCCCAGTCCCTCCAGGGCTGGTTCCCACCGCAGATCCCCTAGCCACCGCCGCCGGCGCCCCCGCCCCCTGAGCGCAGCCCGCGCTTGGCGAGGTAGGTGCCCAGGCGACGTGCGCCAGCGGCCACTGCCCGCTCGGCCCGGGGTGCCTGGCGCAGCCCTTCCCGCCGGGCCCGACCGGCCAGGAAGCCGAGGGTCTGGGCAAGGGGGGACCCGGTGGCCGTCTGGGCGCCGGCGGGAGGCCGATGCCGGGCTGGGTACCGGGTGAGGGTGGCCATGCGCAGGTACAGCCCGGCGACCGCCTCGGCCGTGACGATGGCCAACGGGTCGAGGTGGCCGGGGACGGCCAGGGGCGAGGCCGCCAGCCCCACGGCCAGGCCCACGTCGGCGACCTGGTGAGCCCGGGGGCCGAGCAGGCGAAGGGCCCCGATCGGGCCGTCAGTGAGAAGCCCGACGGCGACCATGGCGCCGGCGCCGGCCAGCAGAGCTGTCTCCATCTGGCCCCTCACGTGCAGCGCCATCTCGGCCAGCGCCAGCCCGACGACGTACTCGGCGACCTGGTGGAGCCAGAGCGGCACCACCCGACGATGGGCCGATCTCACGGGGCAGGCCCCGGTCCACCGACCGGCGGCCGCCCGCCGGGGCCCGCATCCTCCCGGGAGGGGGCACGGGGGCCGCGCCGGCGGAGGACCTTTCGTCCCAGCCAGGCGACCGGGTCGAAGTAGGCGTCCACCACCCGCTCCTTCAGGGGGATGATGGCGTTGTCGGTGATCCTGATGCCCTCCGGGCACACCTCGGTGCAGCACTTGGTGATGTTGCACAGTGACAGGCCCATCTGCTCCGCCAGCAGCGGGCGGCGGTCTGCGGCGTCGAGCGGGTGCATCTCCAGGTCGGCATAGCGGATGAACAGCCGGGGGCCGGCGAAGTCTGCCTTGTGGTCCTGATGGTCCCGCAGCACGTGGCACACATCCTGGCAGAGGAAGCACTCGATGCACCGGTGGAACTCCTGGCCCCGCACGATGTCGGCCTGGTACATCCGGTAGGTCCCGTCCGCCTCCCTCGGCCTGGGGGCCAGCGGCGGCACCCGCCGCGCCATCTCGAAGTTGAACGAGACGTCGGTCACCAGGTCCTTGATGATCGGGAAGGTCCGCAGGGGAGTGACGGTGATGGCCGAGCCAGGGGGGAACAGGCTCATCCTGGTCATGCACAGCAGGCGTGGCCTACCGTTCACCTCGGCGCTGCACGATCCGCACTTGCCGGCCTTGCAGTTCCACCGCACGGCCAGGTCGGGGGCCAGGTCGGCCTGGACACGGTGGATGACGTCGAGGACCACCTCCCCCTCCCCGGTGGAGACCCGGTAGTCGAGGAGCCGCCCACCGCCGGGATCACCCCGCCACAAGCGCATGGTGACGCACTGCTCCGCAGGGGCAATGGTGCCCGGCGCGCCCTGCTCGTCGTGGGTCACCGGCTCTCCTCCAGCAGCTGTCTCAGCTCGGAGGGGACCTCGGGCAACGGCTCCGAGCGGAGCCACAGACCTCCCTCGTGGCGTCGGACCACCAGATTGACCCTCCCCCAGTCGGGATCGGCCAGCGGGTAGTCGTCTCGGGTATGGCCGCCCCGGCTCTCCCGCCGCTCCAGGGCGGCGGTGGCCACACATTGCGACACGACAAGGAGCGGGCCCAGGTCCAGGGCCAGGTGCCAACCCGGGTTGTACCGGCGGTTGCCGGCCACTGCCACCTTGGCAGCTCGCTGGCTCAGGGCGGCGATCTCCTCCAGGGCCCGGCAGAGCTCCTCCCGGGTACGAACGATCCCTACCAGGGCCTGCATGGTCTCCTGGAGGTGGCGATGGATGCCGTAGGGCGTCTCCCCCCCTGCTCGCTCGAACGGGGCCAGGGCGGCGCCAGTGGCGGCGCCCACCTGAGCCTGGTCCAGGGCCGGCAGCGTGGCCAGGCCCGCAGCGTGGGCGGCGGCGGCCAGTCCGGCCCGGCGCCCGAACACCAACAGGTCGCCCAGGGAGTTGCCGCCCAGGCGGTTGGCCCCGTGCATCCCGCCGGCGACCTCGCCCGCGGCGTACAGGCCCGGCACGGTCGTGGCTGCCGTGTCGGGGTCCACCCGGACCCCACCCATGACGTAATGGCAGGTGGGGCCCACCTCCATGGGCCCGGCGGTGATGTCGACGTCGGCCAGCTCCTTGAACTGCTGGTACATGGAGGGCAGGCGGCGACGGATGTAGGCAGCGTCGTGGCGGGAGGCGATGTCGAGGAAGACCCCGCCGTGAGGGCTGCCCCGGCCCGCCTTGATCTCGCTGTTGATGGCCCGGGCCACCTCGTCGCGGGGCAGCAGGTCGGGGGTCCGCCGGGCGCCGGCCCGGTCGAGGTACCACCGATCGGCCTCCTCCTCGGTATCGGCGGTCTCGGCGGCCAGGGCCGGGGGGATGTAGTCGAACATGAACCGGCGCCCCTCCCGGTTGAGCAGGACCCCTCCGTCTCCCCGCACCCCCTCGGTCACCAGGATCCCCCGGACCGAGGGCGGCCAGACCATGGCCGTCGGGTGGAACTGGACGAACTCCATGTCGATCAGCTCGGCCCCCGCCCACAGGGCCAGGGCGTGGCCGTCCCCCGAGTACTCCCAGGAGTTGGAGGTGACCCGGTAGGCCCGGCCGATGCCCCCGGTGGCCAGGACCACTGCCTTGGCCCGGAAGGTCACGAACCGGCCGGAGTCCCGCCAGTAGCCCACCGCCCCGGCGACGTGGCCGCCGTCGAGCAGCAGGGCCAGGACGGTGCACTCCATGAACACCTCGATGTCAAGGGCGACGGCCCGGTGCTGGAGGGTCCGGATCATCTCCAGGCCGGTGCGGTCCCCGACGTGGGCCAGGCGGGCGTAGCGGTGCCCGCCGAAGTCGCGCTGGAGGATCCGTCCGTCCGCCGTGCGGTCGAAGAGGGCGCCCCACTCCTCCAGCTCCTGGACCCGGGCGGGGGCCTCCTGGGCGTGGATCTGGGCCATGCGCCAGTGGTTCACCAGCTTGCCCCCCCGCATGGTGTCCCGGAAGTGCACCTGCCAGCTGTCCTGCGGGTACACGTTGCCCATGGAGGCGGCGATCCCCCCCTCCGCCATCACCGTGTGGGCCTTGCCCAGCAGGGACTTGCAGACGATCCCGGTCCGGGCCCCCTCGGTGCGAGCCTCGATGGCGGCCCTCAGGCCAGCTCCGCCAGCCCCCACCACCAGCACGTCCAGGCAGTGGGTCTCCTGCTCCGGCATCAAGATGGGGGCATCAGAACAGGAGGTGCGGATCGGCGAAGGCCCCGGACGCCACCAGGCGCACGTACAGGTCGGCCACGGCCACGAAGACCAGGCTGACCCAGGCCAGCTGCATGTGGCGGAGGTTGAGAGCCGTCACCCGGCGCCACAGCCAGTAGCGCACCGGTCCCCTCGACAGCGCCCGCAGGTTGCCGCCGCAGAGGTGCCGGCAGGAGTGGCACGACGCGGTGTACAAGCCCAGCAGGACGGCATTGACCACCAGGATGGCACTTCCCAGGCCGATGCCCCAGCCGCCGGGGAAGCGAAAGGCCTTGAACGCCTCCCAGCCCAGGATGATAGGCAGGGGCACGGCCAGATAGAAGAAGTAGCGGTGGGCATTTTGCAAGATGAGCGGAAAGCGGCTCTCGCCGGTGTAGCGGGCGTGCCGGTCGGGCACCGCGCAGGCGGGCGGCGAGAGCCAGAAGGAGCGATAGTAGGCCTTGCGGTAGTAGTAGCAGGTGAGCCGGAAGGCCAGTGGGAAGACCACGATCAGGATGGCCGGCGAGAAGGGCCACCAGGAGACCAGGTGCCAGGTGGCGGCCGCCGTGCCACAGCGGCTGGTGATGCAGGGCGAGTAGAAGGGCGACAGGTAGGGATCGGCGTAGTAGTCCCGGTTGACCAGGGTCGCCCAGGTGCTGTAGGCCACGAAGGCGGTCAGGACAGCCACCGTTGCCGCCGGTGCCAACCACCACCGGCCAGCTCGGCGGGTGGGCGCCTCGGGGCCCGCAGGCCCAGTTCCAGGGGCGGTCGGGAAGGCGTCAGTCGTTGTCAGGAAGGTACTCGTTGTCCTGGTAGTACTCGAAGAGCTGGCTGAGGCCCGTCAGGTCGTAGGTCACCAGCTCGTCGCCTTCCCAGATGGCCCCCAGCTGCTCGGCGGTCTCCACGTCGTCCAGACCCTGGGGCTCGGCGCCCGTCCACTTGTAGGGGACCATCGAGGTCTCCCTCCGGGCCAGGAGCACCCGCTCCCCCTCGGCTGCGCCCATTGCCTCTCCTCCTTCCTGGCGGCGGTGTCGGTCGGTGGTGAGCGTAGGCTCGATGCCATGAGCTCCCGACCGGCAACCCTCGGCCAGCTACGCGAGTCGGGATGGGTGTCCGTCCCGGTCAAGGAGGAGGTCAGGGCCAACACCGTGGCCCGCATCGCCTCTGGGCGGCCCATCGTCGAGGGGATCATCGGGTTCGAGGACACGGTGCTGCCCCAGCTGGAGACCGCCCTGCTGGCGGGACACGACGTGATCTTCCTCGGCGAGCGGGGCCAGGCCAAGACCAGGCTCATCCGCTCGCTCACCGGGCTGCTCGACGAATGGTTGCCGGTGGTGGCCGGCTCGGAGATCAATGACGACCCCTACCGCCCTGTCTCACGCCACGGGCGTGACCTGGTGGCCGAGCGGGGCAACGACGCTCCGATCGAGTGGGTGCACCGGGACCATCGCCTCGGGGAGAAGCTGGCCACCCCGGACACCTCCATAGCCGACCTGATCGGCGAGGTCGACCCGATCAAGGTGGCCGAGGGCCGGTACCTGGCCGACGAGGCAACCCTGCACTTCGGACTGGTGCCCCGGAGCAACCGGGGCGTCTTTGCCATCAACGAGCTGCCCGAC
Organism: Acidimicrobiales bacterium; assembly: GCA_039583615.1. Lineage (GTDB taxonomy): Bacteria > Actinomycetota > Acidimicrobiia > Acidimicrobiales > QHCF01 > QHCF01. The sequence continues at coordinate 24,015 of JAVKSQ010000008.1, forward strand.
CTGGCCGAGCGGATCCAGGTCGGCCTGCTCAACGTGCTGGAGGAGCGCGACGTCCAGGTACGGGGGTACAAGCTGCGCCTGCCGCTCGACGTCATGCTGGTGGCGTCGGCCAACCCTGAGGACTACACCAACCGGGGACGCATCATCACCCCGCTCAAGGACCGGTTCGGCTCCCAGATCCGGACCCACTATCCCCTCGACCCGGCCAGCGAGCTGGCCGTGGTCCACCAGGAGGCCCGACCCCTGGATGCCCTGGGGCTGCGAGTCCAGGTGCCGGCCTTCATGGCCCAGATCGTGGCCGAGATCTCCCAGCTGGCCCGGGTCAGCACCAGCGTCAACCAACGGTCGGGGGTATCGGTCCGGCTCAGCATCGCCAACTACGAGACGCTGGTGGCCAGTGCCGCTCGCCGCGCCCTTCGCCTGGGAGAGGCCGACGTCGTCCCCCGAGTCAGTGACCTGGCCGCCCTGGCCGCCTCCACTGCCGGGAAGGTCGAGGTGGAGTCCCTGGAGGGCGCCAGGGACGCCGAGGTGGTGGACAAGCTGCTCAGGACGGCCACCCTGGGCGTGTTCCGGGATCGCTGCCCGGCCGAGACCCTCTCCGACGTGGTGCTGGGCTTCGACGAGGGGACGGTGGTCCATACCGGCGACGACGTGGCGTCCTCGCACTACGTGCAGGCCCTGAGCCGGATGCCCGCCCTCGAGCGCACGGTGCTCAAGCTGGCCAGCAAGGAGACCGCCGCCAGCGAGACGCCGGCCGCGGTCGCCAGTGCCCTGGAGCTGGTGCTGGAAGGGCTGCACCTCTGCAAGCGGCTCAACAAGGAAGCCGTCGGCACCCGGTCCACCTACCGGGGCCGAGGCTGATGGCCGAGGGCCGAGGCTGAGACCACCTTGGCGCGCCGCTACCGCTACTCCCGCTGGGACGGTACCCAGGTCGGCTTCGAGCTGGGCGCCGACGACGTCCTGGCCGAGGTCACCGACGACCTGCTCTACCACGGTGACCTGAACGCCGCCCTTCGCCGGCTGGTGCAGTCCGGCTTCGAGGATCGGAACGGCCAGCACGTCCAGGGGCTGCGAGAGCTGCTGGAGCGTCTGGCCCATCGCCGCCAGGAGGAGCTGGATCGCTACGACCTGGGCGGCGTCTACCAGGACATCGCGGCCGAGCTTCGGGCGGTCATGGACCTGGAGCGAGCCGGCTTGGACCGCTTGGCCGAGGAGGCCAGGGCATCGGGTGACGAGCGGCGCCGGGAGATCACCGAGGAGGTGGTGGCCGAGCGGCGCCACCAGCTGGACATGGTGCCCCCTGACCTGGCCGGCCAGGTGTCCTCCCTGCAGGGCTACGAGTTCACCTCCTCGGAGGCGAGGGAACGCTTCGACCAGCTGCTGGACAAGCTGCGCCAGCAGCTGATGCAGAGCTACTTCGACCAGATGGCCGGGGCCATGCAGGCCACCACTGCCGAGCAGCTGGAGCGGACCAGGGAGATGCTCGACGCGCTCAACCGGATGATCGAGCAGCGGGAGGCCGGGGAGCCGGTGGACCAGTCGTTCGCCGACTTCATGGCCCGCTTTGGCGACCTGTTCCCGGGCCGCCCGGGCAGCCTGGACGAGCTGCTCGAGCAGATGGCCCGCCAGATGGCAGCCATGGCGGCGATGCTCAACTCGATGACCCCCGCCCAGCGGGCTCAGCTCCAGGGCCTGGCCAGCCAGCTTCTCGAGGACCTGGACCTGGCCTGGCAGGTCGACCGCCTGGCCGCCAACCTGCAGGCGGCGTTCCCCGGGGCCGGGTGGGACCAGCGCTACTCGTTCAGCGGCCTGGACCCCCTGTCGCTGCCCGAGGCGACGGGTCTCATGGGCCGCCTGGGCGACCTGGACCAACTGGAGAACCTCCTGCGATCGACGTCCAGCCCCGGCGCCCTGGCCGACGTGGACCTGGAGGCGGCGCGGGAGCTGGTCGGCGAGGAGGGGGCTCGATCACTCGAGCGCCTGGCCGAGCTGGCCCGGCTCCTGGAGGAGGCCGGCCTGGTTGCCCAGCGGGAGGGACGCCTGGAGCTGACCCCGGCCGGGCTGCGCAGGATCGGGCGCAACGCACTGTCCGAGCTGTTCTCGAAGCTGGCCAAGGATCGCCTGGGGAGCCACCCCATGGACCGGGAGGGGGCCGGGGTGGAGCGGGCCCATACCACCAAGCCCTACGAGCTGGGTGACCCGTTCGACCTCAACATCGAGCGCACCCTGCGCAACGCCCTGCAGCGCGCCGGTGGGGGTACCCCGGTGAGCCTCACACCGGCCGACTTCGAGGTCGAGCGGTCGGAGAGCCTCACCCGCTCCTCGACCGTCCTGGCGATCGACCTGTCGCTGTCGATGCCCATGAGGGACAACTTCCTGGCCGCCAAGAAGGTGGCCATGGCCCTGCAGGCCCTCATCTCCAGCCAGTTTCCCCGGGACTACCTGGGGATCGTCGGGTTCAGCGAGGTGGCCAGGGAGCTAAAGCCCCACCAGCTGCCCGAGGTCTCCTGGGACTTCGTCTACGGGACCAACATGCACCACGCCCTCCTGCTCAGCCGCCGCCTGCTGGCCCGCCAGTCGGGCACCAAGCAGATCATCATGATCACCGACGGTGAGCCCACCGCCCATGTCATGCCCGACGGCGAGGTCTTCTTCAATTACCCTCCCGTGCGCCAGACGGTGGATGCCACCCTCACCGAGGTGGTCAGGGCGACTCGGGAGGGAATCCGGATCAACACCTTCATGCTCGACGCCACCAGCTACCTGCGCGACTTCGTGGAGAGACTGACCCGCCTCAACCGGGGCCGGGCCTTCTTCACCACCCCCGAGACGCTGGGTGACTACGTCCTGGTCGACTTCATCGAGGCCAAGCGGTCCAGGGCCCGCCCCGGGCGGGCCGGCGGGTAGGGCCCGCCCCGCCGCCGGCCATCCCCTGGCCCGCCGTGGAGCGGGCCGGCTTGGAGGGCGAAGGACCGCGCTTGCATCTCGTGCCGGGGAGGAGGATGATGACAGGAGTGTAGTTACACGCCTGTAGACTACTTGAACCTTGGGCCACGAGAGAGGTCGCCACATGGAGGCACTGGCCGAGCTGTTCCGGGGCGAGCTGGACCGCAGCTGGCAGATCCGGGCCAACTGCATGGGGGTCGACCCCGAGCTGTTCTACCCGGAGCGAGGATCGTCGACCCGGGAGGCCAAGGAGGTGTGCCGGGGTTGCGTGGTGCGCCAGGAGTGCCTGGACTATGCCATCGACAACGGGGAGAGGTTCGGCGTGTGGGGCGGCATGAGCGAGCGGGAGCGGCGGGGAGTGCGCCGGGCACGGGCTCGGCTTCCCCATGGGCTGGCCGCCGCCCCCGCGTCCTAGCAACCCGGCGCGGTCCGACTCGTTCGGCGCCCTGATCCGGTGCGGTCTTGCGCATCCTTGCCGGCTCAGCTGGCCCGGCTCACCGAGCTCATGTTGAACCCGTCAATGCGCAGGGGCGGCATCGCCATGCGCGGGAGCTCCTGCTGGAACTCCCGCGGGAGGGTCGGAGAGGTCGTCCCGGCCTGGGCTATACGGCCAAGGAGGTCGAGCGGGCTCTCGTTGAACCGGAAGTTGTTCACCGCTCCCACCACCTCGCCCCCTTCCACCAGGAACACGCCGTCCCGGGTGAGGCCGGTGAGCAGCAGGGTCTGCGGGTCCACCTGGCGGATGTACCACAGGCAGGTCAGGAGCAGACCTCGTCCGGTGGAGGCGATCATCGACTCCAGGTCCGCCTGGGCGCCGCCCACCTCCAGCACCAGGTTGTCGACCGGCGGGCTCAGGGCCAGGTCGGTAAGCCTGGCCGTGTGCCGGGTGGTGATGAGCGACGTCAGGACGCCGTCCCTCACCCAGTCGGTCGGCCCCACGGGAAGGCAGTTGTCGAAGACGCTGGCGTACTCGCTTGACGACGAGGTGGCGACGAACGGCATGCAGCCGATCGGAGCCTCACCGGGATGGCTGCGCAGGGTCACCGGCAGCTCGGCGACCTGCTCCCCCAACCTGGTACGGCCGCCCGGCCTGGACAGGGCAGTACGGCCCTCGACCGCGGCGCGGCCCGACATCGACCAGTAGAGGTAGGCCATCAGGTCGGCCGCCGCCGCCGGCGGCAGCAGCGTCTCGTAGCGCCCGGCTGGCTGATCGAGGCGGCGAAGGGTCCAACCCAGCCGGCGGGCCGCCTGGCCGGCGACCCCAGCCACGTCGACGCCGGCGAGGTGCGGGGCGCCCTGGCCGGCCCAAGCCGAGACGGCCCCGTCACGGCTGCGGGCGGTCAGGTCCAGCGAGCCGGTGGGCTGGACGTGGCGGCGCCGAGCCCCGGCCGAGGTGGCGGCATGGATGGTGCGCAGCTCCTGGCGGGCGAAGCCGTACAGCTGGTAGCCGGCGGAGCGTGCCGCGTCGAAGGCCGCCCCCAAGCCGTCCACCAGGCCACCCAGGGCGGCCACGCCAGTCCGCTCGGGGGGCTCATCGAAGTCGGGATCGGCGCCCTCGGCCACCAGGGGGCCGGCGTCCTCCGCCCTCGGGTTCCCGGCCGCCGCCGCCCTGGCCGTCGCCGCCAGCTGGGCCGCCCCTTGGCCGTCGCCCACCGCGCTGGACGACACCACGCCCAGCGACTCGCCGTCCACCGCCGCCACGGTCAGGGACCGGGAGAGCTCGGAGCCATTGGTGGTGAGGGTGGTGTTGGCAAACCTGAGGTTGACCGCCGACGTCTGCTCGACGATGACCACCCCGCCATCCGGGCCCAGACCGTGCAGGGCTGCGTCGATCAGCTGCGCCGGCGCCGCCACTGCCGGGCCACCCCTGCTCACCGGCCGCCCTCCTCGAGGGTGTTGAGGACCGTCACGTTGGTGAACAGGGCGGAGGGGCAGCCATGGCTGACCGCTGCCACCTGGCCCGGCTGGGCCTTGCCACAGTTGAAGGCCCCGCCCAGCACCCATGTCCGCGGCCCGCCCAGCCGGGCCAGGCTCCCCCAGAAGTCGGTGGTGGTTGACTGGTAGGCGACGTCGCGGAGCTGGCCGGCCAACCGACCGGCGCGGATGGCGTAGAAGCGCTGGCCGGTGAACTGGAAGTTGTACCGCTGCATGTCGATGGACCAGCTCTTGTCGCCGACCACGTAGATGCCGCGGTCCACCCCGGAGACCAGGTCCTCGGTGGTAGCCCCGTCCCCGCCGTAGGCCAGCGAGACGTTGGCCATCCGCTGGAGGGGGACATGGCGGGCCGAGTCGGCAAAGGCGCATCCGTTGGACCGGCCCAGGCCGACCAGGCGGGCCATCCGCCGGTCGAGCTGGTAGCCCACCAGGGTCCCATCCCGGACCAGGTCCCAGGCCTGGCCCCGCACGCCCTCGTCGTCCCAGCCCACGCTGGCCAGGCCGTGCTCCACCGTCCGGTCGGCCGAGACATTCATGAGATCGGACCCGTAGCGGAGGCGGCCCAGCTGGTCGGGCGTGGCGAAGGAGGTCCCCGCGTAACTGGCCTCGTAGCCCAGGGCCCGGTCCAGCTCGGTGGCATGGCCGACCGACTCGTGGATGGTCAACCACAGGTTCGAGGGGTCGATGACCAGGTCGTAGCGGCCGGGCCTCACCGAGGGAGCTCTCATCTTCTCGGCCAGCAGGGCCGGGAGCTGGTCCAGGCCGGTCTCCCAGTCCCAGCCGGTGCCGGTCAGGTACTCGTAGCCCCGGCCTGCCGGCGGCGCCAGGGTGCGCATGGAGTCGAACCGGCCGGCCTGGGCATCGACGCCCACCGCAGTGAGGCACGGCTGAACCCGTACCCGCTGCTGGGTCGTGGTGGTCCCGGCTGTGTCGGCGTAGAACTTGTTCTCCCGGGCCTGGAGCAGGGAGGCGTCGACGTGGTCCACCTCATCGCTGGCCAGCAGCTGGCGTGACCACCCGGCCAGGCGCTCCACCTTGTCCCGGTCGGGCACCTCGAACGGGTCCACGTCGTAGGAGCTGACCCAGGTGAGGTCCCGGTAGACCGGCTCGGGAGCCAGCTCGACTGGCTCGTGGTTGAGCCGGCGAACCGCCCTGGCCATCGCCACCGCCTCGCCGGCCAGGCCGGCAGCGCTCCCGGCGTCGAGATCGACCCCGGCGGCGAAGCCCCAGGTGGCGTCGGCCACCACCCGCACCGCCAAGCCCAAGTCGTCGTCGTCCGACAGGGACTCCAACTCACCGTCGCGCACGGCGATGTCCTGGGTGCGGATGCGCTCTATGCGGACGTCGGCGTGCTCGGCGCCGGCCCGGCGGGCCGTCTCCAGGGCGGCGTCGGCCAGACGACGAAGGGGAAGGTCCACGAACTCCGGGTCGATCTCTCGCATGACCCCGACGGTAGTCAGGGGACCACTGCCGTGGACGGCGCGGGTCCGGGGCTCAGGCCGAGAGGCGGCTGCGGGCGGCCGAGGCCTCCCAGCGTTGCTCGACGCGCCCGAAGTGCCAGATGGAGACGGCGACGATCCAGGTCACCACGAAGAGGCCGACGATGACGAAGCCGGCCCGGTTGATGTCGAAGTTGCCGGCGAAGTCCCAGACGCCTCCGGAGAGGTCGAGCTGGCTCTGCAGCACCGAGAGCAGCTCGATGGTGCCGATGACCAGGGCTACCGCCACCGACAGGCCGGTGATGGTGATGTTGTAATAGACCTTGCGGACCGGCTTGGAGAAGGCCCAGCCGTAGGCAAAGCTCATGAAGCCGCCGTCCAGGGTGTCGAACATGGACATCCCGGCGGCGAAGATCAGCGGCAGGGAGATGATTGCATAGAACGGCAACCCGCCGGACGCGGCGGTACCGGCCAGGGCCAGCAGAGCCACCTCGGTGGCGGTGTCGAACCCGAGGCCGAAGAGGAAGCCGATCGGGTAAATCTGCCAGGGGTGCTTGATGGCCCGGGCCAACGGCCCGAAGAAGCGGAACATCAGCCCCCGGCTGTTCAGCTGCTTCTCGAGCTCCTCGTTGTCGTACCTGCCCCTGCGCAGCTCCCGGAAGATCTTGACGATGCCGACGAGGATGACCAGGTTCAGCAGGGCGATGAGGTACAAGAAGCTGCCCGACACCAGGGTCCCGAACAGCCCGCCGAAGTTGTGCAGGGTCGAATGGTCGCTCTTCACCTGGCCGATCACGCTCTTGGCGAAGAAGGCGATGGCCATGGCCAGGCAGAGCACCACCGTCGAGTGGCCCAGGGAGAAGAAGAAGCCGACGCTCATGGGACGCTTGGCGCGGCCGTCCTGCATGAACTTGCGGGTGGTGTTGTCGATGGCCGAGATGTGGTCGGCGTCGAAGGCATGGCGCATGCCGAAGGTGTAGGCCAGCACTCCGGTGCCCAGGCCCAGGGCCTTGTTGCCACCCTGGGAGACGAAGAAACCCAGAGCCCCCCAGCCGAGCAGGTGGATCAGTACCACGCCGGCGGTCAGACCACCGGCCTGACGCCACTCGGCCGGGCTCAGTCTCCCGGCCATGCTGGTGCCAACTGCGGCGGTTGCCATGGGCGGCAACTCCCTTCCACGGTTGCCCGGCGGCGCCGAGCCGCTCTCAGCCGCATCCTAGTAGTTCCTGCGAGCTGTTCGCAACTCAGGGGGCTGGAGCGGAGCAGTCCCGGCTGGGCGCCGGAGCAGTGCCGCCCTGCCCCCCATTACTGTGTCCGGGTGGACCGGCCAAGCTCTGCCGCCGCCCGTTCGCCGTCCCCCTCGCTCGGTGTGACCGAGGTCCACCGCTTCGTGGAGGAGGAGTGCTTCTCCGGCGGCGGTGACGGCCGGGTGGGTGCCGAGCTGGAATGGTTGACCTTCCCGGCGGGAGACCGCCGGTCCCGGGTGGACCTGTCCACCCTGGACGCCTTGGCCGCGGAGGTGGCGAGCCTGCCGGCAGGCGGCAACCTGACCTTCGAGCCAGGCGGCCAGGTGGAGCTGAGCAGCCAGCCCGATACCGACCTCTCCTCTCTCAACCGCGCCGTGGCTGGCGACGCCTTGGTGCTGCGCGGCGGGCTCGACCGACTGGGCGTGGAAGCCTCGGCGATCGGCTTGGACCCGATCCGACCGGACACCCGCGTCCTGGACGGCTCCCGCTACGTGGCCATGCAGGCCTACTTCGATGCCGAGGGCCCGGCCGGCCGTTCCATGATGTGCGGGACTGCCTCGATCCAGGTCAACCTGGACGTGGGCCAGCCGTCGGCCCGGGCCGGGCGGTGGTCCCTGGCGCATGCGGTCGGTCCGGTCCTGGCTGCCGCCTTCGCCAACTCTCCCTTCGTGGCCGGCTGCCCGTCAGGTCTGAGGTCCACCCGGCTGGCCCGGTGCCTGACCATGGACCCGACTCGCACCGCCGCGGTGGCCCACGGCCCCCGGTCCGGGTCGACCTGGCACCAGCCGGCGGCCGCCTGGGCTGACTACGCCCTGAACGCCCGGGTCATGATGGTACGCCGGGACGACGGGCGCCTCCGGCAACCCGACTTCGAGCCGGTGCTGGAGCCGCTCACCTTCTCCGAGTGGATGACCCGCCCGGATGGCGGGCCGGTGTCAGCGGCCACCGGACGGCCTCTGGGCTTTCCTGGCCTGGACGACCTGGCCTACCACCTGACCACCCTCTTCCCTCCGGTGCGCCCCAAGGGCTGGCTGGAGCTGCGCATGATCGACGCCCTGCCGGACCCGTGGTGGCGGGTGGCGGTGGCGGTGCCCGCCGTCCTGCTGAACGACCCCGAGGCAGCCGAGGCGGCAACCATGGCCACCTCGCCCACTGCCGGTCTGTGGGAGGAGGCGGCTCGCTGTGGCCTGGCCCATCCACTGTTGGCGTCGGCCGCCCAGGCGTGCTTCGGTGCCGCGCTCGCCGGGCTGGACCGGGCAGGTACCGACACCGACACCATGGACGCCTGCGTCGCCTTCGACGACCGCTTCGTGGCGCGAGGTCGATGCCCGGCCGACGAGCTGGTGCAGGCATGGGCCCGTGAGGGACGTCTCCTGCCGGTGCCGGCCGGCCGAGAGCCGTCATGGGCCTGAGCGCCGGGCTGCCCGGGGTCAGCCGGGCCCACCCCGAGTCGCTCGATCTGGCCGAGACGGTGGCGGCCGAGCTGGAGGCGGCGCGGCGGCGCTCGCTGGAGCTGCTCGATCCCTGCGACGATGCCACCCTGGTCGGCCAGCACTCCCCGCTGATGTCCCCGCTCGTGTGGGACCTGGCCCACGTGGGCAACTACGAGGACCTCTGGCTGCTTCGAGCCCTCGGCGCCCAGGGAGTCGATCCATCGCTGGACGACACCTACGACGCCTTTCGCCATCCCCGTTCGGACCGGCGGGCGCTGGCCCTGATGGGCCCGGCGGCAGCCCGGTCCTACATCGCCAGCGTCCGGGGCCGGGTGCTCGACCAGCTCTCCGGGACCGATCTGGACCCCGGGCGACCGGCCGGTGACCTGCTGGCCGACGCCTTCGTCTACGGCATGGTCGTCCAGCACGAGCACCAGCACGACGAGACCATGCTGGCCGCCCTCCAGCTGTTGGAGGGCTCCCGCCCACTCCTTGGACGCAGTGCCCCCGAAGAGCGCGCCGCAGGGTCCAAAGAACGCCGCCAGCCGCCAGGCGGCCACCAGGCCAGCCCCCCGGCCCGGCACGGCGAGGTGCGGGTGGACGGGGAGGTGCGGGTGGACGGGGAGGTGCGGGTGGACGGGGAGGTGCGGGTGGACGGCGAGGTGCGGGTGGACGGCGGGGCCTTCACGATGGGGACCAGCTGGCATCCGTGGGCGTACGACAACGAGCGCCCAGCCCACCAGGTGGAGCTGCGACCGTACTGGATCGACACCTATCCGGTGACCAACCGGGGCTGGCTGGAGTTCGTGGAGGCGGGGGGCTACCAGCAGGCCCGCTGGTGGAGCGCCGAGGGCTGGTCGTGGCGGCAGGAGGCGGCCCTTGAGCACCCCCAGCTCTGGCGGAGGGAAGGGGCCTCGTCCTGGTCGCGGCGCTGGTTCGCCCGGCAGGAGGACCTGCCCCTCGACCAGCCGGCCGTCCACGTCTGCTGGCACGAGGCGGATGCCTATGCCCGCTGGCGAGGCAAGCGCCTGCCGACGGAGGCCGAGTGGGAGAAGGCGGCCACCTGGGACCCCGCCTCTGGGGCCAAGCGGCGCTGGCCGTGGGGGGAGGCCGAGCCGACGCCGGACCTGGCCAACCTGGGCCAGCGCCAGTGGCAGCCGGCACCCGTCGGATCCTGTCCGCAAGGGGCCAGCGCCTATGGCGCCCAGCAGATGGTCGGCGACGTGTGGGAGTGGACCGCCTCGGACTTCGGGCCCTACCCGGGCTTCGCCTCGTTCCCCTACCGGCAGTACTCGGAGGTCTTCTTCGGCTCGCAGCACAAGGTGCTCAGGGGTGGCTCGTGGGCCACCTGGCCCGTGGCCGCCCGGCCGACCTTCCGCAACTGGGACTACCCGGTCCGCCGCCAGATCTTCGCCGGCCTGCGCTGTGCCAGGGACGCCTGAGGCCATGTGCCGTCACCTGACGCGGCTCGGCCCGCCGGTCACCCTCCAGTGGCTGCTGCTGGACCCGCCGCACAGCCTTCTCCGCCAGTCGTGGGCCCCCCGCCACCAGGACGTGGGGCGTATCAACGCCGACGGCTTCGGGGTGGGATGGTACGACCGGGCCCGGCGAGGCGAGCCTGCCCGCTACCGCACCAGCCGGCCGATGTGGGCCGACCGGTCGTTCGCCAGCCTGGCCGGGCTGGTGGCCTCGGGGGCGGTGATGGCCTCGGTGAGGGCCGCCACTCCCCCGTCGCCGGTGGAGGAGGCCGGCAACGCTCCCTTCACCGCCGGCCACTGGCTGTTCTCCCACAACGGCACCGTCCACGGCTTCCACGAGCCGTCCACCGGCCTGCGGGTCAAGCTGACGCGCCTGGTCTCCGAGCGCCGGGCCGGAGGGTTGGAAGGATGCAGCGACTCGGAGGTCCTCTTCGCCCTCGTCCTGGACCGCCTGGACGAGGGAGCCTGCCTGGGTGACGCGCTGGCCGACGTGACGGCCGTGGTGCTCGGGCTCACCAGCGCCAGGCTCAACCTGATGGTCTCGGACGGCCAGGGCCTGGCCGCCACCGCGTGGGGCAGCTCGCTGTACACCTTGGAGGGGACCGGCCTGGCCACCGGCGGCGTGCTGGTCAGCTCCGAGCCGTGCGACGACGAGCCCGGCTGGGAGCCGGTAGCCGACGGGTCGCTGGTGGTGGCCAGCTACCCTCAGGGCTTGCACCTCGAGGTCACGCCGCTGTTCCCCGGCGGTCGCCGGTAGCCTGGTGCGGGATGCGCCAGCTCTCAGGGTGGACGTCCACCTCCAGCCCGGCCAGGTCGAGGCCGCCCTGCTGGCCGACGTCGGCTCGGGCCTGAGGGCCGATCCCAAGCGCCTCTCGCCCCGGTGGCTCTACGACGACCGGGGCTCGGAGCTCTTCGACGCCATCACCCGGCTGCCCGAGTACTACCCGACTCGACGGGAGCGAGAGATACTCGTGTGCCGAGCCGGCGAGGTGGCCGACCTCACCAGTGCCGACACGCTGGTGGAGCTGGGCTCGGGCACCTCGGAGAAGACCCGACTGCTGCTCGACGCCCTGGATCGAGCTGGCCGCCTGCGCCGGTTCGTGCCCCTGGACGTGAGCGAGGCGACCCTGCGGGCGGCCAGCTCGGCCGTCGCCGACGCCTACCCGGCCGTGACTGTGCACGCGGTGGTGGGGGACTTCACAACCCATCTCGGGCGCCTGCCGGTGGGTGGGCGGCGCCTGGTGGCCTTCCTGGGGGGCACGATCGGCAACCTGGCGCCGGCCGAGCGTGCCTGCCTCCTGGCCGACCTGGCTGCCAGCCTGGCTTCGGGCGACGCCCTGCTCCTCGGGACCGACCTGGTGAAGGACCCCGCCCGACTGGTGGCTGCCTACGACGACTCGGCTGGGGTCACCGCCGAGTTCAACCGCAACCTGCTCCACCGGCTCAACCGGGAGATCGGGGCCAACTTCGTGCCCGAGCGATTCGAGCACCTCGCCCGCTGGGATCCGCAGCGACAGTGGATGGAGATGTGGCTGAGGTCCAACGGCACCCAGTCGGTCGCCCTGCCCAGGCTGGCGATGGAGATCGAGCTCCGTGACGAGGAGGAGCTTCGTACCGAGATCAGCGCCAAATTTCGCAAGGAAGCTGTCCGAGCCGAGCTGGAGGCGGCTGGACTGGACCTGGCCCGGTGGTGGACCGACGCCGCCGGCGACTACGCCTTGTCCCTGTCCTTCGCCTGAGACCCCGGCCACCCCTCAGGCGGCGTCCTCGCCCGGTCTCCACTGGGCCAGGGCGCCGAGGCGCTCGTCGTTGGAGAAGACCTCGACGATCGGCAGGCGCAACCCGATCCGGCGCTGGATGCGCTCCACCTCCAGGATCTGGTCCCACAGGGCGAGAGTCACCACCACGCCCGCCTCCCCGGCTCGGGCCGTCCGCCCGGAGCGGTGCAGGTAGGCCTTGTGGTCCTCGGGCGGGTCGAAGTGGACGACCACGTCCACGGCGTCTATGTCCAAGCCGCGGGCAGCCACGTCGGTGGCCACCAGGGCCGGCAGCCGGCCCTCGGAGAACTGGCGCAGGGCTGCCTCCCGGGCCCCCTGACGGAGATCCCCGTGGATGGCCGACGCCTTGAGCCCCTCCCGGCGCAGCTGGTCCACCAGCCGGTCAGCCCCCCGCTTGGTCCGAACGAACACCAGCGTCTTGGCGCTTCCCCGGCAGATGGCCGCCGCCACCTTGGGCTTGTCCAGCTGGTGCACCGCCAAGAAACGGTGCTCCATCTCCTCCACCGTCACCTGCTTGGACTGGACCTGGTGGTGGACCGGGTCGCTCAGGTAGCGCTTCACCAGATGGTCCACCGCCCCGTCCAGGGTGGCGGAGAACAACAGGGTCTGATGAGGGCGCTCCAGGCGCCGCAGCACCCACTCGACCTGGGGCATGAAGCCCATGTCGGCCATCCGGTCGGCCTCGTCGAGCACCAGCACCTCCACATCGGCCACCGAGAGCTCCCGCCGGTTGCCAAGGTCGATGAGCCGGCCCGGGGTGGCTATGACCACCTCAGCCCCCCGGCGCAGCCCCCTCACCTGGCGCTCCATGTCGGCCCCGCCGTAGACGGCTGCGACCCGCAACCCCACCGCCTGGGCCAGGGGGGCCAGCACGTTGCGTACCTGCCCGGCCAGCTCCCGGGTGGGCACCAGGACCAGAGCCCGGGGACGGCCTGCCCGACCCTTGCCGGGGGACTCGACCTGGCCCTTGGCCGTGCGCTGCAGCAGCGGCAGGCCAAAGGCAAGGGTCTTTCCCGAGCCGGTCTGGGCTCGGCCGCACACGTCCCTGCCGGCCAGGGCGTCGGCAACGGTGAGGGCCTGGATGGGGAACGGCTCGGCGATCCCCTGGGCGGCCAGGATGGCAGCCAGGGGAGGGGCCACCCCCAGGGCATCGAAGGTGGGCGCCACTGCAGGGGCGTCGAGGGTGGTCGGCATGCGGGTTATCTCTCTCCTGTTCGACTGGTGAGCTCGCCACGGGCCCGCCTCGGGCGCTCCGCAGGAGGTGACCGACAGGAGTGATTGAGGAAGACCCCGGTGGCCGGGCCGATTACCCGGCGACCACCCGCCAGCATAGCGCTGCGCCTGGCATCCTGGGAAAATGCCGCATCAGCACCGCCGGGGAGCCCGGCGGTGGCTGGCCCTCGGCCTCGGCTGCCTGATGGCCGGCTCGGCGGCGAGCTCGGGGGCGGCTCCCCACCCGGCCGGTCCTCCCGCCGCCGGGCGGGGGGCGGCTAGGCCGGCGGCCAGCCACCGCTGGCGCCAGGCGTCCAGGGCCACGGCGGGTCCGACCTCGCCCGGCAGCACCCGGCCGTCGCCGCCCACCTGCCTCGAGCTGGGCCTTGACCAACTGGTCGGCCAGCGGTTCGTCTTCTCCTTCCGTGGCACCGTCCCCCCCAGCGACCTGGTGCGGCGCATCGAGCTGGGAGAGGCAGCCGGAGTGATCCTGTTCAGCTCCAACTTCACGTCGGCGGCCGGCCTGAGGGGGCTCACCCGGCTGCTCCAGGCCCTTCCCCGGCCGGCGGCGCTGCGCTCCCCCCTGCTCGTCATGACCGACCAGGAGGGCGGGGAGGTCGCCCGCCTACCGGGGGCCCCGCTGCCATCGGCGTCCGAGACAGGCAAGCACGCCAGCCGCCCAGAGGCCCGTCGGCTGGGAGAGGACGCTGGCTCGGTCCTGGCCCGTGAGGGGGTGAACATGGACCTGGCCCCGGTCCTCGACGTGGCCCGCCCCGGCAGCTTCCTCGCCCGACAGCAACGGACCTACGGGACGAGCGCCCAAGCGGTGCGCCGGCTGGGAGGAGCCTTCGCCGCCGGCCTGGCCCGGGCCGGGATCATCGCCACAGCCAAGCACTTCCCGGGCCTCGGCTCAGCCACCATCAGCACCGACGACGCGCCGGTGCGGGTCAGCTTGGCGCGTACGGCCCTGAGGGGGGTGGACGAGGCGCCCTTCGCCGCCGCCATCTCTGCCGGAGCCCCAGCGGTGATGCTCTCCACCGCCGTCTACCCGGCGCTGGACGACCGCCCGGCTGCCCTGTCGCCGGTGGTGGCCACCGGTGAGCTGCGCCGTCACCTCGGCTTCCGAGGAGTGTCGATCACCGACGATCTCGACGCTCCGGCCCTGGCCGCCTACGGGTCACCAGGGCAAAGGGCGCTCCTCGGCGCCCTGGCGGGCACGGACCTCCTGTTGTTCGCCGGCAGCTACGAATCGGGTGCCCAGGCGGAGGACTCCCTGGTGGAGCTGGCCAGGGCGGGGGACCTGCCGGCTGGCGGGCTGTGTCGCAGCGCCCAGCGGGTGCTCAGCCTCCGATCGGGCATAGGCGTTCGGTGACCTGGCTGGGCCTGGGCTCAGCCCAGGCTGGCGGCCATGGCCGTATCCGGCAGGCCATCGGCCTCCGCCAGCCCGTGGCGGATCTCCCGCAGGACCTCAGCCACCTCTTGGGAGGAGAACAGCTCCCGCTGGAGCGTGAGGGCGATCCACGAGCCCACGACCTCGGCGATGGGCTGGTCGCTCAACCAGCCGTAGAGGACGAAGAGCATCCGCTGCACCGACGCCGGTGAGAACACCGGCTGGGCCTCGGTGGCAGCCAACCAAGCCTCGATGAACTCGGCCGGGGGCAGAGCCTCGACGTCGGCGGCACTCGAGTCGACTCCGGTAGAAAGTGCTCTCTTTGCGCTCATGTCTGGTGCAACACCATCCGGGACCCAGATCGTCCCTGCCGCTTGCCCCGGTCCACCGCCTGGACGCGGCGCCTGGCCACGCCGTCACACAACCCCAACATGGTTGGCGTGGAAAGGGCCACCGCTGGGAACGATGCTGGGCATGTCCGACATCGCCGAGGACGCCGCCGGGGACGCCGACATCGGCGTGGGCCGGCTACCGGCCGACGCCCTGGTCATCGAGTCGTGCCACAGCATCTGGCTGTTCGACCGGCCGGGCAAGCGCTTTCGCCGGATCCTCAAGGGTCTGGACCTGGGCTCGGCCATGGCCCGGACGGCCTGGCGGCCATACTGGGAGCTGCGGGCCGACCCGGCGTGGGAGTCCTTCGTCGTGGTGCTCAATCCGGATGGCAGCCGCCTGGCGCGGGCTTGGCGCCATCGGGAGGACTGCCCGCACTGCGGGCAGCCCACGACCGGGCTGTCCCTCGACCACCGGGGCGCGGCGGTGGACCACAACCTTGGCGGCAACTGGTACCAACCGGGATGGCCAGGGTGATGCCGACGCCGGGATGATGCCGCGCCGGGATATCCTGGTGGAGTGAGTGTGGCCACCGTGAGCGTAGGCCGCTCGGAGAGCTGGGCCGGGCCCGACCTGGAGGGACCATGACCGCCGGGTCCTTCCCCCCCCGGAGCGCCCTCGTCGTCGCCGTGGCCCTGGTAGTGGCTGCCGGCCTGGCTGCCGGGGGGACAATGTTGGCTGTCGCCCATGCCTCCTCCGGGCACTCAGGACCGGGCGGCTCGGCCGGGCCGCCCCCCGACCCACCCCTCCAGCTGGTGAGCACCCCGGCCGACGGGGCCACCGGCTTTCCCCTCGACGGAGCCGTCTCGGTGGCCCTGGCCAATGGCAGCGACCAGTTGCGGTCCCTGGCCGTCACCGGCCCCACCGGCCAGCCCGTCCCTGGCGGACTGGTCCCGGGCGGCAGCTGGGCCAGCGCCCCCGGCACCATCCTGGCTCCCGGCACCACCTACCAGATCACCGCCGAGGGCCTGGCTCCCAACGGCCACCTGCTCCACGGCCACTCCTCGTTCACCACCCTTACCCCTCTGGGCACCCTGGCACCAACCATCAATGTGGGAGACGGTCAGACGGTTGGCGTCGGCATGCCTATCGTGATCCGCTTCGCCCACTCGGTGACCGACCGGGCGGCCGTGCAGAGCCGTCTCGCAGTGACCATGTCGATACCGGTGACCGGGGCGTGGCACTGGTTCAGCTCCAGGGAGGTCCATTATCGGCCGCAGACCTACTGGCCCAGTGGAGAGCAGGTCACCATGGTGGCCCAGCTGCTGGGAGTGGACGCCGGCGGCGACGTATGGGGGCTGTCCAACCACTCCGTGCACTTCAGCGTAGGTGACGCCCACGTCAGCACGGTCGACACGGCCGGCCACGCCATGACCGTCACCGACAACGGCCACGTGGTGCGCACCGTACCCGTAAGCGCCGGGCGGACCAACCTGCCCACCATGAACGGAGTCCACATCGCCCTGGCCAAGTCCCAGGACGTGCTCATGGACTCGGCCACCGTAGGCATCCCCCGGGACTCGCCGGACGGCTACTACGAGCACGTGTACTGGGACGTCGCCATCACCACAGGAGGGGAGTACGTCCACGCCGCGCCGTGGTCAGTGGGCAGCCAGGGCCGGTCCAACGTGTCACACGGATGCGTCAACCTGAGCCCGTCCGATGCGACATGGTTCTACGGCTTCTCCCAACTGGGCGACGTCATCCAGGTCACAGGGTCCCCCCGCCCCCCCAGCGGCGATCCTGGCACGGCTGACTGGAACATGCCCTGGGACCAGTGGGTGGCCGGTAGCGCCACCTGAGCCGCCGGGCGCCGGGACGTCCCGACCGCTTGTCGCAGTAGACCACCCGGCCCCGCCACCCCCGGCCGGCGGCGCCAGCCCGCACCCCCGGCCGACGGCGGCCGCCGCGCTGGGTAGAGGGCCCGGCGGTACGCTCGACCATGGACAGTGCGCCCCGACGGCGCCAGTGGAGGCGCCTGTGGCCGGCCGTCCGCTTTGCCGCCGGCCTGGCCCTGGCCGGCGTGGCTGTCTACGTGGTGGCCGGGCGGCGGGGAGAGCTGTCCGGGGCCGCCTCTGTCCTCGGCCATCTGCAGGCCGGGTGGGTGGCGGTGGCGGTGGCGGCCGAGGCGGCCTCCATCGTGGCCTTCGCCGCCCTGCAGAAGGCCCTCCTCTCCGGCGGCCGGCTCGACATCGGCCTGGGGCCCCTGACCGGGATCACGCTCGCCGGCAACTCCATCAACAACTCCCTGCCGGGGGGACCGGCCTTCGCCAGCCTGTTCGCCTACCGCCAGTACCGCCGGCGAGGAGCCGACGAGGCGCTGGCCGGATGGACCATCGTGGCCACCGGCGTCTGCGCCGCCCTCAGCCTGGCTGGCCTGACGGTGATCGGCCTGCTGGCGGCAGGGAACAAGGCGTCCCGCCTCAACCTGACAGACGTCACCCTGGCTGTCCTGGGGGGCAGCTTGGTGCTGGCCTTCGCCGTGTGGCGGACGCATCGCCTGGCTGCCGTGACCGGCTGGGCAGCCCGCCTGGTCGAGCGATCGGCTCACCTCGGGGGCCGGCGAGCCAATTCCAGGTCACGCCAGGGCGAGGCAGGCAACGCCGGGGCTGCCGGCGTCGGGGCGGCCGTGGTGGCCCGGGTGACCCGTCGGCTCCAGGAGGTGCGCCCCAACCGGCGCCAGGTGGCCGCCGCCCTCGGTTGGTCCCTCGCCAACTGGGCCTGTGACTGCTCCTGCCTGGTGGCGGCCTTCGTCGCAGTGGGCTCAGCGGTGCCCTGGCGCGGGCTGCTGCTCGCCTACGGGGCCGGCCAGCTGGCGGCCAACCTGCCGATAACCCCGGGTGGCCTCGGGGTGGTGGAAGGCAGCCTCACCATCGCCTTGGTGGCCTACGGGGGAGGCCAGGCATCCACGGTGGCAGCCGTGCTCATCTACCGCATCATCAGCTTCTGGGCCTCCCTGCCGGTGGGTTGGATCAGCTGGGCGGTGCTGGTGGCGGAGGCCAGGGCGCGGTCGGGGGGCGAGAGGAGTGGCGGCCGGGGTGGGCCCGACGGGCGAGGCGGAGCCTCTCGGGCCCAGGCGGTGGCGGCGTGAGGGCCGGCGGAGGGCGGCCGGGCCCTGCCGGGGGAGGACGGCCGGGCCCTGCCGGGGGACGGCGGCCGGGCCCTGCCGGGGGAGGGCCAGCCGGGGCGCCCCGGAGGCGCCCGCTGGTCAAGGCATTGGCCGGCGGGCTGGCTCTGGCCGGGGTGGCCGGCGGGTGCACGTCGGCTCACAACTCCCTCGGCACCGGCTCCAGCCCGTGCTTCTCGGCGCTGCCGGCAGCCGAGACAGACGTCCACCACCAGGGCACGCTGCTCGGCATCCGGCGCCTGCCGGTGGCCAAGCTGGGTCACCGCCTGGCTCAGCGGGTGGGCCCGGTGACGCCTGGCGAGCTGGTGTGCGTGGCTGCCTTCCGGGACCGCTACCAGCCCGGCTCGGTGGACCACCAGGTGCGCCCGGTCGCCGGGCCCTACGCCACCGTGGTGGTGACCAGCCGGGGCAGTCGCCAGACGGTGGTGGCGGCGTTCGTCTCCCACCGGCTGCCCCTGCGATTTCGCCACCTGTGAGCCGGATGGGTGATGTTTGCCAACCGGGTTAGAGTTAGACGTACAGATCCACTAGCAGAGGGGGGGCCCGAAGTGGTGGCACTTGTTCGAGGCGCGCCGGGAGCCCGCAGGGCACTGGCGGCTCTGGCCGGCTTGGCCCTGGTGGCCTCAGCCTGTGGAGGTGGGACCAAGTCGTCCAGCTCGACGACCACGTCGTCGGGGACCTCGGCCAGCGCCAAGCAGACCATCGAGTTCGCCGAGTCGGGGCTGGGCACCGAGGGCCAGGCCACCCAGGCGGCGATCAACGCCTTCGAGGCAGCCAACCCCAACATCACAGTCAAGATCCTGGTGCTGTCGCCCAACTCGACGACCTACCTCCAACAGCTCCAGCAGAGCTTCATCGCCGGGTCCGCCACCCCCGACGTGGTCGAGACCGACGTGACCTACCCGGCCAAGTTCGCCCAGGCGGGATGGATCATGCCCCTCGCCCAGTTCAAGCCCGACCTCAGCCAGTTCTTCAAGACCGGGGTGGACGCCGCCACCTACAAGTCCAAGACCTACGCCATACCGTGGTTCGACAACCCCGAGGGCCTCTTCTACCGGACCGACCTGGTCCCGAGTCCTCCGACCTCGCCCGACCAGGTGGTCTCCGACGCCAAGGCGGCCCTGGCCAAGGACCCGTCCCTCAAGGAGGGGCTGGCCTTCGAGGGGGCCAAGTACGAGGGGGCGGTCACCGCCTTCCTCACCGTCGAGGGAGGCTTTGGCGGCAAGCTGAACCCGTCCGACCTCGACACGTCCGCCAACCAGAAGGCACTGGCGTTCCTCCACGACGCCGTCTACACCGACCACATCGCCCCCCAGGCGGTGACCGGATGGCAGGAGGGCCAGGTGCAGCAGGAGTTCACCTCCGGCCACGCCGCCTTCGCCATCAACTACCCCTTCGTGTTCCCCCTGGCCGAGGCGGCCGGTTCCCCCGCCAACGGCCATACCGGCTTCATCCCCTTCCCCTCGACCACCGGCACGCCCGGGTCGGCCCTGGGCGGCGAGATGCTGGCCATCAACGCCAAGAGCCAGCACTCGGCGGCGGCCTACAAGCTGATCCAGTACCTCACCAGCTCCCCGGTGGAGGTCACCCGGGCCGAGGCAACCGGTGACCCGCCGTCGCTGCCGAGCGCCTACACGCCCGCGCTCTACGCCAAGGCCCCGTACTTCCAGTCGGTCAACACCCTCAACAAGTACGCCGCCCCCCGGCCGGTGAGCCCGCAGTACCTGCAGATCTCGAGCGACCTCCAGGACATGTTGTCCTCGGTCCTCTCCAACCTGACGCCAGCCAGCCAGGCCCTGTCGGCGGCCGCCTCCCAGGTCAAGTCCCTGGCCGGCAGCGGCTGAGACCTGGCGGCTCCGCCGGGCACGAGCAGGGCCGGCCCACCCCAAGACATGACCGAGGCGGGAGCCGCCGGGGCGGTGACCGCCCCCGCCCGCTGGCTTCGGCCAGCCCGGCGATCGGGCGCCGCCGATGCCGGCCACCGGGCCGAGCGGCGCCTGGGCTGGGCCATGGTCGCCCCCACGGTGATCCTCCTCGCCCTCATCACCGCGTTCCCGCTCGTGTACAACCTGTGGAACTCGTTCCACCACGTGAACCTGGCCAACGCCGCCCAGGCGCAGTCGTTCGCCGGGACCAGCAACTACCGGGCCCTGGTCACCACCCCGGGCTTCGTGGGGGCCCTCACCCGTACGGTCGGCTTCACCGCCGTCACCATCGTGGTGGACACGGTGGTCGGCCTGGGTCTGGCCCTCATGCTCAACCGGGCCTTCCCCGGGCGAGGGGTGCTACGGGCAGCCATCCTCGTCCCCTGGGCGGTGCCGACGGTGGTGTCGGCCTCCCTGTGGAAGACCATGTTCGACCCGCGGGCCGGGTTCGTGGACTACCTGCTCAACGCCGCCCACCTGCCGGGGGCCCACGTCACCTGGCTGGCCGGCCAGTGGACGTCCTGGGCGGCCATCGTGACCGCCGACGCCTGGAAGAACATCCCCTTCGTGGCCATCATCCTGCTGGCCGGCCTCCAGGTGATCCCCCGGGACATCTACGAGGCGGCCCGCATCGACGGGGCCAGCACCTGGCAGGCCTTCCGGAGGCTGACCCTGCCGCTGCTCAAGCCGGCCCTGCTGGTGGCCCTCATATTCCGGACCCTCCAGGCCTTCCTGGTCTTCGACGTCATCTACATCATGACCGGCGGGGGTCCGGGCAGCACCACCGAGACGCTCTCCTACCTCAACTGGCACGCCTTCCTGGTCGACACCGACTTCGGCTACGGCGGGGCGGTCTCGGTGAGCCTGGTGGTCATATCGCTGGTGATCGCCGGGCTCTACGTCCGCCTGCTGAGGCCGGCCACGTGATGGGGCCGGGCAGGTGAGCGGGGCCGGGGCCGTCCCGGCGGCGGTGGCCGAGGAGGTGGGCGGGGCGCCTGGCGCGGGGGGCACCGCCCGGGCTCGGGCCCGGCGCCGGCTCGACTGGCGACAGCTGGCCTTCTACCTGGGCGTCCTGATCGTCCTGGCGGTGGCCCTCTTCCCCTTCTACTGGATCCTGCGGACGTCGCTGGAGTCCTCAGCCGAGGTGGCACAGGGCGTGGGTGGCCCCAACGGCCTGCTGCCGCCCCACCTCAGCTTGTCCGCCTATGTCGACGACTTCACCCAGCAGCACTTCCTGGGGCCGTTGGTCAACAGCGCCATCGTCTCGCTGGCCGCCACGGTGGTGTCTGTCATCTTCGGCTCGCTGGCCGGCTACGCCCTGGCCCGCCTGCCGGTACGAGGATCGGGCCCGATCCTCGGCTTCATCCTGCTGGCCGGATTCTTCCCCGTCCTGGCCATGGTCGGGCCCTTGTTCCTCCTCTACCGCAAGCTGGGCTTCCTCGACTCGATCTACCCGCTGATCCTCACCTACCTGGTGTACACCCTTCCGCTGGCCACCTGGCTGCTCAAGAACTTCTTCGCCCAGATCCCCAAGGAGCTGGAGGAGGCGGCGCTGGTGGACGGGGCCACCCGGCTCCAGGCGCTGTGGAGGATCGTCGTCCCCGTGGCGGTGCCCGGGGTGTTCACGGCGGCCATCCTGTCCTTCATCCTGGCCTGGAACGACTTCGCCTTCGCCGTCTCATTCCTGCAGACACCGAGCAAGTTCACCGCCCCGGTGTCCATCGTCAACTTCGGCCAGAGCGCGTTCCAGGTCTTCTACAACCGCATCGACGCGGCGGTGGTCATCATCACCATCCCCATTGCCCTGCTGGTCCTGGCGGCCCAGCGCCGGATCGTCTCGGGCCTGACGGCCGGGGCCCTCAAGTAAGCAGAACGGAGAGCCATGGCCACGGTCAGCATGGAGCAGGTGTCCAAGGTCTACCCCAACGGCACCCGGGCGGTGTCCGGGCTGACGCTGGACATCGCCGAGGGCGAGTTCATGGTCCTGGTGGGCCCGTCGGGCTGTGGCAAGACCACTGCTCTGCGGATGGTGGCCGGCCTGGAGGACATCTCCTCGGGGACCATCCGGGTCGGGGACAAGGTGGTCAACGACCTGTCCCCCAAGGACCGCGACATCGCCATGGTCTTCCAGAATTACGCTCTCTACCCCCACATGACGGTGGCCGAGAACATCGCCTTCGCCCTGACCCTGCGCAAGATGGCCAAGGAGGACGTCAGGGCCAAGGTGGACGAGGCAGCCCGCATCCTGGGCCTGACCGAGTACCTGGCCAGCAAGCCTGGACAGCTCTCGGGAGGCCAGCGCCAGCGGGTGGCCATGGGCCGAGCCATCGTGCGAGAGCCAGCTGCCTTCTTGATGGACGAGCCGCTGTCCAACCTCGACGCCAAGCTGCGGGTCCAGATGCGGGCCGAGATCTCCCGTGTCCAGCGACGCCTCGGGGTGGCCACCTTGTACGTCACCCACGACCAGACCGAGGCCATGACCATGGGTGACAGGGTGGCGGTGCTGAGAGCCGGCATCCTGCACCAGTGCGACCCGCCCCAGGTCCTCTACGACCGGCCGGACAACCTCTTCGTGGCCGCCTTCATCGGCTCACCTTCGATGAACCTGTACGAAGCGGTGCTGTCGCCCGACGCCACGTCGGTACGCATCGGGAGCCAGGCCCTCCGCCTGCCGGCCCACCTGCAGGCGCCGTCCCCCGAGCTGGCGGCCAGGCGGGACGGCAAGGTGGTGGTGGGCGTCCGGCCCGAGGAGCTGTCCGACGCCGCCCTCGGCGGACCGGTGGAGGACGGCAAGTCCCTGGTGGGAGCGGTAGAGCTGGTGGAGGCGCTCGGGTCCGAGAAGCTGGTCCACTTCACCCTCGACGCCACCCGGGTCCAGGAGGAGGGGGCCACCTTCGCCGGGGCCGCCGACGCCGAAGGCCTGAGCCAGGGCGACCTGGCCGGGTCGGGCATGGCCCTGGGAGTGGCCAGGGTGGATCCCCGCAGCGCCATCCGACCGGGACGGCAGGCCAGCTTCGTGGTGGACATCGACAAGCTCCACCTGTTCGACCCTGACACCGGCAACGCGATACGGCCCCCGAGGTGAGGGGGGGGTCAGCTGGCCCTTTCCTCCGGCTCCTCGGAGGGCGGCTGGGAGCGCCTGCGGCTGGCGCGGGCTCTGGCCTGCTGGTCGAGCAAGACCTTGCGCAGGCGGATCGCCCCCGGGGTGACCTCCACGCACTCGTCGGGCGCGATGTGCTCCAGGGCGGCCTCCAGCCCCAGGCGGTGGGGAGGGGAGAGGCGCACCAGCTCCTCGGCGGTGGACGAGCGCATGTTGGTGAGCTTGCGCTCCTTGGTGGGGTTGACGTCCATGTCCTCGCCCCGGCTGCTCCGGCCCACGATCATGCCCTGGTACACGACCTCCCCCGGGCCGACGAACATGGTGCCCCGCTCCTGGAGGCTGAGCAGGGCGTAGGTGGTGGCCACGCCGCGGCGGTCGGCCACCAGGCTGCCGTTGGCCCGCCCCCGCAGCTCTCCCTGCCAGGGCGCCCAGCCCTCGTTGGCGTGGTGGGCGATGATCGTCCCCCTGGTCTGGGTCATCAGCTCGGTCCGCACGCCGAGCAGCCCCCGGGCCGGTACCAGCCAGTCCATGCGCACCCGTCCCGTGCCGTGGTTGACCATCTGGTCCATCCGGCCCTTGCGGGGCGCCAGCACCTGGGCGACCGACCCGAGGTGCTCCTCGGGCACGTCGACCACCAGGCGCTCCACCGGCTCGTGGCGGACACCGTCGACCATCCGGGTGAGGACCTGGGGCTTGCCCACCGTGAGCTCGAAGCCCTCCCTGCGCAGCAGCTCCACCAGCACGGCGAGGGCCAGCTCGCCGCGCCCCTGCACCTCCCAGGTGTCGGGCCGCACGGTGGGCGCCACCCGGATCGAGACGTTGCCCACCAGCTCGGCGGCCAGGCGCCCCTCGAGCTGGCGGGCGGTGAGCTTGGTGCCGGACTGGCCGGCGAGGGGGGAGCTGTTGATGCCGAGGGTCACCGACAGGCTGGGCTCGTCGACCGCCAGCCGCGGCAGGGGCCGCGGGTCGTCGCCGTCCGCCAGGGTCTCGCCGATGGTCACCTCGGCCAGCCCGGCCACCGCCACGATCTCGCCCGGCCCGGCCTCCTCGGCGCTCTGGCGCTCCAGGGCCCGGGTCAGGTACAGCTCGGTCACCCTGGCCGGCTCGATCGAGCCGTCGCGGCGGCACCAGGCCACCGTCTGGCCCCGGCGCAGGTGGCCCTGGACCACCCGGCACAGGGCCAGGCGCCCCACGTAGGGCGAGGCGTCGAGATTGGTGACCAGGGCCTGGAGGGGGTGGCCCTCCTCGTAGGAGGGAGCCGGGACGGTGTCCACCAGCACCTCGAAGAGCGCCAGCAGGTCGGTGCCTGGGACTGCCGGGTCGAGGCTGGCCCATCCGGCCCGGGCGCAGCAGTACACGATGGGGAACTCGATCTGGGACTCGTCGGCGTCCAGGTCGAGGAACAGCTGGTAGACCTCGTCGACCACCTCGGCCACCCGGGCGTCGGGCCGGTCCACCTTGTTCACCGCCAGCACCACCGGGAGGCGGGCCTCCAGGGCCTTGCCCAGCACGAAACGGGTCTGGGGCCGCGGACCCTCGGCCGCGTCCACCAGCAGCAGCACCCCGTCCACCATGGCCAGGCCCCGCTCCACCTCCCCTCCGAAGTCGGCGTGGCCGGGCGTGTCCACGATGTTGACCTTGACCGCGCCGTGGTGCACCGCGGTCTGCCTGGCCAGGATGGTGATGCCCTTCTCCCGCTCCAGGTCGGTGGAGTCGAGCACCCGGTCGGCCACCACCTGGTTGTCCCGGAACGCCCCGGACTGGCGCAGCATGGCGTCCACCAGCGTGGTCTTTCCATGGTCGACGTGGGCGATGATGGCCACGTTGCGCAGGTCCTGGCGCGTAGGCATGAGATCCTTCTCGAAAAAAAGGGGGGGTGCGGTACAGCCCGTACCGCCCGCCTGCAGTCTACCGGCGAGGGCCAGAGCGGCTACGAGGCGTCGGTGCGCCGGGGCCGACGCTCCAGGCGGCGCAGCTCGGCCTCGACGTCGTCCCAGGTGAGCGGGTCAGGATCCAGGCCGGCCTCTTCCGCCTCGTGGGCCTTGACCAGGATGGCGCCCGCCGTTCCCCACAGGATGGCGATGCCGAGGATCTTGGCCATCACCCCCGCCAGCTGCTGGTCGGCCACTGGCGACAGGCCGACCGCCGCCGCCCGGGAGAAGGCCCGGTAGAGGGGATGGTTGGCGAAGATGAATATCAAGGCCGGAAAGTTGGGCAGCAGGGACTGGACGAACAGGTAGGCGATGCGCCCCACGGTCGTCAGGTGGCGCGGTCCGGGGACCAGCCTCAGGACGGGCAGCCACATGACCACCCCGGCGGTCCCCAGCCAGAGAAGGACTCCGGCGGTGACCCAGCCCGATGCCGCCTCGGCGTCCACCACCGGTGGGAGCAGTGCTCCCACCGCCGTGGCGGTGAACACCAGGGAGGCGACCACTGGGTGGGCCAACCGGCGCAGGAGGGCGTCGACCGGCGGTGGCTGGGTGGCCAGGGCCACCAGCCAGCGAGGCAGTCCCAGCAGCAGGAGGGCGGGGACCACCAACAGCACCAGGATCTGCTGGCCCAGATGGGCCAGCAGCAGCCAGCGGTGGGCCAGGTCGGCCAGGGGCCAGGTGACGGCGACGGCCAGGGCCACCACGCCGGCGCCGAAGCAGGCCAGCTCGGCCCGGCTGGCTCGTTGCCAGAGGCGGCGGTGGATCGGCCCCTGCTCCCCGGCTCCCGTCCCGGGCGGGCCCAGTCTCCACAGGACGAGCAGGTAGCCCCCCGCCACCGCCACCACCACTACCCATCCACCGATGTCGGGCTTCCAGTCCCACGGCGAGCCAACGGCGAGCAGGTCCACGGCTGGCCCTCATCCCTCCGGCGGTCCGGCCGGTCTACGCTCGCCACGATGGAGAGGCTGGACCGTGTGGAGCGGCTCACCAACCTGGTGCTGGTCCTGCTGGACACCCGCCGGCCGCTCACCCTGGTGGAGATCGCCGGGCAGGTGGCCGGCTACCCGAGCGGCCGTCAGGCTGCCCGCCAGGCGTTCGAACGGGACAAGCGGGTGCTTCGCGAGGAGGGGATCCCCATCTCGATGGAGAGCCGGCCGGGCGAGGAGGCGGTCGGCTACCGCATCCGAGCCGAGGACTACTACCTGCCCGACCTTCACCTCAGTCCTGAGGAGCAGTTTGCCCTCAACCTGGCCGTGGCCGGCGTCCACCTTGACGATGCTAGTGGCCGGGCTGCGCTGGTGAAGCTCGGATCGACCGAGCGCGACCCGGCTCCGGCGATGGCCACCCTGCCGTCACTGCCGCAGCTGGGCGTGCTCCACCGGGCCATGCAGGAGCAGTGCCTGGTCGCCTTCTCCTACCCTGGTCCGCAGGGGCCCAGGCCGAGGGAGGTCGAGCCGTACGGTCTGTTGTTCCGCCAGGGCTTCTGGTACCTGGTGGGCCGCGACCGGGAGCGGTCGGCCCTGCGGACCTTCCGGGTGGACCGCATGGAGAGCGCTCCGAGCGTGGGGTCACCGGCCGCCTTCGTTCCCCCTGCCGAGTTCGATCCCTCTACCGCCCTGGGCAAGCCGTGGCGGCTGGGCGGAGGCGAGGCGGTGGCCGCCACGGTGTCGATCGACCCCTTGCTCGCCCACCAGGTGACGGCCGAGCTGGGGCAGTCGGCCGTGCGGGACCAGTTGGCCGACGGCTCGGTGGTGGTCGAGCTGCAGGTTACCAACGAGGGGGCCTTCCGGTCGTGGGTGCTCGGCCTGCTCGACCACGCGGTGGTGCTCGAACCCCCCGAGCTGCGCAAGTCGATGATCACCTGGCTGGAGGCAGTGGCTTCCGGGCCTTCACCGGCTTCCGGGCCTTCGCCGGCTTCCGGGCCTTCACCGGCTTCCGGGCCTTCACCGGCTTCCGGGCCTTCGCCGGCTGGGGACGGCCGTCGGGCGAGCATCCCCGCCAGGCAGACGCAGACCCGCCCGGGCGGCGGCGAGGAGGCCCGGGCGGGGGCGAGCGGGCCGGCCGGGACCGGCCGGCGTCCGGACGCCGCCGAGCGCCTGCGCTGCCTGCTGGCCGTCCTGCCCTGGCTGGCCAGCCGGGGCGGGGCACCGATCGCCGAGGTGGCCGAGCGCTTCGGTCTTCCCGAGAGGGAGGTGGTGGCCCTGCTGGAGCTGGCCGCCTGCTGCGGCCTTCCCCCCTACTCCCCCGACCAGCTGATCGAGCTGATCGTCTCCGACGACTGGGTGACCGCCAATCTCGGACCCCACCTGTCGAGGCCCCAGCGCCTCAGCGCCACCGAGGGCTTCACCCTGGCCGCCTCCGCCCGGGCCATCCTGGCCGTGCCGGGATCGGATCCGAACGGAGCCCTCTCCCGCGCCCTGACCAAGCTGGAGGCAGTGCTGGGCGAGCACCTGGCGGTGGCGGTCGACCTGGACGAGCCCCCGCTGCTGGCCACCGTGCGCCAGGCCATGGCGGCTGGCGAGGCCCTCGAGCTGGAGTACTACTCGGCATCGCGTGACGAGTTGACCACCCGTCGGGTCGATCCCTGGGCGACGTTCACCGAGGGGGGTCACTGGTACCTCGACGGCTGGTGCCACCTGGCTGGGGGCATGCGCCACTTCCGCGTGGACAGGGCCCGGGCCGCCCGGCTGGCCGGTCCCCCATCGGCGACCATCCCGCCAGGGGAAGGGCCGGGCGAGCCGCCTCGGCTGTTCGCCCCGGGGCCGGGGGCAACCCTCGCCCGCCTGGCCATCCCCGCTTCGGCCCGCTGGGTGGTCGAGACCTACCCGACCGAGGACGTGAGGGAGGGCGCCGACGGCCGCTTGGAGGTGACCCTGGCGGTGGGGGGGACGGCCTGGCTGGAGCGCCTGTTGCTCCGCCTGGGGCCGGCGGCCGAGGTCCTGGAGCCGGGTGACCTTGCCGACCTCGCCCGCCGGGCGGCGGGCCGGCTCCTGGCCCGCTACCGGTGAGCCGGCCGGGCCCGGCCCGACGGGGCTGGCCCAGCCGCTCCGGGGGGCGGACCAGGCGACAAGACGGGTGAAGCGACCTACACTGGGTGCACCAAGGAGGTTCGAGATGCCTCAGAACCGACATGGAGGCGACCGGAGCAACGCCAGCCCGGTCAGTGACGAGGCGCTGGTCGAGCAGACCAGAGCCGGCTGCCTCGATACCTTCGAGAAGCTGTACCAGCGGCATGCGCCGGTCGCCTGGCGTACCGCTCTGGCCATCACCGGCAACGTCCACGATGCCGCCGACGCGGTGGCCGAGGCCTTTGCGCGGGTGCTGCGAGCGGTCCCGGCCGGTCAGCTGGACGATGCCGCCCGCTTTCGCCCTTACCTGCTGACCGCCACCCGCAACTCGGCCCTCGACATCCTGCGGCGGGGCGCACGCGTCAGGCCCACTGACGACATGGTCACCCTGGACCGGCCGATGACCACCAACGGGCCCTCGGAGCACCTCGAGGCCAGTGCCGACGCGTCGATGGTGGCCGCCGCTTTCGCCGCCCTGCCCGAGCGTTGGCGTACCGTGCTGTGGCTGACCGAGGTCGAGGGGGTGGCGCCCGGCGATGCCGCCAGCGTCCTTCACACCTCGCCCAACGCCGTCGCCCAACTGGGCGTCCGGGCGCGGGCCGGGCTGCGCCAGCAATTCCTGCAGGCCCACCTGCGCTCCGATGCGGCTCAGGGCTGCCGGTCCACGGTCAAGGTCCTGGGGCCCTACGCGACCGGGAGCCTGTCGGCCAAGGCGATGGCCAGGGTGGACGGCCATCTGGCCGACTGCCCGGCCTGCGTGGCCCGGTTGGACGAGCTCAACGAGCTGTGCTCCAGCCTGCGTCGGGTGGCGGTGCCGGGCGTCCCCGCCACCCTCGGGGCCTGGGTGGCGGCCCGTTCCAGGGCGGCCGGGCACTTGGCCGTCGGCGCCTCTCGCCACGGTGCCCTGGCGACGCTGCCGGCCATCACGGCCAAGCCGCTGGTCGGGGCGGCGCTGGGGATCATCGGGGTGGGCATCATCGGGGCATCGGTGATGGGCCAGTCCTTTGCCCCCCTGCCCCAACCGGCCCATCCGTCGGTCGACCTGGGTGGCGCGCCACCCAGCCATGTGCGCCACATAGGGCGGCTGGGCTCGCCCACCGCCCTTCCTCCCAGCGCCTCCACCGGGGCAGCCGACTCACCGACCGGCCCGGCGCCGGCGCCAGCCACCACGCTGGCATCGGTTGCGCCCGGCCCAGGGACGACGCCGGGCTCGGCCGGCTCGGTGGCCATCGGGACGCCGGCCGCCGTGGTCCGCTCGGCCTCTCCTGGGGCCGCAGCAACCGGGCAGGCCGGCACCTCGCCGGGCCCGCCGGCGTCGGTGGCCACTGATCCGAGTCAGCCTCCCGCCGCACCGGCCGCATCGTCCACCCCGACGCCACTGGTGCAGGTGTCGGCCAACCTGGCGGTGTCCGCCCTCCCGGTCAGTGCCTCGGTGGGCCTGGGCCCGGGTTCGTGCACCGGCGCGCAGGTGGGCTCCATCCAGGTCGGATGCAGCCAACCGGCGTCCGCCCAGCCCTCGGTCAAGCTGAGTGGCTCGCTGGTCAGCCTGCCGTCAACCCTCGGCCTGGTGCACTAGCGCCGGCTGTACCAGCGCCGGCACAGGTACAGCCCCGAGACCAGGTGCAGCCTCGAGCTGCGGCCCTTGCGAGCCCAGCCAGGGAAGTCAGGCGGGACGAACGCTGGCCGCCTGGAGGCCCTTGGGGCCCTCCTGGACCTCGAACTCCACCTGCTGGCCCTCTTCCAGGCTGCGGTAGCCGTTCATCTGGATGGCGGAGAAATGGACGAACACGTCCGCCCCCTCAGCCTGGGAGATGAACCCATAGCCCTTCTCCGCGTTGAACCACTTGACAGTACCAATCGCCACGGCGGCAATCCCCTTCTGATCTGAACCAACTGACTCTCGTGACAACTTCGACCGAGGGAGCACTGCCGTGCGCCCTCGGGCCGAAACGCTAGCAGGGGCGGTCACGCCGTGCCGCTGCCTGCGACTGCCCCTCAGGCCTGCCGGCGCCGCCTCACCCGGGTCCCGTCGGGCCCGTCCTCCAGGGACCAGCCGCGGCCCGCCAGCTCGGCCCGCAGGGCGTCGGCGCCGGCGTAGTCCCCCCGGCGCCGGGCCTCCTCCCGGCGGGCCACCAGGTCGGCGCTGGCCGGGTCGAGCTCCTGGGCCGGCTGGCCGAGGGCGAGACCCAGGGCGCCAGCCAGGCCCGCGGCAGTGGCCGCCAGTCGCCGGCCCTCCCCCGCGTCGCCGGCGTCGGCCGCCCCGTTGGCCCTCCTGGCCAGGTCGAAGACCACCCGGAGGGCGGCCGGCGTGTCCATGTCGGCGTCCATGGCCGATCGAAACTGGGCGATCTCGGCGTCGAGATCCGCGCCCACCCTCACGGGCGCCCTCGCCGGGTCGGGCGCGGCCAGCCCGAAGCGCCGGCCCAGGCTGTCCAGACGGGCCAGTGCCTCCTCGGCCTGGGCCATGGTGCGGGGCGTGACCTCCATCGGAGAGCGGTAGTGGGACTGGAGGGTGAGCAGGCGGTAGGCCCGACCGTCGTGACGGGCCAGCAGGTCGGTGAGGGAGGTGAAGTTCCCGAGGGACTTGGACATCTTCTGGCCGGCCATCTCGACGAAGGCGTGATGCATCCAGTGGCGGGCGAAGCGCCTGCCGAGGGCCACCGCCTGGGCGCGCTCGTTCTCGTGGTGCGGGAACTTGAGGTCCAGCCCGCCGGCGTGGAGGTCGAAGTCCTCCCCCAGCAGGTCGAGCGCCATGGCTACGCACTCCGTGTGCCAGCCGGGCCGGCCGGAGCCCCACGGCGACGCCCAGGCCGGCTCGCCCGGCTTGGCCGGCTTCCAGAGGGCGAAGTCCGCCGGTGAGCGCTTCCCGGCTCCGAGCTCCACCCGCTCGCCGGCTCGCAGGCTGGACAAGGGCTGGCCGGCCAGCAGGCCGTAGCCCTCGACCGCCTCGACGGCCAGGTAGACCCCGTCGGCGGTTGGATAGGCCGCGCCCCGCTCGACCAGCTCGGCGACCAGGGTGACCATGGCCTCGAGGTACTCGGTGGCCCGAGGAGACCGGGTGGGCCGCAAGGCGCCCAGGGCGTCGGTGGCCTGCCACCACACCGCCTCGTAGTGGTCGGCGAGCTCCCCGGGTGGTCGTCCCTCCTCCCGGGCCCTGGCAATGATCTTGTCGTCGATGTCGGTGACGTTGGAGACGTGGTGGACCTCGACCCCTGACCACTCCAGGTAGCGGCGGAGCACGTCGTAGACCAGCACGGCCCGGCCATGGCCCAGGTGGGGGACGTCGTAGACCGTCGGTCCGCACACGTAGATCGACAGCTTGCCGCCCTCCCGGGGGACCACCTCGGTGACCTGGCCCAGGGCAGTGTCATGCAGCCTCAGCACCCAGCTACGGTAACGCCATCGTGACACCGAGCACCTCGGAGAGGCGGAGCATCCCCGGCAAGCCCTCACTGGAGGGGATCGAGGAACGCTGGGCGGCCCGCTGGGAGGCAGACGGTGTCTACCGCTTCGACCGCAGCCGGTCGAGAGCCGAGATCTTCTCCATCGACACCCCGCCGCCCACCGTGAGCGGCTCCTTGCACATCGGTCACGTCTTCTCCTACACCCACACCGACACGGTGGCCCGGTACCGCCGGATGCGAGGTGCCGAGGTCTTCTATCCCATGGGCTGGGACGACAACGGCCTGCCCACCGAACGACGGGTGCAGATGCACTACGGCGTGCGCTGCGACCCCACCGCCGTCCACCAGCCTGGCTTCGTCCCCCCCGAGACGCCCGGTCGCCAAGCGGTCGCCGTCTCCAGACCGACCTTCGTGGACCTGTGCCGCCAGCTCTCGGCCGAGGACGAGCTCGCCTTCGAGGAGCTGTGGCGCCAGCTCGGCCTCTCGGTGGACTGGAGCCTCGCCTACACCACCATCGGGGCGAGAGCCAGGCGGGCCGCCCAACGGGCGTTCCTGCGTGAGCTGGGGCGCGGACAGGCGTACCGGGCCGAGGCGCCCACCCTGTGGGACGTCGATTTCGCCACGGCCGTGGCTCAGGCCGAGCTGGAAGAGCGCCAGCGCCCGGGGGCCTATCACCGGCTGCGCTTCGGGCTGGGCGACGGAGACGGCCAGGGGGTCGAGATCGAGACCACCCGGCCCGAGCTGCTGGCCGCCTGCGTGGCCCTGGTAGCCCATCCCGAGGACGACCGCTACCGGCCGCTGCTGGACAGGCAGGCGATCACCCCCCTCTTCGGCGTCCGGGTGCCGATCCTGGCCCACGAGCTGGTCGACCCCGAGAAGGGGGCGGGGATGGCCATGGTCTGCACGTTCGGCGACGTGACCGACGTGACCTGGTGGCGTGAGCTGGGCCTGCCGGTGAGAGCGGTGATCGGTCGAGACGGGCGGCTCGGCCCCGTGGCCTGGGGCAGTCCCGGCTGGGAGTGCGACGACCCGGCGCGGGCCCAGGCAGCCTACGACCAGGTGGTGGGGATGCGGGTCGAGGCGGCCCGGCGCCACCTGGTCGGACAGCTGGCGGCGTCCGGTGCCCTGGTCGGAGAGCCCCGTCCGGTGACCCACGCCGTCAAGTTCTACGAGAAGGGGGAGCACCCTCTGGAGATAGTCTCCAGCCGCCAGTGGTTCATCCGGGTGGCCGACCTCCGAGAGGAGCTGCTGGCCCGGGGCAAGGAGCTGCGCTGGCACCCGCCGGCCATGCAGACCCGCTACGAGGCATGGGTCCAGGGCCTGACCGGGGACTGGAACATCAGCCGGCAACGATGGTTCGGCGTCCCCTTCCCGGTGTGGTACCCGGTCGATGCCGACGGAGAGGTCGATGCCGCCCATCCCCTGCTGGCCGACGAGGAGCTTCTGCCGGTCGACCCGTCCACCGACAGCCCGCCCGGCTACCAGGAGGACCAACGGGGCCGGCCGGGGGGCTTCGTCGGCGACGACGACGTGATGGACACCTGGGCCACGTCGTCGCTCACCCCCCAGATCGCCGGGGGATGGGAGGACGATCCCGACCTGTTCGCCCGGGTCTTTCCCATGGACCTGCGGCCCCAGGCCCAGGACATCATCCGGACGTGGCTGTTCACCACCGTGGTGCGCTCGGAGATGGAGCACGCCAAGCTGCCGTGGTCGGATGCGGCCATCTCCGGCTGGGTCCTGGACCCGGACCGCAAGAAGATGGGGAAGTCGAAGGGCAACGCCCTCACCCCCCTCGACCTGCTGCGCCAGCACGGCACCGATGCGGTGCGGTATTGGGCGGCCAGCGGTCGACCGGGGACCGACACAGCCGTCGACGAGGGTCAGATGAAGGTGGGCCGCCGCCTGGCCATCAAGGTCCTGAACGCCTCCCGCTTCGTGTTGTCGCTGCCCGGCCAGCCGGGAGCCGACCCTGGCTCCTTGGAGCCGGGCTGTATCCAGCCGCTGGACGCAGCCATGCTGACCAGGCTGGCCGGCGTGGTGCAGGAGGCCACCGGTGCCTTCGAGGACTACGACTACGCGCGCGCCCTGGAAAGGACCGAGGCCTTCTTCTGGGCCTTCTGCGACGACTACCTGGAGCTGGTCAAGGGCCGTGCCTACGGCGGCCCCGAGCTGCCAGAGGCCACCGGGGCCAGGGCCGCCCTCACGCTGGCCCTGTCCGTCCTGGCGCGACTGTTCGCCCCGTTCCTCGTCTTCGCCACCGAGGAGGTCTGGTCGTGGTGGCAGGATGGCTCGGTTCACCGGGCCGCCTGGCCGGAGGTGGCCGAGCTGCGATCGGTTGCCGGCCAGGACGCCGACCCGGCTGTGATGGACGTGGCCACTGCCGTCCTGAGCCAGATCCGGCGGGTCAAGTCCGAGTCCAACCGGTCGCCGCGCTGGCCGGTGACCAGGCTGGTGGTCACCGACACGCCCCAGCGCCTGGCGGCCCTGGCGCGGGCCGAGCCCGACCTGCGAGAGGCGGGCAAGATCGGCGAATTGTCCACCGCGGCCGGGGAGGGCATGGCGGTCCAGGTCGTCCTGGCCCAGCAGGAATGAGGAAGCCCATGGTGCTCGGGGAGGGTGCCCCCATCGTCATCCTCCACGGCTTCGGGCTGGCCCCCCGAACCTACCGCCGCACCGCCGAGCTGCTGGCGGCCCGGTCGCTGGTGGTGGTGCCGCCCCTGTTCGGACTGGGCCGGCACTGGAGCTACGAGCGGGCGGTCGACTCCCTGGTGGCCATGGTGGACGATCTCGGCCTCGAGCGGGTGACCCTGATCGGGCACTCCTTCGGCGGCGGCCTGGAGCTGGGCCTGGCCGCCCGGCATCCCGACCGGGTGGTCGAGATGGTCTTCGTCGACACCCTGGGGCTGTCCCGGGAATGGACGCTGGCCGAGGAGGCCGTGCACCCCGTCCACCTCCTGCGGCTGGCCACGCCCCGGGCCACCATCGACTTCACCTGGACCGTCGTCACCCATCCGGCGGAGATGGCCCGGGCCGCCTGGTGGGGCTTCACCAGCGACCGGGGCGCGGAGGTGGCCACCGTAGCGGCCGCCGGCCTGCCCTGCCATGTGCTGTGGGCGGGCCGGGACACATTGCTGTCCCGCCGGGATGGCCAGGACTTCGCCGAGGAGCTGGGGGCCTCCTTCACGGTGGTGCGGAGCTTTCGAGGGCCCATCGACCACGATTGGATGTACCGCCACCCTGTCCTGTTCGTCAGCCAGCTGGACCGGGTTGGCCTGGCCGCCCTGAGCAGAGCCCCGCAGCCCACGGCAGGGGGGCGCAGCCAACCGGGCAGTGGCTAGGCGGCCGACGCGGCACTGCCCCGGACGGTCCCAGTCCGGCTGGGGTACCGGCGGGCCGGGTCGACCGGCTGGCGGGCCGGGTCGACCGGCTGGCGGGCCGGGTCGACCGGCTGGCAGGCCTGGCGGCCCGGCCCCTAGCCTCGTCGCCCGATGGGCGCGCCGGGGCCAGCCAACCAGTGAGCGCCGGCGACACCGCCTGGGTCCTGGTGTGCGCCGCCCTGGTGCTGTTCATGACCCCTGGCCTGGCCCTGTTCTACGGCGGGATGGTGCGCACCAAGAACGTGCTGGCCATCATCATGCAGTGCTTCTCCACCATGGGGGTGGTGAGCGTCCTGTGGGTGGTGATCGGCTTCAGCCTGGCCTTCGGCCATGACGCATGGGGCGGCCTGATCGGAGGCGTGGGCCTGGCCGGGCTGCGCCACCTGAGCCAGGGAGTCCCCGGCTACCACCTGACCATCCCGCCCCTTGCCTTCATGGCCTTCCAGATGATGTTCGCCATCATCACCCCGGCGCTGATCAGCGGAGCCGTCGCCGATCGGCTGAGGTTCTCGTCGTTCGCGGTGTTCATCGGCCTCTGGCTGCTGGTGGTCTACGCACCTATTGCCCACTGGGCGTTCAGCCCCTCGGGCTGGCTGGTCCACCGGGGGGCGCTGGACTTCGCCGGCGGGACGGTGGTGGAGATCAACTCCGGGTTCTCCTCTCTGGCCGCGGTGATGGTGGTCGGACGCCGCCGGGGGTGGCCGACCGACGCCATGACTCCCCACTCCCTGCCGTTCACTCTCCTCGGTGCCGGGATCCTGTGGTTCGGTTGGTTCGGCTTCAACGCCGGGTCGGCCCTGGCGGCCAACGGCGTGGCCGGCCAAGCTCTGGTCAACACCCAGCTGGCGGCGGCCACCGGCCTGCTGGGATGGATCGCCGCCGAGCGGATGAAGGGCGGACGGGCGACGACCCTGGGGGCCGCCTCGGGAGCGGTCACCGGCATGGTGGCCATCACCCCCTGCGCCGGGTACGTCGGCGCCCTGCCGGCGCTGCTGATCGGCTTTGCCGCCGGCGTGGTGTGCCTGTGGGCGGTAGCGGCCAAGTTCCGCCTCCGCTACGACGACTCGCTCGACGTGGTCGCCGTGCACGGAGTGGGCGGGATCGTGGGCACGCTGCTGCTGGGGGTGTTCGCGGCCAGGGGGATCGACCTCGCCGGCTCGAACGGGCTGCTATCGGGAGGGGGCCTGCACCTGCTGGGCAACCAGGCCCTGGCAGTAGGCGCAACCATTGGCTACGCCTTCGCGGCCACCTGGGTGGTAGCCAAGGCGGTGGATGCCGTGCTGGGCCTGCGAGTCACTCTGGACGAGGAGATCGAGGGTCTGGACACCACCCAGCATGCCGAGACTGCGTACTCGGGGGGCGCCCTGGGCCGACTGGGCCAGTGACATGGGAGGGAATCGGGCCGACAGCCGTGAGCTCAGCTACACACTGCCGGGACGGGGATGGGGCCGCTTGTGCTCCTGGTCGGCCTTTCCTCGGGGGAGATCCTCGATGCGCTCGGCGTGGCTCTCAACGTGCTGGAGATGCCGGCGCTGGTTGGACGCACCGGTGGTCACTCCTTCCCCGCTTGGTTGCCGGCCTTGCTCCCGGGCATCTGCGGCCCGGCGTCGGCGCTCGCGGTTGTCGCCTTCCATCTGCTTCTTCATGCAAGTACCGTTCCCAACCGCCGGAATTGCCAATCAGGGTCTCGCTGCGGGTCACCCAGGCTCGACCGCCCGGCGCGCTCGCTATCTGCCGGCGGCTACCGCGGGAGTGACCGCGGGGCTGCGGTCGGGCTCAGGTCGCCTGCGGAGCGTCGACCCCGGTCAACTAACCGTGGTTCCAGCGTCAGCCTGGCGAGCGCACGAGGCGCAGCAAAACATTCGGCCCGCCGCTTCGGCGCCGTGGCCCAGCACCCGGCATCCGCAGTGCTCACAGATCGGTGCTAGGCGGTGAGCGGCGCATTCGAAGCTGTCGAAGACGTGACGCTCGCCGGCCATTATGACCTCGAAGGTCTTGTCGTAGTCGTTGCCGCACACCTCGCATCTGGACATATCCCGACCTTCCTTTCCGGACGGTTGATCGTCCCCTGTTTGCCGCCGCGGAGACTGCTGGTGGCCTCGCCGCGGACCACGCCCAGGGCTGCTCGGACCAGCCCCTCTTGGCGGTCCTCCTGCGCCTCGGTCACGCCTGGTATGTACCCCGAACGCTGCGCCGGGCACCGCAGTCTGGCTCGGCCCGCTCCGCCGGGACCCCCAGCACCAACACGGCGGACGGTTGGGCCGGCTCGGCTGGCAACACCCTCTCCGGGACCAGCGGAGGCGTCGACTCGCTGCTCAACAGCGGAGGCCCGCCCTCGGCGGCTCGCTCAGGCGTCGGTGAGCGGCCCCGGGTAGGCCGCTTCGGCCTGGGCGCTCAGTCTACCCGCCCGGTGGCGGACGACGACGATGGCGCCGACAATGACGGCCACCGCGCTGATCCCGAGACCGACGTCGACCGGTCCCGAGACCTTGTTGATGGCGTTGCCGGCGGCGTAGGACGAGAAGCTGTAGATGGCCGCCCACACGATGCCGCCGGTGGCGTTGTAGGGCAGGAAGCGCCGCCAGTGCATGCGGTTGGTACCGGCCAGGAAAGCGGCATAGGTCCTCAGGACGGACACGAACCGGCCGAGGAAGACAACCTTCGCTCCGTGACGGTCGAAGATGTAGCGACCGACCTTGATCCTGGTCTCGTCAACTCGCACGTAGTGCCCGTAGCGGCGCAGGAGCCGGTAACCGCCCTTGTCCCCGATCCAGAAACCGATGTTGTCCCCGATGATGGCGGCGGCGGCGGCGACGGCAAAGACCAGCCAGATGGACAGCTTGTGGGTACTGCCGGCATAGGTGCCGGCGGCGATCAGGATGGTCTCCCCGGGCAAGGGGATGCCGAGGCTCTCGGCCGCCACCAAGGCGAACACCGCGGCGTAGCCGTACGTGGTTAGCAGGTGGGTGACGTTCATAGGGGCGTCCCTGGCTGGCACCCGACGCCGGGCGGAAGCGCCGGAAGACCTGGGCGAACTCGCAGCCGATCGCCCCGCCACGATCGCCGCACCGGGCGGGCAGCGAGCCTCTCCAGCCTACATCGCCTCCTTCACGCCTCGGCGAATCAGCCAGACATTGGTGGGATAGGCGGTGGCGAAGCCGATCATCATGCCGATCTGCATGAGGAACCAGTAGACCGGCGAATCCGGGCGGAGGTGAGGGTTGGGGAACAAGACGAAGACCACCAGGGCCATCCACCCGAACAGCCCTATCTCGAAGCTGGTGAGCGACAAGATATCGGCCTTGGCCGCCTCCCACATTCCGTCCTTCAGATTGAGGCCTCGCATGGGTGCGATGGCGAAGTACTGGAACACGATGCCGATCGACACCGCGGCAAGGTAGTCCCCGATGTACTCCGGGACCAGCGCCAAGCCTGCCACGGTGGCGCCGATGCCGAACACGGCGAACTCCGCTATGACGTCTCCCAGCGTGCAGCCCGCCCCGCAGTGGCTGACACCAACGGCCACCACCGTCCAGAACGGGCGCCTCGGCTGCTCGCCGTGCTCCGCCTCCCAGCGGCTGGCCTTGGCTCGGCCCCACGCCCCGTAGGCGACAGTGGCGACCGGGCCGAAGTACAAGGCGGTGATCGGCCACACCGCTTCCATGACCCGCATGGGCTGGCGGTAGCCGTGAACGTAGATGTCATAGACGATCTCCGCCGCGCTGGCGAAGGCGAGGGCGAGGGCGGCCCAGGACAGATCAGTCAGCCAGGTCGGCGGCATGTCCGTGATCCTTTCCTCGTCGTCGGCCTCGCCGTCGAGGTCGGCCTCCAGGCCCCGGCGCAGCCTACGATGCTCCCCGTTGCTCAGCGCAGAGCGGGAACCCTGTCGATGGCGTGCACATTCCGCGGAATCAACCGGGTCGCAAGGGGGTTTCACACACGTGCCCGACCCGGCTGAGCAGCAGCTCCGAGAGGACGCGTTCGCCCGCTACGTGCTGCCGGAGCTGGAGGTGCTTGCCGGGGTGGCGTTCTCGCTGACCG
The DNA here is from genome assembly GCA_039583615.1 of Acidimicrobiales bacterium. Classification (GTDB taxonomy): domain Bacteria; phylum Actinomycetota; class Acidimicrobiia; order Acidimicrobiales; family QHCF01; genus QHCF01. The sequence goes on from JAVKSQ010000008.1 coordinate 63,239, forward strand.
GCAACGGCGCTGACGCCGAAGACCTCGTCCAAGAGACGCTTATCTGCGCCTACCGGGCGATCGAGCGCTTCGACGGCGCCCACCCCCGGGCGTGGCTGTTCACCATCATGCGCAACGCCGAGGCAAAGCGGCACCGCCGCCGCCGCCCGCAGCTGCTGCGCGACCCCGACCAGGCCCAGCGCCTCGAGAGGGCCGACCCCCGCCGCGCCGTCGACTCGCCCGAGGAGGTGGTGGTCGGCGCCGAGTTCGACGCCGTGGTGACCCAGTGCCTCGGCGCCCTCCCCGAACGGCACCGCCAGGTGATCGGGCTCGTCGACATCGACGGGCTCTCCTACGCCGAGGCGGCGGAGATCCTCGGGGTGCCGGTCGGCACCGTCATGAGCCGCCTGCACCGCGCCCGGACCCGCATCCGCCAGCGGCTCAGCGCGGCAGGCGTCGCCCCGAGACGGAGCATGCGATGAACCCGTTGAGCCTGGCGGCCAGCCGCCTCCACTGCTTGCACAACATGCGCCTCCTGCAGACCTACCTGGACGGTGCCCTCGACGAGATGCCGGCCCGACGTGTCGCCGAGCATCTCGAGGAGTGCCGTCGCTGCGGTCTCGAGGCGGAGATCTACCGGGAGATCAAGGCGTCGATTCACGAGCGGGACTGCACCGTCGACCCTGGCGCCGTCGAACGGCTCCGCCGATTCGGTGAGGCCCTCGCTCGCGACGGCGAGCCGGCCCCGGGCGGAGCGGGTGCGTGAGGCGAGCAGTCACCCAGGCAAGGGCGCGGCGGTGGTGACGCAGTCGCCGGCAACCGCCGAGGGCGGCCGAGGGGCGCTCGGCGCCGGCCGCGGGGCGGAACCCGCCTGGGACCTGGCGGTCGTCGGCGGCGGAGCGGGAGGAATCGCAGCCGCTCGTGCCGGCGTGCGCCGGGGCCGTCGCACCGTACTGGTCCAGGACGGCCGCGTCGGCGGCGAGTGCACCTTCACCGGATGCGTGCCGTCCAAGACGCTGATCGAGGCGGCGGGCCAGGGCTTGTCCTTCGCCCAGGCGGCCAGCAGGATGCAGGCGGTAATCGAGACGATCGCCGCAACCGAGAGCTCCGACGCCCTGTCGAAGGAAGGCATCGAGGTCGTGACCGGCCGAGCCCGCTTCGTCGGTCCGACCGCCCTGGAGGTCGACGGGCGCATCCTGGCAGCCAGACGGGTCGTCATCGCCACCGGCTCCAGCCCCATGGTCCCGCCGGTTCCGGGACTTCCCGACGCCGAGTTCCTCACCAACGAGTCGGTCTTCGGTCTCACCGAGCTGCCCCAGTCGATCGCCGTGCTGGGTGGCGGGGCGATCGGCTGCGAGCTCGCCCAGGTCTTCCGGCGCTTCGGCGCCCAGGTGCACATCATCGAGGGCGAGCAGCGGCTGCTCGTGAAGGAGGAGGCCGAGACGGGCGCGTTAGTGGCGAAGGTCTTGTCCGCAGAGGGCATCGACCTGCACCTGGGTGCATTGGCCAGCCGGGTCGAGCCCTCGCCGCCGGGGGAAGCGGTCAGGATCGCGCTGTCCGATGGCTCCGAGGTGCGGGCGGCCGCCCTGCTGGTGGCGGTCGGACGGACACCGACGACGACTGGTCTGGATCCCGAGGCGGGAGGGGTCGAGCTCGACGACCGGGGGTTCGTGCGCACGGACCGGTTCCTGCACACCAGCGCCCCGGGCGTCTACGCGGTGGGTGACGTGACCGGCCGGCTGCTGTTCACCCACGCCGCCGACGAGATGGGCCAGCTGGCGGTGCGAAATGCCTTCCGGCACCTCGGGCGCCGTCGGTTCGACCCGTCAGCGGTCCCGTGGGTGACCTTCTGCGACCCCGAGGTTGCTCGTGTCGGCCTCACCGAGCACCAGGGGGCGGCCCACCACGGGAGGGTCGCGGTGCTGCCGATGTCGGCGGTCGACCGGGCGGTGACCGCCGGGCGGACCGAGGGGTTCGTGAAGCTGATCGCCGGGCCCCGCCCGCTGCTCCGCTCCGCCGGCGGCGGCCAGCTGCTCGGGGCGACCATCGTCGCTCCCCGGGCAGGCGAGATGATCCACGAGGTCGTACTGGCCATGCGCACGGGCATGTTCACCGGCCGGCTCGCCCAGGCGGTGCACGCCTACCCCACCTGGTCGACCGCCGTGCGCCAGGCGGCCGCGCAGTTCTTCGTGGAGGTCGACGGTCGTCGGGCCCGCCCGGCCCGGCCGGCCGCCTCGGCCGCCACGGGCGAGCCTGGCCCGTGCTGAGGGGAGACGGGCGGACCCCGAGGAAGGCCATCCGGGAAGAGGAACATGCGTTGGCCAGGCCGCTCACCCAGACCGAGGTCGGTGCCCGTCTCGACCGGCTCAGGTGGACCCGCTTGCACACCACCATCCTCGTCGCCCTGGGCGCCGGCTGGCTGTTCGACTCGTTCGAGGTGCAGATGTTCTCCAACGCGGTCGGGCCGCTCGGCAACCACTTCGGCGCCACCGTCTTCGAGCGCGACGCCATCCTGGCGGTATGGCTGGGGGGCATCTTGTTCGGCGCCCTGGTCGGCGGGGGCCTGTCCGACCGGTTCGGCCGGCGGCGCCTGTTCGTGGCTACCTTGCTGTGGTACGCGGGGTTCACGGTGCTGACCGGGCTGAGCCCGGACCTCGGCGCGGTCTATGCCCTGCGGTTCCTGGCCGCCCTCGGGGTGGGGGCCGAATACGCCATCGTCAACGCGGCGATCGCCGAGCTGATCCCCGCCCGGGTACGGGGCAGGGCCAACGCGCTGATAATGAACTTCTGGCCGGCCGGCGCCATCCTCGCTGCCCTGCTCGCCTACGTCGTCCTCGACACGTTGGCCGTCGGTGACGCCGCCTCGTGGCGGTATCTGTTCGTATTCGGCGGACTGGTGGCGCTGGTGGTGCTGGTCTTCCGCCGCCGGATCCCCGAGTCGCCCCGCTGGCTGGCCGCCCGGGGACGCCATGGTGAGGCCGAGCAGATCCTGGCCGCCCTCGAGGCGTGTCCCGGTCACCCCCCGACGTCTCGCCTTTCAGCCATCGAGGCCAGCACTCCCAGGCTGCGCCAAGGGCTGAGCGAGCTGGTTCGCCGCTACCCGGGACGCCTCGCCCTGGGGGCGTTGCTGGACCTGGCCGAAGCCTTCGGCTACTACGGCATCTTCGCCCTGCTCTCCGTGGTGGTGCTGCACCAGGTCCACATCTCGGATCGGGCCATCCCGTTCTTCTACATCGTCGGCAACGCCGGCGGCCTACTGGGCGGCCTGGTGATGACGAGCGTCTTCGACCGGGTCGGGCACCGCCTGACCGTCGGCGTCACCTATCTGGCCGCAGCCGGCGGAATCGGCCTCTTGGTCCTGGCCACTGCATCGGGAAGCGCGCTGTGGGTGACGCTGGCCTTCGTCGCTGCCAGCGGGGCGGGCACTGCAGCCTGGACCTCCGCCTACCCGACGTTCACCGAGATCTTCCCCACGCACCTGCGCGGAGTCGGCGTGGGGACCTCGGTGGCGGTAGGCCGGGTGGGGGCCGTAGTGGGCACCCTCGCCCTGCCCCAGATCGCCACCGCCCTCGGTGCGACCGTCTCCTACCTGCTGGTAGTGGGATTCTGGTTGGCCGGGGTAGCCGCCATCACCGTGTACGCCCATCGTGGGGGGCTCGAGGCGGCCCGCCAGCCGCTGGAGGTCGTCGCCCCGCCGAGGCGAGCACCGCTGCCCGCCGAGGCCTCGGCCTGACAGCGGCGGGCCGTCGCCGCCCCACAGGCTCCGCCAGTGTCGCCCTCCGACTCGTTCAGGAGGGCCGGGCTCTCCAAAGCGCCCGAAGGGCGGCGCCGGTTGCCGTGCCGTACAGGAGGTGGCCGGCCCAGTCGTTGCCCAGGGTCTTGACGTCGTACTTCCAGATCGCCTCGTAGAGGCCGGTCGGGGGTAGCACGACATAGGCGGCCAGCCACACGGCGCTGCCGAAGACCGGTCCCCAGCGGACGCGGGGTGAGGCTGCTGACCCGGCGACGATCCCGAAGGCGGCGGCCCAGGAGATCCCGTAGCCCCAGTGCATGAGATTGTTGGCCAGGTTGGCTGAGCTGGCGGGCAGCTCGGTGCGGAACAGTCCCTCGACCAGGCGCTTGCCGATCTGCGCCGGGGCTGGCGCTGCCTCCCATCCCTTCACCGACGAGAATTCCCAACGGATCGGCCCGTCGCTGCCTCCACCCGCCCGGTACTGCAGGTACTGGAGGAGGTCCATGGCCGCCGTTCCGGCCACACCAGCAAGGATCCCGCGACCAAGCGCCCCTACCGGCGTCGGGTGCCGGTCCCTGGCGGGATGCCGGGCGCCCATCACGCCTCACCTCGGGCGGGCGGAACGGACTCTCGGGACTTGAGCATAGGAGGCTCCTTTCGGGGAGTGCTCGCACACAGGCGGATGTCGGGACCTACTCGCAACCCGCTGGAGTCGCCCGGGCATTCCCTCGACGCGGGTTCCCGCTGTCGCTCGGATGACTCGACCCCTCGGCCAGATCCGATTATCCGCCGGTGAAGCGGGTACCTACTCAACATCGCCGATCCGCGAAGCTGGAGCCCAGGGTCAAAGGGGGACCAACGACAACCATGACCGAGGAAACCGGCCACATCACCGGCACCAAGGACAAGAACTACAACTTGATCTGGTACACCCACGCCTGCTTGGAGAATGCCCTGCGGCTCGAGACCTACCTCCAAGACGCCGAACGCGAGGATGACCAGGAGCTGGTGGATCTCTTCCGCAAGGCGCAGGCCGACAGCCGTAAGGGTGCGGAGATAGGCAAGCAGCTGCTGAGGGGCCGGCTCGGCCAGTGAGCGCTTGTGCCGACCGCCGGGGAGGCGGGGTTCAAGCGGCGCAACAATAGAGCGGCGATCGTGGCGGTCCTCTACGACCAGGCCAAGGTGGACAAGGCCCGGCTGCTGCCGTGCTGGCGGAGGGCTACCCCTGCGACCTGGGGATGGGGACCCCCACAGTTGGACCTTCCAGCGGTATGGAGGCTCTAGGGTGCGAGGATGAGGATCGGGGAACTGGCCGCGTCCATCGGAGTGAACCCCAAGACCATCCGTTTCTAAGAGGGCATCGGCCTGCTGCCGAAGCCCGAGCGACTTCCCTCCGGGTATCGTGACTACGACCAGGAGGATCTGGTCCGGCTCACGTTCGTGCGCACCGCCAAGCTCCTGAGCCTGCCGCTATCGGACATCAAGGAGATCCTGGCCTTCCGCGAGCGGGGCGAGCGGCCGTGTGGGTATGTCCTTTGCGTGCTGGCCCGCCAGGTGGACGAGGTCGACGAGCGGATCGAAGAGTTGACCCGCCTGCGCGAGGACCTACGCCGCTTGCAGGCAAGCACCCACCAACTGCCGCCCGAGGAGGGCTGCTACTGCGGGGTCATCGAGCATGCCACGGCCATGGATCCCCAAACCGTCGCCGCCCGCCTGGACCGCTCACGACCGGTGGCGGTGTGCTGCAACGACTTCTCCTTCACGACTTCTCCTTCGCCCACACGAGCTCTCGTCCGCAGAAGGGCTAGCCGAGCTCCGCTTCGACAGCCTGGAAGACCCGCTGCTCGCCCTCCGTGAGCTCGAACGATGCCACGCCCCTGCACCTTTGATGAAAAGCCGGTTGCCGTCGGGTGACTGCGAACGAACGTATCGAGCGACGGATGCCTACTGACGCAAAGCGGCGGTCACTGGCTCCTGGCCGACTGTCACGGTCGTGTCAGACTTGGACAGGCTACGCCGGCGCTGGCAGATGCAGCGCCATGGGGCGTCTCGACGATCAGGGTTGCGGGTGGGATGGCGTCACGCCCAGGGCCTTGGCGCCCCAGGCTGGGAGCCACCAGTTCCACCTGCCGAGCACGCCGACGAGGGCGGGGACCAGCAGGCAGCGCACGACCAGGGCGTCAAGGAGGATGCCGGCCCCGAGTCCGGTGGCCAAGACCCGCAGGTCAGTGATGGGTGCGGTGGACAGGGACAGCAGAGACAGGAAAAGGATGAGCGCTGCGCCGGTGACGAGCCGTCCGGTCCGGCCGATGCCGACCTCGATGGCCTGGCTGGTCGAACCGGTGCTGTCGTAGGCCTCCCGCATGCGGGTGAGGATGAACACCTCGTAGTCCATGGAGAGCCCGAAGAGAAAGGCGAAGACCATGATGGGGACCCACACCGACACCGATCCGGCGGCGGGTGCCCCCCATATGGCCTTGCTGCCATACCCCATCTGCCAGACCAGGACCATGACACCGTAAGCGGCACCGACGGAAGCCATGTTGAAGATCACGGCCTTGGCGGCCAGGACGACCGAGCGGAAGACTCGGGTCAGAAGGATGAGGGTAACCAGGGCTATGAGACCGAGCATGAACGGGAAGTTGCCGTAGAGGGCTCGGATGAAGTCCGCCTGGGTTGGACCCGCCCCGCCAACGCCGAGCACGCCGGGGGTGTGGGCCGCGGCGGCCCGTACGGCGGTGACGGTCGCCGCCCCGGGAGGGGTGCTCGGCTCGCCTGTGGGCAGAACGTCGATGAGGGCAGTGCCGCCCTGGCGGTAGGAGTGCGTGGCTGGGGAGAACGCCGTCTCGACGCCGGGAACCCGGTCCAGCCTGGCGACGATCGCTTGTGCGCTGTCGGGGCGGGCGAGGACCTCCATGGGCGCCACCAGCCCAGAGGGGACACCGCGATCGTTGAGTTCGACCAGCGCGGCGTGGGCCGGTCCTCCCTGGGCAAGGGATTTGGCCGGGGGCTCTCCCATGCGCAGGGAGGTGACCGGGATGATGAGCGCGACCACGATGGCCGTCCCGGCCAGGGCGGCAGCCTTGGAGTGGCGGGTGACCAGGCGGGCCCAGGCCGTCCAGGGTCGGCTGGCGTGCGTCTCGCGCCGCAGATGGGGCCAGTCCAGGCGTGGTCCGACAGTGGCCAGCAGCACCGGCAGCAGCGTGGTCGCGACGGCGACCGAGACAATGGGAATGAAGAACCCGGCGGCGCCCACGTTGCGCAGGAACGGGACGGGCAGGACGATCAGCGCGAGGAGGCTCACCCCGACGGTGAGGCCGGAGAAGACCACTGCCCGCCCGGCGTGCTCCATGGCTTCGGCGACCGCGGCGTGGTTCGCGGCCCCGCTGGCTCTGGCTTCGCGCCAACGGGTCACGACCAGCAACGAGTAGTCGATGGAGACGCCCAGGCCGATCAGAGCGATGAGGAACTCCACGATGGAACTGACGGGGGTCAGGTAGGTCAGGCCGAGCACGAACAGGAAGGTGGTGGGGACGGCGACAAGCGCCATGATCAAGGGCAGGAAGGCCAGGAAGCTGGCGAAGACGAACGCCAGCACGCCCAGAGCGCCGACGGCTCCGAGGAGCACCTCCGTACGGGCTGAGTTGCCCTTGGTCGACCCGCCGGTGGCCAGCTGGGCGAAGCCGGTGATACCGGTGTGCCAGCCGGACGGCGCGGCGCTCGACAGGGCGGCGGTGACCGTGGGAGTGATGTCGGGCTGGCCCTGGCCGGGGGCCGGCGTGTACAGCAGCGCCAACGCGGTACGCCCGTCGGCGGTGGCGAAGTGGGCGTCTCCGGTGGTCGCGGCATCAGCCACCCGGCTGTTGGGCACCGCTCGGGCCGCGGCGGCGAAGGCGCCGCCCACCTTGGCGGCCACCGCCGGGTTCGTCACCCTGCCGCCCGGCGGCGTGAGGGTGAGCACAGTGGGAGGCTGAGAGCCGCCATTGTGGTAGAGGGCGGCGATGCGAGCATCGGCGACGGCTGCGGGATCGCCCGGAACGGAGAAGTCGCCGTTCAACCGCTTGGTGGTATGGCCCAAGCTGACGAAGCCGACCAGGGTGATCGCCACCCAGGCGAGGACCACGATCCCCTTGTGACGTAGGACAATGGCGGTAAGGCGGCCCATGGCCGAATCCGCCGGTGCTGAAGACGGTGCCGGGCGGACCCAGCCGGTGCTGGTGGTGATGGTGTTGGGCATGCCATGAGCATGAGCCACCCACAAAGAGTCGTCGTCGGACCCAGGTGCCGATCTGCGTCCTTCTCAAGTAGGACGGCCAGTTCTAGCGATCACTGCACGGCAGCAGCAGCGTACAGCTCGGTGGGGCTCTGGTAGCCAAGGCTGCG
>JAVKSQ010000009.1:0-69714 GCA_039583615.1 Acidimicrobiales bacterium
TGCCTTCCTGGTAGGGATGCTTTGGCGTGTGCAACCCACAGTTTCCCTCACCAGGAGGGCCTTTTGGTGGATCTACGGCCTCGTCACTTCACCCGGTGATGAAAGGTCCGGGTTAGAGCGGCCGCCCGGGAGTCGGGCCGCACCAGCGGGGCCACCACCGAGGCGGGCGCACGCCAGGGACCGGGGCCCGAGCCGGCCCCGAGCAACCAGAGAGCAAGGAGCCGACACCGATGACCGCAGTGGCTGTGCTGTTCGGTGGGCCGTCTCCCGAGCACGACGTGAGCGTCCTCACCGGTCTCCAGGCGGCTCGGGCCCTGCTGGGGGCCGGAGGCCAGGCTCGGCCCGGGCCGGTCCGGGCCCTCTACTGGTCCAAGGCTGGCGACTGGTTCGAGGTGTCGCCGGAGCGGGAGGCGGCCGACTTCGCCGACGGCACCCCTCCCGGAGCGGCCCCGCTGCGCCTGGTGGCGGCGCCCGACGGCGGGTTCGTGACCCGGCCCGGACGGCTGGGGAAGGAGCGCCGGGTGGAGGTGGAGGTGGTCCTCAACTGCCTGCACGGCGGCCCCGGCGAGGACGGCACCCTGCAGGGCGCGCTGGACCTGGCCGGCCTGGCCCACGCCGGCCCCACCGTGGCCGGGGCCGCCCTGGGCATGGACAAGCTGGCCTTCGGGGCGGTGGTGGCGGCGGCCGGGCTGCCCTGCCTGCCCCGGCAGCTGCTGGGTCCCGACGAGGGCCCCACCTTCACCGGGCCCTACATCGTCAAGCCCCGCTACGGCGGCTCGTCCATCGGCATCGAGGTGGTGGCCGACCGGGAGACCGCCCTGGCCCGGTTGTCGGCCAACCCGCACCTGCGCCAGGGAGCCGTGGTCGAGCCCTACCGGCCCGACCTGGCTGACGTGCAGGTGGCGCTGCGCAGCTGGCCGGAGCTCAGCCTGTCGGCCATCGAGCGCCCTCTTCGCAGCTCGGTTGGCTCGGACATCTTGAGCTACGGGGACAAGTACACCGGCGGCGAGGGCATGGTCAGCGCCCCCCGGGAGCTGCCGGCCCAGCTGGCTCCTTCGCTGGAGGCCGAGCTGCGCCGGGTGGCCAGGCGGGTGGCCACCCTGTCAGGGCTACGGGGGGTGGCCAGGCTGGACTTCCTGGCCGACGACGACCGCCTCTACGTGAACGAGCTCAACACGGTGCCCGGGTCCCTGGCCAAGTATCTGTGGGTGGAGCCGGAGGTAGCTTTCCCGACCCTGCTGGCCGACATGCTGGCCGAGGCGCTGGCTCGCCCGGCCGCCCACTTCACCTCGTCCGGGGCGGACGGGAGCGCGCTGCGGTCCGCCGGCGCGATAGCGGACAAGCTGGGGTGAGCGGAGAGGTCTGGTCAGGTGGGGCCGTCTTTGGCCCGAAGCATCGCTCAATACGGCAGGTACCGCCGGCGCCTCTCGGCCACCAACGACGGTCCTGCCCCTGGCTACGCTCTGGCCAGTGAGCTTGGGCCACCAGGACGAGGATGTAGTCGTCGACCTCCGGCCCCACTGGTCGTTCATGGCTGGGCCCATCGCGGCGGTGGGCGCCGTGCTGGTGGTGGCGCTGGGCGTCGCCGTGGCCGTGCCCGGCGGCCCGCCGTCGTGGGCATCCGTGGCGCTGGCCGTCCTCCTGGTGGCGGCGGCGGCCTGGCTGGCCGGGCGCTACGCCCGCTGGACCACCACTCGTCTGCTGGTCACCTCGCAGCGGGTGGTGGTGCGCTCCGGCGTGATGGCCCGGCGGGGGCGGGAGATCCCGCTCGATCGGGTGAACGACGTGGGGTTCCGCCAGTCCATCCTCGAGCGCCTGGTCGGGTCGGGAGACCTGGTGATCGAGTCGGGAGGGGCACGGGGCCAGGAGATCTTCGACCACGTGGCCCAGCCGTCGATGGTCCAGCGCCGCATCTACGAGCAGATGGACCACATGAGGCGGCGGTGGGCCGGCCGGGGTGGCCTGTCGATACCCGAGCAGATCGAGAAGCTCGACCAGCTGTGGCGCCGGGGCGTGATCAGCCGAGCCGAGCTCGACGCCAAGAAGGCGCAGCTGCTGGACCGGCTCTAGCACGTGGCCAACGGCGGCCGTCATGGCCGGCTGGAGCCGGGCCTCAGCTCACAGGTTGACGACCGGGCAGGTGAGGGTGCGGGTGATCCCCTCGATCAGCTGGACCCGGCTCACGATCATCTGGCCCAGCTCGTCGACCGTGTCGGCCTGGGCCTGGAGGATGACGTCGTAGGGGCCGGTCACGTCGTGGGCCTGGGTGACCCCCTCGATGGCGCCCACCTCTGACGCCACTTGGGCGGCCTTGCCGACCTCGGTCTGGATCAGCACGTAAGCGGTCACCGGCATGGCGCTCCTCCTGTCGGGCGGGTAGGACTGGCCTGGCCGCGGGCCGGGGCCCACCGCCGGGTCCATGGTATCGGTGACCCGGAGGCGGCGTGGCCGGCAGTAGCCTCGGCGCGTGCGGAGCCACCAGGCGGCGTCGGCCGGCATCGTCGAGGACAGCCGGGCCGGGTCGGCGGATGGCCAGGTCGCCAGGGGTCCGGATGCCAGGGGTCGGGAGGCCAGGCCGCCAGCTCGGCGGACATCGGTGCGGGGCCTCCCGGTGGCCCAGCTGGTGGCGGACCTGCGCCTGGCCTTCATGTCGCGTGCCCTCGACGACCGGGAGATCACCCTGCAAAAGCAGAGCCGGGTCTTCTTCCAGATCTCCGGCGCCGGTCACGAGGCGCTGCTGCTGGGCCTGGCCCGCTCCCTGCGCCCGGCCTACGACTGGTTCTTCCCCTACTACCGGGACCGGGCCCTGCTGCTGGCCCTGGGGGCCAGCCCTCGGGACATGCTCCTGCAGGCGGTCGGCTCGGCCGAGGACCCCGCATCGGGGGGGCGCCAGATGCCCTGCCACTGGGGCTCAGCTGGCCTCAACGTGGTCACCCAGTCCAGCCCCACCGGCAGCCAGTGCCTGCCGGCGGTCGGCTGCGCCGAGGCGGCCCGGTACATCTCCCGGCGCCACGGCCTGCCCGGCTGCTCGGCCCGGGGCGACGAGGTCACCTACGTGTCGCTGGGGGAGGGGGCCACGTCGGAGGGAGAGTTCTGGGAGAGCCTCAACACCGCCTGCACCCTGCACCTGCCAGTGCTGTTCGTGGTGGCCGACAACGGTTACGCCATCTCGGTGCCGGTGGAGGAGCAGGCGCCGGCGCCGGTGCACGAGCTGGTGCGGGGCTTTCGGGGGCTGGCCGTGCACCACTTCGACGGCCGCGACTATTTCGCCGCCCGCCGGCGGGGGGCGGCCGCCATCGCCCGGGTGAGGGCAGGCGAGGGTCCGGGGCTCATCCATGCCACCGTGACCCGTCCCTACTCACACTCCTCGGCCGACACCCAGGGCAAGTACCGAGAGGCGAGGGAGCTGGCCGAGGAGGCCGAGAACGACCCGATCCTGCTCCTGGCCCGGGCCCTGGTCGCCGCCGGTGTGCTCACCGACGACGACGTCGAGGCCCTGCGGGTCGAGACCCGGGAGATCGTGGCCCAGGCTTCCAGGGAGGCGCTGGCCGCTCCCCGGCCCGACCCGGCCAGCGTCACCGACCACGTCCGTGTCCTGCCCGAGGCATCACCGCCGGTCGAGGCGTCGCCGGCCAGGTCGACGGCGGCCCCCGTCCCGGATGGAGCTCCCGAGGTGGCCGCCGGCCTGAAGGTGGCCATGGGCGAGGCGATCCGGCTGGCCCTGCACGAGGCCATGGCAGTCGACCAGCGGGTGCGGGTCTTCGGCCAGGACGTGGCCGACGCCCGGACGGCGGTGCTCACCCAGGTAGAGGGCAAGGGAGGCGTCTTCGGCACGACCAGGGGGCTCCAGCGGGCCTTCGGGGTGGCCCGCTGCTACAACACGCCCCTGGCCGAGGCCAACATCGTGGGCCGGGCGGTGGGCCAGGCCCTACGGGGTCTGCGACCCTGCCCGGAGATCCAGTTCTTCGACTACATCTGGCCGGCCATGGACCAGATCCGCAGCGAGGCGGCCACCATCCGGTGGCGCTCCAACGGGGCGTTCTCGTGCCCCATGGTGCTGCGGGTGGCGATAGGCGGCTACGTGGCCGGTGGCGCCCTGTGGCACTCCCAGTGCGGCGAGTCCATCTTCGCCCACGTCCCCGGTCTGCTGATCGTCTTCCCGTCCCGGGCGGCCGATGCCGTGGGCCTGCTGCGCAGCGCCCTTCGCTGCGACGGCCCCGTGCTCTTCTTGGAGCACAAGCACCTGCTCCGCCAGGCCTACACCAAAGACCTCTACCCGCCGGCCGGCGAGCTGGTGCCGCTGGGCAGTGGGGCCCTGGTCGCCCGGGGAGACGATCTCACCATCGTGACCTACGGGGCCACGGTGGAGCTGTGCCGGCGGACGGCCGTTGCCCTGGCCGGCGAGGACCTTTCGGTGGAGGTCATAGACCTTCGCAGCCTCGTCCCCTGGGACCAGGAGATGGTGGCCCAGTCGGTGAGGCGCACGGGCAGGCTGCTGGTGGTGCACGAGGACACGCTGACCTGCGGCTTCGGGGCCGAGGTGGCGGCGTGGGCCGGCGAGGCCTGCTTCGCTGACCTGGACGCCCCGGTCCGCCGGGTGGGGGCCACCGACACCCCGGTGGCCTACGAGCCCGGGTTGGAGAGGGCCATCCTGCCCCAGGTGGAAGGCATAGCGGCGGCCGCCCGGTTGCTGTGCCGGTACTAGGCTCCACGACTCTAGAGCCCACGAATCTAGGGTCCAGGGCTCAGCCAACTCGAGGACGGTTGGAGGCGACCAGGGTCACGGTCATGTCGACGGCGCGGGGACGCAGCCCGCTGGTGGCTTCCAGCCGGTCCAGGCAGGCCCGGGCGAGGGTGGCGAGCGAGGAGAGGCTGGCGTCGTCGGCCACGTCCAGGCGAGCCCGCAGGTCGAGGCGGCCCGGCTTCCCGAACAGGCGCACCAGGGCGCCCTGGACTCCGTCGATACGAGCCAGGTCGGTCTCGAGGGCCCGGCCCAGACAGGAAGCCCGCACCAGGGTGAACCCCCGGGCCCCGTCGGCTGGGGGTGTCCCGGCCGCGGACCGGCCTGTCACCGTGAAGTCCTCCAGTCGGGAGCGGCCGGTGTCCCGGGCCAGCTCGGCCGCCGCCAGGGACAGCCCAGCCACCACCAGGACCAGGCCGATGGCGGAGGCCACCGCAAAGGAGATGGTGCCCCCGCGATGCCACTGGCGCACCAGGTGGGAGGTGATCACGTCAGCGTGGGCCGCCGAGGGCCCCAGGGCACCAAAGGAGAACGCCAGGCCCCCGCCCCCACCGATCACCAGCACCAGGGCGACCAATGTCCACAGGACGCGGTTGGCCCGGTCGCTCATTCAGGCCTCGCCGGGGGGAGGCGCCACCGGCCGGTCACCCTGCCCGCAGGACCGCGCGTAGCCGGAGCTTGCCGACTTTCACCCGCAGCCGGTCCCTCCGAGCGCCCAGGCGCTCGAGGGACTCACGGGCTGCCCGCTCGACGTCACCTCGAGCCGCGGCCGGGGCGTTCACCCGTACCCGCGCCCGCCACCGCCGCCGCCCGGCCATCAGGCGGACCCGAGCCCGGGTGGCCGGTGTTGACGCCACCAGCCTCCGGCGAAGGTGGGTCTCGACCGATCGGCGCAGGAGCCACCAGTCGATGTCCTCGGTGCTGGCGTCGCTGGTGGCACGCTGCTGGCTGTCGGCCCCCGCGACGTCCGGCTCGCCTGAGACTGGACCATCGGGGCGGCGTCCGTCGCCTTCCAGGCCGGTGAGCGGCACTCGGCGCGGGGGGCGGCGCCAGACCTCGCCGGCCAACAGGACGAGGCCCAGCACGGCAGCCACCAACGACGCCACGGTGGCCGGCCGGCTCGACCACTGGGTGGTCCGCAGGGCGTGCAGGTAACGGCTGGCGGGGACCAGGACGAAGGGGTGGCCGACCGCGGCCAGGATGACCTCGGCCACCGCAATCCCTCCCGCCCCGGCGAGGGCCAGGCCCAGCGCCAGGCCCAGCAGGCGGTTGAGCGTCCTCACCACCGAGCCAACGGCTCTGCGTCAGGCTCGGTGGGACCGAGCACGATGTCGTCCACCACCACGTCGACCGGACGCGGATCGCCCAGGCGGACCAAGGCCCGATGGGCGGCCTCCCCGGCTGCTGACCCGACCGCTGACACCGGCACCCGGTCGACCACCACGTGGACCCTCACGGCCGCCGGGGTGAGGAGAACCCCCACCACCTTCCCGCCGGCGAAGTGGGTAGCCGCCTCGACCATCCCCCCCGTAGACAGCCGAGCCACGCCCGGCACGGCCATGACCGCCTCGGCCACCGCCTGAGCCAGGGCTCGCCTGCTCGTGGGGACCGAGGTCACCGAGGGTACGACGTCGAGGTGCGCGGCCAGGCCGGGCCAGGCTGGGCCCAACGCCGTGACACGGTCGGGCCGGCGCGGCTCAACGGACTCGCGTGACCTGCTCGGCAGCGGGCTCGGTGTCCAGGTAGAGGTCGTCGACGAAGATGTTGACCTCGACCACCTGAAGTCCGGTCATCGTCTCCAGGCGGCTGAGGACGTTCTCCCGCACTGCCTCTGTCACCTCGATGACACTCTGGCCGTAGTAGACGACGATGTCGATGTCGATGGCGCACTGGGTCTCGCCCACCTCGACAGCCACACCCTGGGTCGACGTGTCGGGCGCCGTCCCAGGAACCCGGGCCCGGATGGCGCCGAAGGCCCGGGCCATGCCCTTGCCCATGGCCTGCACACCGGGGATCTCCCGAGTGGCGAGGGCGGCGATCTTGGCCACCACGGTGTCGGCGATGTGGGTGGTGCCGTGCTCGGTGACCAGGCGCGCCCCACCCCCCCGGCGGTCGAGGGCGGAGGCCGCGCTGGTGGTCCTGGGCTCGATCACGGTGGGCTCGGCTGGGGTGCCGGTGGTGGCCTCGGACATTGGGAGGTCCTTTCGTGCCCGGTTAAGGGCTGCTCGTGCCTGGTGACGGGTGCTAACGCGGGGGGCGGTCGTTACGGAAGCGGTCGGTCAGCTCGTCGAGGTCCAGGTCGCCCTCCAAGAGCTTGACCACCAGGTATCCGACAAGGCCGGCGGCAAGCCCAGCCAAGACCACCCAGGTCGCCTCCCATGCCAGCCAGACGACGAGGAAGCCGATCAGGAAGCCGTACTGTCGACGAGACACGCCAAGCCCTCCTCTCCTGCGCTCCCCAGGCTAGTCTGATCGGCCGGTTCGAGCTGTCCACCGGTCCAGCTCCGCATATTGTCCAGCGCCTGCGCCCAGCTCGTGGTGCAGGCCGGCCGCTGGCAGGCGGCCGGTGGCGCTAACGGACCCGGCCGGAGTGGCTCGGTCGCCGGCTGGCGACGGCCAGCCGCCTGGCCAGGTGGACCAGGAGGGCTGTCATCAATTGGCCGACCAGGCTGGCGTGGCGGTACAGGTGGGGCGGGTCCGTGGATCGGACGGCGCGGGCCAGCCCGGCGTCGTAGCGCTGGCGGCGCTCGGGATGGCGCAGCACCTCGCCGGCCTCGATGACGTCCAGCAGTCGGGCGGTGGCGGCCGGCGACGGGTCGACGTCGGGATGGGTGCGCCGGACCAGGTCCCGGAAGGCCCGGGCCACCTCCTCCTGGTTTGCCTGGCGGTCGATACCCAGGGTCCGGTAATGGTCCACGGGGCCCCATCGTGCCATGCGCGCGCTGGCACCGGGTGCATTTCCAGCTGACCCCCTCGCGTTCTCGGACTGCTCGAGCAGTTAGGTTCGGCCGGTGTGGACGAGGCGGCCGCCGTCGAGCGGATCCGGGCCATGCTGCCGGGACCGCCGCCCGGAGAGGTGTGGATCGGCGACGACGCGGCGGTAGTGGCCAGCCCGTCCGGGCTCTTGCTGCTGGCGGCGGACATGGTGGTGGCGGGCGTCCATGGCGACCTGGAGCTGGTGGGGCTGGACGACCTGGGGTGGAAGGTGCTGGCCGTGAACGTGAGCGACCTGGCCGCCATGGGCGGCCGGCCCGAGCGAGCCCTGGTGTCGGTAGCCGGGCCGGCGGAGACCGACATCGAGCTGCTCTATGCCGGCCTGTCGGCGGCCGCCCGGGACTACGCCTGCCCGGTGGTCGGGGGGGACCTGGCCAACGCCGGGACCCTGGTGGTCTCGGTGGCGGTGACCGGTACGCTGCCTTGGGGCCGGCCCGTGCTGCGCTCGGGAGCGGGGCCCGGCGACCGCCTGTGGGTGACCGGGCCCCTGGGCGCCTCAGCCGCCGGCCTGGCCTACCTCCGGGCAGCCGGGTCCCAGCCGCCCCCTCCCGAGAGCCCTGAGGCCTCCGCCGTCAGGGCCCACCGCCGCCCTCGGGCCCGGGTGGCCGAGGGTCAGGCGGCGGCCGCCGCGGGAGCCACCGCCATGATCGACGTGTCCGACGGCCTCAGCCTCGACCTGGACCGGTTGGCCTGGGCCTCCGGGGTGGGCGTGGTGCTGGACGACGTGCCAGTGGCCGCCGGGGCCACCCTGGACGATGCCCTGGGCGGCGGCGAGGACTACGAGCTGGTCTTCGCCGCCCCCGACCCCCGAGCCGTCCTGGGCGCCTTCGCCGCCGGCGGCCTGCGCCCGCCCCTTTGCATCGGTACCTGCAGTGCGGACCGGCTGGAGCGTCGCCTCCAGGGCATGCCGCTGCGGGTCAGCGGCTGGCAGCACGGCTTCGGCTGAGCCTCATTCGTCCGCTTTGATGCGCACGTCGAGGACGGCGCCGGCAGCCCGCAGGGCGGTCTCCACCTCCTCGGGTGTGCCGGCCCGGGCAAAGACGAAACCGAGGTAGCGGTCGCCCTCGGGCAGCGGCTGCACCCTGCGGCCGGGGACGATCGACGTCACCACGCCGGTCACGCCGGGCAGCTCCCTGGCCAGCTCCTGGTTGCCCACCCCCTCCAGCACACCCGCCACCGGGATGGGCAGCATCAGCACTCCCGAGGCGGCGGTGCCATCCCCCGCCTGGGCCAGGCGCCCCGCCGGCACGGCGGCTTCCCCGAGCCCCAGGGCGTGGGCCAGCACCAGGCGCTCCAGGCTGATCCCGGCGCCGAGGGTGAGGGCCCGGGAGCACAGCCCGCCGATGGTCCGGGCCGCCACCTCGATCAGCCAGACGGCCGAGCCGTCGGTACGGACCTCGGCGTGCACCGGGCCCTCCACCAGGCCCAGGGCGGCGCATGCCTCTCCCACCAGCCCAGCCACCCGCTCCTGGAGGTCGTGGGCCAGGCGGGACGGCGTCACGTAGATCGTCTCCTCGAAGTACGGGCCCTCCAGCGGGTCGGGCTTGTCGAAGACGGCCAGCACATCCAGATGGCCCTCGCGCAGCAGCCCCTCGACTGCCAGCTCTTGGCCGGCGACGTAGCGCTCGACCAGCAGGGTCGCTGGCGGCTCCCCCTCACCGGCGGCCCCCGCGGCGGCGGCGATGGCCCGGACCCGAGCTGCCACAGCCGGGACGCGGGCCGGGTCGTCGACGCGGATCACGCCACGGCTGGCAGCCAGCGAGGTCGGCTTGAGCACGCAGGGCAGGCCCACCTCCTCGCACAGCGCGGCCACCTGGTCGTCTGCCACCGCCGGGCCCGCCACCCTCCAGGGGGGCTGTGGCACCCCGGCTGCTCCCAGGCGGGCCCGGAGAAGGGCCTTGTCCCGAGTGGCAGCCACCGCCTCGGGAGGGTTGTGGGCCAGGCCCAGGGCGGCCGAGGCGAGGCAAGCCGTCAGCACCCCCTGGTCGTCGACAGCCACCACCGCGTCGATGGGGAGGCGTTGGCCAAGGGCCGTGATGGCGCCGGCCGCAGCTTGGGGCTTGTCGAGGTTCACCACCAGCGCCCTGTCCCCCATGCTGGTGGCCAGCGCCTGGCGCCGTTCGGATGCCACCACCACCTCGGCACCCAGCTCGGCGGCCGCGGCCAGGAAGTCAGCCGCCCGGTAGGTTGCGGTGGGCAGCAGCAGAACCACGCGGGCCATGCGCCTATCATGGCGGGTGGGCGTGATGCCTGGGGCTCGGCCCCTGTCGCCGCCGTGCGACACCAACGAGACAGTCAGCAGACAGTCAAGAGATGAGGTGGGACATGAGCCCCGAGAGGAACATCGATACCAAGCCGGTGCTCCGGGTAAGCGGTGTCGCCCGAGCCATGGTGCTGGGCGCCAGGGCCGAAGAGGAAGGTGCCGAGGGCCTCGCCCTGTGGCTGGAGGTGAGCGGCACCGCCGGGCCCAACTACACCTACGACATGTACTTCGAGGCGTTGGCCGACGCCGGGGCCGACGACCTCGTCCAGGAGGACGACGGGCTGGCCGTGGTGATCCCCGCCGCCAGCATCGACAAGCTGCGAGGCGCCACTCTGGATGTCTCCACCCAGGACGACGAGGCGGGGATGGTGATCGTCAACCCCAACACGCCGCCGCCGCCCGCCCTTCGCCCGCAGGGCGACCTCTCTGGCGAGGTGGCCCAGAGGGTCATCGCCGTGCTCGACAGCGACGTGAACCCCGGCATCGCCGCCCACGGCGGGCGAGCTGACCTGGTGGCCGTGGAGGAGGGGACCGCCTACCTGCGCCTGTCGGGTGGCTGCCAGGGCTGCGGCCTGGCCACTGTCACCCTCAGCCAGGGCATCGAGGGTGCCATCTGCGGTGCGGTCCCCGAGATCAGCGCCGTGGTCGACGTGACCGACCACGCCAGCGGCACCAATCCCTACTTCGAGGCAGCCAAGAAGTAGGCCACACTTGGGGGGCTGCGCCCCCCAAGGACCCCCCAAAGGCAACGCCCGCCTGCGGCGGGCTGACCCCTGTTCCGCCCAGCCAGGGCGCCTCCGGCGCCGGCTGTGCGGCGGGCTGGCCCCTGTTTCGCCCAGCCAGGGCGCCTGCGGCGCCGACTGGCCGGCCGGCTACTGCTTGACGGCCTCGATCTCGATGGTGACCTTGACCGTGTCGCCCACCACCACGCCGCCGCCCTCCAGGGCGGCGTTCCACTGCAGGCCGAAGTCCTTGCGGTTGAGCTGGGTGGCGGCAGTGAAGCCGACGCGGGTGCCTCCGTAGGGGTCGGGGCCGGTCCCGTTGTACTCCAGCTCGAGGCTGACGGGCCTGGTCACCCCGTGGACGGTGAGGTCGCCGGTGAGCTCGCCACGGTCGCCGAGCGGGCGTAGCCCGGTGGAGGCGAAGTCGATGGTCGGGTAGCGCTCGACGTCCAGAAAGTCAGGCGAGCGCAGGTGCCCGTCCCGGGTGGGCTCGTGGGTGTCGATCGAGGCAGGGTCGATCGACACCCGCACCGAGGAGGCCTCCGGCTCTGCCCCGATGACGATGGTGCCATTGAAGCGGGTGAAGCGGCCCTTCACCTTGGACACCATCATGTGGCGTACCGAGAGCTCGACGGACGAGTGAGCCGGGTCGATCTCCCAGGTGCCTTCCAGCTCCTTGGCCAAGTCGGAGGGATAGGTGGTCTCGCTCATTGTGGGCCTCCTCTGTTCTGAGTGGGTACGCTCAGGCCAACACATTGCGTCTGCAACTATTCCGAGGCGGTGAGGGCCGGTATAGTGCGCCAGTGACTCCACCCCTGTGGCTGGACGGGCAGGAGATGGGGGCCTGGCGTGCCCTCCTGGCCGCCTCCACCCGGCTTCTCAGCCGCCTGGACGAGGAGCTGTCCCGGGCCCACGACCTGGCGCTGGCCGACTACGAGGTGCTGGCTCAGCTGTCAGAGGCGCCGGGCGAGGCTCGCCGAATGGCTGACCTGGCCGAGGCGGTCATGTTGTCGAGGAGCGGGCTCACCCGGCGGATCGACGGCCTGGTGGCCGCAGGTCTGGTGGTGCGCCAGTCCTGCCCCAGCGACGGCCGGGGAACCCTGGCGGTGCTCACGTCGGCCGGGCGCAGGGCCTTGGCCCAGGCGGCAGGGACCCATGTGCGGGGCGTCCGGGAGCACTTCGTGGATTGTCTCAGCCCCGATCAGCTGGCGTCGGTGGCCGACGCCCTGGGCCTGGTGGCCGAGCGCCTCGCCCGGGGCAGGCCCACCGATTGCCGTGCTGGCCGCGCCCATGCACCAGGACAGCCTGCTCAGCCCGGGGGGCTCGAGGTCGAGGCGGCGGTGGTGCTCGAGCGGTAGCTCCTCGGTTGGGTGTCCGGGGTGGTGGTGCCGGCGGTGGTAGCGGGGCTGGGGTAGTAACGCCGGCGCGGGAGCGTCGGGGAGTAGGCGGGCACGGTGGTGGTGGCCGAGGGCGGGATCGTCGAGGGGGTGACCACCTCGGGCGGGCCAGGCGCTGGTGACGAGTAGGCACCTGGGCCCGACATCGCCTGCCAGTTGGCCTGCGAGGGATGGGCCCTCCCGGCCGGCCCGTCCCCGAACGCGGCCAGCACGTTGTGGGTTACCTGGCGGGCGACGTCCCCTGGGCAGGCGGCGGCAGTGCTGGTGCCGGTGGTGCCGGTCGTGCCGGTCGTGCTGGTGGTGCCGGTGGTGCCGGTGGCGCCGGTGGTGCTGGTGGTGCCGGTCGTGCCGGTCGTGCCGGTCGCGCCGCTGGTGCCCGTCGCGCCGGTGGTCGGCGGGCACCCCTTGCCCAGGAAGGCGACCCAGAGGTTGGTGCCGGTGGCCCAGACCCCGGCCCCGCTCGGATCGGTGTAGTAGGTCATGTCGGAGTGGTCGGCCCGGCCGTGGCAGGTCACCGGAGAGTGGGCCAGTATCTCGATGTCCCGGGGGCCCGGCAGCGAGGGCATGTAGCGGTCGTACTCGCTGCCCACCACGCCGTCGAGCTCGTCGCCCTGGGCCAGGTTGGTCCCGCGGTAGACCCAGGCGCCGGGGTCCGAGATCACCATGGCGGCCTTCACCGGGTTGCAGTCGTACATGTCCCCGATGATCGTGCTCTCCGGCCGCGGGTCAGGCGGGTCGGGCCAGTCGACCGTCACCTCGGCGTTGTCGACCCCGTAGAGGGGGTCCTCGCTCGCCACCTTGTAGCAGATCTCGTGGCGGTAGGGCCCGAGCGGCGAGGGCTCGAAGCGGATATGGCGGAAGATGGCATTGGCCCCCAGAAAGACCAGGTTCACCCCGTGGGACCGGGCATCGATGACGCCCTGGCGCATGGTGGACGACCAGTACTCGTCGTGTCCGAGGGACAGGAAGGCCCGGTGGTGCTGGAGGAGCTGGGGTGCCCGGGCGGTGTCCACGTCGGTGGCGTAGGTGACGTCCAGGCCCTCCCTCTCCACCTGGGACACCAGCGGCAGCTCGTTGCCCAGGAAGTCGGCGGCCCCCTCGCCGAAGCCGAAGTCGTAGGGCCGGTCGAAGGAGACCACCCGCGAGCGGTCGGCGTAGGTGGAGACGCGGCCTGTCCCGCCCTGGTAGAGGTCGTAGCCTCCCCAGAGGTTGTACGCCTGCCAGGTGGTCACGCTGTTCTGCACCAGGTAGGCGGCCCGGCTGGAGTCGTCTCGGACGGTGAGGGGGACGTAGCTGGCCTGTCCGGCGTCGCCGACCAGCTTGAGCAGGTAGTCGCCCGGCACCCACGCCGAGGAGATGCTCACCGACAGAGAGGTGGGCCACTGGCACTCGACCATGTTGGTGGTCGGGGCGATGGTCGGGCGGGCCTGGACCCCGCCCGGCACCTCGGGCGAGGTCCAGACCAGGCGGGCCTGCTTGCCCCCGTACCAGCCCATGCGGTAGGCGTCGACGTGGAAGGTGGTGGCCACGGTGGAGACGTGGAGGCCGACGCGGTCGCCCAGCTGGGCGCTCACGTGGTCGGCGTAGCCCTCGATGGCGCCCGCCACCTGGTGCCCGGTGATGTGCCACTGGTCGGTGCCCGCCTTGGCGTTCTCCTCCCGGACCGACGCCGAGGTCATCCCGGCAGCCGTTCGGCTCACGGAATCGGTCGCTGGCCTCTGGCCCGGCTGGGCGGCTCCGGGCGGGTAGGAGGCGAACGGCCCGGCCCCCAGGTTGACCAGCACCGAGACCAGGGCCAGGGTGGCCAGGACGAGGGCCGCACCAAGGCTGAGCTTGGTGGGCCAGCGCACCGGGTGATGGTAACCCCCCCGGCCGGTCGTCGACTCGCGAGCTGCCAGCCCCTATGGTGTTGCGGTGCGCCGACCGTCGGTCCGGGCCGCCGGGCCGCTCCCCGGGCAGGCCGCTGTCGCCCCTATGGCCGCCTCCCCGGCTCCTCGGGTGGTAGCTACCCTGGTCATCAGCCTGGTGAGCCTCATCCTCCAGCTCAGGCCCGGCCCGGCGGCCGCTTCCCCGCTCACCACCGTCGGAGGCCCCCCCGCCGGAGCGGCTCGGGCCTTCCCACCGCCCTCCCCGGCCATCCCCAGCCCCCATCCCCTCGTCCCACCCCGGGCCTGGGTCCTGGTGGACGCCGACACCGGCGACGTCATCTCCGCCAGCGCCGACCACGTGCCGATGCCGCCGGCCAGCACCACCAAGCTGCTGACCGCCATCATCGCCGCCACCACCCTTGCGCCTGGCGCCCTGGTACCGGTTAGCCCGGTCGCCCAAGGGATGCCAGCCGAGTCCATGAACATGAAGGCGGGGCAGGTCTGGCCCCTGAGTGACACGCTGCATGCCGTGCTGATGGTCTCGGCCAACGACGCGGCGGTGGCGCTGGCCGAGCGCATCAGCGGTTCGCGGGAGGCCTTTGGGGCCCAGATGTACCGCATGGCCGGAGTGCTGGGCCTGGTGGACCATCCCGTCCTGCAGGACCCGGCCGGGCTGGACGGGCAAAAATTCTCGGTGGGTGACGGCAACCTCATCAGCGCCTATGACCTGGCCATCATGGGCCGGGCCGCCCTGGCCATCCCAGAGATCCGCCAGATCGTGGGCCTGACCGTCTACCGCTTCCACGGCGTGGACGGGATCGACCATCGCCTCCGCAACCACGACGCCCTGCTGGAGCAATACCCGGGGGCTATCGGCGTCAAGCTCGGCTATACGGCGGCAGCCGGTGACACCCTCGTGGCGGCGGCCACCCGGGGCGGTCGGACGATGCTGGCGGTCGTGCTGAACGCTGCGGCTGTGTACGCCGATGCGGGTGCGCTGCTGGACGAGGGCTTTGCCACGCCGGTGCAGGCCGAGACAGGCCTGGACCGCCTGCCGCCGGTGCGTCTGGCGACGCCTCCTCCGGCTGGCGCGCTGGCGGCCCAGCGAGCCACCCAGCCCGACCGGTTGGCCCTGGTGGCCTCCCGCCACGGCCAGGCGACGACGGTGGGCACCTGGTTGGCCGCGCCTGGCGCCATGGCTCTGTCGGGAGCGGTTGCGGCCCTGCTCGTGCATCGGCGCCGCTACCGGCGCCGCCACCTGGCGCGGCGGCGGCTGGTGTGAGCCAGGCCTCCCGACCGATACGAGCGCCAAGCACCTCTGGCCCGCAGAGTCAGGGCCGATGACTGCGGCCGCTGCCTCCCTGACCCCCCCGCCGTCGTCGGTGACGACCGCGCCCGCCCGCAGCCCCGCCATCACCACCCGGCCCGCCACTACCGCACCCTCTGCCACCAGGCCCGGACCGTCGACGACGGCGCCGTCCAGCCGGGGGCCGGCGACCACTGCTCACCAACCGGTGTCCACCACCGCGGCACCTACCTCGGCGGCACCTAGCACCACGACCCTGCCCACGGCGGTGACGACCACCACGGCCGGGCCGCCCCCCACGACCGGGCCCCCGTTGGGCGTGTCCACCACCTTGATGACCGACCCCGCCGGCACCGGCCATCTCAGCGCCGTGTTCCCGGCCCTCGGCGTCGGCGGCCTGGCGGTGCTCCTGGCCTTCGTGGCGGCCCGGGTGCTGGTGCGGGCGACGGCACCCAGATAGCCGCTGCGGAGCAGTGTGATGGCCCCCTGGCTGGCTGGTGGCGCGGCAGTCCTCGGGTTGATCTTGGGCTCGTTCCTCAACCTGGTTGCCCAGCGCCTCCCACTGAGGCAGCCCCTGGCCCGACCTGGGCCGAGGTGCTCGGGCTGCCTGGTCCCGGCGGGGCGGGCGGACAAGGTCCCAGTGGTCTCCTGGCTGGTCCGCCGCGGGCGGTGCAGGTCCTGTGGGCAGCCCGTCTCCGCCCGTTACCCGTTGGTCGAGCTGACCAGCGCCGGGTTGTTCGCGGCGGCCGCCCTGCGCTTCGGGGCCGTTCCCGTGCTTCCCGCCTACCTGGTCTTCATGGCGGCTCTGGTGACGGTGACGGTGGTGGACCTGGAGCATCGGATCGTG
This sequence comes from Acidimicrobiales bacterium, assembly GCA_039583615.1. Taxonomy (GTDB): domain Bacteria; phylum Actinomycetota; class Acidimicrobiia; order Acidimicrobiales; family QHCF01; genus QHCF01. Next base: position 16,139 of record JAVKSQ010000009.1, read on the forward strand.
CCCAGCCGGGTGGTCTACCCGGCACTGGCTCTCGGCGCGCCACTGCTGGTGGCCGCCGCCCTGACCCAGGGATCGGTCGCCTCCCTCGCTCACGCCGCACTGGGTGGCCTGGCCAGCTTCGGCGCGATACTCGTGCTCAACCTCATCAGCCCCCGGCTCATGGGCATGGGAGACGTCCGGCTGGCCGGCCTCATCGGCGTGTTCCTCGGCTGGCTCAGCCTGGCCCATGTCCTGGTGGGCCTGTTCCTGGGCTTCTTGCTCGGAGCGGTGGCCGGTGCCGGTCTGGCCATCCGGGGGCCGGATCGCAACCCGAGCGTGCCGTTCGCCCCGTTCCTGGCGGCTGGAGCGATCCTCGCCGTCTTGTGGGGCCGTCCCCTTGCCCGGCTGCTGGTCGGCTAGGCCAGTCGCTCAGCGCCCCCGCTTGAGGGCGGGAAGGCCGAGGCTCGGACGCTTCACGGCCGGCAGCCTGAGGCGAGGGACCCTCTTCTTGACCAGCGGCTCCAGCGGGGCGGGAAGCTCACCCCGGCTCAGCGGCTCCAAGCGGGCGAGGACGGCTGACTTCGCCGAGTTGGCCAGCCTGGTCGACTGCCCGCTCAACTGCTCGAGCTTCTTGACGAGCGGACCGGCGTACCGGTGCTGGAGGTCGTCCACCTTCTCCATGGCTCGCTGCTTGATGACCGGCTTGAGCTCCTCCACCTTCTCTCTGGACCGCTCGGCCACTACCGGCTTGAGCTCCTGGTAGCGCTCCTTGGCGGCTGGCAGGAGGTCCTCGGCCCTCTCCCGGGCTCGGGCTATGAGAACCGGCTTGAGCTCCTCGAAGCGGTACTGCGCCTGGGCCTTCAGGTCCACGCTGGCCAGCTGGCGCAGCGTATGGCCGAGCTGCGTGCGGCTGTTGGCTATCTCCTGGCGGATCTGAGCTCGGTCTTGAGCCATTCGACATCCTCCTTTAAGCTCTCGACCGTTTCCTGGGGGACCAGCGGGGCGGCTTTCTTGAACTGCGTCCTGCCGGCAGCAGCCGCCATACCGGCCCCCAAGGCATAGACCCCCGTCACGATAACTGCGGCCAGCCAGGGGGCCAGCACGATGTTGAGGGCGAGGATCATCGTCGCCGTCAGGGCCCCGAGCATGCCCAGAGCAAAAACGGCGGCCACGCCGAGCGCACCCGCGCCTATCCCCGCCTGCTTGGCCTTCTCCGAGAGCTCGGCCTTGGCCAGCTCGATGTGGTTGCCAGCCAGACGCCTGCCCTGCTGCGACAGCTCCTTGACCAGCGGGCCCAAGCCCTCCTCGGCCACGCCGTCGTTGACCTCCACCACCCGTCCCATGCTGGCGTACCGCTTCACCGGCGTCCTGGCCGGTGCCGATCGTCGACTGACCTCGACCATCCGGCCTCCTCTCCTCAGCCGGGGAGCACCTACCCTCCTGGACGGGCCGGCAAACTGCCGGTGACTGGTCGGGCCCTGGTCGCCGGCCAGGGAATACCAGCGCTGCATTAGCGTCTTGGTGGTGCTTCGCTACCTCACTGCCGGAGAGTCCCACGGCCGGGGCTTGGCCGTCATCATCGAGGGCCTGCCCGCCGGGCTCGCCATTGGTGAGGACGAGGTCAAAGGTGAGCTGGCCCGGCGTCGGCTGGGGTACGGGCGGGGACCCCGGATGCGCTTCGAGGCCGACCAGGTCACCCTGCTGGGGGGCATCCGCCACGGTCGGACCCTGGGCTCTCCGGTGGCGATCGAGATCGCCAACACCGAGTGGGCCAAGTGGGAGCAGGAGATGTCACCCTCACCTGGCCACCCGGCCAAGGTCCTGACCCAGCCCCGACCGGGCCATGCCGACCTGGCCGGCATGCAGAAGTACGGCTTCGCCGACGCCCGAGACGTGCTCGAGCGCGCTTCGGCGCGCGAGACGGCCGCCCGGGTGGCCGCCGGGACATGCTTCAAGGCCCTGCTGGCCCAGCTGGGGGTGGCGGTGGTCAGCCACGTGGTCCAGCTGGGCCGGGCCACCAGCCCTCCCGGGAGCCGACCGGGGCCCGAGGACCTGGCGGCGGTCGATGCCTCCCCGGTCCGCTGCTTCGATCCCGAGGCGGAGGCGGCCATGGTGGCCGAGGTCAAGGCCGCGGCCAAGGTGGGCGATTCCCTGGGCGGGATGGTAGAGGTGGTGGCCTATGGCGTCCCCGTCGGGCTCGGCAGCCACGTCCACTGGGACCGGCGGCTCGACGGCCTGCTGGCCCAGGCGCTGGTCAGCATCCAGGCGGTCAAGGCAGTCGAGCTGGGGGAGGGCTTCGACGTTGCCGGTCGGCGCGGCTCCCAGGCCCACGACGCCATCGGTTGGGATGCCCAAGCACAGGCCTACCGGCGGGCGACGACTCGGGCGGGCGGTATAGAGGGTGGGATGTCGGTGGGCGGCCCGGTCGTGGCCCGGGCCGCCATGAAGCCCCTGGCTACCCTCAACCGCCCGGTGCTGGCCACTGTCGACGTGGTCACCAAGCAGGAGACGGTCTCGTTCAAGGAACGCACCGACGTCACCGCGGTCCCGGCCATGGGAGTGGTGGCCGAGAACATGGTCGCCTTCGTGCTGGCCAGGGAGGCCCTGCGAAAATTCGGCGGGGACTCCATGGCCGAGGTGATGCGCAACCTCGACGGCTACCTGGACACCTTGAGCCAGACCCCTTCGGCGGTGCCTCGGCCCGCCTCAGGCCTCGGCCCCGGAGGGTCCTGTGGTGACTGATCGGCTCTTCCTGGTGGGGATGATGGGGGCCGGCAAGACTACGGTGGGCCGGGTGCTGGCCGACTGGCTGGGGTGGCAGCACCTGGACAGCGACCGCCAGGTCGAGGAGGCCACCGGACGCAGCGTCCCGGAGATCTTGGCGGTGCGGGGCGAGCCAGCCTTCAGGGCCGAGGAGGCCGATGCCCTGGCCCGAGCGGCCACCTCGGTTGACCCGGTGGTGGTCTCGGTCGCCGGCGGGGCCGTGCTCGACGCGGGCAACCAGCGCCTGCTGAGCCGGTGCGGAACGGTGGTGTGGCTGCGGGCCCGGACCGACACGCTGGCTGGCCGGGTGGGGTCGGGCGACGGGCGCCCGCTGCTGGGCGACGAGCCGGCAGCTGCCCTGTGCCGGCTGGAGGCTCAGCGCCGCCCGGTGTACCGGCAACTGGCCCAGGTGGTGGTCGACGTGGACGACCTCGACCCCACTCAGGTGGCCGAGCGGATCCTGGACGGCCTCAGCCGGGCCCGCTCGGGTGTGGACGCCGGCGGCCGGGTCGAGGGCGGAGCATGATGACTGCGTGCCAAGCACCGTTGTCCCTGCGGAGCAGCGTGATGATCGGGTGCGAAGCACCGTGGCCCGGGCGGAGCAGCGTGCATGCCAGGCACCTTTGCCCCTGCGGAGCAGTGTCGTGATCCGGGTACCGGTGAGGCTGGGTGAGCGCTCGTACCAGGTCCTGGTCGGATCGGGGGCCAGGCATCGTCTGGGTGGGTTGCTCCCGGTGGGTGCCCGGCGAGCGGCGGTGGTCACCCAAGAAGCGGTGGGAGTGGAGGTCGACCCTGGGACGCAGAGCCGCCGGTTCGTCATCGGCCCGGGCGAGGAGGCCAAGACCCTTGCCACCGTGGAGGAGCTGTGCCGGGGCTTCGCCCAGTGGGGCCTCAGCCGGGCCGACGTGGTGGTGTCGGTGGGGGGTGGGGTGGTTACCGACGTGGGCGGCTTTGCCGCCTCGTGCTATCACCGGGGCCTGCCCGTGGTGCACGTGGCCACCACTCTCCTGGCCCAGGTGGACGCGGCCATTGGCGGCAAGACCGGCGTGAACCTGCCGGAGGGCAAGAACCTGGTGGGGGCGTTCTGGCAGCCGGCTGCGGTGATCTGTGACACCGAGGTGCTGGGCAGCCTGCCGCCCCGGGAGTGGGCGAGCGGTCTGGGGGAGATGGCCAAGTACTCCTTTCTCGGAGCGCCGGGGCTGGAGGAGCTGCCCCTGGATCAGAGGGTGGCTCGCTGCGCGGCGCTCAAGGCCGAGGTGGTGGCGGCCGACGAGCGAGAGAGCGGCCGCCGGGCCCTGCTCAACTACGGCCATACCCTGGCTCACGCCCTGGAGGCGGTGGCGCTCGGGCCCGATCGGCCATGGGACATGCGCCACGGGGAGGCGGTCGCCGTGGGACTGGTGTTCGCCGCCCGCCTGGCGCAGCGCCTGGGCCGGATCGGCCCCGACCGGGTGGCTGACCACCTCCGGGTGGTGGGCGGCTACGGGTTGCCGACCGATCTGCCGAGCGGGGCGCGAGCCGGGAACCTCATCGAGGTCATGGGCCGGGACAAGAAGGCCAGCGCCGGGCTCACCTTCGTCCTCGACGGCAGGTCGGGTCTCGAGGTGGTGCCGGCGGTGGCCAGGGCCGACGTCGAGGCCTGCCTGGTGGCCATGGGCGCCGCTCCGTGACTGGGGCCATGGCCAGGGCCGTCCAGGCCCAGCCACAGGCGGGCCGGGGGCAGGTGGTGCTGTTGATGTCCGGGCCCAACCTGGACCTGCTGGGCGCCCGCCAACCCGAGGTCTACGGCACGGCCACCCTCGCTGACCACGTCGAGGCGGCTGTCGTGGCCGCCCGCCGCCTGGGCCTGGCGGTCGAGCACGTCCAGTCCAACCACGAGGGCGAGCTGGTGGAGGCGGCGCACCGGGCTGCCGGCAGATGCGCGGCCATCGTGGTCAACGCCGGGGCGCTGACCCATTACTCGTGGTCACTGCACGACGCCCTGGCCGCCTTTGACGGCGTGGTGGTGGAGCTGCACCTCTCCAACCCGGCGGCCCGAGAGCCCTGGCGGCACACCTCGGTGGTGGCACCGGTGGCCGATGGCTCGATCTCCGGCTTCGGAGGGCTGGGCTACCAGCTGGCGGTCGAGGCGGTAGCCCGGCTGCTGGCCGAGTCCGGCCCGGGAGGCCGGCCCACCGGCGAGTCCGGTCCGGGAGGCCGGCCCACCGGCGAGTCCGGCCCGGGAGGCCGGCCCACCGGCGAGGCCGGCCGGTGAGCGCGTCCATGGACGTGGCCAGCCGCCTCCCCCGGCTCCTGGACCTGCTCCCGGGGGCCGGCTGTGACGCCCTGGTGGTCTCCACGCCGTCCAATGTCCGCTACCTCACCGGGTTCACCGGCTCGGCGGCCGTCGTGCTGGTGAAGGCCGACGAGACCGTCCTGGTGACCGACGGGCGCTATGCCAGCCAGTCGGCTGAGGAGCTGGAGGCAGCCGGCGTGGGCGCCCGGATCGAGGTGGGCCTGCCGCCCGCCCAGGAGCAGGCCCTGACCGAGGCCGCCGCCGGGCTCGAGCGCGTCGGACTTGAGGCCGCCAGCGTGAGCTGGGCCCGCCAGCGCCGCCTGGCGGCCGAGGTCTTCGGGCAGGCGGAGCTGGTGGCGACCGAGGGGCTGGTGGAGAGCCTGCGCCTGGTGAAGGACGAAGGAGAGCTGGCGGCGATGCAACGGGCCGCCGCCATCGCCGACGCCGCCCTGGCCCGGGTGCGCCCCCTGCTGGCGGAGGGGGTCACCGAGGCCGAGGTGGCCAACGCCTTGGACTTCGAGATGCGAGCGCTGGGTGCCACTCGTCCCTCGTTCGAGACGATCGTGGCCGCCGGCCCCAACGGGGCCAAGCCCCACGCCCGGCCCTCTCGGCGCGCCTTGGAGGCCGGCGAGCTGGTGGTGATGGATTTCGGGGCGCTGTTCGAGGGGTATTGCTCGGACATGACCCGCACCCTTTGCCCGGGCCGCCCTCCCTCGGCCACGCTCGGCCGCATGGTGGAGGTGGTGGCGGCCAGCCAGGCGGCCGGGCTGGCCGCAGTGAGGGCCGGGGTGGCGGCATCGGAGGTCGACTCCGCCTGTCGGACGGTCATAGCCGACGCCGGCTGGGCCGACGCCTTCCTCCATGGCACCGGCCACGGGGTGGGGCTGGACATCCACGAGGGACCCCCGCTGGGGCCCACCTCCACTGCTAGGCTGCTGGCCGGTTCGGTCATCACCGTCGAACCGGGCGTCTACCTCCCCGGCCACGGCGGCGTGCGCATCGAGGACATGGTGGTCGTCACCGGTGAGGGCTGCCGGGCCCTCACCTCATCACCCAGGGACCTGATGGTATGAACCCCCGACCCCCGCGCTGATGGCCGTGTCCACCAACGACCTGCGCAACGGCATGACCCTCGACCTGCCCGAGGGACTGTTCACGGTCGTGGACTTCCAGCACGTCAAGCCAGGCAAGGGTGGCGCGTTCGTGCGGACCAGGCTCAAGAACCTCCGCACCGGCGCCGTGCTCGACCGCACTTACCGGGCTGACGAGAAGCTGGTCCAGGCCATCGTGGACAAGCGGGAGATGCAGTACCTTTACCGGGACGGGGAGCACTACGTCTTCATGGACAACGTCTCCTACGACCAGCTCCAGGTGGGGGCGTCGGCGCTGGGCGAGGCGGCCAACTTCGTCAAGGAGGGGGACTCGGTGGTCCTGGCCATGTACGGGGACGAGATCGTGGGGGTCGACCTGCCGGCCTCGGTGGAGCTGGTTGTCACCGAGACGGAGCCTGGCTTCCAGGGCGACCGGGTCTCCGGGGCCCGCAAGCCTGCCACCTTGGAGACCGGTTTGGTCATCTCGGTGCCGTTGTTCGTGAACCCCGGTGACCGCGTCAAGGTCGACACCCGCTCGGGCGAGTACCTCACCCGGCGGGCCTGACCTGGTAGGGGCCAGGTGGCGCTGGGCACCCGCCGTGCCGGGCGGGAGAGGGCGCTCTCGCTGCTCTACGAGGCCGAGGCCAAGGGTCTCTCGGTCGACGACCTGCTGGGCGAACTGCCGGCGGAGCCTGACCCGTTCGCGGTGGCCCTGGTTCGAGGGGTGGGGGCCGGCCGGGCCCGCATCGACGCCGCCATCGCCGACCATGCCATAAACTGGGAGCTCGACCGCATGCCGGCGGTGGACCGGGCCCTGCTGAGGCTGGCCGTCTACGAGCTGCTGGAACGCCGCGAGGTGCCGGTAGGGGTGGTCATATCCGAGGCGGTGGAACTGGCCAAGCAGTACTCGACCGAGGAGTCGGGGAGCTTCGTCAACGGCGTCCTGGCCGCGGTGGCCGCCGAGGCCCGTCCCCAGGGTCCCGAGCGGGGCCCGCCGCAGGGGTAGGTCCCAAGGGCTCTCACGCCATGGCCAGCGGTGGTAGAGTCGGGCCCTGACCGTGAAGCGTGTCCGGAGAGGCACGCACGGACTTAGAGGAGCCCGCAGTGGCCGAGCGAGAGCGCATGCTGACGCCCCCTCGAGGGGGCGTTTTCGTCGCTCGGGCCCAGGTGATGACGGCCGACGACGTCACCCGTGCGCTGACCCGCATCGCCCACGAGGTGGTGGAGCGCAACCACGGCCTGGACGACCTGGTACTGGTGGGCCTGCAGACCGGTGGGGTGCCCCTGGCCCGCCGCCTGGCCGCCACCCTCGAGGCGGTCGGCCGCCAGGAGGTGCCGGTGGCCACCCTCGACGTGGCCTTCTATCGAGACGACATCGGGCTGCGCCCCGTCCTGCCCGAGGCGGTCACCCACATCCCCGCCGACCTGACCGGCAAGACGGTGGTGCTGGTCGACGACGTGCTGTTCACCGGCCGCACGGTGCGGGCCGCCCTCAACGCCCTGCCCGACTACGGCCGGGCCCGGGCCGTGCAGCTGGCCGTGATGGTCGACCGGGGCCACCGGGAGCTGCCCATCCGGCCCGACTACGTGGGCAAGAACCTTCCCACCCGCCGGAGCGAGATGGTGGACGTAAGCGAGTCGGGTGTGGTCCTGGGCGACCTGGTGCCACGTTGACAGGAGGGGAGGCGCTGGCCACGACCGGGCCTGCCATCGGCCGACCTGCTACCAGCGGCTCTCGCTCGCCACGTCACCTGCTGTCGGTGGCCGACCTCGGACGGGAGGGCATCGACGAGGTCATGGCCCTGGCCGACTCCTTTGCCGAGGTGAGCGAGCGGGCCATCCCCCGAGTGCCTGCCCTGCGGGGCAAGACGGTGATCTCCTTGTTCTACGAGGACTCCACCCGCACCCGGCTGTCGTTCGAGGCAGCGGCCAAGCGCCTCTCGGCCGACACCCTCGCCTTCACGGTGTCCTCCTCCTCGGTCACCAAGGGGGAGTCCCTGCGGGACACGGCTGAGACGGTCGGAGCCATGGGGGTGGACGCGGTGGTGGTTCGCCACCCCTCGGCCGGGGCTCCGTGGCAGGTGGCATCCTGGATCGACGCCAGCGTGGTCAATGCCGGCGACGGCTGGCACGAGCACCCGACCCAGGCCCTGCTCGACTGCTTCACCATCCGCCAGCGCCGGGGAGGGCTGGACGGCCTGCGCATCGTCATCGTGGGCGACGTCAAGCACAGCCGGGTGGCCCGATCGGCGGTGCTGGCCTTCACCACCATGGGGGCGGACGTCACCCTGGTGTCGCCTCCCACCCTCCTGCCCCCGTCGCTGGCCGGCTGGCCGGTGGAGGTGAGCCAGGCCCTCGACGCGGCGCTGGCCAAGGCCGACGTGGTCTACCTGCTGCGTGTCCAGGCCGAGCGGATCACCGAGAGCCTGCTGCCCTCTCTGCGGGAGTACACCGCCGGCTACGGCCTGACCCGGGAGCGGGCCAGCCTGCTCCCGGCCGATGCGGTGGTGATGCACCCCGGGCCCATGAACCGCGGGGTGGAGATCGCCGCCGACGTGGCCGAGCTGCCGGCATCGGTGGTCACCCGCCAGGTGGCCAACGGCGTGGTAGTGCGCATGGCCGTGCTCTACCTGCTGCTGGGCCCGGGGACCGGCCTTGCCATCTGAGCTCGGGGCGTCTGGCCACCATCTGGTTATCCGGGGTGGCCAGGTGCTCGACTGCGGCGGGGCCCGGGTGGCCGACGTGGTGGTCCGGGGGGACACCGTCGAGGCAGTGGGCCCGGCCCTGGGCGGGCCGAAGGGGGCAACGGTCCTGGACGCTGGTGGGTGCGTGGTGGCACCCGGGCTGGTCGACCTGCACGCCCACCTGCGCCAGCCCGGCCGGGAAGAAGCCGAGTGCGTGGAGACGGGTGCCCGGGCGGCCGCCCTGGGCGGTTACACCGCGGTGGTGGCCATGCCCAACACCGAGCCGCCCCTCGACTGCGCCGGCGCGGTGCGCCAGGTCCTGGAGCTGGGGGTGCCCGCCGTGGTCGACGTCTCGGTGGCCGGCGCCATCACCGCCGGTCGCCAGGGCGAGCGGCTGGCTCCCATGGCCGAGATGGCAGCCCTCGGCGTCAGGCTGTTCACCGACGACGGTGACGGAGTGCAGGACGCTCGCCTCATGCGACGGGCCTTCGAGTACGCTCTGCCTTTGGGCGTGACGCTGGCCCAGCACTGCGAGGATGCCTCGTTGGCGGCCGGGGGGCACATGAACGAGGGGGAGTGGTCGGCCCGCCTGGGCCTGCCCGGTGCACCCGCCCTGGCCGAGGAGCTGATGGCCTGGCGGGACATCGCCCTGGCTCGGCTGACCGGCGGCCGGCTCCACCTGCTCCACCTGTCGACGTCGGTGTCCATGGACCTGGTCCGGGCAGCCAAGGCCGGCGGTGTGGCGCTCACGGCCGAGGTCAGCCCTCACCACCTGTGCCTGACCGACGCGGCCGTGGCCGGCTATGACCCGGTGTACAAGGTCAACCCGCCCCTGCGGGGCGCAAGCGACGTGGCCGCCCTGCGGGCCGGGCTTCGCACCGGAGCGGTCGACGCCATCGCCACCGACCATGCTCCCCACCCACCGGAGGCCAAGGAGGCTCCCTTCGAGCAGGCCGCCCCGGGGATGATCGGGCTGGAGACCGCCTTGGCGGTCGTGCTCACCGAGCTGGGCGGGGTCCTGCCCCTGGTCTCGATCCTGGGACTGCTGTCGTGGCAGCCGGCCGCCATCGCCGGGCTGGCCTCCCAGGGGGGGCCGGTGGCCGACGGGGCAGTGGCCAATCTGTGCGTGATCGACCCGGCGGCCACCTGGGTGGTCGACCCGGCCGCCGGCGCCAGCCGCAGTCGCAACACTGCCTTTGCCGGCCAGCGCCTCACCGGCCGCGTGCGCCACACCGTGTACCGCGGCGAGCCAGTGGTGATCGACGGCGAGGCCCAGCGATGAGCCGCGATCCAGCCTCCGGCGACGCCTTGTTGGTGCTGGCCGACGCCACCGTGTTCGAGGGCGAGGCGGTCGGAGCCTACCCAGCCGGCGGCCTGGTGACCGGGGAGCTGGTCTTCAACACGGTGATGAGCGGCTACCAGGAGGTCATCACCGATCCCTCCTACGCGGGCCAGATCGTGGCCTTCACCTACCCCCACATAGGCAACTACGGGGTGGCGCCAGCCGACGGAGAGAGCAGCCGGCCTCACTGCCGGGGGATCGTGGTGCGCGACCTGGTTGCTCGCCGCAGCAACTGGCGCTCGGTGGAGGACCTGGGCACCTACCTCGCCCGCCACGGGGTGCCTGGGATCACCGGGGTCGACACCCGCCGGCTGACCCGCCACGTACGGGAGGCTGGGTCCATGGGGGCTGCCTTCGGCCCTGTCCCCGAGGCGGCCCTGCTGGCCGCGGCCAGGGCCGAGCCGGGCACCGACGGGAGGGACCTGGTGGCCGGGGTCACCACCACCGCCCCTTACCGCTGCGGCCAGGGGCCGTTCAAGGTGGTCGCCTACGACTTCGGGGTCAAGTGGTCCATGCTGAGCCACCTCGCTTCCCTCGCCACCGTGGACGTGGTCCCCGCCTCCACCCCGGCGGACGAGGTCCTGGCCCGCCAGCCCGACGGCGTGTTCCTCTCCAACGGGCCCGGCGACCCTGCCGCCCTCGGCTACGCGGTCGACGCCATCTCGGCCCTCCTGGGCAAGGTGGCGGTCTTCGGCATCTGCATGGGCCATCAGCTGCTGGCCACCGCCTTGGGCGCATCCACCTTCAAGCTGGCCTTTGGCCACCACGGCGGCAACCACCCGGTTCGTCGCCTGGCCACCGGGACGGTGGAGATCACCAGCCACAATCACAGCTACGCGGTGGCCGAGGACTCCCTCGGCGGCACCGCCATCTCCCACGTCGACCTGAACGACGGGGTGGTCGAGGGCATCAGGGCGCCCGGTCAGCGGGCCTTCGGCGTCCAGTACCACCCCGAGGCAGGGCCTGGCCCGCACGATGCCTGGTACCTGTTCGAGGAGTTCCGGGCCCTCATGGCCGGCACGGCGGACGTGGGTGGGGGTGGAGGGCGTGCCTAGGAGGGCGGATATTTCGAGCATCATGGTCATCGGCTCGGGGCCGATAGTGATCGGCCAGGCGTGCGAGTTCGACTACTCGGGGACCCAGGCCTGTCGGGTGCTGGCGGCGGAGGGCTACCGGGTGGTGCTGGCCAACTCCAACCCGGCGACCATCATGACCGACCCGGGCCTGGCCAGCGCCACCTACGTGGAGCCATTGGACGCAGATGTGCTGGCCGCCATAGTGGAGCGCGAGCGCCCCGACGCCGTGCTGGCCACCCTGGGTGGCCAGACCGCCCTCAACCTGGCCATGTCCCTGGTCCAGCGAGGAGTGCTGGAGCGTTACGGGGTGGAGCTGATCGGGGCCAGCGCCGAGGCCATCGGCACCGCGGAGAACCGTGAGCGGTTCAAGATGGCCATGACCGGCATCGGCCTGTCGGTGCCGGACTCTGGCTTCGCCCACTCGCTGGACGAGGCCATGGCCGTGGGCGACAAGGTCGGGTTCCCCCTCATCATCCGGCCGTCGTTCATCCTGGGCGGCGCCGGCACGGGCATTGCCAGCGACCCCAACGAGCTCCGGCGGCTGGCTGCCATGGGGCTGGCCACCAGCCCCATCAGCGAGATCCTGGTGGAGCATTCCATCGCCGGCTGGAAGGAGTACGAGCTGGAGGTCATGCGGGACCGGGCCGACAACTGCGTGGTGGTGTGCTCCATCGAGAACCTGGACCCGATGGGCGTCCACACCGGGGACTCCATCACCGTGGCGCCGGCCCAGACCCTGTCGGACTTCGAGTACCAGCAGATGCGCGACGCGGCGTTCGCGTGCATCCGCAGGATCGGCGTCGAGACGGGGGGGTCGAACATCCAGTTCGCCATCGACCCGGTCGACGGCCGGATGGTGGTCATCGAGATGAACCCCAGGGTGTCCCGGTCGAGCGCCCTGGCTTCGAAGGCCACCGGGTTTCCCATTGCCAAGATCGCCGCCCGGCTGGCCGTCGGCTACACCCTCGACGAGATCACCAACGACATCACCGGCCAGACGCCGGCTTGCTTCGAGCCCACCATCGACTACGTGGTGACCAAGGTGCCACGCTGGGCGTTCGAGAAGTTCCCCGGGATGCCCGAGGTCCTGGGCACCCGGATGCAGTCGGTTGGGGAGGCCATGGCCATCGGGCGGACATTTCCGGAGTCCCTGCAGAAGGCCTTGCGGTCCCTGGACCACGGTCGCTGGGGGCTCAACTGTGACCCCGGTGAGGCCGTCTTCGACGCCTTGGACGACGAGGAGCTGGTGCGCCGAGCGGCGGTGGCCACGCCGGACAGGCCCTACCAGCTGGAGGCCGCCCTGCGCAGGGGGGTGAGCATCGAGCGACTGGCTGGCGTCACCCGGGTAGACCCGTGGTTCCTGGACCAGATCGGGCAGGTCTCGGCCGAGCGGACCAGGCTGGCGGCCGCGGCTGGTGGTGGAGCGAACGGCCGGGGCCCGGGCGCCCTGGGCCGTCGGGACTGGCGACGGGCCAAGCGCCTCGGGTTCAGCGACGCACAGCTGGCCTGGCTGCTGGGCGGCTCGGAGGAGGACGTGGGCGCCGCCCGGCTGGGCGCCGGGGTGCGGGCCACCTTCAAGGCGGTCGACACCTGCGGCGCCGAGTTCGCGGCGTCCACCCCTTACCACTACTCGACCTACGAGGACGAGGACGAGGTCGAGCCCAGCGGCCGGCCGCGGGTGGTGATCCTGGGCTCAGGGCCTAACCGCATCGGCCAGGGCATCGAGTTCGACTACTGCTGCGTCCACGCCAGCTTTGCCCTGCGGGAGGCGGGCTACCAGACGGTCATGGTGAACTGCAACCCCGAGACGGTGTCCACCGACTACGACATCAGCGACCGTTTGTACCTGGAACCGTTGACCGGCGAGGACGTGGCCAACATCTGCCGGGCCGAGGAGGCGGCCAGCATCGGGGACGGCTCGGTGGTCGGCGTGATCGTCGGGCTCGGTGGCCAGACCCCGCTCAAGCTGGCCGGCCGCCTGCCGCGGCACCTGGTGCTGGGCACCAGCCCGGACTCCATCGACCTGGCCGAGGACCGCCAGCGCTGGAGCGAGCTGTGCTCGCGCCTGGGGATCCCCCAGCCTGCCGGCGGCACTGCCCGCAACCTGGCCGAGGCGCTAGCGGTGGTGGAGGGTATCGGCTACCCGGCCCTGGTCCGCCCCAGCTACGTGCTCGGCGGGCGGGCCATGGAGATCGTCTACGACGACCAGGGCCTGGCCCGGGCCATGGCCGAGCTGTCCACCTTCGGGGCCACCGCCCGGGCCGGGGTTGCGGCGACGATGCCGACCTCGGCCGTCCCCGGCTCGCTGGGCCGAGAAGGGGGCCTCTCGGCCGAGCGGCCGGTGCTGGTGGACCGCTTCTTGGAGGATGCCATCGAGGTGGACGTCGACGCGGTTCGCGACGCCACCGGCGAGGTGGTGATCGGTGGGGTCATGGAGCATGTCGAGGAGGCCGGTGTCCACTCGGGCGACTCGGCGTGCGTCCTGCCGCCGCCCACCCTGGCCTCCTCGATCATCGAAGTCATCGAGGCCCACACCCGGGCCATTGCCGCCGCTTTGGACGTGAGGGGGCCGCTCAACATCCAGTACGCAGTGAAGGCCGACCAGGTCTTCGTGATCGAGGCCAACCCGCGAGCCAGCCGCACGGTGCCCTTCGTCTCCAAGGCCACCGGAGTGCCCCTGGCCAAGGTGGCCGCCCGGGTCATGGTGGGGGCCACCCTGGCCCAGCTGCGCGACGAGGGCCTCCTGCGGCCACCCGTGACCGGCGGCCACGTGTCGGTGAAGGAGGCGGTCCTGCCCTTCAATCGCTTCCCGGACGTGGACAGCCTGCTCGGTCCCGAGATGCGCTCGACGGGGGAGGTCATGGGGATCGACACCACCTTCGGCCTGGCCTTCGCCAAGAGCCAGATGGCGGCGGGGAGCCGGCTGCCGGAGAGCGGCTCGGTGTTCATGTCGCTGGCCGGGCGGGACAAGACGGGTGGGGTGGCGGTGGCCAGGCGGTTCGTCGAGCTGGGATTCACCATTGCCGCCACTGCCGGCACCGCCGCGGTGTTCGAGGACAGCGGCGTGCCGGTAGGCACAGTGGTGGCCAAGGTGGGCGAGCTGAGCACCGGCGAGGACGCAGCCGGGGCTTCCCCAGCGGCGCCCGCCGGCGGCGGGGTGGACGCCGTCGAGCTGATCGCCAGCGGCAAGGTGACCCTCGTGGTCAATACCCCCCGTGGGCACGGGCCACGGGCCGACGGAGCCCATATCCGCGCCGCCGCCAGCCGGTACGGCGTACCCTGCCTCACCACCCTGGCGGCGGCCCGCGCCGCCGCCGCCGGCATGGCCGACTGGACGGTCCATCACCTGGCCGTGCGGCCCCTGCAGGACTTCCACCGGGTCGACCAGCTCCGGCTCCCCTTGTGAGGCCGGCGACGGAGGCAGCCGGCAGGTGGCGCCGAGATGCGGCGTCCGACGGGCGCAGCCGGTGGGGGCGGCCGGGAGTCGACCTGGCCACCATGGTCGGTTCGGTCCGGCTGCCCAACCCGGTGATGACCGCCTCGGGCACCTCGGGCCATGGTGGCGAGCTGGGCCCCTACCTCGACCTGGGGGCCCTCGGCGCAGTGGTGGTGAAGTCGTTGGCCGACCGGCCCTGGCTGGGGAACCCGGCGCCCCGAGTCCATCCCAGCCCGGCCGGGATGCTCAACAGCGTGGGCCTCCAGGGCCCCGGTGTGCAGGCCTGGCTGGACGACGACCTACCGCCGCTCCTGGCCGCCGGCGCCCGGGTGGTGGCCAGCATCTGGGGCTCTCGGGTGGGTGAGCTGGCCCGGGCGGCCGAGCTGCTGGCCGGCGCCCCCTCCCAGGTGGTGGCGGTGGAGGTGAACCTGAGCTGCCCCAACCTGGACGACCGCCGCCACATGTTCGCCCACTCGGCATCGGCCACCGCCGAGGCGATGGCGGCGACAGCCGGGTGCCGGCGGCCCCGGTGGGCCAAGCTCAGCCCCAACGTGGCCGACCTGTGCGAGGTCGCCGGCGCCGCGCTGCAGGGCGGAGCCGAGGCGCTGACCCTGGTCAACACCGTCCCCGCCATGGCCATCGACCCCGTCACCAGGCGACCGCGGCTGGGTGGGGGGGTGGCCGGGCTGTCGGGGCCGGCCATCCGTCCGGTGGCGGTGCGGGCCGTGCACGACTGCCGAGCCGCCTTCCCCGGCGCCGCCATAGTGGGCGTCGGGGGGGTGGCTCGGGGCGCCGACGCCGCCGAGCTGCTGGTGGCCGGGGCCAACGCCGTCCAGGTGGGCACGGCCAGCTTCGCCGACCCCAGGGCCCCGGCCCGGGTCCTGGCCGAGCTGGCCCGGTGGTGCCAGGACAACGGAGTGCAACGGGTCGACGCGCTGACAGGAGCCGCCCATGAACGAGCCGACTGATCCCGCTGAGCCGGCGGCGCCCGGTGCGCCGACTGATCCCGCTGAGCCGGCGGCGCCCGGTCCCGTTCGGGATCGCCTGGCCCTCGCCCTCGACATGGACGACCTGGTGGCAGCCACCCGGGCGGCCCTGGAGCTGCAGCCGTGGTTCGCCGTGGCCAAGGTGGGCCTGGAGCTGTTCAGCGCAGCCGGGCCGGAGGCGGTGGCCGCCCTGGCCGGCTGCGGCTACCGGGTGTTCGTCGACCTCAAGCTGCACGACATCCCCACGACGGTCGGCCGGGCCAGCCGCGTCCTGGGTGGCCTGGGGGCCAGGTACGTGACCATGCACGCCGAGGGCGGGGTGGCCATGCTGCGGGCGGGGGTCGACGGGCTGGCCGAGGGGGCCGCCGCCGCCGGCCTTCCCTCCCCGGTGGCCCTGGCCGTGACCGTGCTCACCAGCGCCCCTGCTCCACCTATGAGCCTGCTGGAGGAGCGGGTGGCGGCGGCCCGGGAGGCGGGCTGCGGCGGGGTGGTGTGCGCGGCGGTCGACGTCGGCCTGGTCAGGCGCCTGGGCCCCGGCCTTCTCGCGGTGGTGGCCGGGATCCGTCCGGCGGGGACCAGCCTCCACGACCAGGCTCGAGCCGCCGCTCCGGAGGCCGCCCTGGCGGCCGGGGCCGACCTGCTGGTGGTCGGCCGGGCGGTGACCGCCGCCCCCGACCCGGCGGCCGCCGCCGCCGCCCTGGCCAACACGGTGGCCTCGGCCGTGGGCGGTTGGCGCCGGTAGTGCCGGGTCGGTGGCGACGATGTCGACCGGGTGACGTCGCTCGTCCCGCACCGCCATGCCTGCCCGCCGGCGGCGCTCGGCGCTCTTGGCCTTCGCTAGCCGGCGCTGGCCACCAGATCGCTCATCCGGTACAGCGCCGCCAGGGTGATGCCCTCGGTGGCCAGGGCCTTGGCCCCGCCGGCCTCCCGGTCGATGACGCACAGGGCACCGGTGACCAGCGCACCCAGCTCCCGCAGAGCGGTGCAGGAGGCAACCACCTGGCCTCCCGACGTAACCACGTCCTCCACCACCGCCAGTCGGCGGCCGGCCACCTCCCCGCCCTCGGCCAGGCGGGCGGTGCCGTACGCCTTGGCCTGCTTGCGCACGAAGACCGCCGGCAGCCCGCTCGCCGCCGACATCGCCACCGCCAGCGGTACTCCCCCCAGCTCCAGGCCGGCCAGCGCCTGGGTGGCCGGCGGTACCAGGCGAAGCAGCGCCCGGCCCACCTCGGCCAGCAGCACCGGGTCCGACTCGAAGCGGTACTTGTCGAAGTACTCGCTGGTGGTGGCGCCCGAGCGCAAGGTGAAGGAGCCGCCAAGGTGCGAGCGGCGGTAGATCTCCCTGGCCAGCTCAGCCCGGTCCACTCGCCCCACCTCTGAGGAGGCCGGCACCCAGGGCGGCGGCCACCGCCGCGCACACGGCGGCACCCAGGAAGATGGTGTGGAGCTCGCTCAGGATGGCCCGGCTCAGCGCCGCCTGGTAGGCAGGGCAGCTGGCCGGACTGGCCGGGCACAGCCGCAGCGGCGAGCCGATGCGGGCCTGGGCGGCGTAGAAGCGGTGGAGACCGACGGCGGTGAGCACCGAGAGCCCGGCCAGCATCCCGATGCTGCGGGCCACCACCACCAGGGCGCTGGCCACCCCGTGGAGCTGCGGGCGCACCGAGCCCAGCACGGCCGCATTGACCGGGGCGATGGCCAGCCCGAACCCCAGCCCGCAGCCGACCAGCACCAGGTCGCTGGCGTGCAGCGGAAGTCCCGGTGCCACCTGGACGCCCAGGGTGGCGTCCGACCAGGTGGCCATTACCACCAACATGGCCGATGCCAGGGTCATGCCGGCGCCGGTGACCACCGAGTTGGACAGAGCGGCGGGGGAGGTGGCCGGCAGAGAAGGGGTGGCCCGGCAGCTGACCCGGTAGAGCCGGCGACAGGCGGCGCCACCGAGGACGGCCCCGACCGGCACGGCGGCGAGGAACCGGAGCAGCACCAGGGCGGCCTCCAGCTGGGAGTCGGGGAAGCGGGTGACCCGGGCGAAGATCGGTATGTCCACCAGGGCGGCCATGAGAGCGGCCCCCACTGCCAGGTTGGTCAGGAGCGAGCCATAGGCCGGTCGGGCCGAGAAGGCGGAGAAGTCGATCAGGGGTGCCCGGCAGCGCAGCTCCCGCCAGGTGAACAACCCGGCCAGGCCGGCTGCGATGGGCAGCACCACCCTGGCTGGGCCCCCCAGCACCTGGCGGCCCGGATCGGCGGTCGCAAAGGCCACGATCAGGCAGGCCAGCGACCCCCCCAGCAGTGCCGCCCCGGGGGCATCGACGGCCCGCACGGCGGCCCCCACCTCTCGGAGGGGGAGCAGGCCACGCCGGGGAGCGAGGGCCCGGCCCGGTGCCAGGCCCTTCCAGGCGGCGAAGGCGACCGCCACCGCCATGGTGCCCAGGGCGAGGGGCGTGCTGGCCCCGGCCCAGCGCCCGCCGGCCAGCGGCTGGTACAGGCGCCCCCACGTGAGGCTGGCGGCCAGCGAGGCCGGGGCGGCCAGGAAGAGGATCCCCCCGGCCACCGCCAGTCCCCCCAGGGCCGCTCCCACCAGGTCAGGGCGACCCCCGGACCGCCCGGGAGGCGGCCCCCCCGGGCGCAGGGCCGCCAGGCCGGCGGCCAGGCCGCCAGCCAGGGGAAGGTTGACCCAGAAGATGGCCCGCCACCCGGCCACGGCCACCACCAGGGCCCCGTAGACGGGCCCGACCACGCTGCCCAGCTCCTGGACCGCTCCCACCACCCCCAGGGGCAGGCCCCGTCGGGAGGCGGGCCACCGGTCGGCCACCAGGGCCAGGGTCACCGGGACCAGGCCGCCGGCGCCCAGGCCCTGGACGGTCCGGCCGACCACCACCGTGGCCAGGGTATGGGCCCCGGCAGTGAGGGCCGAGCCCAGGGCGAAGGTGGCCAGGCAGCCGACCAGGGCGGGGCGGCGCCCGTAGGTGTCCGACAGCTTCCCCACCACGGGCAGCATGGCCACGTAGCCGACCAGGAAGCCGCTGATGATGGGGGTGGCCTCCTGGAGGCGGTCGAGGCTCAGTCCCGTCCCCCCCATGATGCTGGGCAGTACCAGGACCACCACGTAGGTGTCGGCCGCCCCCAGCAGCACCGCCGCGCAGGCCAGGCCGAGCTGGCGGTCGGCCCTGCCCCGCACCTCCTCAGGTGGTGGGCGGAGCAATGGTGAGCCTCTCACCGTAGTGTTCGAGGACCAGGGTGTAGGTGACGTCCTGGCTTTGATCGATGCTCTGGTCGAGCGGGCCGGTGAGCACCACCCGGCGCAGCTGGTGTGAGACGGGATCGATCCCCACTGTCGCCTTCACCTCTCCGGAGCGCTGGCTGGTGCCCAGCACCGAGGCCACCGCCGTCGCCGGCAGGGTCACGTCCACCTCGTCGAGCACCTCGCCCTGGTAACGATCCGAGGGCCCGGTCACGGCGGCGCCGGCCGAGGTGAGCAGGCTGGTTATACCGGTCTGGGGGTCGATGAGCCGGCCGGGATCGGACAGCCCGAATTGCGAGGGGTTGGTAAGGGTGTAGCCCCGGGAGAAGGGCAGCTGGGCGTAGACCTTGCCGCCCACCGAGATCACCTTGACGTCGAGGCTGGCCCCCGACTGGCTCAGCCGGAGCGACCCGTCGAAGGCGGCCGGGCGGGCCACGTCTCCGGCCCCCCCGACGAGGGCCAGACCGGGGCCTTGGACGCCGGCGCTGGACAGGCTGAAGTGGACCGCCGGGGTGGCGTCCAGGACGGACTTGGCCTGGGCCAAGAGGGTGCGGGGGCTGGCACCCCGGGCCGACGGCGAGGAGGTGCAACCGGCCAGGACCACGATGCCGGCGATCACCAGGGCCGCCCGGGCCGGGCGGCGGGGGTGACGAGGAGGGTGGCTCACTGACCCGACGCTACTTCGGTGGCCGTTGGCCCACACTGGTGCGCAGGGCCCCAAGGGCGAGCCCTCGTCAGTCGAAGGGCCCGCTCTCGCCGACGGCCGCCCGGGCCGGGCCCTCGTCGCTGACCACGGCGGCCGGCACGACCACCGCCGACAGCTCCGCTCGCCTGTCTCGGGAGCGCTTCTCCCGGACGTAGCCGATGACTGACGCCGCCACCGCCACCGCCGGCACGGCCAGGAAGGCGCCGATGATGCCGGCCAGGACCCCGCCCACCGACAAGGACAGCAGGACGGCCAGCGGGTGGAGCTTGACCGCCCGTCCGAGCACCAGTGGGCCCACCAGGTAACCCTCCACGTTGTGGATGACGATGGTCAGCCCCACCACGATGAGGGCGGCGACCCAGCCCTTGGCCACCAGGGCGACCAGGGCGGCGATGGCTCCAGAGGCAATGGCGCCCACGATGGGCAGGAAGCCCCCGAAGAATGTCAGTACCGCGATGGGCAGCACCAGGGGCACGCCGATGACCACCAGGCCGATGGTCATGAGAGTGGCGTTGACCAGGCCGTTGGCCGCCGTGCCCCTGACGTAGCAGCACAGGGTGGTCCACGCCCGGCCGCCCATGGCCCGCAGGTCGTCGGCCCGGCGCTGGCTGGCCAGGCTCAGCGTCCACTGGCCGATCCGCGAGCCGTCCTTGACGAAGAAGAAGGTGATGACGGCGGTGAGCAGGACGGCGCCCACCACCTCCGCGGCCAGCGTCACCCCCGATAGGGCACCTTGGAAGATCTTGCTGCTGTTGGACCTCACCTCCTGGCCAATCTTGGTGACGTAGCCGCCCACCTGTCGGTGAGACAGGTGCAAGGGACCGTTCTCCACCCAGTGCTCGGCCTGCTTGATGCCGACCCCCAGCTCCCGGCCCAGCTGGCCGAACTCGTGCTGGGCGGTCGGTACCAGCCCGATCACGATGCCGGCCAGCGCCCCCAGGGCGCCGAGGAAGACCACCCAGGTGGCCAGCAGGGGAGGAAGCCGGTGCCGGCGCAGCCATCGGGCCGGAGGCACCAGGATGGTGGAGACGAACAGGGCCGCCACGACGGGCACGATGATCAGCCTCAGCTTGTCGAAGACCTGGCCCAGGACGAAGACGGCGGCCGCCATCAGCAGCAGCCGCCACGACCAGGCTGCCCCGGTGCTGACCCAGCGGGGTATACCGGCGCCAGCCGAGGTGGATGCCAGCAGGTCCTCGCCCTGGTCCGGCGGCGTCATCGTGCGATCCCTCCCGTACCCGCTGGCGGCCATGCCTGGCTAGAGTGTATAGACATGGCACGCAACAACGACCGGGACCGGGGCAAGAAGCGCGCTCCCAAAGATCTCGGGCGCCGCGGCAAGCCCAAGGTGTGCGCTTTCTGCTCGGACCACTCCACGGTGGAGTGGAAGGACGTGGCGATGATGCGCCGGTTCATGAGCGATCGCGGCAAGATCAAGGCCCGCCGGGTGACGGGCAACTGCGCCCAGCACCAGCGGGACGTGGCGGTGGCCATCAAGACCGCCCGAGAGATGGCGCTGCTGCCCTACACCCAGCGCACGGTGAGCGACCGGCCGAGCGGCCGGGGCAGGGGCTCGGGGCCGGGCGGTCCCGGTCGAGGTCCGCGCCGGGATGGGGACCCGGACGCGGCCTTCGTACCCGATCGAGCCCCCCGCGGGCCTCGGCTGGCTGATGGCGGCTCGGCGCCCGACGGCGCGGTGCCCGACGGGCCGGGGGCCGTCCAACCGGCTGGGGGTGCGCCAGCCGCCGCCGAGCCGGGTCCGCCCACCGTCTGAGGCAGCGCCTTGGCTGCATCGGTCGAGCGCGGTGCGGGGCAGTCACCGAGCGAGGGCGAGGTGGAGGCGCGTCTGCGGGCCGAGGGGTTGGTGGCGCGGTCGTGGGGAAACGGCCCGGGCGACCGCTACGGCTGGCACCGCCACGACTACCACAAGGTCCTCTACTGCGTGGAGGGAAGCATCGCCTTTCACACCCGCCAGGACGGGGATCTGACCCTCGGGCCCGGCGACCGGTTGGACATCCCACCCGGCACCGACCACGCCGCCACCGTCGGGGGCGAGGGCGTCCGCTGCGTGGAGGCGCCGGTGAGGCCCGGCCCGTCGGCGCACTCCTAGGAGCAGAGCTCGCCTCAGCTGAACGAGGCGCGGGTGAGCGGCATCATCGACTCCCCGTTGGGGCCGGGCTTGATCCCCAGCACCTGGTGGACGCTTATCTCCCCGGACTCGAAGCTGAGGACCGATCCGGTCATGTAGAGGCGCCAGATCCGGGCCCGGGAGGGGCCGACCAGAGCCACCGCCTCGTCCCAGCGGGCCTCCAGGTTGGCCAGCCAGCGCCGGAGGGTGAGGGCGTAGTGCTCCCTCAGGGCCTCGACGTCGCGGACCTCGAAGCCAGCCTGCTGCATGGCCGACACCACGGTGGCCACGTCCTGCAACTCCCCGTCGGGGAACACGTACCGCAGCAGGAACGAGGTGTCGTCGTAGTCGGTGCCACCTGGGGTGGAGATGGCGTGATTGAGCAGCCGGCCTCCGGGTCCCAGGACCGAGAACAGGACCTCGAAGTACTGTCCCAGCCGCGCCTTGCCGACGTGCTCGAACATCCCGATGCTGGAGAGGGCGTCGTAACGGCCCTCTCCCAGATCGCGGTAGTCCTGGAGGCGGATATCCACCTTGTCTTCCAGGTGCTCCTCGGCCGTCTGGCGCGCCGCCCAAGCCAGCTGCTGGGCCGACAGGGTGATCCCCAGCGCCGAGGCGCCGTGATGAGCGGCGGCGTGTCGGACCATCCCTCCCCAGCCGCACCCCACGTCGAGCAGCCGCATTCCGGGCCGGAGGCCCAGCTTGTTGCAGATCAGCTCGTACTTGGCCGCCTGTGCTTGCTCCAGAGAGACGCTGGGATCGGTGAAGCGGGCGCACGAGTACGTCATGCTCGGTCCCAGCACCAGCCGGTAGAACTCATTTCCGACGTCGTAGTGATGGGCGATGGCGACGGCGTCGCGGGACTTGGAGTGGGCCCCACCCCGGAGCCTGGCCTCCTCGGGGGGAGGGGCCAGAGGTGGCCCCAGCACGCCCAGGCGAGCCGTCGCCTTGAGGGTGCTGGCCCAGGTGCGCACCCCGAGGCGGAGGTCGGGAGGAGCCGCGCCCAGGGCCCTCAAGGCGAAGAAGGCATCTCCTTGTATGTCGATCTCGCCGGTCACATAGGCCCGGCCCAGGCCCAGCTCGTTGGGTCGGTAGAGGATGCGGCGAAGGGCGCGGGGGGTGCGGACCACCACCGTGGCCGGGCTGGCTGGGTCGCCCAGGGTGGTGCCGTCCCACAGGCGCACGAACACAGGGATCTGGTCGCCCAGCAGCGAGTGGAACAGGGGGGACAAGGCAGCCCCCGCGGTCCCTCCTCGAAGCCGCCCCGGACGATCGATCCTCGGCTGGCGACCCTCGGGAGGCGCCGGGGAGCCAGGGGCCGTATCGGCCCGGGGGACTGTCGCCACCGCTCCAGCGTAGTGGGACCAGCAAGTGCAGCCCGGCAGCTCATGGGTACTGCGCCCCCTGCTGGCGGGCCACCTGGGCCACGTCGGCATGGAGCTCGTCCAGCACCGGCCTGACCGGCTGGTCTTGGAGCAGGATCCGGTCGACCGCCTCGTTCATGTCCTTGCTCACCTCTGGCCAATAGGAGACGCTGGGCCGGAACCATCCGTCGCTGAGGGCCTGTTGTATGGCTCTGAACGTCTGGCGCTGGGCATCGGGCACCTTGGCATAGGCGTCCGAGCGGATGGAGGGCCAGGCGTTCTGGCGGACCAGGTACGTCTGGGCCTGCTTGGACATGAGGAACTGGGCCAAGGCCACGGCGGCCTGCCTCTGCTTTCCCTTCACCCCCCTCGGGATGCCGAGCACGTCGCCGCCGATGACGTGGGCCGCCCGCACGGGGCCGGTCCAGCCAGGGTAGACCTCGAATCGCCGAAGCGCCCCCGCCTTGGCCAGCTGCGCCGAGGTGAACGACCAGTTCTGGGCCAGAGCGGCCACGCCGGTCCTCAAGTTGTCCACCTCGGTGTCGAACTTGGCGAACAAGCTCTCCCTGGCCAACAGGCCGTCCTTCCAGAGCTGGCGGAGGGACTGGAACGCCTGCACCGAGCCAGGGTCGTCCAGCTGCACCGGGTTGCCACCGAACGAGACGATCCACTCGGAAAGAGTCACTGCCGCCGGGTCGCCCTCGCCCAGGGAGAGCGTGACCGCCGGCCTCCCCTCGGCGGCTTTCAGCCTCTCCGCCACGTCCCTCAGCTCGCTCACCGTCGTGGGAGCGGAGACCCCTGCCTGGCGCAGGCGCTGGATCTCAGCGTAGGCCAGGCGGACATTGGGCCGGAACGGCAGGAAGAACTGCCGACCGTCGAGCCTGGGAGGAACGAGCGAGCGGGTCACTGCCCGCGGGACCGCCACCCCCGACAGGTCCTCCACCAGTCTCTGGTCCACCAGGGGCTTGAGGGCCAGGTTGTCCTGGGCGAAGAGCTGGATGCTGGGCTTTCCCTGCGGCACCTCCACCTCCAGGCGGTGGATCAGCTCGGGGGCGGTGATGGAAGCCAGCAGCTTCACCCGGGAGGTGGGTCGGTCGCGGAAATGGCTGAGGAGGTCGAGGTTGACCATGGTTCGGCTCTGGTCCTCGAACCTGGTCAGCAGCTCCTCGAGGGCAGGCTTCTCCGCGGCGGTGACCGACGCCGAGAAGGTGATGGTGGTGCCGGCCAGGCTGTCGGTCGAGGCGTCGGCGCCGCGGAGGGGCGCGCAGGCCGCCCCCGACAGGCCGCCGGCCAGGGCCGCGGCCACGACGAGCCGGCGGCGCCATCCAGGCCAGCTCACGGGGGGTCCCGCCCGGCGGAGCGCCCCAGGCCCGCGTTGCGGGCCCGGATGATGGCCTCGGGGCGGTCGGCCACTCGCAGCTTGTAGTACACGGTGGTCATGCAGTTGCGGACCCGCTTCTCGCCGATGCCCAGCCGGCGGGCTATGACGGCGTTTCCCAGGCCCTGAGCCACCAGCTCCAGCACCTCGTACTCTCGTGCGGTCAGCTCTGGGAACGGCCTGGCCGGCTCGGGTGGGCCCGGTCGGAAGAGCTCGGCGGCCCGAGCGGCGATGGCCGAGCCGAGGATCATCTCGCCGCTCCCGACGTCCTCGATGGCCCGGATGATGTCGTCGGTGGTCGCCTCCTTGAGCACGTAGCCGCGGGCGCCGGCCGCTATCGCCTCGGCCACCGACTCGTTCTCGTCCGAGTAGGTGAGCACCAGGACGGCCACGTCCGGGTAGCGCTCGACGATGCGCCTGGTGGCGGCAATGCCGCCGCCGTCCGGCATGCGCAGGTCCATGACCACCACGTCAGGGCGCGTCTGGCCGGCCGCCTCCACCGCCTCCGCCCCGCTGGCCGCCTCGCCCACCACCTCGAAGCGCTCGATCGACTCCAGCAGGGCTCGCAGGCCCAAGCGGTACACGGCGTGGTCGTCGGCCAACAAGACCCTGAGGCTGGCCATGGTCAGGGGCCTGGGAGGGGCAACCGGGCTCGCACTCTCGTCCCCCCCTCCGGCCGGGGCTCCACGCTGCAGGTGCCTCCGAGCTCGGCGGCCCGCTCCCGCATGGCCAACAGGCCGACGCCCACCGCCCGGCCCGGCTCCAGGCCCCGGCCGTCGTCGTTCACCTCGAGTTGGAGCTGGCCGTCGCTGAGGGTCACCAGCACCTCGCAACGGCGGGCACTGGCGTGGCTCCTGGCGTTCTCCAATGCCTCCTGGCCGATGCGGTAGGCGGCCACCTCCACCGCGGCCGGCAGCGGGCCGGTGTCCTCGGGGGCCTCCACCACCACGGTGGGGCGGCCGCCGGAGCGGTTGAGGGCATTGGCGTGCTGTTGAAGGGCACCGACCAGCCCCAGCTCATCCAGGGCAGGGGGTCGCAGGTCGTGGGCCAGGCTGCGCAGGTCGCTCCCGGCCGCCCGCAGCTCGTCCTTGAGGCGCACGAGGAGGTCGGTGGCCTCGGCTCGGTCCGGCCCCACCAGGTTGACCACTGCATCGAGGCCGAGGGTGACGCCCGCCAGTGCCGGCTTTATCCCGTCGTGCAGCTCTCGGCGCAGGCGGCGTCGCTCCTCCTCTCGGGTCGAGACCAATCGCTCCCGCGAGCGCCGGAGATCGGCACTCAGGCACAGCGCGTATGCCGCCGCCCCTGCCTGGTTGGCGAGGTACTCGAGCAACCGGCGATCGGCGGCGTCAAAGGAGTGGGCCGGGGCCCGGGGCGACACCGTGAGGCAGCCCACGTCCTCACCCTGGTGCACCATAGGCAGGTCGATGGCGTCTGGCCCAGTCTCTCCCCAGGCAGCGTGGGCCGCTCCGTCGCCCGCCCGCCCCACGCTGACCGCCACCCCGGGGACCTTGAGGGCGGAGGCGATGGTCTCGACCATGGCCGGCAGGAGGGCGTCGGAGCTCACATTGGACTGGAGGCACTGGCCGAGGGCGACCAGGGTGTCGTAGTCGTAAGCCCGCTGGCGGTACAGCAGGCGGTCCACCCCCCGGCGCAGGGGCAGCCGGAGCCGGTAGGCCAGCCCGGCTGCCACCACCGCGGCCACCAGCGGGGGGGCCAGCCCGGGTGGTCCCGGTATGAGGTGGACGAGCAGGGCGGCGACGGCTGCGTAGGCGAGCACGCCGGCCACGGCCAGGGCGACGTAGGCCAGGACGCCGTTGACCACCGTGGAGAGCTCGATGTCGATGCGGTAGAGATGGTGACGCAGGACGGCCCTGGTCAAGGCGGCGGCCAGGGCGGCCAGCGCCGCCACCCCCGCGCCCTGGTAGGCGCCCAGCGGCACCGGCCACCCGGCCAGCGCAGCCACCGAGCCAGCCAGTGGCACGGCCACCATGGCGGTGGTGGCCATCGTCAAGCCCATGAGGCGGCCCCGTTCATCGTCCGAGGACGCCAGGCATCGGGCGATGAGGGCGGCGACGCCAAGGGGTGCCAGGATGAGGACACAGATGGTCTCGGCCGTCCCGGCCACTTGGGGCATCGGGGTCCAGCCGATCGGGTTGCGCAACGCCGGGGAGCCAGGCAGCTCCGGGGCCAGGGCGGCCATGACGGCGATCACGCCCACCAGGGCGGCAACGGTCGAGCTGAGGACCACCGCGGATCTCGACGGCCGGGAGCCGAGGCGGAGCAGGAGCGGCAGCACCATCCAGACGGCCAGGAAGGCGGGCACCCACGTCCAGGCCCCCAGCCAAGCCGCCCAGGCCCCTCCCGGCACGGCACCCGGCTCGGTCACCAGGGCGTAGACCGCGTACTGCTGGGCGAAGAAGGCCACCGCGGCCGAGCTGGTGGCACACAGCAGCCAGCCGACCGGGTTCCCCGGTACCCGGGAGACGATGAAGGCGCCGATCGGCGGGAAGACCAGGGCCATGAACGGCAGGACCGGGTCGAGGAACTGCCCGGTGTCTGGGACTGTGCGGTTGTCCACGTAGAGGGCCAAGCCCAGGGCCAGCAGGACCAGCGATGACCAGCATGCCAGCCAGAGCGAGAGGCTCCGGGAGCGGTCGTGCCGCCACGTCTGACGGCCGACTGTGGCCAACACGTGGCTCGGGGCGCCCGCCACCATGGGGCGAGCAGGATACCCCAATCGAGTGCCACCCCGCTGGCCGTCCAGGCTGGCTGGCAGGGTTGGCCTCTGCGCAGGCGCGGGACTCGCCGGCTGCCGGGCGCCGAAGGTTCCCACCTGGTCGGGACTGGTGTCTATGGACGGTGGGACGTGCGGTGCTCGATGCTGGTAACCGTGCGAGCTCGGAGTGGCGCGGCGAAGCCAGCAAGGTCGGGCGGGACCGGGCCGGTGCGCACCCCTGGGGCCAGGAGCTCCATCCGGTGAGGGTGGAGATGCTGGGTCTCCTGGCCCTGGGGGTGGCCCTGGTCAACCTCCTGCCGTCGATGATCCATCGCTCGGCGGCCAGGTTGGCCCGGCGATGAGCACCAGCCTGCTCCTCGAGTCCCGCCGGGCCAGGCAACCGGCAAGGCCAGCCCCGGAGATCGCAGGCCCCGGGTCCGACGGGCTGTGGGAGAGGGAGGGGGTCAGCACTGCCCTGGGCGACCTGGCGCGCCGGGCGGCAGCGGGGCGGGGCGAGGCGCTGTTCATCGTCGGTGAGGCCGGCCTGGGCAAGACGGCCCTGCTCGAGAAGGCCTGCCGCCACGCGCACCCCTCGGTGCGGATCGGGCTGGGCCGAGGGGACGCCATGGAGGCCACGGTGGCCTTGGGCTTGTTGAGCCAGGTCGTGGAGGATCTCGGCGGCTGGCCCGGGGGGCCGGTCCAGGGCAGCGGGCCACCTCTGCTTGACGCTGCCGCCCACCAGGGGGAGCCGTCCACCGATGCCCGGGCCAGGTGCTTCTACCGCGCTCTTCGATGGCTGGAGGTCGCCGGCCCCGTGCTGTTGGCCCTGGACGACGTCCACTGGGCGGACGACGACTCCCTTGCCCTCCTCTCCTTCTTGTGCCGGCGAATCCAGGCCCTGCCCGTTGCCGTCGTCGCCACCCTGCGACCGTGGCCTCCGTCCGCCCTGTCGGTCGTCTCGGGGCTGGCCGGAAGCGGCTGCGGCACCTTGCAGCGCCTGAGTCCCCTGAGTGACGCAGCCTCGGCCGCGGTGATAGCGAGCCGGTCCGGCGCGGCGGTGACCGACGCCGTGACGGTCCATGCCGTTGGCCTGTGTGGTGGCAACCCGCTGCTTCTCGAGCAGCTCGGCCTGGCCATATCGAGGGGAGAGGGTATTCCCGGCACCGGCCCGGGGGGCCCGCCCGTGCAGGCTCACGAGCTGTTGCTGGCCCGCTTCGCTGGCCTGTCAGCACCCGCCATCCGCTTCGCCCGGGCGGCCAGCGTGCTGGGAGCCCGGTTCCGTCCCGAACTGGCTGTCGAGATGGCCGGCCTGGAGCGGGTGGACGCCGACCAGACCTTGGAGGAGCTCTGTCACAGTGGGCTGCTCTGCCAGCCTGTCGGGAGCACGACCGAGCCCGGGAGCGCGACCGAGCCCGGGAGCACGACCGAGCCCGGGAGCACGGCCGAGTTCGTTCACCCGCTCATCCGCCACGCCTTCTACCACGATCTCGCGCCGCCGCAGCGGGCCCGGCTCCATGCTCGAGCCTTCGTCGCCATGGCCAGCCGGGGGATGGAGGCAGGGGCGGCCGAGCACGCCGTGAGGGCCGACCTGGTGGGCGATCTCCAGGCTGTAGCGGTGCTGGAGAGGGTTGGGCGGAAGGCTCTGGCCACGGGGGCCCCGGCCACCGCCGCCTCGCACCTGCAGGCGGCGGTGAGGCTGGCCGGGGATGGCGCCTCTCCGGGGCTGCTGGCCAGCCTTGGCCAGGCCGAGCTGGCTGGCGGGCGCCCCCAGGAGGCAGTGGCTGCCTACCAGTCGGTCCTGGCCGCCCCGGCGTTGTCAGTGCGTGCCCGGGCCAGTGCTCTCAACATGCTCGGGCGGAGCTTGTTCATGACCGGCGACGTGCGTCGGGCCGCCGCCGTCCTTCAGGAGGCGGTGGACCTGGGGGGCATCGAGGATCCCACTGCCGCGGTCGAGGTGCTGCTCGACCATGCCCTGGCCACCTGGGTGGGGGGTGGGCCGGCTGCTGCGCTCCCACTGGTCGTGCGGGCTCGGGCACTGGCCGGGGGTGCCGGTCGGGGCACGCAGCTCAGGGCAGCCGCGGCCTGGGGTCTGGTGGCCCTCCAGTCCGGCGACCCGGCCGGCATCGGCGCGGTCGACGAGGCCGCCCGTGAGTTCCAGGAAGATCGGAGAGCTCACTACGAGGGCCTGGACTGGACCTGGGGCGTCGTCAGCGCGTTCGCCAATGCCGCCACCTGCGTGGAGCGCTTGGAGGAGGCCCAGCAGTGCTACGCCGCAGCCCTGCCGGTGGCCGAGCGGGCCACCGCGGTCACTGCCATGGTGTCCCTCGCCCTCGGCTACGCCGACACCCTGTGCCGGCTGGGCCGGCTCTCCGAGGCGCTCGAGCTGTTCCGGCGGGTCAGCTCGCTCAGTGACCTGATCCGGGTGACGGGCCCGTTGGCCGCCGTAGGCCAGGCCTACGCCCTGGTCCACCTGGGCCAGGCGGAGCAGAGCCGGAAGTGGTGCGAGCGGGCTGGCGAGATGCTGGCCGGCACTCCGAGGCCGGGAGTGGCCCAGCTGCGGCTCTGGGCCTTGGAGGGAGAGCGTCAGCTGGCCGAGGGACGGGCGCAGGAGGCGTGCCAGGCGTTCAGCCAGGTGGAGAAGGCCTCCAAGTCGTTGGGCATCGGCGAGCCGTGCCTGGTTGCCTGGGCCCGTGATGCGGTGGCTGCCTACGCCGCCTGTGGGCGGGACGGCGATGCCCAACGGATCTTGACCTGGCTCGAGTCATGCTCCACCGCCCTGCCGTGTCGTTGGCCGCGTGCCGCCCTGGCAGCCGGGCAAGCCTACCTGGCCGATCGCAGGGGCGACGACCAGGCAGCCGGGGCTTGCTTCGAAGCCGCCCTTGCCCACCACCGGGCGGTGTCGATGCCCCTGGAGCGGGTTCGGACGCTGCTCGACTACGGGGCCTTCCTGCGCCGGACCGGCCACGTGGCCCGGGCTCGCGCCGTGCTGGGAGAGGCTCTCGCCTCCTCCGAGGCGGTGGGGGCGAGGTGGTTGGGCGAGCGGGTGGCCACCGAGCTGGCGGTGGCCAACGGGCGCCGCCGGCGTCACCGGGCCCCCGGGCAGCTCACCGCCCAGGAAGAGCGGGTGGCAGCCCTGGCTACCGCCGGGCACAGCAACCAGGCCATCGCCCAGCAGCTCACGGTCTCCCTGAACACCGTCGAGACCCACCTGCGGCACATCTACTCCAAGCTCGGCATCAGCTCCCGGCGCCAGCTCATGGCCATGTCCTCGGAGAAGGGCCCTTTGGTCACCCCGTCTGGTGCTGGCGGCGGATCTCGTTGATGGCCGCCATGAAGTCGATCCAGCCGCTGAACCGGCGCACGGTCGATGTCCCCTGGCCGGTGGCCACCCCCTCCAGGCGTTCCCCCGGCTGGAGCACCACCTCTATGGCAAGCGGGCCGGGCATCCGGGAACCAACCGGGACCCCGCCCCGGTGGGGGTCGGGATGCCTCGATGGCCCGTCGTCGCTACCGCTGGGCCTGTCCACCCGGCCAGGCTAGGGAGCGTCTGGGCGCCCAGCATCACGGTTTGCCGTGATATTGAGACCTCGAAGGGGGGGCCGGGCTAGACTAAAGTCGCCGCCAGCACCGCCGGGCTGCTGGCCCGGCGTGGCGACCTCGACGTCGACGCCTATTCGAGAGTCTACACGGCCCAGAGCTCTGTTACACCAACGGGTGTATCATGGTGTCCATGGGACGGACGAACATCGAGATCGATGACGACCTCGTGAGCGAAGCGATGCGGCGATACGGGCTGCATTCCAAGCGTGCCGCGGTCGATCTGGCGCTGCGACGACTGGTAGGCGATTCGATGACGCGAGAGGACGCCTTGGCGATGGAAGGGGTCGGCTGGGAGGGCGACCTCGACGAGATGCGCTCGGACCATCGGCTGGCCGGGTGACCCTGGTCGACACCTCGGCATGGGTCGAGTTCCTTCGGGGCACCGGAAGCGACACCCATCGAGCGGTTCGCCAGCTACTCGAGGACGATGCGCCGGTTCACACGACCGACGTTGTGGTCATGGAGGTCCTGGCCGGCGCTCGTGATGACGATCACCACCAACATCTCCGCCGGTTGCTGGCGCGCTGCGAGTACCTGCCAGTCGAAGGATTAGCCAGCTTCGAAGGCGCAGCGGGCTTGTACCGGGCGTGCCGACAAGCGGGCGAGACGGTCCGGGCCCTGACCGACTGCCTGATCGGGGCGGTGGCACTTAGAGCCGGTGTTTCTGTGCTGCACAACGATCGCGACTTCGACGTCCTGGCTCGACACGCCGGCGTCCCAGCAGAGCGAGCCGAGCCAGGACGTCCCGAAAGGCGATGACGTCGAAGTCTGCTCAGGGTGCTGGCTACGGCGATAGTGAGTCCGCCGGGGGGAGCTTCAACCGTTTGGGGGGCCCTGCGCCCGGCGGAGCGTCCTCCGACGTGGTTGACCTGGACTTCACCGCATCGGGTCATCTCTATGCCACGCATCCCCTACATGCCTTTGCTGCTCGTTGTCCACCGCCGCTCGCCCGATGGGCCATCGAGCGGTACAGCACTCTTGGCGATGTCATCGACCGACCAGGCGCCCTATCAGGCCAGGATTCTTCTACGCGGGCCTCGCCGAACACTTAGCTAAAAGATCACGGGAACCCGTGATGTTGTGATCCGGGGCCCTTTCGTACCCTGCCAGGGACAGCGTGGTGGCACCGAGCCCACCACTTGGCTGGGAGGGATAGGCCCATGAGAAAGATCAACAGGCGGGACGCTCGCCTGCGGCGCCTGACCGTGATTGGTTTGGTCAGCCTGGTGGCCATCGCCAGTGCCTGCGGGTCCAACGCCTCCAAGGCCAGCTCTGGCAGCTCCTCAAGCTCCAAGGGCGGTGCCCAGACCCGCACCGTGCAGGTGGACGGGCACACCAACGCCTTCAACGGCGGCTTCCTCGCCTACTTCCCCAAGTCGGTGGTGGTCCATCCCGGAGACACGGTGGCCTTCCACGAGAACTGGACGGGCGAGCCCCACAGCGTGACCCTGGGCACCCTGACCCAGGCGTGCATAGCGGCGGCGGCCTCGGCCAACCCCAATGGCCCGGAGCCAGCGGCCTGCACGTCGTTGCCGACCATGCTTCCCGAGGGACCAGGCGACGCCAACCAGGCCGCCGCCCAGCCCTGCTACCTGGCCACCGGCAGCCCGCCCAGCGATCCCACCCAGGCCTGTCCCAAGCTCGCCCAGCCCGCCTTCGACGGGACCCAGACCTACTACTCGAGCGGCTGGCTGCACCCGGGGCAGACCTACCCCGTCCACCTGGCCACCACCATCGCGCCTGGGACCTACGCCTACGACTGCGACCTGCACGGGGCGGACATGTCCGGCGCCATAGTGGTGGTGCCCTCCTCGCAGGCCATCCCCAGCCAGTCCCAGGTCGCTGCCCAGGCCAAGTCCCAGCTCCAGGCCCTGGTCAACAAGCTGGAGCCGGCCTACCAGGCGGCCAAGTCGGGCCACGCCCTCTTCCCGGGCAACCTGGAGGGCTACGGGAGCCCGGACGTCATGAACGCCGAGATCAACGAGTTCTTCCCCTCCACCGTCCACGCCACGGTGGGCCAGCCGGTGACCTGGACGGTCCTGGGCGACCACACCATCAGCCTGGGCGCCCCGGAGGACGAGCCCTTCATCAGTTCTGCTCCCGACGGCTCGGTCCACCTCAACGCCCAGCTGCTGTCCCCGGCCGGCGGTCCTGGTCAGCCCCAGCAGCCACCCATGTCCGGGCCCCCGCCCAGCGGGCCGCCCAAGGTGGTCCCAGTCGACGGCGGCGCCTACTCGGGCACCGGCTTCCACTCGTCGGGCTTCATAACCAGCTTCCCGCCTGAGCTGACCTCCTACAGCATCACCTTCACCGAGCCGGGCACCTACAAGGTGGACTGCGTGATCCATCCCCACATGGAGGCCACCGTGGTGGTGACCCAGTAGCCCACTCGCACCACCGTCCATTGCACGACAAAGGAGCACTCATGTCACCGGTGAACCAGACAGACAGCTCATTCGTCTTCCAACCCCATCCTCCCCCGATCCCCGATCAGGGCACCTTTCCCGGTGGGAGTGGTCCACCGGGGCCTCCCCCACCACGGCCGGGTGCCGGTGGGCCCCCGCCCGCAACCCCGCTACCCCCTCCCCTCGACGCACTGGTTGGCACCTGGAGCGGTACGGGGTTCAATACCATATGGAGGCCGCACTTCCCGGCCACCCATGACCGGTTCCTCGAGCTCAACGTGACCGACGAGACACTGGTCTTTCGGCCGATCAACGGGCCGATCCCCAACCGCGGCCTCCTCCAAGCCGACATCAACATGTTCGGCGTCACCTACATGCAGCAGATCTCCGACGCCTCCGACCACGCCGGCCTGCATATCGAGCCCGGCATCTGGGCCGTTGTGCCCCAGACCAGTGATCCCCTGCTGCCACCGACAGTCGTGAGAATGGCGTCAATCCCCCATGGCACGACCATCCTGGCACAGGGCACTGTAACCACTGCGGCAGGTCCTCCGAAGATTGACGACAACGACATCATCCCCTTCGGGCTGGACGGCAAACCGCCGGTCAAGTCCACCTTCGCCATCGCCGAGCAGATTTTCACAGAGCTCAACCTGACGGTCCCCACCGAGTTCCGCCAGACGTCCGATGCCATCACTGAGGCAATGGTCGAGAACCCGAACAGCGTCTTGCAGAGCGCGCTACAAGGCAAGAATGTCACTTCAACTACCACGCTGAGCATCGCCAGCAACGACAGTCCCGTGCCTGGGGGCGGCACGTCGAACACCGCGTTCCTGCAGGGGGGAGCCTCCAACGCCCAGCAGAGCAATGCCGTTACCAGCCTGGTGACGGCCACTTTCTGGATCGAGACCATCGCTGGCGAGGGCGGCCACGAGAGGCGGCAGCTGCAGTACTCCCAGACCGTGATGCTCGACTTCAACAACCTCCGCTGGCCGCATGTCACCGTCGCCACGCTGACCAGGCAACCGGAGACAGGACCTCATCAGGCATAGGGCCAGCCGACAGGGCGTCTCGGTGGCGGTCGATGTCCTGCCCCACCCGGGCGATGTTCCCTCGACGGCGGGACATGGGGACCGCCAACCTGGCCTGGTGAAGGAGCTTGGGTCACCAGGTCGGGCAAGGCACCGGGAGCCAGCCCGACAGAGCTCGGGGGGCCACGGGTGCGGCCGGTGGTCATAACCCTGGCCCTCGGTGCCGCCCTTTTCAACGCGGTGGCGTCCGTCCTCCAACGCTCGGCCGCCCGGCTGGTGCCGCCGGGCGCCTCTTCGAGCCTGCGGCTGATCGAGGACCTGGTCAAGCGACCGGCATGGCTACTTGGCATCACCGCCATGGTCGGGGCGTTCATGCTCCAGGGCCTGGCCTTGGCCCACGGCCAGCTGTCAGTGGTCCAGCCCCTGCTGGTCACCGAGCTGCTCTTCGTCTTCGCCATAAGGGCCACCCTGCTGGGCCAGCCCTACCGCGTCCAGAGATGGCTCGGCGCCCTGGTGGCGGTGGCCGGGTTGGTCGTCTTCCTGGAGGTGGCCGCCCCTCGGGGCGGAACGGCTCTGCCCTCGTCGACGGCTCTGGCCATGGTGGCGATGGCCGTCGCATTGGTCATCCTGGTCATGGTGGCGGCCGCCCGACAGGGGCCGCCCGCCCGACGAGCCGCCCTCCTCGGGGCCGCCTCTGGCACCTCCTTCGCCCTTACCGCCGGTCTCATCAAGTTGATGGCCAGCTCCCTCGCCAGCCACGGCATCGCCCAGCTGGTCCTTACCTGGCCGCCCTACGCGGTCAGTGTGGCCGGCGCCGGCTCGGTCATCCTGGCCGGTCACGCCTTCCATGCCGGTCCCCTGTTCGCCTCCCAGTCCAGCCTCACGCTGGTCGATCCTCTCGCCAGCATCCTCATAGGAATGGGGCTGCTCGGTGAGCACCTGCGAACCGCACCGGCGGCATTGGGCGTCGAGGGCATCGCCCTTTGCCTGATGGTCCTGGGCGTGATGGTGCTGGGCTCCTCCTCCCGGTCTGAGCCACGGTCGCCTCGGGCGGCAGCCCCCCGAGGAGCCTTCAGCACCGCTGTCCGCCGGCTGAGCAGGGACCAGACGGCCAGGTCGACCGAGCTCGGCAGTCTCGGTCTGGGCCGTGCCGGGACCCTGGCCACGGCTGCCCATCGCCTGCGGCGGGTGACGATTGGGCCGGCAGTCCGGTCGGCGGGTGAGGGCGCCGGGCCGGGCAGAGCCATCATCCGGCCGCCTCTGACACTGGCCCCTCCCCCGGCGGCGGTCGACACCGGTCCTCCCGGGGCAACGCGCCCGCCTCGCCCGGGACCTTGGACCCTGCTGCCCCAGGGGATGACGAGCCCGGCTGCCCAGGCTGCCTCCTAGCAGCCTGACGGGCCGTCTGGTGGCGGTCCCACGCCCACGCCGCCGCCTCCCGGGCCAGGGCAGGGTGGAAGCTCCAGCGCGTGAGCTGGCGCTCGGCCGCCTCTATGTCCTCCCCGAGCTCCAGCAGGCTCAGGGCCAGCTGGCGGGCCCGCCGGCGCAGGGGCTCCCCGCTGGGCAGGCGCGCCTGGCCCTCCTGCCAGGACTGGTGGCGCTCCTGGAGGGAGGCCGACAGGTGGAGGACCTGGCGGCGGTTGAGGGGCGGAAGACGCCGCCGCACAGCCAGCTCCAGGGGCCCGCGCTGGTGAGCCAGCTCGAACTGGACGCAGCGGCCCAGGGCCCGCACGAAGGGTGAGTGGCGCCCGCCGCGGTCACCCAGCCCCAGGCTGCGGGCGGTCTCGGCCAGGTCCAACTGGTAGCCGTCGGGAGCCGACTCCAGCCCGGCGGCCACCCGGCGGAGCAACCAGGTGGTCGACGGCCCCAGGATCCCCAGCCAGAAGGTCTCGACGTAGTGCGAGCGAGGATCGTGGCCCAGGGCGTCGATCACCGGATCGGGCCAGGCTACGACGGTGAGGGTGGTGGCGACCGGGGGCAGGCTCAGCGGGCTCATGGCTCCTCCACAGACAGACATCGAGTACATGAGAGCTTCTCATGTCATCCCAATGTCGTCAAGGGCACCCGGTAGCCACCGGGCACCCGTCCGGAACCCTGTACCGGCGTGTAGCGGCGTGTCAGTCTCTGACCTCCACCACGGCCTGGTCCTTGAACCGCTCGTCGCTCATCAGCTCGGCTCTGAACAGGCTCAGGATCTCCTCGCTGCGCTCGGGTCGGCGCTGGATGTCCTCGCAGAGCGAGCGCATCTCGTTGTGCGAGGCCAGGCGGATGTTGTCCCGGTAGGGCTGGCGGCGAAGGTCGGCCTCCACCTCGGCGAACAGCTCGGGACCGAGGCAGTCCCTGGCCAGGCGGAGCTTTTCCTCGTAGGCGGGCGGCATGATCTGCAGCCGGAGGTTGAACCGACCAGGTCGCTGGGCCGCCGGGTCCACGGTCTCCAGGTGGTTGGTGGCGACGAAGAAGAGGCACGCCGCCCGATCGGCCAGCTCCTGGAGCTTGGGCAGGAGACTGGTAGTGAGGAACCTCTGCTCGAAGCTGCCCGCCGCATCGCTGCGACTGTGCATGAGGGGCTCCATCTCGTCGAAGAGGATGACCGTGTCCTCGAGCTCGAGCAGGTCGAAGAACAGCCGGCCGGCAACGGTGGCGATGAGCGGAAGCCCTTCTTGGGCGAAGACGCTTGGATCGAGGACGACGAGCGGCCAACCGAGGTACTCGGCCACCTTGCGAACGTAGGTCGTCTTGCCGGTGCCCGGGGGGCCGAAGAGGATGCCCGATCGGGCTTTGCCCCTCGGGTCCGGGCTGCGGACCAAGGAGTAGGTGACGGGCTCGCCGGGGAGGCGCAACGGCTCCAGCACCCGCTGCCGCAGCAGCTCGCCGAGCAGCACCGGCTCGTCCCGAGGGCCCCGGAGCTCGGGCTGGTAGAGGTCGTCGAAGGCCTCGGGGTTGGGCGCCTGAGCGGGTTGACCCCGGAAGTCCTCGCGAACGATGGTCTGGATGCGCCACGAGAGGTAGGAGGCGTAGAGCTGGAGGAAGGAGTACACCTCGGCCGTCGCCCACGACTGGGGCGTGGTGTCCTCCACCAGGTGGGCCGACCGCCACAGCGGCGGCCCGTGGCTGCGGATGGCGTTGCGGGCCGCCCACTCCACCGCCCGCGACAGGTGCTCCTCCCAGGGCACCAGTAGGCTCCACTCGCCCCTGAGCTCCCGCAGCAGCGAGGAGAGAAGCTCGAAGGAGAAGCAGTAAGCCTCTCCGTGGTCGCCGTAGCGGAACAGGGGGTCGCGCTTCTCCCACACCCCCCACTCCAGCTGGGCCGAGAAGAGCGTTCGCAGACCGGACTCGATCAGGCTGTCGCCCAGCCGGAAGCGGTTGAACCGGTACTGGATGAGCAGGTTGTAACCCAGCTGGTAGGCGTCGCTGCGTCCGTCGTGGCCGCTGTGGAAGAGGGCGACCTGACGGTACAGCTCTGTCTCGGACCATCTCAGGCTGGGACTGGCGAGCCCGCCTTCGTCCCCGCCCCAGCTGGCCAGGCCCCGCAGGGCGCCGTAGGTGAGGTAGCCGTGGGGGACGAAGCGCTGCTCGTCGGCGTCGGGGTCGGGCTTCGCCGGCATGGCCACGCCGTCGCTGCGCAGCTCGTGGCGCAGCCGGCTCACCGCGTCGTTCACCAGGGCACCGATGGCAGGATCGGTCGGGTCGCCGACCACGTCGGCCAGCACGGGCAGGAGCTGCCCGA
This sequence comes from Acidimicrobiales bacterium, assembly GCA_039583615.1. Classification (GTDB taxonomy): domain Bacteria; phylum Actinomycetota; class Acidimicrobiia; order Acidimicrobiales; family QHCF01; genus QHCF01. The sequence continues at coordinate 54,067 of JAVKSQ010000009.1, forward strand.
CGGTAAAGGGGTTGAGGTGGTCGAGGCCGTAGGTGCTCAGCTGGCCGCTCTGGTATCGCTCGACCGCGTTGTTGACCATGCCCGTGAAGTCGGCGAGCCCGGGCTTGACCGTGGGGCACACCAGGAGCGAGCGCACGCAGGCGGCCATGCTGGCCAGGCTGGCCCGAGTGGTGCCGTCTCGCGGCTCGGAGGGACCGGGTACCACGCTGGCGAAGCCGCCCACGTTGACTGGGCTGTCGGCCAGGCGGCAAAGCGAGCCCAGGTCTCGTGACAGGTGGAAGAGATCGAGCGCCTCGAGGTGGGTGGATGCTAGGTCAGACGTGCGCGTCTTGAGTGCACGGAGCGTCTCCAGGCTCTCTTGGCGCGCCACGCGAAGGGGACTGGCGAGGGCCAGCGCTGTTTGCATGGTGACTCCTCCATTGTCCAAGGACAGTGTTGGAAGCGAAAGGCTTGCCGGGTCGGTCGGCTGGGGCCCGGGGGGACCACCCGCCAGCCGTTGGCGCGCCACCTGGCCAGCCGAGCTGGGCACCGGGCAGGCGAGCGCGGCTCACCTGGTTGTGCAGCCTCTCATCATGGCCGAGCTGGCGCAAGCGCTGGCGGAGGGGAGCTGGCTGGAGGTCGGTCGTCGCCCGTCAGCAGGCAGGCGCCTCACCACTGGCCGCGGTGGACCACCTCCTCCAGCGGGCGTCGGGACCGTCCGGGGGACGGACAGCCGGGTGCCGGCCAGCCGAGGGCGATGGCGCCGATGGGGACCCAGCCCTGGGGCACGCCCAGGCGGCCCAACAGCGCGCTCGGGTCCCGGTGGAGGCGGAAGAAGAGCGCTCCCAGGCCGGCGTCGGCCGCCCCCAGCAGCACGAGCATGGTGGCAAAGGCGGTGTCGACCAGCCAGTACGGCACCGTCCAGGCTCTCGGGTCACTGAGCCCGGCGGCTGCCTTGTCGGCCTGGGCATAGCGGTCGAAGTAGACCTGAGGGCTGGTCAGGGGGACCACGACGACCGGGGCCCGCAGCACGCCCGGGTCGGACGCCCGCCACTGCGGGTCGGAGGTGGCCTCCCAGAACGCCCCGGTCTCCTCCGGACCCTCCATCACCAGGAACGCCCAGCCCTGGGCCGATCCTGCCGACGGGGCCCGTGTGGCCCCGTCCAGCAGGCGGTCGACCAGGCCGGGGGGGACCGGCCGGTCGGAGAAGTTGCGCACCATCCGGCGCCTGGCGATTAGCTGGTCGAGCTCCATGAGGGAATGATGACTCCCGCGGTAGGGTTTTACAGGTCGGAATCCGACTCCTCCCGAGGTGCCCCCCATGCCCACATTCAGAGAGCTGCTGGCCGAGGCCAAGTCCGAGATCAGCGAGGTCGACGGGGCGGGTGCCGAGGGGCGCCTGGGCGACGCTGTCTTCCTCGATGTCCGTGAGCCCGACGAGCATGACCAGGGTGCCATCCCCGGAGCGCTGCATATCCCGCGGGGCTACCTGGAGAGCCAGGTGGAGTCCAGGGTGAGCGACCACGCCCAGCCGATCGTCGCCTACTGCGCCAGCGGCGTCCGGTCGGCCTTCGCCGCCCAGACCCTCTCCCACCTCGGCTACACCAACGTCACCTCCCTGGCCGGGGGCTTCAACAAGTGGAAGGACGAGGGCCGTCCCTGGCAGACGCCCCAGGTCCTGACGGCCGACCAGCGCAACCGCTACCAACGCCACCTCCTGCTACCGGAGGTGGGCGAGGCCGGTCAGCTGAAGCTGCTGGACGCCAAGGTGCTCCTGCTGGGCGCCGGGGGGCTGGGCTCGCCGGCCGCCCTCTACCTGGCGGCCGCCGGCGTCGGCACCCTCGGGATCCTCGACATGGACTCGGTGGACGCCTCCAACCTCCAGCGCCAAGTCCTGCACAACCTGGACCGCCTAGGGGAGCGCAAGGTCGACTCGGCCAAGAAGACCCTCACCGCCATGAACCCGGACGTGAACGTGGTCACCTACGACATGCGCCTGGGTGCTGACAACATCGGGGACATCATCGACGGCTACGACGTCATCGTCGACGGGACCGACAACTTCCCCACCCGCTACCTCGTCAACGACGCCTCGCTCATCAAGCGGATCCCGGTGGTGCACGGGTCGATCTTCCGCTTCGAGGGACAGGTGACCGTCTTCCAGCCGTACGTGGGTCCGTGCTACCGGTGCATGATCCCAGAGCCGCCTCCGGCCGAGCTGGCTCCCTCGTGTGCCGAGGCGGGCGTGCTCGGAGTGCTGTGCGGCATCGTCGGCTCCATCCAGGCACTGGAAGCGGTGAAGCTCCTCCTCGATCTCGGTGACCCCCTGGTGGGCCGGCTGCTGCACTACGACTCGTTGGAGCAGGCCTTCCGGACGTTCAAGGTGCAGCGGGACCCCGCCTGCCCGGCCTGCGGGCCCGACGCCGGCGAGATCGTCATCGCCGAGTACGACGACCTGTGCATGCCACACCACCGTGATGCAGGAGCATCGAGCCAGGCGGCCCCTGGCCGCTGAGGGGCCCGTCTGGTCCGCAAGGTGGTTGTCCAGCCCCCGCTACCGTCGCCGCTTGCCGGCCGTTAGCCTCGTGCGGCGTGGCGGTGCGATTGGTGATCATCGGAGGGGGGCCGGCCGGGGTCCAGGCGGCCACCCAGGCCGCCCGGCTGGGAGCCGAGGTAACCCTGGTCGAGCGGGACGTGATGGGCGGAGCGGCCAACCTGTGGGACTGCATCCCGTCCAAGGCCATGATCGCCACCGGCGGGGTGATCGCCCTCACCTGGCGAGCCAGGGTGATGGGCCTGGCCGGCCCGGTGGCCCACCTGGACATGGAGGCCGTGCGGGAGCGCATTGGCTCCATCACCGGGCACCTGGAGAGGTCGGTGGTCAGCCTGCTGGCCAGTCAGGGGGTGCGCGTCATCGAGGGTACGGCGACCCTCAAGGGCCCGCACCAGGTCATGGTGGACTCGGCCGCTGGCCCGGTCGACCTGGAGAGCGACGCCATCCTGGTCTCCACCGGCAGCCGGCCCCGGGTGCCGGACTGGGTGGTGGTCGACGGCGAGAGGGTGCTGGTGACCCGCCAGGCCTACCCTCCGTCCGAGATCCCCAGCCACCTGGTGGTCATCGGCTCGGGCGTCACCGGAGTGGAGTTCGTCCACATGTTCCGGTCGTTCGGCTCCAAGGTGACCCTGATCGTCAGTCGCCACCAGGTCCTTCCCCAGAAGGACCCGGAGGTGGCCGCCGCCCTGGAGGCCGACTTCCTGTCGAGCGGGGTGGTGCTCTGCAAGGGGGCCAGGGCGGTCGGCATCGACCGGGAGGGTGACGGTGTGGTGGTGCGCTGCGACGACGGGAGGGCGGTGCGGGGCAGCCATGCCCTGATGGCCATCGGGTCGGTGCCCAACTCCGACGGCCTGGGCCTGGAGGCGGCCGGGGTACTGGTCGACAATGGGGGGTACGTGCCGATCAACCAGCACTGCCAGTCCAACGTGCCCCACATCTATGCGGCCGGGGACCTGTCGGGCAAGCTGCCCCTGGCTTCGGTGGCCGCCACCCAGGGTCGCAAGGTGGCCGAGCACGTCATGGGCCTGCATACCCGCCAGCACCGCCATCTGGACTACGACAAGGCGGCCAGCGCCATCTTTACCGAGCCCGAGATCGCCGACGTCGGCCTGGCCGAGACCGAGGCCTTCGCCCTGGGCCGCAAGATCCGGGTGACCAAGGTGCCCTTCTCGGCCAACGCCCGGGCCCTCATCGACGGTGATGCCCGCGGCTTCGTCAAGATCGTCTCCGATCCGGCCACTGGCGTGGTGCTGGGCGGGTCCATCGTGGGCGACCGGGCCTCCGAGCTGATCTCGGTGCTGGCCCTGGCGGTGTCGGCCCACCTGCGGGTGGGCGACATCGCCGAGAGCCTGCTGGTCCACCCCGCCCTGGCCGAGGCCCTCGCCGAGGCGGCCGAGTAGGCGCCGCCCCCCTGGGACCGCCAGGCGCGACCACCGCGGCATACTTGCGGTCCCAGAAAGGCGACGGCCGCAGGCAGTCAGGGCCCGGAGCGGTCAGGGGCCGGCTACCAGGCGGGACCGCAGGTCGGCGTCGGTGGCCAGGTCCACCATGGTCCAGGCCATCGCCAAGGCGCCGTCGGTGACCGCCTGGTCGGCCGAGGCGGTCACGCAGGCGGCGGTGAACTCCGCCTGGTGGTTGGTGGCGCCGCCCGAGTCGATCCCCAGCATGGGATGGATGCTGGGCACGGCCATCGAGACGTTGGCCATATCGGTAGACCCGGCCATGGGCCGGGCGGCGTCGGTAGACCCGGCCATGGGCCGGGCGGCGTCGGTAGACCCGGCCATGGGCCGGGCGGTATCGGCAGGCCGGGCTGGCCGACTGGGGGAGTCCTGGCCCGGCAGGGGGCGCCCCAGAGCCTCGGCATTGCGCCGGTAGGCGGCCATCATGGCCTGGTCAGGCTGGAACTGGGAGTAGCGGGGGCTGGCCAGGGAGATCTCCACCTGGCAGCCGGTGGCCAGCGCGCCAGCCTCGAAACACGCCCGGATCCGCGGCTCCAGGACTGCCAGGGCCTCCAGGTCGGACGCCCGGACCAGGAACTTGCCCCAGGTGTCGGACGGCACCACATTGGGGGCGTCGCCTCCCTTGACGACGATGCCGTGCACCTGGTCGGCGTGTCCGAAGTGCTGACGCAGCAGCCCGATGGCCACCTGGGCCACGGTGAGGGCATCGGCCGCGTTGACACCCCGCTCGGGAAAGGCAGAGGCGTGAGCCTCCTTGCCCGAGTAAGCCACGTCGAGGTGGGCCACGGCCAGGCAGGGCATGTGGTCGGCCTCCACCGGCGAGGGGTGGACCATCATCGCCGCCTTCACCCCCGCAAAGGCGCCCCGCTCCAGCATGAGGATCTTGCCTCCCCCCCCTTCCTCGGCCGGGGTGCCCAGCACCCGCACGGTCAGGCCCAGGTCGTCGGCCAGGGGGGCGAGGGCCAAGCCGGCACCCACCGCGGCAGCGGCGATGATGTTGTGGCCGCAGGCGTGGCCGATCCGCGGCAGGGCGTCGTACTCGGCGCATATGGCGACGGTGAGCGGACCGCTGCCGGCGGTGGCCACCAGGGCGGTGGGCAGGTCGTAGGCGCCGGTTTGCACCGAGAAGCCACCCAGCTCGAGTGCCTCAGCCACCCAGGCCGAGGCCATCTCCTCCTCGAAGGCCACCTCCGGGTGGGCATGGATGGTGTGGCTGAGGCCGACCAGGGCCTCCCCGGCGGCGTCCACCGACCGCCGAGCGGCCTCCTTGGCCGCCACAGCCGCGGTGGCGCCTTGCCTCTCCATGCCCCGGTTCTACTCGATCACCGCCACCACGTCGCCGGGGCCCACCGTGTCACCGGCGGCCACCCGCACCTCGGCCACTGTGCCCCCCCTGTGGGCGGTCAGGGTGTTCTCCATCTTCATGGCCTCCAGCACGCATACTGCCTGGTCCATCTCCACCGTCTCGCCCGGGCTGACCAGCACCTGGGTGATGGTGCCCTGCATAGGTGCGGTGACGTGGCCCGAGCCGGCCGGTCCCTCGCCCCGCCCGGCGGCAGGGGGCCGTCCCCGGGTGGGAGACGGGCGGGCGGCGGCCGGCCCGGCGGCCCGGCCCGGGCTGGGTTCCTCGGCAGGGCGAGGGACCCAGAGCCTGACCTGGTACAGGCGCCCGTCGACCTCCGCCTCCACCTCCTGGAGGACCCGGTCCCCCTCCTCCGAGCCAGGCGCCGGCCTGGAGGCGGCCTCCCGGTGGGCCGGCGGGGCCGGCCCTGTAGAGGCGGTGCCTGTAGAGGCGGTGCCCGTAGAGGCGATGCCCGACAGGTCCAGGGTCTCCTCGGCCCATCTGGTCGAGTGCCGGGCCTCGGCGAAGTCGGGGTGGCTCACGATGGCTGCCTGGGCCGGGATGGTGGTGGCCACCCCCTCGATCTCGGTCTCCCACAGGGCCCGGAGCATGCGCTGGCGAGCCGCCTCCCGGTCCGGGCCCCACACCACCAGCTTGGCCACCAGGTTGTCGTAGAACTGGCTCACCATGTCGCCCTCCTCGTAGCCCGCGTCGGTCCGCACGCCCGGCCCGTCGGCCCGGCGGAACCGGGTGATCGTCCCCGGTGAGGGAAGGAACCGGCCCCCGGCCGGGTCCTCGGCGTTGAGACGGCACTCGATGGCGTGGCCCCGGCGGGCCACGTCGTGCTGGGCGAGCCCCAGGGGCTCGCCCGCCGCCACCCGCAGCTGGAGGGCCACCAGGTCCAAGCCGGTGACCTCCTCGGTGACCGGGTGCTCGACCTGGAGGCGGGTGTTCATCTCGAGGAAGTAGATCTCGCCCTCCTGGTACAAGAACTCCACCGTGCCGGCGTTGACGTAGCCGCAGGCCCGGGAGACGTCGAGGGCGGCTCGGCCCATGGCCTGACGCACCTGCTCGGGGAGGTCAGGGGCGGGGCTCTCCTCCAGCAGCTTCTGGAAACGGCGCTGGACCGAGCAGTCCCGCTCGCCCAGCCAGACGGCGTTGCCGTGCGAGTCGGCCACGATCTGCATCTCGATGTGGCGGGGCCACGCCAGGTAGCGCTCCAGGTAGGTCTCGGGGCGCCCGAACCAGGCCACCGCCTCTCGCTGGGCCGACTCCAGCGCGGCCGGGACCTCGTCGGGACCGCTCACCACCTTCATGCCCCGGCCACCGCCTCCATGGGCCGCCTTGATGGCCACCGGCCAGCCCAGCTCGTCGCCGAAGGCCACCACCTGAGCCGGGTCGGCGACCGCCTCGGAGCGGCCCGGGACGCCGGCCACCCCGGCCGCCTCGGCCACCCGCCGGGCGCTGAGCTTGTCACCCATGAGCTCGATCACGTCGGGCGGGGGCCCCACGAAGACCAGATCGTGGGCCGAGACGGTGCGAGCGAAGGCGGCATTTTCCGAGAGGAAGCCATACCCGGGGTGGACTCCCTCGGCCCCGCTGCGCGTCGCGGCGGCGACGATGGCCTCCGTGTTGAGGTACGAGTCGGCTGGCAGCTGGCCGCCCAGGGCGTAGGCCTCGTCCGCCATCCGGACGTGGAGGGCACCTCGGTCGAGGTCGGAGTACACCGCCACGGTGGCGATCCCCAGCTCCCGGCAGGTGCGGGCCACCCGCACCGCTATCTCGCCCCGGTTGGCGATCAGGATCTTCCTCAGCATCGCCATATGGTTACTGCCATGATCGGCGACGGCGCCAGATCGCGCCTGGCCGGGACTCGCTTCTCCGACATCCGCTCGCTCGGTTCGCTCGGCTCGACCAATCGCCACCTCCTGGACCTGGCCCGGGCCGGTGCCCCCGACGGGGTGGTGGTGGTGGCTGACCACCAGCGCCAGGGCAGGGGCCGCATGGGTCGGAGCTGGGTGGCTCCGGCGGGGACGTCCCTGCTGGTGTCGGTGCTGCTCCGGGCCGGCCGCGTCTCCGACCAGCTCCACCTGGGCGGGATGGTGATGGGTCTGGCGGTGGCCGACGCCTGCCAGGCGGAGGGGGGGGTGGCCGTCTGGCTCAAGTGGCCCAACGACGTCACCCACGGCGGGCGCAAGCTGGCCGGCGTGCTGGCCGAGGCGTGCCTCGACGGGCCCCGCGTCGCCGGGGTGGTGGTCGGGGCCGGCGTCAACGTCGACTGGCCGGCCGCTGACGAGCGGCCCCGCCACACGGCCGGCTGCGCCAGCCGGGATGACCTGGGCGGCACGGCAGTGTCGCTCAGCCACCTGGCCGCTCGCCCGATCGACAAAGACCAGCTCCTGGCGGCGCTGCTGGGCTCGCTGGAGCGCCGGTGGGCCGACCTGGAGACGCCGGCCGGCCGCCGGGCCCAGGTGCTGGAGTACCGGCACCGGTGTGCCACCCTGGGCCGGCTGGTGCGCGTCGAGATGGTGGGCGAGTCGTTCACCGGCACGGCTGTCGACGTCAGCCCTGAGGGCGAGCTCCTGGTCGACGTCGGGGTGTGCCTGCGCCAGGTCAGCGCCGCCGACGTGGTCCACGTCCGCCCGCCTGCCGGTAGCCCGGAGCGGCCTACTGGTAGCATGCGGTTGCAGTGAGCACGGTCGATGAAGCCTTCGCGCCCGTCCGCACCGAGACCCGCCGGGCTCCTGCACCCGGCCACCGCCGAGGCCGGTAGGTGCCAGCCTCCCGTCCGGTCCCCGGGCAGCGCCCTGCGCCCGGCACCCCCGCCGGCCCGCCGCCGGCCACCCACCGCCGGGTCGCCGGGCAGCTGCGGGCGCCGGGTCGGACCGGCGGCGCCCCGCCTGGCCCCCGCCGCTCGAACGGCCCAACGGCCCTGCCCCGCCGCCCGATCGGCCCGGCCGGCAGGTCCAACGGCTCTCCGCCCGGACGCCCCCCGGCCCCCGCCAGCCCCCGACCCGTCATTCCCGGTGCCCGGCGATGGCCCCGCCGGCTTCTCTTGGGGACCATCGCGGTACTGACCGCCGCCGTCGTCCTGCTGGGGGCCACCTACGTCTACCTGCGGGTACGGCTCAACGAGATCCACCGCCTGGCGCTGGCCCACATCACCGCAGCCGGCGCCGGCCAGCCCATCAACGTGCTGGTGGTGGGCTCCGACACCCGGGCCCTGGCCCCTGGCCAGGCTGCCCAGTTCGGCAGCGCCAGCCAGGTCGCCGGCCAGCGCAGCGACGTGACCTTCGTCGTCCACATCGACCCCGCCTCCAAGCAGGCGTCGATCCTGTCCATCCCCAGGGACCTCTACGTGCCCATCGCCGGGACCCAGTCGTCCAATCGGATCAACACCGCCTACGACAAGGGGGCCGACGATCTGATCCAGACCATCAACGAAGACCTCGGCATCTCCATCAACCACTACGTCCAGATGAACTTCGACGGGTTCCAAGGCTTGGTCAATGCGGTGGGAGGCATCAAAATGTACTTCCCCTACCCGGCCCGGGACAAGATGTCAGGACTGGACATCACCCAGTCCGGCTGCACCCACCTCAACGGGGCCGCCGCCCTGTCCCTGGCCCGCAGCCGTGACTACTCGTACCTGGAGAACGGCACCTGGCACTACGACGGCAACGGCGACCTCTCCCGCATCCGCCGCCAGCACATCTTCATCAAGGTCCTGATGAAGAAGGCAGTGTCCTCGGGCCTGGGCAACCCGGCCACCGCCAACGCCCTGGTCAGCCAGGCCGTCAAGGACGTCAACGTCGACCAGGACCTGAGCGTCGGGACCATCTTGAGCCTGGTCAACCGCTTCCGCACCCTCGGGCCCAACGACCTGGTCACCTACACGTTGCCCACCGTCCCGGCTACCCGTTCGGTCGGCTCTGTCCTCGAGATGCGCCAGCCTGGGGCCTCTCAGGTCATCTCCCAGTTCCTCAATCCTGCCCCCCGAAGCGGCGGGTCGGGGGGGTCGGCACCGACATCGGCGCCCCAGGTCTCGCCCAGCGGTGTCACCGTGCAGGTCCTCAACGGGTCCGGCCTGGCCAACCAGGCCCACCGGGCGGCCAGCCAGGTGGCGGCGGCCGGCTTCGGGGTGGCTGGCACCGGAGACAACGACACCACCGGCCACGTCGCCTCGGTCGTTCGCTACGCGCCCGGCCAGGAGGCGGCGGCCAAGCTCCTCCAGTCGGAGGTGGGAGGCTCGGTGAGCATCCAGGCCGACAACAGCCTCCACGGCTCCGACCTGGCCCTGGTCACCGGCTCGGCCTTCACCGGAGTGCGATCCACCGGGGCCGGTGGGCGCGGGTCGGTATCCTCCTCCCGTTCCGGGACCTCGTCCTCGGGCACGGTGTCCTCCACCGGGGCCTCCTCCACCGGGGTGTCCTCGGCCGCCCCCAACACCGAGCCCTGGGATCCTCGCCCCTGCTGAGCGGCTTGGCACCTCCTCACCGCGGGCGGAGCAGGCGGTGGAGACCTAACGTGGTGGCGGATGAGGATGCTCGTGACGGGCGGGGCCGGGTTCATCGGGTCGAACTTCGTTCGGTACTGGGTCGCCTCGCACCCCGAGGACGAGGTGGTCGTCTACGACGCCCTCACCTATGCGGGCAACCGGGCGTCGCTGGCCGACCTCGGCGACAAGGTGCGGTTCGTGCGGGGTGACGTCGGTGATCTCGACGCCGTCCTACGGGTCCTGGAGGAGCCTGGAGCGCAGACCGTGGTCCACTTCGCCGCTGAGTCGCACAACAGCCTGGCCGTGGTCGATCCCTCGTTGTTCTTTCGCACCAACGTGCTGGGCACCCAGACCCTCCTGGAGGCGGCGCGGCGCGCCGGGGTGGTGCGTTTCCACCACATCTCGACCTGCGAGGTCTACGGCGACCTGGCGCTGGACAGCCGGGAGGCGTTCACCGAGCAGTCGCCCTACCGGCCGCGCACCCCCTACAACGCCTCCAAGGCGGGTGCTGACCACGCCGTGCGGGCCTACGGCGAGACCTATGGGCTGCCCGTCACCATCACCAACTGCTGCAACAACTACGGCCCCTACCAGTTCCCCGAGAAGGTCATTCCCCTGTTCGTCACCAACGCCCTCGACGGTCGCCCCTTGCCCCTCTACGCCTCCACCACCCACCGACGGGAGTGGCTCCACGTCGGGGACCACTGCCGGGCGGTGGCGGCGGTCGTCGAGCAGGGCCGGGTGGGGGAGACCTACAACGTCGGCAGCGGCCGGGAGGCGAGCATCGAGGACCTGGCTGACCTGGTGCTGGCCATCCTGTCGCTCCCCGCCTCCCTCAAGATGGTGGTGGCCGATCGGCCCGGCCACGACCGCCGCTACCTGCTGAACTCCTCCAAGCTGACCAGGGAGCTGGGCTGGGCCCCCCGGATCGACTTCGAAGAGGGGCTGGCATCCACCGTGGAGTGGTACGCCGCCAACCGGTCCTGGTGGGAGCCCCTGGCCGCCCGGGCGCCGGTGCAGGAGACGGCGTGGGCGACAGGCGGCGGCGCCGGGGATGGCCGGTGAGGGTCCTGGTCACCGGAGCGGGAGGGGCGCTCGGCCACGACCTGGTCGAGTGCATGGCCTCTGGAACCGGTGTCGAGGTCGTCGGCGCCAGCCACGCCGACCTGGACGTCTCCAACCGGACGGCGGTGATCGAGGCCCTGACGGGGCTGCGTCCCGACCTGGTGGTCCATGCCGCCGCCTGGACGGCGGTGGATGCCTGCCAGGCCGACCCCGACAAGGCGTTCGCGGTCAACACCCTGGGAACCCGCCACCTGGCCGACGGGGCGCGCCGGGTGGGGGCCCACCTGTGCTACGTGTCGACCGACTACGTGTTCGACGGCAGGTCCGACCGGCCCTACACGGAGTGGGACGACCCCGCCCCACTGTCGGTGTACGGGCGGTCGAAGCTGGGCGGCGAGCGGGAGCTCGACCCTGGTTCGACGGTGGTCAGGACATCGTGGCTGTCCGGCCGCCGGGGAGCCAGCTTCGTACGAACCGTGCTGGGCCTGGCTACGGCGGGCCAGCCCCTGCGCTTCGTGGACGACCAGCGGGGGTGCCCCACCTTCACGGCTGATCTGGCCGTGGCCGTCCGGGCCCTGGCCACCGACCGCCGTCCCGGTGTCTTCCATGTCACCAACCAGGGGGAAACCACCTGGTACGGCTTGGCCCGGGCCGTCCTGGAGTCGGCCGGCATGGACCCTGGGCGGGTGGAGGCCATCCCCACCTCAGCGCTCGATCCGCCCCGCCCGGCGCCCAGGCCGGCCAACTCGGTGCTGGACAATGCCGCCCTGCGCCTGTGCGGGCTAGAGTTGCTGCCGGCCTGGGAGGACTCCCTCGGTCACCTGGTCGAGGCGCTGGCCCGGTGAGCAGCGTCGCCGTCGTCGGGACCGGTTACGTCGGCTTGGCGACCGGCGCCTACCTTGCCCATCTGGGCCACCAGGTGACCTGTGCCGATGTGGTGCCGGCCAAGATCGAGGGGCTGCGCCAGGGGCGCATCCCCATCGTGGAGGACGGCTTGGAGGCGCTGGTACGGGAGGGGCTGGACGAAGGGCGCCTGTCGTTCGTCCTGGGAGCGGCGGCGGCCGCCGCCGAGGGCGAGTTCGTGTTCCTCTGCGTACCCACTCCCCAGCGCCAGGACGGGTCGGCCGACATGTCCTACATCGTGGGCGCCGCCAACCAGATCGGTCCGGCCCTGCAGGCGGAGGCGGTGGTGGTCAACAAGGCGACCGTGCCGGTGGGGTCCACCCGGGTGGTCGAGCAGGCCCTGGGCCGCACCGACGTGTTCGTGGTCTCCAACCCGGAGTTCATGAGGGAGGGGTCGGCGGTCCATGACTGCCTCCACCCTGACCGCATAGTCATCGGCAGCGACGACCAGGCGGCGGCGATGCGGGTCGCGTCCCTCTTCGAGAAGGTCCGAGCGCCCCTGCTGGTCACCGACCCGGCCTCCGCCGAGACCATCAAGTACGCGTCCAACGCCTTCCTGGCCACCAAGGTGAGCTTCGTCAACGCGGTGGCCAACCTCTGCGAGGCAGTGGGAGCCGACATACGAGAGGTGGCTCTCGGGATGGGCTACGACAAGCGCATCGGCTTCGAGTTCCTCAAGCCGGGACCGGGGTGGGGCGGTTCCTGCTTTCCCAAGGACACCCGTGCCCTGGTCCACATCGGCGAGGAGGCAGGCTACGACTTCGGGCTGCTGAGGGGCGTGATCGCAGTGAACGACGAGCAGTACGACCGGGTGGTGTCCAAGGTGGCGGCGGCGGCCGGCGGGTCGCTCGACGGGGCGGTGCTGGCGGCATGGGGCCTCACCTTCAAGGCTCGCACCGACGATCGGCGGGGATCGCCCGCCGTCGAGATCGTCCGCCGCCTGATGGCCCGCGGAGCATGCGTTCGAGCCCACGACCCCACCGTCACCGGTGCAGTGGAGGGACTGGAGGGCCTCGAGGTCTGCGCCGATCCGTACGCGGCCTGCCAGGGCGCCGCCGCCCTGGTGGTGCTGACCGAGTGGAACGACTATCGCTGGATCGACTTCTCCAAGGTGGCCGACCTGATGGCTCGACGCAGCGTCGTCGACGCCCGCAACCTGTTGGACGGCAACGCCCTGCGCCGGGCCGGCTTCGCCTACTGGGGCATCGGCCGCCCTTGAGGGTTCGGTGTTGAGGGTCCGGCTGTGAGGGTGGTGGTCACCGGCGGGGCCGGCTTCCTGGGATCGCATCTCTGCGACCGCCTGCTCGATCGGGGCGACGAGGTGGTGGTGGTCGACAACCTGGTGACCGGGAGCATGGCCAACCTGGCCCACCTGGACGGCCAGCCTCGCTTCTCGATGATCCGCCACGACGTGAGCCGGCACGTGAGGGTGGATGGTCCGGTCGACGCCGTCTTGCACTTCGCCAGCCCGGCCTCTCCCCGCGACTACCTGGAGCTTCCCATCCAGACGCTGAAGGTGGGCAGCCTGGGGACTCACAACTGCCTCGGTCTGGCCAAGGACAAGGGCGCTCGTTTCCTGCTGGCTTCCACCAGCGAGGTCTACGGCGACCCCCAGGTGCACCCCCAGGCCGAGGACTACTGGGGCCACGTCAACCCGGTCGGCCCCCGCGGCGTCTACGACGAGGCCAAGCGCTTCGCCGAGGCCCTCACCATGGCCTATCACCGAGCCCATCGGGTCGACGTCGGGATTGCCCGCATCTTCAATACCTACGGGCCCCGCATGAGGCCATCCGACGGTCGGGTGGTCTCCAATTTCGCGGTCCAGGCCATCCTGGGCCGCCCCCTCACCGTGTACGGGAACGGGTCGCAGACCCGCAGCTTCTGCTACGTCGACGACGAGGTGAGCGGCATCGTCGCCCTGCTCGACAAGGGCTTGGTCGGCCCGGTCAACATCGGCAACCCGGTGGAGCACACCGTGGCCCAGCTGGCCCAGCTGGTCATAGCGCTGACCGGCTCCGGGTCGGAGATCCTCTACCGGCCCCTGCCGGTCGACGACCCGGCGCAGCGCCGCCCCGACATAGGCCTGGCTCGCTCGTGGCTGGGCTGGGAGCCTGCCGTCGCGCTGGCCGACGGCCTGGCCACCACCATCAGTTGGTTCGAGGAGCAGCTGGGTCGTGCCCGCTGAGCCCGGGGTCCGGGACCGGGTCGCTGGGCGGGTGGGCGCGGTGGTCGTCAACCACAACGCCAGGGACGAGCTGCTGGAGTGCGTCGCCAGCCTGCGGGCCGAGGGGGTGGGCCAGGTGGTGGTGGCCGACAACGCCTCGGCGGACGGCTCGGGTGAGGCCCTGGCCCTCGCTGACCCCGGTGCGGTGTTCCTGGCGGGGGGCCGCAATGCCGGCTACGGGGCGGGTGCCAACCGGGGCCTGGCCCGGCTGGGGACCGAGATGGTGCTGGTCTGCAACCCCGACCTGGTCGTCCACCCCGGCGCCGTCGAGGCGCTGGTGGCCGCCCTCGACCACGATCCTCGCCTGGCCCTGGTCGGCCCCCGGCTGGAGAACCCCGACGGCAGCCTCTATCCCTCGGCCCGGTCGTTCCCGTCTCTCCTGGACGCCGCCGGGCATGCCTTCCTCGGCCTCCTGGCCCCCGGCAACCGTTTCAGCCGCCGCTACAAGCTGGCGGACTGGGACCACGCCAGCGTCAGGGGGGTCGACTGGGTGTCGGGGGCCTGCTTCCTCGCTCGCCGGCAGGCCCTCGAGGCGCTGGGCGGCTTCGACGAGTCCTACTTCATGTACCTGGAGGACGTGGACCTGTGCTGGCGGGCCAGGCAGGCGGGCTGGGAGGTGAGCTACGAGCCGGCCGCCGCCGTCACCCACGAGCAGGGGGTGTCGACCAACCGTCATCCGTACCGCATGATCCTGGCCCACCACCGCTCGCTGCTGCGCTTCGCCTCCAGGAGCACCACCGGGCCCCGGCGCCTGCTGCTGCCCCTGGTGGGCCTGGGTGTGGCTGTCCGGGTGGTCCTGGCCTGGGCCCAACGGGCCGCCGAGAGCTGCCGGCACCGTCGACGCCGGTCGGTGGCCCTGCGTCCTCAGCCCCACGGCACCCCCCGCTAGACTGGGCCTCGACCATGGGCAGAGCCTCAGCAGGCAAGAAGGTGGCCAGGGCGGCAGCCACCGGCGGAGGCCGATCCAGCCGGGGGAAGACGCCTGTCGGGTGGTACACGACCATGGCGGTGGTGGTGGTGCTGGGCGTCACCGCGGTGGCCTTCAGCCGCTACGAGCGCAGCCACCCCCCAGCGCCCACGCCGCCCACGCTCAATGACCACTGGCACGAGGCCTTTGCCTTCGACATCTGCGGCCGGATCCAGCCCAACCCGCCCCAGCCCGCCCACCTGATCGGGATCCATACCCACGGGGACGGCCTGATCCATGTCGAGCCGCAGTCCAGCGCCGACACCGGCACCAAGGCCACCCTGGGCCGGTTCGTGTCCGGCTATCCGGGCATGGAGCTCACCTCCAGCTCTTTGCGCTACCCGGGTCAGCGGACCCGGACCAACGGGGACAGGTGCGGCGCCACCCCAGGCAAGGTGCAGGTGAAGACCTGGTCGAGCCTGGTCGACCAGAAGGGGCAGATGGTGACCGGGGATCCTCGCAATCTCCGGCTGGTCAACGGCGCCCTGGTCACCATCGCCTTCGTTCCCCCAGGCGCCGACATCCCCAAGCCGCCGTCGGCGACGAACCTGGCCAACCCCAACGCCGCCGAGACGAGCACCACCGCCCCGGGAAGCCCGGCCGCCACCGCCCCGGGAAGCCCGGCCGCCACCGCCCCGGGAAGCCCGGCCGCCACC
>JAVKSQ010000010.1:0-52757 GCA_039583615.1 Acidimicrobiales bacterium
GGGTTTAGCGGCGCTCCGCGAGCCAAGCCGAGCCAAGAAACCCTTGTTTCATAAGCCTTTTCTACTCGTCGCGAAGTGAAGTAGCCACACCCAGATCATTTCGGCCGCTCTGGCGGAGGCGGGAGCCGACCTGGCGGCCGTGGTCCGAACTCGGATGTATCTGATCGACCCGACCGACGCTGACGCGGTCGGCGCCGAACATGGGCGAGCCTTCACCGCGGTGCGCCCGGCGGCGACGATGATCGTCGTTGCCGGCTTGCTCGATCCGAGGTGGAAGGTCGAGATCGAGGCTGAAGCTCTGCTGCCAGGCCCGTAGACGATCGGCCCGACCACCCGAGTCGGGCTCGGCTCCGACCGGACGGTGTACCGCAGGCCGAACCCGCTACGGGAACGGACCAGACCAGAGATCGTGCGGGGCGACAGGGTGTCCGTATAGGCCGCCCGGTGAACTGTCCGGTCAAGGGGCGTCAACTGCAACAGCCGCTTCATCCCGGTCGGCTCCATCTTCGAGCGACGTGGCCGAAGCGAGTATCGGGCGTCGCTTGCCGGAGCAAGCGCCGCGTCGCCGGACTGCCAGCCCCGCGGCCCGCCCAGAACGTCCTGATCTGGCGCCCCGTCATCCTCGGCCACAGGGACGACCGATGAGTGCAGATCGACGGATCGGGCTCGCCGCTCGAACCGGTGCCGGCCGGAGGTTCCGCACCGAACGTCGGTACCGATCTGGATGTCCGGCGAGGGACTTGGAGGTTGCCGCCGAGGACCGCCCCAGCTCAACGCACGCAGCTGTCCCGCCACGGACCGGGTTCCTCGCCACGGCGGCGGGCTTGGGGGCCTCCCGGAGGGTGGCAAATGTCTGACGTGGAGTTGGCTGTTGATGGTGGCAGTGATGAAGGGGCGGCGCATGGCTGGGAGGGGACGGCGAGGAGGGTGAGGCCAGGGGTGGCGGGAGGGAAGGGGAGGCAGGAGAGCGGCAGGTTGGGTCGGTGGGTAAGTGGCGGAGCGGGCGGCAGTCCGGAGCAAGCCGACGCGACGGTGGTCTCGCTGGTCCCGCCGCGGGTCTCGCCGACGACTTCTTCGCTGTTCGCCCAATCGCCGATGCCACCCTTCCGCCCACCAGAGGCTGGCCGCCCCCACGTCGACGACGTCCCGCTGGCGACCCATGCTCCAGCAGTCGGGGTCGAACTTCTGGACCTCGGCTGTGGCGACCGACGAGACGCCGCCCGACTCCGGCCGGCGATCGTCGAGCGGACCATGGGACCAGGTCGGTGCGCACCCTGGGACTCGTCGATTCGGCAACCGTGTCAGCCGACGACCTACACGTGCTCGACTTCCGCCACGACCCCGAAGGGCTACCCGGCTGGCCTCGGCCCGAGCTGCCTTGCCGGCCACGCCCAGTCCGACGGTGGCACGGGTGCGGAGCCCGAAGGGGCAGCGGGCGGCTACCCCGCCCTGAGGTAGGCCAGCAGAGCGTCACGAACGATCTCCGAGCGGCGCCGCCCGGAGCGCTCGACGGCGGCGTCGAGGGCATCGGCCCACTCGGGAGCGAGCCGGATGCGGACCTGCACCGACTGGCCGGCGCCCAGTCGGGGCCGGCCCCCACGGCGCAGTTGATCGAGCCCGGCGGGATCGGTCACCACCCGGCCCGGCTCGCGCTTCACCAGTTCGTTCACCTGGTCGCGGTACTCCTCGGTCTCGACTTCGGCCGCCCACCGGTCGGCCACCTCGTCGGTCACCGCTTCGCCCCCGCGGGTACGGCCGTAGGTGTTGGTACGGGTCATGGCAGGTACCTCCGGTACTTGGCGCTGATAGGCATGGCGTGAAACACCAGCAGCCCGTCGTCGACTTCGGCGGCGATCACCTCGAGCTTACGAGCCGTGATCTCCGCTTCGCCGCCGCCTGGTAGGCCGGTGGAGCGGCGCGTTTGTCCAGTGACGAGCCGACCGAGCTGCGGTGGGCCGGCTGGGGTGAGGGCTGCGGCGCCCGGGCGGTGTGGCCTCTGCGGAGGGCCATCTGGATGCGGCGGCCGACTCGCGGGCGATCGAGCCATTCCGGGGTCGGCAGGCCGTCAGATCGCCCTCCAGATCACCCAGGTCATGTCGACATGGCGGGAGGACCTTCGAACCCGAGAACGTCTGGCAACAGCCGGCTACCTTCGTCGCTGTGACCGAGGGCAGCCACCGGAGTGGACGAGGCCTCGGTGGATGGGCGAACCGTACCGCGACAGACCTCATCGGTTCCTCAGTGGTGGTGGCCGTTGCCGTGGAAGTGGCAGTAAGTCGCCATGACCATGTTCGACAGTCACTTCTCCCATGGGCGGCGGCCTTGGCGGCTGGTGGAAGCTCTACGCCTGGTCGAGCGCTCGAGTCGTCCTGGCGGCCGGCCAGCGCCGAGGAGAGCTTCGAGATCGTGCGGCGCCGGCTGTCCAGCCGCCCGACGCCCAGGCCCGGGCCGATCGGGACGCCACGGCTCGGGTCCTGGGCGACTTCTACCAGGCCCAGGCCAGCGATTTCCCCATCGAGTGCCGGGAGCCGTCCTGCGCCGAGCGCATCCGCCACCTATCCGCTCCACCCGGAGCTCTTCGCCCGCCTCTACGAGGACTGGTCGACGCTGGACCGGTTCCAGCGCACCCGCGGTATCCTGCGGCTCATGGCGACGGTGGTCCGGGCGTTGTGGCTGGGCGGCGACCAGTCGCCGATCATCCTGCCCGCCACCCTCCCGCTCGGCCCTCCAAGTCGTTCACCGGTGTGCATCTGTGCCCTGCCGGTCCGGGCGGGGTGAGAGACGAGCAGTCGGTCCGGCTCGTCGTGCTCGGACCGGACACCGGGCATCGGGCCCCGGGGGGAGACGTCGCCGGCGCTGCAGCTGGCCGGGTCGATCCTGGACGACAAGGGAAGCGGGCCGCGGGACCACCGCAACATGTTGATATTTCTCGCCGCTGAGGAGCGCGATGTCGAGGATCTGTTGTCGTCGGTGGCCGACCGGTTGGCGTGGGATTCCATCGTCGAGGACTCCGAGCAGCTCGGCTTGTCGCCGGCGCAGCACAGCCAGGCGTGGGCCCGTTGGGATGAGGCGGTCCGGACGGTCGATTCCCGGCTGACCGACGTCTACCAGTGGCTGCTCGTACCGCGCCTCGACGCGCCGACCGGGGCAGCGGTCAGCTGGATCGAGGCCAAGCTGAGCGGGACCGGCAACCTGTACGAGCGTGCGGCCGCGAAGGCGGACAGCGGCGGCCACGTGTACACCAAGTACGCCCCGCTGCTGCTACGCATGAAGCTCGACGAGGAGCTGGCGCCGTTGTGGGCCGATGGATCGGTGACGGTCGGCCAGCTGTGGGACGTCTACAGCCGGTATCTGTACCTGCACCGGCTCCGCGACGTCGGCGTCCTGACCGACTGCGTGTCGGCCGGGATGGCCTCCACTTCGTGGGAGATGGAGGGGTTCGGCGTGGCCGAGGCGCCCGATCCTCGCTCACCGGGCCGCTTCGCCGGGCTGACCATTCCTGGCTCGTTCGCTTCCTCGGTCAAAGA
The DNA here is from genome assembly GCA_039583615.1 of Acidimicrobiales bacterium. Classification (GTDB taxonomy): domain Bacteria; phylum Actinomycetota; class Acidimicrobiia; order Acidimicrobiales; family QHCF01; genus QHCF01. The sequence goes on from JAVKSQ010000010.1 coordinate 3,528, forward strand.
GACGGCCCTGGTGGTCCAACCGGCCCTCGCATCGGCGCAGTTGGCGGCCGAAGCCGAGGCAGTCACCGCGTCTGGTGACGGCAAACCGACCATCGCAGGTGACGGCTCCGAACGGTCCGGGGCTGGGCCGGCTGCCGCCGGCGCGGTCGGTCCAGCGGCGATGACCCGCTTCTACGGGTCGGCGGTGCTCGACCCGGTCCGTATGGGCCGCGACGCCGGCACCTTGGCCACCGAAGTAGTCGCTCACCTGGCCGGCCTGGACGGCACCGAAGTCGAGATCACCGTAGAGATACGGGCGACCAACCCCGGCGGCTTCCCGGACTCGGTACGCAAGGTGGTCATGGAGAACGCCGACGCCCTCCGCCTCCGCGACAGCTCCTTCGAGTCCGAATAGTCGGCCGTACGGATGCACCAACCTCCTCCACCCGGAAGTCTCGAGGAGTTCCGGGCTCTGCGGGCCGAGATCGATCGGCGGTCGACCACGCAACAGGCGCTCATCGGACTTCAGCTGACCGCGTCTACCGCGTTCATGTGGTGGTGGATCATCCGAAGGACATCGATCTCCTGCTGCTCATCGGACCAGTTTCTTTCCTGCTCCTCTTGCAATGGTTGGATCATCGCCGGCAGATTAGGCGCATCGCTATATACCTGCGCACCAAGGTCGAGTCCCGCTTCGAGGGTTTCGGCTGGGAGACCTGGTTGAAGGAAATCGATTCGAAGAGCAAGCTGCACAAGCTCATATTTATCAGCCCGCTGATCCTTCTCTTTGCCGGAGTCAATGCCTCTGCATTGATTGCAGTTGCCCTACTCGCCAAGGATTGGAAGCTTTTCAACGGTGTGACCTTTTGGTGCTGGCTGGTCGACGCCTCCCTCGCCCTGGGAAGCGCTACTTTGCTGGGCTGGACCGCATCCGTACGCCCGGTCGAGGAGAGGAGAGTTACTCCCCAGGCATCAGGCCCGATGGGGAGCCGCAGGCCGGATCCGACGTGAGGTTGGAGCGGAAATGATCCTGCGCTGCACCAAGAAGCTGCTCGAAGTCCTGCGGCCCGCACAGATGGCGGCTCCGGAGCCTGACGATGACGACTGGTACGCCAACCTCCTCTGGTTCGACCGCCGCAAGTGCCTTCTCCTGACCCACGTCGCCACGCTCTTCACGGTCTTCGAACCGGACATACGAACGGCCAACCTCCGTCCGGTGCACCCGTTGGTCACGTATCTCATCGAGAGGGAGCTGCGCGCGGAGGGTCTCCCCTCAGAGGCGTTCGGCGACCTGAGATCTGGTCCTTTCATCCTGGCCAAGACCGCTGACCGTTCCGTGGTCGGCTGCATGAACGACATGGCCTTCCTCTGTGACCATCACGTCTTCGAGGCCGGAAGCCTCGCCGACATGGACCTTCGGACGTTGAACCACCGGCTTCACCGGAACATCAACAGCTCCCGGGACTACCACAGGCCCATAGACCTCGTCTCGGCACGGGTTGCCGCCTCTGGGGCTCGAGCACCTGACCGGAGGGGTCGGGGCCAGGGAACAAGATGCGCTCCGCTGAGAGGCGGATGAGGGGTCGGGGCCAAGGAACAAGATGCGCTCCGCTGAGAGGCGGATGCCGACGGCGACGTGGTCAACGACATGAACGATGGCCTCCTCGGTGGCGCCGTGTTTGGCAACCGAGACCGTGAACCTCACCTCGGTATTGTATCACGAAACCCGAGGGCTTGGACCGACCGGGGCAACACGCCTACAGGTCGGGGTGGACGTCCGCGGCGATAGGCACGGGGCGCCGGCGGCGCCGGCGCCGGCCGGTGAGCAGCCCGGCGGGAGTCCCCCTGGTGAGGGACCTGAGCCTGGTGACTGGCCCGCTCAAACGGCGGCCGTGGCCTGGGTGGTGAGCAGGAACCTCACGCAGTTCTGCGTGGTGGCTCGCGCTCCTGGACGGCCTCCGGAGGAGTAGCTGAGGGCCTGGCGGACGTCGCCTGCTTCGAGGTCGGGATGCACCGCCAGGATCTCCTCGACGGTCATGCCGTCAGCGACCATGGCCACCACCGCCGCCACCGGGAACGGCAGGCCCCTGATGCAGGGCATACCGGCCATCACCCCCGGGGCGATCGTGACGCGGTCGAAGCGCACAGAAGCCGGGTAGTTGCAGCAGCTGGCCGCCGAAGAGGCGAAACCTCGGCGATCGCCGCTGAGGGCAGTACGTCTACAGGTCGGGTCCGATGCCCTGGTGGGCGACCACGCCATCGTGGCCTGGGTATCGGGTCTGAGCGTTGAGGCGGACCTGGGCATGGTGACGGGCCCGCTCGGCGGCTGCTGCCGCCTTGGCCTGGGCGGCAGCGGCAATGATGGCGTCGAGGTCGGTCAGGTCGGTCCTGGCCTGGGCTCGCCGGGAGGCGTCGGTGTCGGGGTCAGCTGTCGGCCCCGGGGCGGGAAGGGCCGCCTGGGCCACCAGGTGCTCCCGGGCGGCGCTGAGCCGCGGCAGGCCGTAGGCGAGGGGGTCGCCGTGGCGGGCGGCGGCGATCACGGCGGCGGCCCACAGATCCTCTCGGCACTTCTTGAGGTCGGCGAGGTCGTCAGCCCGCCAGGCGTTGGCCTGGGCGAAGCGCTCCCCGCTGGCCTGGGCGGCGTGCAGCTGCTCGAGGCGGGCGGCGTGCTCGGCCACCTGGGCCTCGCCGGCGGTGACGGACCGCTCGGCGTCGGCCTGGCGGCCCTCGGCGTCGTGGCGGCGGGCTCTCCCCGCGGGGGTGAGACCCCGCAACCCGCCACTGCTGTCCTCGGCCAGAGCGGCCCAGCGCTCGGCGGCTAGGCGGGCGGCGGCCAGCGCCGCCTGGCTGCGGCCGAGGGCGGCAGCGGTGTCGGCGAGCTGGTCAGCCAGGTCGGGAGGGCGGCGGTCGAGGACAGCCTGGTGGTCGGCGATCCGGCGACGCAGCTGGCGGTCGGTGTGCTGGGGATCGTCGCCGGCGGCAAAGGTCTTGGGCCGGGCCCGGCCCAGGGCGGCGGCGACCTGCTCGACCGCCGGTCCATCAGGGCCGACGAGGCGCCCGCCGTGGTCGTCGTCAGGGGCGGGGGTGGTGTTCCATGTGTGGGTGGGCTGCACGCCCCGGGACTGGCCCACGTAGCCCCGGTAGTGGTCGAGGGCGGGGGTGGCCAGCAGGTGGACCTGGGCCCACGTGCCGCCTTGGACCCCGTCGATGGTGCGACACCAGGCGTGGGAGAGGCGGGGACGGCCGTCGCCGCTGCGGTCGGCCACGAAGGCCGCTGGCACGGTCACCGGCTGGCGGTGGCCGTCGGCGACCACGACGAGACCGTCGGGGCCGGCGCCGGTGACGGTGGCGGTGGTGCCGTTGGTGAGGCGGCTGCCGTCGCCGAGGCGGAGGTGGGAGTGCAACACGATCCGGTCGCCGGCCTGGTACTTGCGGGGACCGGACCAGCCCGGGCCTTCCAGGCTCGGGCCGGCGAGCTGGCCCGTCTGGGCCAGGGCGGCCCGCATCCGGTCGGCCAGGTCCTCGCACTCGGCGTGGGTGGCGGCCAGGGCAACCACCTCGGCGGCGCCGAGCCTGGCCAGATCGGCCACGACGGCGTCGGCCATGTCGGCTCGGGCCGCAGCGGCAGTGGCGGGGTGGTGCTCCCAGCCCCGTTCGTGGCGGAGGGCTTGGCTGGTAGCGACATCGCCGGCGCGGTAGGCGACCAGGGCGTCACGCTCGGCGGGGTCGGCCTGGCGGCGGTTGACCGACAAGGCGGCGGTCACCGGGGGAGGGTGGTCCGCGGTGGCGGTCAGGTAGTGGGCCAGGCCGCCGGCGCCCACGGGCTGGGCCTGGTGGGGGTCGCCCACCAGCCACACCTGAGCCTCGGGGCAGGCCGCCACCGCTCCCAGGACCACGTCGGCCTCGCCGGTGGGCAGCTGGGACACCTCGTCGCAGATGACCACCGTCCCCGCCGCGAGGGTGGGAGCCTCCAGGGCGAAGCGGGCGATGGTGGTGGCAGCCAGCCCGGCCCGGCGCAGCTGCTCGACGGCCTGATTCGTGGACGACAAGGCCAGCACCGGCCGGCCGGCGGTGGCCACGGCGGCGGTGGCGGCGGCCAGGGCGGTGGTCTTGCCGTGCCCGGCGGGGGAGATCAAGGCTCGCAGGGCGGGACCGGCCCCGCACAAGGTGCGCACGGCGGCGGCCTGATCGCCGCCCAGGCGCCCGTCGGCGGCGATGGCGGCCTCCACCGTGCCCGTCTCCACCCCGGCACTGACCCGGACCGAGAGGCGCTCCAGGTGGTCCAAGACCCGGTCCTCGACGTGGCGGTGGGCAACGGTGGACCACTGCGGCGGGGTTCGTCCAGTCGGGTTGGCGTCGAGGAGGCGGACGACGTGGCGGGAGGACAAGAACCGCTTGGCCAGGGCCTCCACCTGGACCGAGGTCCATGCCCCTGCGCCGGCGGCGGCCACCTGCTCGATGACCTGGGCCTCCCCGAAGCGGGAGTCATGCGCGCACAGGCCACCCTCGGGGTCGACAAGACGGGCGAAGAGGGCCTCGACGCTGGAGGGACGCCGGGCTCCCCCGGAGGCCGCAGCGCGGACCTGGTCGACCAGGGCCCGACCGGTGGGCAAACCCACTGCGGCGGCCTCGCCAGCCCAGCGCCCCGACAGGGCCGCCGGGGTCCAGTCCCGGTTCTTGCGTCGCCGGGTGGCCAGGCTCGCGGCCTCGTCGGCCTGCATGCGGCCCTTGGCCGTGGCCGGCTCGCTCCCGGCGCCGGCCAGGTGGGCTTCGATCTGGGTGGTCCGTTGGAGAAGACGCGCCGCTGCGCCTCGGAGATGCCCACCATCTCCCGGCAGCCGTTGCGGTCGGGTCCCCAGCCCACCCCCAAGGCGGCGGTCAGGTTGCGGCGCAGGTGCTCTTGATAGATGGACCCGGCCGCCTTGGCCCAGCCGTAGCAGGCGGCCGCATCCAGGGCGGCCCAGGTGCCGTCGGGATGGCGCACCAGGTTGGCGATGACGGCGTGGGTGTGCAGCTGGGGGTCGCCCTCCCGGCTGGTGCGGTGCACGAAGGTGGCCGCCGCCCACCCCGACGCCGTCACCCGCCGGCGAACCCCGCCGCACTGCTGGCGGGTCACCGCGGCGTGCTCCTCCAGGAACGCCAGGGCGGCGGCCACGGCGTCGACGTGGGCGATGCCCACCACGCTGGCGGCGTCGGACAGGGAGTGCAACAGCGACACCGACTTGGGGGCCGAGAAGCTCGCGTCGACGGCCCGGACCTGGACCGGCTTGCTGCCCGGGGTGAGGGGGTCGCCGCTCGCCGGGTCCACCCGGTCGATCAGCGCTCGCAGGTCCTCGGCGCCGACCACCCCGGCCAACCCCAGCTCCCCGGCCAGGCGGCCGGCCACACCCCCGGCGCCTCCCCCCCGCCCAGGTAGTAGTCCTCCACGCCCCCCGCTACCGCCTCCAGCACGTACTCGGCGTCGGTCAGCTTCGACACCCGCAACACGGCCGAGCCTCCCTCAGGCGGCCGGAGGGGACAGGGTCGCGACGATGAAGCGCTCCAACACCGCCCGGGGGACCCGCTTTTGATGGCCGAACCACAAAAAGGGGAGGCCGCTGGCCCCGCCGCTTCGCTCCCACTCCACGCTCAGCTCGTAAGCCTTGGACCGGCCCAGCTGCAACACCTTGGCCGCCTGCTCCACGGTCAGGAACGGCAGCAGGTCATCCAACACAGCGCACACCTCCTTGTTGATCTACACAACGCGCAGCATACCATTGAGATGCGACAATGTTGTGGCGCACAGCAGGGGCGACTACGTTGGTGGCATGGTCCGAGCACGCAAGCGACCGTCCCCACCCCCTGCCGAGACCAAGGAGAGCAGCGAGGCTCCCCTCCGTGACGGTCCCATGGACGTCAACGCCGTGGTCAGCTTCAACCTCAAAGCCATCCGGGAGCAGCGAGGCTGGACCCAGCAGCAGGTCGCAGACCGCCTGGCCCGGATTACCGGTCACCGCCTGCCCCAGGCCTCCATCTCCGCCATGGAGCGAGGCTTCGACGGCGAGCGACGCCGCCGCTTCGACGCTCACGAGCTGTACCTACTGGCCGCCGTCTTCGACGTCCCGATCGCCTACTTCTTCCTCCCACCCCCGGCGACGATGGGCAGCCCCCTGGCCGACACCGACGCCCCCGCCGTCACCCTCTACGCCGCCATCCTGGGCGACAGCGACCAGCTCGGCGTCATCGACGAGCGCCTGGAGCAGCTGGGACTCAACGTCCCCGCCGACTTGGACCCCGTCATGGCCACCATCTTGGGCGGCGACCCCGCCCGGGGCAACTGGCACGACCACTTCCGCACCTGGCGCAAAGACCGCATCGCCCTCCTGGCCCGCGAGTACGGCGACCGACTGGACGACCTGGCCGACGTCCTCGCCGACTTCGCCAACCAGATCAAGACCTTCGGTCCCCAGGGCTACCTCCAGTCCGTCGCCCACAAAGAAGGCGAGACGCCCTTCACCCCGCCGGCCGATCCAGGAAACGGCGACGGCGAATCAACACCGGATGCCAACGCCACTCGCGCCAGCTCACCGAACCAGCCATCGACCAGATCGGGCAGATAGGAGTCAAGGTGCAAGGTCGCGTCTTCAAGCGGAGCAGCACATGGACCTATGTCGTCGACGTGGGGGTGACGGCCGACGGCCGGCGCAAGCAGAAGTCCAAGGGAGGCTTCACCACGAGGCGGGCTGCTGAGGCGGCGCTCACCGAGGTCATGAGCGCCCTGGCGACCGGCTCGTACATGGACCCGGCGAAGCTCTCCTTCGAGCAGTACGTCCTCAACGACTGGCTCCCAGCGATGCGGGCGACGGTGCGTCCGCTGACGTGGGAGTCCTACGACCGCCATTGCCGCAAATACCTCGTCCCCGCCTTCGGGCGCTATCCGCTCCACGGCGTGTCAGTCGTCTCGATCAATGCCCTGTATGGGACGCTGCTGCGACCGGAGCCACCGACCTCGGCCCTGTCTGCGTCCACCATCAGGCGTATCCACGCCACGCTGCACAAGGCGCTGGCCGACGCCGTGCGCTGGCAGCTGATCGCCCGCAACCCCGCAGCATTCGCTGACCCGCCCAGAGCTGCCAAGCCGGAGATGAACGTCTGGTCGGCATCCGATCTGCAGGACTTCCTGGTCGCCACTGGCGACGACCGGTTGGCCACTCTGTGGCTGTTCATGGCGCTGACCGGGGTCCGCCGTGGCGAGGCTCTGGGACTGCGTTGGAGCGACGTCGACCTGGAGCGGGGTCGAGCGGCGATCCGCCAGACCATCCTGCCCATCGGGCATCGGGCCGTGGTCGGCGAGCCCAAGACGGCCCGGGGCAGACGGTCCGTCGCGCTGGACCAGCACACCGTGGAGGCGCTGCGGGCCCATCGCAAGCGCCAGTTGGAGCAGCGCCTCCTGGTGGGCCGAGAGTTCCACGACAAGGGGCTCATCTTCGCCCGCCCCGACGGCGAGCCCCTCAACCCGGAGTACGTCAGCCGACGGTTCCAACGGCTCGTGCGCAGCTTGGGGCTCCCGCCCGTGAGGCTGCACGACCTGCGCATACCCACGCCACCCTGGCCCTGGCCGCAGGGGTGCCGACCCGGGTCCTCAGCGACCGGCTCGGCCACAGCGCCATGGCGGTCACCACGGACATCTACCAGCACGCAATCCCCGACCTCGAAGCCGACTTCGCCGAGCGGATCGCCTCCCTCGTGGTGCCGACCGCCGCTTCCGATCCACCCGCGGATGCGACGGAGAGTGGTCGCAAGCGCTCGCGGCCGGAGAACGCACTTCCGAGGTCCGTGAGCATCTCGTGAGCATCTGGGGTCCGCCGCCCGGGTCCCTGATCGCCCTCAGAAGCAAAATCCCTGCTCAACGGCGGTGGGCGAGGGGGGACTTGAACCCCCACATCCTTTCGGACACAGGAACCTGAATCCTGCGCGTCTGCCAATTCCGCCACTCGCCCGAGTGAGTGCGCTCAGGCTACCGCCCTCCACCCCCGCCGGAGGCGGGCTGGGTAGGCTGCTCCCGACCATGGGACTTCAGCAAGTCGAGCGGAGGCTCGAGCGATTCGTGGAGGGAGCCATCGCCAAGGCCTTTCGAGGTGGCCTCCAGCCGGTGGAGATCGGCCGCCGGCTGGCTCGGGAGATGGACCTGCGCCGAACCGTGGGAGTCCACTCGGTCATCGCCCCCAACGACTTCGAGGTGGTCCTCGCCCCGAGCGACTACCATCGCTTCGAGCCCTTTGCCGACGTGTTGGTCCGGGAGCTGGTCGATGCCGCGTGGGAGCACGCCCGCAGCGAGGCCTACGAGCTGGTGGGAGCGATCGTGGTGAGCCTGGCGGCGGACGACGCCATGCGTCCAGGCATCTTCCAGGTGAACGCAGAGTTCAGCGAGGGCCCGGGCGGTGGCCTTCCCGCCTGGCTGGTGCTGCCCGACGGTGAGCGCTTCGAGCTGGGCGAGGAGCCCCTGACCATCGGCCGTCTGCCCGACTGCGCAGTGGTGCTGTCCGATCCCAACGTGAGCCGCCACCACGCCGAGGTCCGGCGGGTGGGCACCCAGGCCCTGGTGGCCGACCTGGGCTCGACCAACGGGACCAGGGTCAACGGTGCTGCGGCCACCGAGGAGCCGCTGCGGAACGGGGACGTGATCACGGTGGGAAACACTGCCATACTCTTCGAGATGGCCGGCTGAGCCGGAGCAGACGGTGTCCGATCAGCTGCTCAACATCCTCAAGTACTTCCTGGTAGCCCTGCTGTGGCTCTTCTTCGTGCGGGTGCTGTCGGCGGTGTGGGCAGAGGTTCGCAAGGGCGGGGCGGCGACCGCGGCCGGTAGTGAACCGCCGCCGGTCCCCGGTCGGGCGGCGGACGGCGGCGGCCGCTGGGATGGCGGCGAGGGGGCGCGCCCGGGAGGCAGGGCCGCCCGCCCGGTGAAGCGCCCGCCCGTGCCTGCTCCTTCCCGCCCGGTGGCGACCCGGTCCGGTGCCCGGTCGGTAGCCGCCCGCCCGGACCGCTCGGCCACCGCTTTGCGGCTCAAGGTGCTCGAGCCCGCCGAGCACTGGGGCCGTAGCTTCGAGCTGGGCGACGAGGTCACCGTGGGTCGGGCCGCCGGCTGCGGGGTGCAGCTCGACGGCGACAGCTTCACCTCCCAGGTCCATGCCCGCCTCTACCGGCGGCAGGGCGAGCTGTGGGTGGAGGACCTCGGGTCCACCAATGGGACCTACCTCAACGATCGCAAGCTCGCAGCACCGGCGCTCCTGCACGAGGGCGACCACCTCAAGGTGGGCCGTACCGTCCTGGAGGTGACCGGGTGACCGCCTTGCGAGCTGGGTCGGCCACCGACGTGGGCCGGGTTCGCAGCTCCAACCAGGACGCCGCCTTTTGCGGCGAGCTGGTGTTCGCGGTCGCCGACGGGATGGGGGGCCATGCCGGTGGCGAGGTCGCCTCCCGAGTGACGCTGGAGACCCTCCAGGAGGTGTTGGGAGAGTCGTCCCTCAGCCTCGACGACCTGGTCGAGGCGGTGCAGGAGGCCAACGTGGCCGTCTGGGAGCGGTCGGTGAACGAGAGCGAGCTGAGCGGGATGGGCAGCACGCTCACCGCCCTGGCCCTGGTGGACGAGGACGGTGAAGAGCGCCTGGCGGTCGCCAACGTGGGGGATTCTCGCGCCTACCTGGACCGCGACGGCTCCCTCAACCAGCTCACCTTGGACCACAGCGTGGTCGAGGAGCTGGTCCGCCGGGGGGAGATGACCAGGGGCGAGGCCGCCAACAATCCCCGCCGCCACATCCTCACCCGGGCCATTGGGATCGAGCCGGAGGTCGATGTTGACACCGTCACGATCGAGGCCGTCCCCGGAGACCGCCTGCTGTTGTGCAGCGACGGGCTCAGCAACGAGGTAGCCGACGCCGAGATTGCCGCCGTCCTCGGTCGCCAATCCGACCCCAGCCGGGCCGCCCAGGAGCTGGTCAGGCTGGCCCGGGCCCACGGCGGGAGCGACAACATCACGGCGGTGGTGGTCGATGTGGTCGGCAGCGTCCCGCCCGGCCAGCCGAGGAAGGGCGGGGCAGGGCGGGGCCGGATGGTGGTGGCGGGCGGCTCGCGGGCCATGTCGCCCACCCAGACCATGTCGTCCACCCAGACCATGTCGTCCACCCGGCCGCCGCCGATGAAGCAGGCCACGCCGACCGACCAGGCGGCGGCGCCGAGACCGGCCGGGCCGCCCACCCAGGCCGAGCCGCCCACCCAGGCGGTGCCGCTGGCCAAGGAGGTGGCGCCGGGTTCCCGAGCTGGCCCCTCCGGGCGGGCAACAGGCGGCGCGGTGCTGGACCGGACCACCGCTGCGCCATCCGGGACGGCGGCTGGTGGAGAGGACCACCCGGCGCCGGCTCGAGCCGCGGCCCCCTCGCCGTCGCCGCGTCCCCGGCGGGTGACCCTCAAGGTGGTGGCCTTCGTGGTCCTGGTCATGGCCGTGGTGGGCGGGGCGATAGGGGCGGTGGCCTGGTTCGCCGAGAGCTCCTACTACGTGGGGCTGTCCGGCAACCAGGTGGCCATCTATCAAGGACGGATTGGCGGGTTGTTGTGGTTCCAGCCCCATGTGGCCGACAAGACGGCCCTCACCACCTCATCGGTGCTGCCGTCGCGCCTCGACGACTTGCGCAGCGGCCAGCAGGAGCCTTCCCTCGCCGCTGCCCGCCACTACGTGGCCAACCTGGCCCGAGAGGCGGCGAGCCTGCCGGGCGCTCCCGCCCCCGCCCCCCCGACCCCCAGCTCGACCGGTGCCTTCGCCCACCCCCCAACCGGTGGGGGGACCTGAGCCTTGGACCGCCAGATCCGCTGGATCGGCTTCGTCCTGGTCGTGCTGTTCGGCGTGCTGTTCCTCCAGCTCAACAACGTCCAGGTCCTCCAGGCAGCCAAGCTGGCCAATGCGCCGGGCAACAGTCGCCACATCACGGCCGACTTCAGCCGGCCCCGGGGCGTCATCCAGACGGCCGACGGAGTGGTGGTGGCTCGCTCAGTCCCCTCCCACGACTCCTACAAGCTGCTTCGCCAGTACCCGGCTGGACCGTTGTTCGCCGACGTGACCGGCTTCTTCTCGCTCACCTACGGCAGCGACGGGGTGGAGGCCAGCTATGACAAGGACCTGAGCGGCCAGACCCTCACCATTCGCCACCTGAGCGACCTCCTTCGTCCCCAGACAGTGACCGAGGACCTGACCCTTACCATCTCCGACCGCCTGCAACAGCAGGCAGCCAACAGCCTGGGCCAGCTCAAGGGGGCGGTGGTGGCCATCGACCCGCGGGACGGCTCGGTGCTGGCCATGTACAGCTTCCCCAGCTACGACCCCAACGCGCTGGCCTCGCACGACCAGGCGGCGGTCACCAAGGCCCGGGCCGCCTACCTGGCCGATCCCTCCCAGCCCATGCTGGACCGTGCCTACCGGCGGGCCTACCCGCCGGGATCCACCTTCAAGGTGGTCGACTCGTCGGCCGTCTACGACCACGACCCGGCCCTGGCGACCAAGTCGTACCCGGTCCTCACCCAGCTCAGCCTGCCCGAGACCAACCGAGCGTTGCACAACTTCGCCAACGAGTCCTGCGGGGGACTCCTGCCCGAGCTGCTCAAGGTGTCCTGCGACACCGGCTTCGCCCAGGTAGGCCTGGACCTGGGGGCTCAGAACCTGGCCAGCGAGGCCACCGCCTTCGGCTACGACCACACGCCGCCGCTCGACCTGCCCGGCGTGGCGGCCTCCAGCTTCCCCCAGCCGTCTGCCTTCCACCAGAACCTGCCTGCCCTGGCCTACTCGGCCATCGGCCAGCAGGACGTCACCACCACCGCCCTCGAGAACGCCCTGGTCGTGTCGGGCATCGCCAATGGCGGGACCATCATGGTGCCCCATGTCATGGCTCAGATACGTGACAGTCAGGGCCAGCAGGTCAAGGCCTGGCAACCCCGCCCGTGGCTCCAAGCCACCTCTTCCCAGACGGCCGGGACGGTGACGGGCCTGATGGTAGGCGTCACCCAGGGAGGCACGGCCACCAACGTGGCCCTCCCGGGCGTGGAGGTGGCGGCCAAGACCGGCACCGCCCAGGGTGCCGGTACCAGCAACACCTCCTGGCTGGTGGCCTTCGCCCCGGCACGGGCTCCCAGGGTGGCGGTCGCGGTGGTCATCGAGCCCCAGCCCGGGCTGCCGTCCAACCCGACCGGCTCGGAGGTGGCTGGGCCCATCGCCCGAGCCATGCTGGCAGCTGCCCTGGCCCAGCCCAGGGGGCCCACCACCGCTCCAGGCAATGGCAGCGGAGGCCAAGGCGGTGGGTGACAGGCCGGTGGGTGATGGCCCAGCGAAGGGGCCGGACCGGCGTAGGCTCTGGCTGGCATGACCACCGAAGCACCGCGATCCGTCTACAACGACCGCTACGAGCTGGTGCGCCAGGTCGCCCGGGGCGGGATGGCGGAGGTCTACCTGGCGCGCGACCTGCGCCTGGACCGTCCGGTGGCCCTGAAGGTGCTCTTCCCCGAGCTCTCCGTCGACCGCAACTTCGTGGAGCGCTTCCGCCGGGAGGCCCAGGCGGCGGCCAACCTCAGCCATCCCAACATCGTGCCGGTCTACGACTGGGGTGAGGCCGACCACACCTACTTCATCGTCATGGAGTTCATCGACGGGGAGACCCTCTCCGACATCATCAAGGCGGAGGGGCCCCTGCCGGCCGACCGCGCCGCCGGCATCGGCGCGGCGGTGGCCGCCGCCTTGGCCTTCGCCCACCGCTACGGGGTGGTTCACCGAGACGTCAAGCCGGGCAACGTCCTTATCACCCGCGACGGTGAGGTGAAGGTGGCCGACTTCGGCATCGCCCGGGCGGCCGGCACCGACGAGAGCCTGACCCAGACCGGGGCCGTCATGGGCACCGCCACCTACTTCTCGCCCGAGCAGGCCCAGGGAGAAGGGGTGGACGCCCGCAGCGACCTGTACTCCCTCGGGGTGGTGCTCTACGAGGCGGTGACCGGCCACCCGCCGTTCACCGGGAACAATCCGTTGGCCATCGCCTACAAGCACGTGCGCGAGCAGCCTGTGCCCCCCCGCTCGCTCAACCCAGCCATACCGCCTGCCTTCGAGGCGATCGTCATGAAGGCCATGGCCAAGGCCCCAGAGGACCGTTACGACAGTGCCCAGACCCTGCGAGCCGACCTGCTGCGCTTCCGCCAGGGGCGGGCCGTCCAGGCCACCCCGCTGGCGGCGGCCGCCGCAGCCGACGCCACCACCGTCCTGGGTGCCGTGCCAGCCGACCAGACCCTGGTCGCCCCCCCGGCCAGACGGGTGGTCGAACAGGAGCGCCGGGCCGGCGGCCCCGTCCGCCCCGGCCGGCGCACCGGCGCCTACGTGGCCCTGCTGGTGGCCCTGCTGTTGGCCCTGGGAGCCCTGCTGTTCCTGCTGGCCCACACCCTCGGCCTGTTCGGGGGCGGCACGCCGGCCACCGCCTCTGTCCCCTCGGTGCTGGGGAACAGCGTCAACCAGGCCACCCAGACCCTGCACAATGCCCACTTCAAGGTGGCCACCAACCCACCCAACACCACCTCGGGCACGGTCACCGACCAGAGTCCCAAGGCCGGCACCACCGAGCCCACTGGCACGCTGGTGAGCCTCACAGTCGGGCCCAACCAGGTGAACGTCCCTGACGTCACCGGCAAGACGGAGGCGGACGCCGCCTCCGTCCTCCAGGCCGCCGGCTTCAAGGTCCAGGTCCGCCAGCAGCCGACCAGCAGGGCCCAACCCGGCATAGTCATCAACCAGGACCCCACCGGTCAGGCCAACCAGGGCTCCACCGTGACCCTGACGGTGGCTGCCGCCCCCACCCAGGTGAGCGTCCCCAACGTGAGTGGGGACACCGTGAGCCAGGCAGGGGCGGCCCTGGCCCGGGCCAACCTGACGCCCGGCAGCACCACCACCCAGCCGTCGTCGTCGCTGCGGGCCGGCGAGGTCATCCGCACCAGCCCACCGGCCGGAGCCGCCGCGTCGCCCGGCTCCACCGTCGACCTGGTCGTGTCCAGCGGCCCCCAGCAGGTGACCGTGCCGGACGTCACCGGACAGAGCCAGAGTGCCGCCTCCGCCACCCTCAGCGCCGACGGCTTCGGGGTGGCCAAGACCTACCAGGCGACCAGCACCCAGGCCCTCGATGGCCAGGTGGTGGCCCAGAGCCCGACCGGCAACACCTCGGTCAGCGCCGGGTCCACGGTCACCATCACCGTCGCCCAGTTCACCGCCCCGTCCACCACCGCCCCGGCGAGCACCACCACCACCAGTCCAGGCTCAACCACCTCCACCACCTGAGCGAAGTCTCGGCTCCTACCGCCCGAGCGCCCTGCCCACTCTCAACGGCTGGGCACCCGCGCTGTCCAGGAAGTTCTCGATGATCCGCCGGCCAACCCGGGTGAGGATGGACTCCGGGTGGAACTGGACGCCTTGGACCGGCAGCCGCCGATGGCGAAGGGCCATTATGACCCCGTCGTCCGTCTCGGCAGTGACCTCCAGGACGGCCGGGAGCGATGCCCGCTGGACGACCAGCGAGTGGTAGCGGGTGGCTTGGAAGGGATCTGGCAGCCCGGACAGGACGCCCTGGCCGCCGTGGCGGACCAGCGACGTCTTGCCGTGCATGATCTCGGGAGCCCGGACCACCTGGCCGCCGAAGGCCTGGCCCACGCACTGGTGGCCCAGGCAGACCCCCAGCACGGGCACCCGGCCGCCCAGCTCCTTGACCAGGGCCAGGCTGATGCCGGCGTCCTCGGGGCGCCCCGGGCCGGGGGAGATGAGCACCGCGTCGGGCTGGAGGTCGAGGGCGTCGCCGACCCCGATGGCGTCGTTGCGGTACACCACCGGCTCCGCCCCCAGCTCGCCCAGCTGCTGGACCAGGTTGTAGACGAACGAGTCGTAGTTGTCGATGACCAGGACCCGAATGGCCCTGGGCTGGGCCACGACCGCGCCGACCATGCCCCAGCTTGACACCGTTGCCCGGCGCGCACGGTCACGGGCTCCCAGGTCACCCGGCGTGCACGCCGCCGGTGATGGCCTATCCTGCCTCCATGGCGGCACGCTGGGGGCGCTCGGGCACCAGGTCAGCCCGGCCGCGGTCGGGCACCAGGGCCAGGACCCATCAGGGCCGGGTCACCGCTGGCGCCTCGGCCCGCTACACGCCGCCGGTCCCCCGGTCGGTAAGGACGAGCCCCCGGTGGGTGCCTGTGCTGATGTTCGCCCTGCTCATCTCGGGCTCGCTCCTGGTGGTGGTGAACTACACCGACGTCCTGCCCGGCGGGGCCTCCAACTGGTACCTGCTGGGTGGGATCGGGCTCATCTTCGCCGGGTTCGTCACTGCCACGAGGTACCACTGAGGCTGAACGCTGGGTGAACCAGAGTTACATCGCTGTGACACTCCCCAGCTATCTCCACAGCCTGTGGAGAACCGACCCGCTGATCAGCCCAGGCGCTCGATGACCACGGCGTTGGCCATGCCACCGGCCTCCCCCACGGTGAGCAGCCCGTAGCGCCCACCGCTGCGCTGAAGCTGGTGGACCAGGGTGGCCAGCAGCCGAGTCCCTGAGCAACCGAGGGGATGACCGAGAGCGATGGCGCCTCCGTTGACGTTGACCCGTCCCATGTCGGGTCGCAGCTCCCGCGCCCACGCCAGCACGACGGAGGCGAAGGACTCGTGGATCTCCACCACGTCCACCTCGGCCAGCGGCACCCTGGCCCGGTCCAGTGCCCTGGCGGTGGCCGAGATCGGCCCGGTCAACATGGTGATCGGGTCCACGCCGGCGGTGGCGAAGGCCCGTACCCGGGCCCGGGGCGCCAGGCCCAGCGAGTGCGCCCGGCCCTCGCTCATGACCAGCACGGCCGCCGCTCCGTCGGCCATCTGGAACGAGTTGCCGGCGGTGACCGACCCGCTCAGCCTGAAGGCCGGCTTTAGGCGGGCCAGGCTCTCCACTGTGGTGCCGGGACGGATCCCCTCGTCTGTCCTCATCACCTCGCCGGTGTCGCTGCCCTGGGCGTCTCTCACTCGGATCGGCACTATCTCGGGGCCGAAGCGGCCCTCGGCGCTGGCCGCTGCCGCCCGCTGGTGGCTGAGGGCGGCATAGCTGTCCAGGTCCTGGCGGGACAGCTCCCACCGGTCGGCGATCGTCTCGGCGGCGATGCCCTGGGGCACCAGTCCGCCGTCTCGGGCATAGCGAGCCACCATGGCCGGGCCGAAGGGGGCGCCCAGGCCGGGGACCATGGAGGCTCCCATCGGGACTCGGCTGGCGGATTCGACCCCCGCCGCGATGGCTGCGTCGTAGGCCCCCGCCATGATCCCCTGGGCGGCGAAGCTGAGCCCCTGGAGGGAGGATGCGCACTGGCGGTCGACCGTCGAAGCGCAGACCGACTCGGGGAAACCGGCGGCTAGCGCGGCATTGCGACCGATGTTGAGGGCCTGCTCGCCCACCTGCATGACGCAGCCCATCATCACCTCTTCGACCAGGGCCGGGTCGAGGTGGCTGCGCCCCACCAGGGCAGCCAGCACCTCGCCGGCCAGGTCCACCGGGTGCCAGCCGGCCAGCTTGCCGTTGCGCTTGCCCAGCGGGGTACGCACGGCGTCGACTATGACGGCGGTTGGCACCGGGCCCAGGCTAGGGCTGGGTGGCGGCCGGAGAGCGACCGGCAGCCAGCCCCTGGCGGTCGGAGCCGCGTCACAGGCCGGCGTTACGGTCGCGGCGTGCGTGAGGTGGCGGCCGGCGTTCGTCAGGCCGGCGATGCGGAGGCGGCGGTTCGGCGCTGGCAGACCAGGCGGGACCAGGGGGAGCCCAGCCGGGCGGATATCCGACTGGTCACCGTGCTGGACCCCGAGTACCCGGCCAACCTGCGCACGGTGGTCCAGCGGCCCCCCTTCTTGTTCGTGCGGGGCACCCTGGTCCCTGGTGACTGGCGGGCGGTGGCGGTGGTGGGGACCCGGCGACCTTCGGCTGGGGCCGGTCCCCGCACCGGGGCCCTGGTTCGCTCCCTGGTCGAGGCTGGCTTCACCGCCGTCTCCGGGCTGGCCCGGGGAATCGACACCGAGGTCCACCGGGCCACCTTGGCGGCAGGGGGAAGGACGCTGGCCGTGCTCGGCAGCGGGATCGAGCGGATGTACCCGCCGGAGAACGGGGCTCTGGCTGACCGGGTGGCTGGCTCAGGGGCGCTGGTGTCGCAGTTCTGGCCGGATGCTGTGCCTTCCCGGACGACTTTCCCCATGCGTAACGTGGTCTCGGCCGGGCTGGCCCTGGCCACCGTGGTGGTCGAGGCACCGGCGACCAGCGGGGCCCGTCTGCAGGCCCGACTGGCCCTCGGTCAGGGCAGGCTGGTGGTCCTCCTGGCGGAGCTGTTGGCATCTGAGGAGTGGGCCAGGGGCCTGGCTCGCCGGGACGGCGTGGCGGTGGTCGACCAGCCTCAGGACCTGGTGAGGCTGCTGGAGAGGCAGGGCCCGCCCCGGAGGCGGGCCGGGCCAGAGCAGCTGCGCCTCTTGTGAGCACGACGGCGTGGTCCCCGCCCAGCCCTCCGGCACTCGGCTTCCCCCCAGCCTGGCCAGGCTGTGCCGACCGGTGCCCCCCAGCGGCACGGGCGTGTGCGCCCTGTGCCACGGCTGTCCCCGGTCCGGGTTCTCCACCTGCTGGTCGTGCGACCGGGTGGCCGCCCAGCTGGGGTGGGTGTGTCGGCTGGTGGTGCCAGTCAGCTTGTACGTGATCCCGAGCCCGCTCCACGCCTGCCTGCGCCGGTACAAAGACGCGGCCCGGGAGGCCAGCCGGCTCCGGGCCGCCACCACAGTGGCGACGCTGCTGGGCAGCTTCCTCCAGGACCATGGTGACTGCATCCGAGCCGAGGCCGGGACCGGTTGGGACTACCTGTCCAGCGTGCCGTCCTCGGCCGGCCGGCCTGGCACCCATCCCCTCCAGGCGGCCCTGGGCCAGGTGGCCTGGCTGGCCGCCCAGCACCGGCCCATCCTGGCCCGGGGGCCGGGCCGGCTGGGCCACACCACGGCCAGCGCCAGGGGCTTCTCGGCCACCCGGCCAGTGTCCGGCGACCGGATCCTGGTGGTCGACGACACCTTCACCTCTGGCGCCAGGGCTCAGAGCGCAGCCGCTGCCCTCCACCTGGCCGGGGCCCAGGTGGTGGCCATCGTCCCGGTGGGCCGGGTCATCAATCCGGCCCATGGCCCCCATGTGGCCTCCTACTGGAGAGCCCAGTCGGGCTCCCCCTTCCATGCCGGGCGCTGCTGCCTGCCGGCCTGCTGCCCGCCGGCCTGCTGCCCGCAGACCGCCGTGCTGAGCCCTGGCTGAGGGACCAGGTCGACCCCGGCTGTCGCCTGCCTGCCGGGCGGCTCTAGTTTGGCTGCCGCCATGAGCACTGACGCCAGCTGGTACCTCGACATCAACCACTTCTCCAGAGACACCTCGTGGCTCCACTCCTTCCTGGGCGCCTACGCCCTGTGGGGCGGCCTGCTCGTCCTGGCGGCGGCCATGGTCGGCGCCTGGTGGTTCCTGGCTCGCCGGGGCCGGGATGCCCCCCGCCAGGTGGCCACCGCCTGGCTGGGTGGGGCCGGCGCACTGGTGGCCCTGGCGGCCAACCAGGGCATCGGCGCCACCGTGGACCGGACCCGACCCTGTCACCTGTTCCATCACGCCGTGGTGTTGCTCAGCTGCGCCAACGATGCCTCGTTCCCGAGTGACCACGCCATGATCGGCGGCGCCCTGGTGGCTGGCATCTTCTTGGTAAACCGACGCCTGGGGCTGGCCGCCCTGGTGGCGGCCCTGCTCCTGGCCTTCGCTCGGGTCTACTCCGGGGTGCACTACCCAGGCGACGTGGCCGCCGGCCTGGCCATCGGGGCGGCCATCGACTCCGTCCTGGTGTTCCTCCTGCGCCCGCTGGTGGCGATAGTGGCCAGGTGGATGGTCAGGACCCCGCTCCGCCTGTTGGTCAGCGCCCCGGCCGGACGCCTCTCGGGCTGAAGGCGCCGCCCTGGGGGCTCAGGTGGTCAGCCTCAGGTGGTCAGGCGAGCCTCGCCCACGCTGACCCGCTGGTCGGGGCCGAGGTGGGTGATCCACACCAGCACGGCGGCCCCCGTGCGGCCCCGCAGATCGAGGGAGACGGTCCTGCCCACGTGGGTGGCAGCCGCCACCGGCGACCCCCAGGCCCCCAGATCGGGGTGTGGCTCACCGGACAGGTAGACCTTGAGGTCCCAGCCAGGGGTGGAGGTAAGCAAGGTGAGGTGCCCGAGGCGATGACTGGTCGAGAGCTCGAGGACGAAGCCCACGCCCGGCTTGAGGTTGCCGAAGTCCGCGTTGGCGTACTGATCGGTGCTCCACGACGTCGCCGGGTCGCCGTCGTAGAGCTTGGGCAGGTCGGCATCGTCCTCCTCCCCGTCGCCCATGGGGTCGAAGGCACTGGCGCCGGCGATGCGGATGGTGGCTTGGCCGGCAGGGGTGGCTGAGGCGCCAGGAGAGGCTGAGGCGCCAGGAGAGGGGGCGGTCGGCCGGCGGGCGTGGGCCACCAGCACCACAGCCGCCACGACGGCGGCCGCCGCCAGCACCGCGGCCACCGCCGGCAGCAGGCGCCGGGAGTTGGGGCGGCGGTCCGTGCTGGGCGTCAGGTGGCGGTCGCGCCTGGCGGCACCTGGTCGCCCAGCGTCGCCCCCCGTGGCCTGCCCGCTCCGCCCGGGGGGCCCATCGCGCCGGCCGGTAGACGGCCTGCCCGAGCTGGTGGGGCCGGCTGGGGTGCCGCCCTGGGCCGGATGCCCATGGGGACCCACCATGCCGGGCAATGCGCCGGTCGCCGCCTCGCCGGCGGGCGCGGCCGGGGGCGTACCGACCGGGGCGAGCCCTGGGTGACCCGGTGCCAGGACCGTAGGTCCCGCCCGGCTGGCGGCGGTCGGCCCGGCGGGGGCCAGCCCCTCGCTTCTCAGGGCCCGAGCCAGATCGGCGGCGGTGGGGAAGCGGTCGTCGGGGGACTTGGCCAGGGCCCGCAGGACCACCGCCTCCAGCCAGGGCGGGACCCCCGGGGCGATGGTGGTGGGGGTAGGAGGCTCGGCCCACAGATGCTTGGCCGCCAAGGCCAGGTCGGTGTCGGCGTCGAAGGGGGCCCGCCCGCACAGCATCTCGAACATGACCACCCCGAGCGAGTAGACGTCGCAGCGACGGTCGACCGCCTTTCCCTCCACCTGCTCGGGGGCGAGGTAGCGGGCCGTCCCCAAGGTGACGTTGTTGAGGGTCAGGTCCTCCTGGCGGGCCGCCTTGGCGATGCCGAAGTCGGCCACCTTCACCGAGTCGTCCTCGGTCAGCAAGATGTTGGCTGGCTTGACGTCACGGTGGACGACGCCCACCCGATGGGCGAAGTCCAGCGCATCGGCGACCTGAGCGGCAAGCTTCACCGCTCTGTCCACCGGCAGGGCACCCTGCTCGGCGAGGACCTCTTGGAGGCTCCTTCCCCTCACCCGCTCCATGACGATGAAGCTGTGGCTGGCCTCCAGCCCGGTGTCGTAGACCGCCACCACGTTGGGATGGGTGAGGCTGGCCGCGGCGATCGCCTCTCGCTGGAAGCGCCGCCGGAACTCGTCCTGGTCGGCCAGCCAGGCGAGGGGCACCTTCACGGCGACCGGCCGAGCCAAGAGGCCATCGACCGCGTCCCACACCTCGGCCATGCCCCCTCGGGCGATCATCTCCTGGAGGCGATACCGTCCGGCCAGCACCTTCCCCGGCTGGAGAGGGGATCCGCCGATCTCCACCTCGCTCACCGTCTCAAGGTACCCTCCCCGACCCTCCGCCGACCTTGCGGCACCGGCGGCCTCAGCGGACCCGCCCGAAGTGGTAGGAGATAGGCATGGAACCTCCTGTCCCGGCTCAGAGCCCCGAGGAGCCGCCGGCCGATGCCCCCGCCCTCGGCGACACCCTCAGTCTCGACATGCTGGCCGCCATGGTCAGAGCCGACGCGGGAGAGCTGGGAACGTTCGTGACGGTGCTCGGGACCAAGCTGGCCGCCGCTCTCCCCGGCCACGTGCGCTGCCTGACCGGCAAGCACCTCCTGCGCTCGACGCCTGACATCCGCCGGATCGAGGTAACCCTCGACGACCGCGTCTACGTCCTGGCCCGCAGCAGTCATGGTCTCGAAGCATCCATCGGCCACGTCGTGAGGGGCATCAGCTTGCGCAACGACAAGGTGGAGCTGGGGGAGTGGATCGACGCCCTGTGTGCCCATCTGGCCGACACCGCCAGCCGCAGCGCCAGCGCCCGAGCCGCCCTGGCCCAACTGCTCACCTGATCCCCGGTCGCCAAGCCGCGGCGGCCCACCGACCATACTGGTGATCACCGACACACTGACCGCCAGCCCATTGCTGCGCCCACCTGGAGGTACCGCCATGACCCCTGACGCCACCTCGGCCCTGCCGCCGACCGCTCTGGCCCGCCTGGCCGAGTCCCACCGCACCGACGGAGGGCCCTCGCTCTTCACCAGCGACCTGTCAGTGAACGAGTTCGTCCTGATCAAGGAGTGCGGCTTCGCCCCTCTGGGCCTGGTGGTGGGCAGCTCCGTGTACCACATCGGCATACAAGTGGCCCGCTGGAACCAGAGCCAGGAGCTGACCGTGCTCACCACCGCCATGTACGAGGCCCGGGAGCTGGCCATGGCCCGCATGGAGGCCGAGGCCGAGACCCTTGATGCCGACGGGGTGGTGGGAGTTCGCCTCAACATGCGCTTCTACGCCGGTGGGACCGGCATGGCCGAGTTCATGGCGGTGGGTACGGCCGTACGCTCGGTCGCCCATCCCGGCGCCTACCGGACCCCGGCCGGCAAGCCGTTCACCTCCGACCTGTCCGGGCAGGACTTCTTCACTCTCTCCCGGGCCGGGTACTTGCCGCTGGCCTTCGTGCTGGGGACGTGCGTCTACCACGTGGCCCACCAGGGTGCCCTGCAGGCCATGCGCCAGGCCGGTCGCAACGTGGAGCTGCCCAACTTCACCCAGGCGGTGTACGACGCCAGAGAGCTGGCCATGGCCCGCATGCAGGCCGAGGCCGAGCGGGCCCAGGCCGAGGGGATCGTCGGGGTCAACCTGGTCGAGAACACCCATGTGTGGGGGGAGCATGCCGTCGAGTTCCTGGCTGTGGGCACGGCCGTGCGTCCCCTGCCCACCAAGGCCCCCATGCCGACGCCTTCCCTGGTGCTGGGCCTGCAGGGCTGAGCCGGCTACCAGGAGCCCGGGCGGTCGGTGACATGGGCGGTCGGTGACATGGGCGGTCGGTGACATGGGCGGTCGGTGACATGGGCGGTCGGTGACATGGGCGGTCGGTGACATGGTCTTGCCCTTGGGCGAGTTCATCCGGGAGCAGCGCAACACCGCCCGGTTGTCCCTCCGACGGCTCTCCGAGCTGGCTGGGATCTCGAATCCCTACCTGAGCCAGATCGAGCGAGGCCTGCGGCGCCCCTCGGCCGGGATCCTCCAGCAGATCGCCCGCGCCCTGCGCATCTCGGCCGAGACCCTCTACGTCCGGGCCGGCATCCTCGAGGAGCGTCCAGGCTATCCTGACCTGGCCTCCGAGGTATTGAGGGATCCCCACTTGACCGAGGAGCAGAAACAGGTCCTGATCCGGGTGTACGACTCCTTCCGCCACCAAAACGGCCACCCTGCGGGGCATGAAAATGGCGACCGGTTAGGGTGACCGGCAATGCGCCGCCTGGCCGTCCTGTCCATGCACAGCTCCCCGCTGGCCCAGCCCGGGGTGGGCGATGGTGGGGGCATGAGCGTCTACGTCCGGGAGCTGTCGACCGCCCTGGCCCGGGCCGGCGTCGAGTGCGACGTGTACACGCGGGCCTGGTCGGCGGCTCTGGCTCCCACGGTTGCAGTGGAGCCCGGCCTGCGAGTGCACCACGTGGTAGCCGGGCCCCAGGCGGTGGTTCCCAAGGAGGCCCTGGCCGGCCTGGTGGAGGAGTTCACCGATGGCGTCCTTCGCCGTCTGGACGGTGTGGTCGACGCCATACACGCCAACTACTGGCTGTCGGGAGTGGCCGGCCACATCATCAAGCACGAGCTCGACCTGCCGCTGGTGTCCACCTTCCACACCTTGGCCCGGGTCAAGGCGGAAGCAGCTCCGGACGAGACCGGCGCCGCCGAGCCGGCCCGACGGTCGGCGGCCGAGGCCCGGGTCATCGGCTGCTCCGATGCCGTCCTCGCCTCCTGCTCGATCGAGGCCACCCAGATCGCCCAGCTCTACGACGCTGACCCGTCGCGGGTCCGCATCGTGGCACCCGGCGTGGACCCCGCCTTCTTCGCCCCCGGCTACCGCCCCCAGGCCCGCAAGGCCCTGGGGCTGTCCCCCGACGGGCCGTTGTTGTTGTTCGTGGGACGGATCCAGCCGCTCAAAGGAGCCACGGTGGCGGTGGCCGCCCTGGCCGCTCTGGACGGCTTCCCGGATGCCGAGCTGGTGGTGGTGGGCGGACCGAGCGGTCCCCAAGGTGAGGCGGAGCTCGTCCGCGTCCGGGCACTGGTGGAGGAGCTGGGACTGTCGGGGCGGGTCCGCTTCGTCCCCCCCCAGCGCCACGAGCTGCTCTCCAGCTTCTACCGGGCCGCCGACGTCTGCCTGGTGCCGAGCCGGTCGGAGTCGTTCGGCCTGGTGGCTCTGGAGGCGGCCGCCTGTGGGACGCCGGTGGTGGCGTCGGCCGTCGGCGGATTGCGCACGCTGGTAGACCATGCCCGCACCGGGTTCCTGGTCGAGCGCCGGGACCCGGAGTCGTTCGCCGCCGCAGTCGCCGAGGTGCTCGGCCATCCGGGCCTGGCCCTCGACATGGCCCTCAACGCGGCGGCCAAGGCCCGGCTCTACACCTGGTCCCAGGCCGCGGCCCGCCTGAGGCATCTCTACACCGACCTGACCGCCCGCCAGCTGGTCGAGTGCTGAGGGCTGCTGTACCACGCTGCGGCTCAGGGCCGGCGGAGCCTGTCCCCCCGGGGCAGTGTCATTTGCCCGACCGGGTAGGCGGCGCTACCGTCCCCCAACCGGCCCGAGGAGCGAACCGGGCCACCCGTTCGGGGAAGTGCGGGTGGCGGCGGGAGGTTCTTCGGGCCGGCTCCCCGCCGCCGTTGGACGCTGGAGGGGCCGCGTGAGGCCGCGCCTGGTCGTGTTGGGCGGTGGCCGTATGGGAGAGGCCCTGGTCGCCGGCCTGATTGCCTCGGGATGGGCTCCGGCCGGGGCGCTGGCGGTGGTCGAGGAGCGGGCCGACCAGCGCCTGGGCCTGGCCGAGAGGCACCCGGGCTTGGGGGTCACCGAGGCGGTGCCCGCCGGCGACGGCCTGGTGCTGGCGGTCAAGCCGAGCGAGGCGGAGCGGGCGGCCCGGGCCGCCGCCGGCATCGGCTTCGAACGGGTGCTGTCGATAGTCGCCGGGCTGACCCTGGCGCAGCTGGAGGGGTGGCTGGGCGGGGGGGTCGGCGTGGTCAGGGCCATGGCCAACACCCCTGCCCTGATCGGCGCAGGGGCGGCGGCCATCGCCGGCGGGGCGGCCGCCAGCGGGCAGACCCTGGACTGGGCCGAGGGGATCCTGGGAGCGGTGGGGACCGTGGTCCGGCTGCCCGAGCACCAACTGGACGCTGTCACCGGCCTCTCGGGCTCGGGACCCGCCTACCTCTGCCTGGTGGCCGAGGCCCTGGTCGAGGCGGGGGTGGCGGCCGGGCTGTCGAGGGAGGTGAGCCGGTCGCTCAGCCTCCAGACCCTCCTCGGCTCTGCTCGCCTGCTGGCGGAGACAGGCCAGGAGCCAGAGGTGTGGCGGGCGGCGGTCACCTCGCCGGGCGGGACGACTGCTGCCGGTTTGCGGGTGCTGGAGTCCAGGGCAACGCGGTCGGCCTTCATCGAGGCGGTGGCCGCCGCCACCGAGCGCTCCCGCCAGTTGGCCAGGACCACTTCCCTCGCCAGCCCCGGTGGCCTACAGTCACCACAGGCGGAGAGGGGTGATTCCACTGAGACAGGCACAGCATGGCAAGGCCCGCTTCCTCACGGTGACTGAGGTGGCAGCCGACTTGCGGGTGTCCAACATGACTGTCTACCGGCTGATCAACGCTGGTCAGCTCCCAGCCGTGCGGGTGGGCAAGTCCTACCGGCTGCGAGAGGATGACGTCGACAAGTACCTCGCTGAGCGCTACACCGAAGCTGGTTAGGCCGGGCGGCTGGTCGGCCGGCCGTGGCTCTGCCACGGCGGTGGCCGGTCGCCGCGCCGGGCGGATGGGACCTCTGCCGGCGGAGCAGTGCCCTACCACACCGTAACCTTCCTCTCCGACTACGGCCTGGCTGACGAGTTCGTCGGCGTGGTGAAGTCGGTGATCGCCCGCCTGGCCAGCCAGGCCCGGGTGATCGATCTCACCCATGATGTGGCTACCTTCGACGTGCGGGCCGGGGCCCGGGTGTTGGCCCGAGCCGCCCCCTTCCTCGTCCCCGGAGTGGTGTTGGCGGTGGTCGATCCGGGGGTGGCCACCGAGCGCCGGGCGGTGGCGATCGAGGTGGCCGCCTCCCCCGGCTGGTGCCTGGTGGGCCCGGACAACGGGCTGCTGGTTCCGTGCCTGGACCGCCTGGGCGGAGCGGCCCGGGCAGTGGAGCTCACCAACCCCGACCGACAGCTGTCCTCACCGGGCCCCACCTTTGCCGGGCGCGACGTCTTTGCCCCGGCCGCCGCCCACCTGTGCCAGGGTGGCGCGCTGGCGGACCTGGGCCGTCCCGTCGACCCGGCGACTCTGGTGCCCGCCTGGCCTGCCACCCACCGGTGGGAGGGAGACCGGTTGGTGGTCGAAGTAACGTGGGTCGACCGGTTCGGGAATGCCCAGCTCGGGGCGGCGCCCCAGGAGATCGACCGATTGGGCGCCCAGGTGTCCCTGGGCCTGCCCGGCGGGCGGGCGGTGGCCCGGCGGGCGCGGGCCTTCGCCCAGCTGGAGCCCGATCAGGTGGGCCTGGTGGTGGACTCCTCGGGCCAGCTTGCCATTGCCCTGGACCGCCGCTCGGCAGCCAGCCACCTGGGCCTGCGGGTGGGCGACGAGGTGAGCCTGAGCCCGGTCAGCGGCGGTCCCAGAGCCACTTGAGGGTGAGGAATTCGAGGATCTTCTTGAGCATGGCCGCCTCCTGGCGCGAATGGGCGCTCATCTTAGGTCCTTTGGTGCGGGGCGGTCGGTGAGCCTTACGATGCGGCGGTGTCCCGGTCGACTCTCCCCCAGTCGAGTGACTCCCGGTAGGGCCCGCCGCGTCCCCCAGGCGACGGTCGGCCGTCTGCCTGTGTACCTGCGGGCACTGGCCGGCCTGGCCCGGGTCCGCCGTCCCACCGTGTCCTCCGAGCAGCTGGCCGAGCTGGCCGGCGTGAACGCCGCCATGGTCCGCAAGGACCTGTCTCATCTCGGGACCTACGGCACTCGGGGCGCCGGCTACGAAGTGGAGTTCCTCCTCGACCAGGTGAGCCGGGCCCTCGGCCTGGACCAGGAGTGCCCGGTGGTGATCGTCGGGATCGGCAACCTGGGCCGGGCACTGGCCAACTACGGAGGCTTCGCGTCCCGTGGCTCCCGGGTGGCGGCCCTGGTCGACGTGCGCCCCGACGTGATCGGCCAGCTGGTCGGGGGTCTGCGGGTGCGCCACCTCGACGACCTGGACGCCTTGGTGGCGGCCGAGAGGCTGGCCATCGGGATGATAGCCACGCCCGCCCGCGCAGCCCAGGAAGTGGCAGATCGCCTGGTCGGAGCCGGCATCACCTCGGTGCTCAATTTCGCCCCCCTGGTGCTGAGCGTCCCGGGGCACGTGGCGCTCCGCCAGGTCGACCTGTCGGTTGAGCTGCAGATCCTCAGCTTCTACCGGCGACTGGCCACCGGCACCGAGGGCGACGTGGCGTCGTCTTTCTGAGGAGATGGCCCTTGCCCGTTGACGAGGTGCTCTACCCTGTGAGCCTGGTGCTGGCGGGGCGCCGGTGCCTGGTCGTCGGGGGTGGCCCGGTGGCTGCCCGCAAGGCCGAGGGCCTGCTGCGGGCCGGCGCCCTGGTGCACGTGGTGGCCGTCAGGGTGGGCCCCGAGGTGAGGCGCATGGAAGGGCTCAGCTGGGAGGAGCGGCCATGGCGCGGCGGCGAGCTGGCCGGCTACCGGCTGGTCATGGCGGCGACCGACGACCATGCGCTCAACCAGTCCATCTACGCCGAAGGCGAGGAGGTGGGCGCATGGGTCAATTGCGCAGACGACCCAATTTCGTGCAGCTTCCTGCTGCCCTCGGTCGTGCGCCGGGGACCCATCACCGTGGCGGTGTCGACCGGGGGCCACAGCCCTGCCCTGGCCGCCTGGCTGCGGCGCCGGCTGGCAGAGGAGCTGGGCCCCGAGTACGAGGTGCTGGTGGGCCTGCTCTCGGCCGAGCGGGACGCCTTGAAGGCGGCCGGGCGTCCCACCGAGGGGCCCGACTGGCAGCGGGCGCTCTCCTCGGACATGCTCGAGCTGATCCGAGCCGGGTATGTTGAGCAAGCGAGGGAGCTGCTCAGAGCGTGTCTGTCGTCGTCATAGGCCTCAATCAGCGCACTGTCCCACTGGACCTGCTGGAACGGGTGCGAGTGGGCGAGGCCGACCTGCCCAAGGCTCTGGCCGACCTGGGCGGCCGTACCCATCTCTCCGAGGCGGTCCTGGTGTCGACCTGCATGCGCACCGAGGTCTACGCGGTGGTCGAGCGCTTCCATGACGGGATTGGCGACCTGCGCCGCTTCCTGGCCGAGCTGGCCGGGGTGGGCCTGGAGGAGCTGAGCCAGCACCTGTACGACTACTTCGAGGAGACGGCCGCCGGGCACCTGTTCGAGGTGGCAGCCGGCCTGGACTCGGCGGTGTTGGGCGAGGGCGAGGTCCTCAGCCAGGTCCGCCACGCCTGGCAGCGGGCGTGGGAGGAGGGGGCGGCCGGTCCCACCCTGTCCGGGCTGTTCCGCCATGCCGTCGAGGTGGGCAAGCGGGCCCGGTCGGAGACCGCCATCGCCAGGGGCATCACCTCCTTGTCCCAGGCCGCGGTGGCCCTGGCCGAGCGCTCCCTCGGTGGCTCGCTGGTCGACCACCCCACCTTGGTGGTCGGCGCCGGCGACGTGGGAGAGGGCATCTGCACCGCACTGGCGTCCGACGCCGGAGCCAGGCAGGTGCTGGTAGCCAACCGCACCTGGTCCAAGGCGGTCGAGCTGGCCGACCGGGTGAGCGGGCGACCGGTGGGCATGGGCGACCTGGGCTCGGCCATGGAGGCAGTCGACGTGGTGCTCACGTCGACCGGCGCCCCGTCGGTCGTCCTCGAGGTGGGCGACCTGGAGGCGGTGATGGCGGCCAGGGGCGGCCGCCCGTTGCTGGTCGTCGACGCCGCCGTGCCCCGCAACGTGGACCCGGCCGCGGCGGCCCTCGACAGCCTCACGTTGCTGGACATGGACGACCTGGCCGCCTTCGCCGAGGCCGGGATGCAGGAGCGCAGGCGGGAGGTGAAACGGGTCAAGGACATCATCGCCGAGGAGGTGGAGCGCTATCTGGGGATCAGGGCAGCCAGGGGGGTGGCACCGGTGGTGGTGGCCCTGCGCGAGCGGGCCGAAGCCGTCCGCCAGGCCGAGCTGGAGCGTCACCGGGGCCGCCTGGAGGGCCTGGACCGCCTCCAGCGGGAGGCGGTGGAGGCCCTGACCCGCGGAATGGTGGCCAAGCTGCTCCACCAGCCGACCGTGCGCCTCAAGGAGGCGGCCGCCTCGCCGCAGGGTGAGGCCCTGGGCGAGGCCCTGCGTGCCCTGTTCGACCTCTGAGCTTGCCCACCGTCGGTGGCGTCGTTCACTGGTGCTCCTGGTGGCGGTGACAGCCCGTGCGGGCCGAGCGAGCCGGCGGTGGTGAGCGGCGCCGGCGGAGGCCGGAGGCCCTCGGTGCTGCGGGTGGCCACCCGGTGCAGCCGGTTGGCCCGGTGGCAGGCCGAGCAGGTGGTAGCCATGCTGGGGGTGACGGCCGAGGTGGTGGTGGTGGCCACCACCGGCGACCGGTTGGCAGAGGTGCCGGTGTGGGCCATGGGGGGCAAGGGGGTCTTCGTCCGGGAGGTGTCGGCCGCCGTGCTCCATGGCAGAGCCGACCTGGCCGTGCACTCGGCCAAGGACCTGGCCTCGGTCACCTGGCCGG
This sequence comes from Acidimicrobiales bacterium, assembly GCA_039583615.1. GTDB lineage: Bacteria > Actinomycetota > Acidimicrobiia > Acidimicrobiales > QHCF01 > QHCF01. The sequence goes on from JAVKSQ010000010.1 coordinate 32,669, forward strand.
GGCTGGTGCTGGCCGCCGTACCACCGCGGGGTGACCCACGCGACGCCCTGGTCGGATCCTCGCTGGACGGCTTGGCCCCCGGGGCGCCGGTGGCCACCGGGTCGGTGCGCCGCCGGGCCCAGCTGTCGTGGGCCCGACCCGACCTCACCTTCACCGGGCTGCGGGGGGCGATCCCCACCCGCTTGGAGCGGGTCCCCGCCGGCGGGGCGGCGGTGGTGGCCTACGCGGCTCTGCAGCGGCTGGGCCGAGCGGGAGAGGCGGCAGAGGTCCTGGACCCGTCACTGGTGCTGCCTCAGGTGGGCCAGGGGGCGCTGGCCGTCGAGTGCCGCGCCGGCGACGAGGCGGTGCTGGAGGTGGTTCGGCCCGTCGAGGACCGGGCGTCGCGGCGGGCGGTGGATGCCGAGCGGGCTTTCCTGGCCACCCTGGGTGGGGGGTGCGACCTGCCGGTGGGCGCCTGGGCCCGATCCGGCGAGGAGGGAGGCGGCGCTGGCCGGGACGGGGCCCCGAGCCGGGACGGGGCCCCGAGCCGGGACGGGGCCCAGAGCCGGGACGGGGCCTTGAGGCTGGACGGCATGGTGGCCAGCCTGGACGGACGGGTGCTGCTGCGCCGTCGCCTGGTGGGGGCCGACCCGACGGCGCTGGGAGAGGCCCTGGCCCGCCAGCTCCTGGACGAGTGCGGAGGGAGGTCGTTGCTGGAGGGGGCGGCCGAGCCGGCATGGCCGGCCGGTCCTGGCGCTCGGCGACCCGGCCCCTCCCAGGCGCGGTGACCGTGTACCTGGTGGGGGCGGGGCCGGGCGATCCTGGCCTCCTCACCGTCAGGGGTGCCGAGGTGCTGGCCCGGGCGGACGTGGTGGTCCACGACCGCCTGGCCGACCCCAGCCTGCTTGGCTTGGCCCCGTCCCGGGCCGAGCGCATCGACGTGGGCAAGAGCCCGGGCGCCCCTGTCGCTCAGGACCACATCAACGCCGTGCTGGTCTCCCGGGCCAGGGCGGGCCAGACGGTGGTGAGGCTCAAGGGCGGAGACCCCTTCGTCTTCGGGCGCGGCGGCGAGGAGGCCCAGGCGCTGAGGGACGCCGGGGTAGACTTCGAGGTGGTGCCGGGAGTGACGGCGGCGGTGGCGGCGCCCGCCTACGCCGGCGTCCCCCTCACCCACCGGGGGTTGTCGGCCTCCTTCACGGTAGTCACCGGCCACAGCCGCCACGCCCTCGACCACGAGGTGGACTGGGGATCGCTGGCCCGGATCGGCGGCACCATCGTGGTGCTGATGGGCGTGGCCCACCGGGCGGAGATAGCCAGGCGGCTGATCTCGGGGGGCCTGGCCGGGCAGACGCCTGTGCTGGCCGTGCGGTGGGGCACCCGGCCCTCCCAGCGCAGCGTGCGGACCAGCCTGGCCGGGCTGGGCGAGGTCGAGCTGGAGCCGCCGGCGACCATCGTCATCGGGGCGGTGGCCGGGCTGGACCTGGCCTGGTTCGAGCGCCGTCCCCTGCTCGGCCTGAAGGTGGCGGTGACCCGAGCGAGGGGCCAGGCGCCAGCTCTGGTGCAGCGCCTGCGGGATCGCGGGGCGGAGGCGGTGGAGGTGGCGGTGATCGAGATCGGCGAGCCGGCCGACGGCGGTCAGCAGCTGCGGGCGGCGGTGGCACGGCTGGCCACCTACGACTGGGTGGTGTTCACGTCGGCCAATGCGGTGGCCTCCTTGATGGGCCTGCTGCGCGACGCCCGGGACCTGGGGCGCGCTCGACTGGCGGCCATCGGGCCGGGGACCGCAGCTGCCCTGGGCGAGCACCGGCTGCAGGCTGACCTGGTGCCCGAGCGCTTCGTGGCCGAGGCCCTCCTGGAGGCCTTTCCGCCGCCAGGGGAGGGCGGCGGCCGGGTGCTCCTGCCCCGGGCGGCGGCCGCTCGGGAGGTGCTGCCCGAGGGACTCCGGGCGATGGGCTGGGAGGTGGACGTGGTGGAGGCCTACCGCACTGGCCGCCCTCGGCCCTCGCCCGGCGCATTGGCCTCCCTGGCTGGTGCCGACGCCGTCGCCTTCACCTCGTCGTCCACCGTCACCGGCTTCCTCGAGGTGGCCGGCCCGGGAGCCGTGCCTCCGGTGGTGGCCTGCATCGGGCCGATCACCGCCGCCACCGCCCGAGATGCCGGTCTCCACGTGGACGTGGTAGCCGAGGACCACAGCCTCGACGGTCTGGTGGCCGCTCTGGTGAGCGCCCTCGCCGGTCGGGGGGTGGCTGGTCCCGCCGGCCGGTCAGGGTAGCCGCGGGTGCCGAGCGACTCGGCGATCCAGCCCTCCCGCTGCTCGTAGCGCCCGCCCTGGCGCCCGCTGGAAGCTCAGCCGGGCCCGGCCGGTGGCCCTGGCCGGGGAGTCGGCTGCAGCCCGGCCGGTGGCCCTGGTCCGGGAGTCGGCTGCAGCCCGGCCAGATCTCCAAGGGTGTCCACGGCGTTGACCATGGCATCGGTCTCGCTGACCAGCACCACCGTCTGGTCGTCCAGCGCCGCCCCATCCCGGTGGGTGGGACTGGCCCCGAGCTGGGCAGCCAGGTTGAGCTGTACGGTCCGCAGCGGGGGAAGGGGCTGAGTCGAGGAGCCGCGGCGCAGCACGGCGGCCACCGCGGCCGTGGCCCGGCGCACCTGGTTGGCCAGCGCGCCGACCTCCGGCCTGGGCGGACCGGCTGGCGGCAGGTGGAGGTGCAGGGTTAGAACCGCCTGCACGTAGGGGCGTACCGCAGCAAGGATCCCTCTGGCCAGGTCGGGGCTGAGACCCTGAGCGGCGGGCTCGGCCATCCAGCGGTCGACGGATGCCTCGGCATTGGACCGGGCCAGCCGGGCCTGCAACCTGTCGTGGTGCAGGGCGGCTGGGTCGGCCACGGCTGGATCGGCCCAGGCCTCCAGCACCGCCTCTCCGTAGCGGCCGTCCGCCTCCACCAGGCGGGCCAGGCGATCACGGACCACCGCCCGCTCCCAGGTCGGCCAGAGGGCGTAGGCCAAGAGGGCCAGGGCACCGCCCAGGACGGTGTAGAAGCTCCGATCGGCAGCCAGGGACAGCTCGGGCTGGCCGGTGAAGCCCAGCAGGGTCACGACCAGGGCGGCGACGCAGACGCTGAACACGGCGTAGTTGGCCAGCAGGAAGGTGACGGCTGCCCAATAGAGGACCAGCGTCAGCACCACCAAGCCGGTCGCCCCTGGCCGCAGGGTGGCCACCACCGCGGTCACCAGGCCGGCTCCGGCCAGGGTGCCCAGGCAGCGGGCCACCCCCCGGGTGAAGGTGGCGGCGAAGTCTGGCTTGAGGACGATCACCACGGTCAGGGGCAGCCAGTACCCGTGGCCGAGCGGGAACAGGTGGGAGATCGCCTGGGCCAGAGCCAGCGCCGCGGCCAGCCGGATGGCATGGCGGCAACCCTCGGACTCGAGGGTGAGATTGGCCCGGACGGCCTGGAGGGTCTCCCTCACCGGCAGGGTCCGGGTGGAGCATCGCCGCCAGGTCCCGACACCCGAACCTGGCTGGCTGGCGGCCCTCAGGTCCTCGTAGAGGTCAGCCTCCTCTCCAGCCGGGACACCGGCCAGGCGGACGATGGACCGCAGCTGCCCGGCGAGAGCCTCGCAACTGGCATGCGCCTGGCGCAGCACCGCCTCCCGCCATCCGCCGGGAGATCGATCACCGCCCTCGGCGGTGGTCCGCAGCCGGTCGATGGCCTGGTCCAATGCGGCCCAATCCTGCGGGGAGGGCCTGGCTCCCCGGGCCGTCTCCAGCGCCTCAGCCACTGCTGCGAGCAGGCGAGCGGCCGCCCCGGCGGCTGTGTCCAGGGCGCTGGCGGCATCTCCGGCGCCGGCCGCCGACAGCCGCTGGGGCGCCGTGGCCAGACTGGCCAGGGCCAGGCGGACCCGTTCGGCCTGGTCGACCAGACCCTGGTAGGCGGCCATCTCCGCTCGGGCCCCGAAGGGCTGGGGGTCTCGCAAGGCGGTGCCCAAGTCGTCGAGAACGCCCGGCCCCAGCAGAGAGGTCGGGGAGCCGACGACGGTGCGGGCGTACCCGGACAGCTGACGGTAGGCAGAGGCCAGGGCCATCCGCTCGGCCGGGAACCGCCGGAGGGGCCACACCACGGCCACCAGAAGGGCCTGCAGGACCCCGCCGGCAACCACCAGACCAGCCCGGACGGCGGCCTCCCGCAGGCTGAGGGTGAACTGGCTGAAGACCAGCAGGCCCACCACCGATTGGAGGCCGACGACGGTGGCCGCCTGGCCGAAGACCACCAGCAGGCCGGCAGCCAGGCCCCAGGCGGCCACGAGAGCGATGTCCACCCCCGCCACGTGGCCCACCGTGGTCCCGACCAGGGCGGACAGGCCCATGCCGGTGCTGGCCATGACCACCAGGCCGGCCCGGCTGCGGTAGGTGCCCTGCAACGACGCCAGGCCACCCGCCAGGGCTCCGATGGCGGCGGTGACACTGACGAGGAGGTGACCGGCAGCCTCTCCTGCCACCAAGGGGATGGCCATGCCCAGCGAGGCCCGCAGGGCGGGCCCGCCTGACAGCTTGGCGCGGTCCACTCTGACCACCTCCCTGACCGCCCCGGCGAGGGCCCCGACCACCCTGGGCATCGCGATGCACCCTAGGGCGGCGCCCAGGTGGCGGCACCGAGCCGATCTGGCTAGCATCGCAGCCGGGTGTGCCGGGAAGTCTGGTCGGCGAGGAACCCTCGCGATCGGAGACGACTTGGCCAGTCACCAGCCTCCCGTTCCAGGCCGCCGGGCCCGGGCAGCCGAGGCCCTGAGGGGTGACCGGGCCGGCGGCGTTGCCCTCAGCGTCGCTTCGGCGGTCGCCCTGGCCTGGGCCAACTGGCCGGGCACTCACTCCTACCTGCGCCTGTGGGACGCCCTGGCCCCGTGGTCGCGTGCCTTGGGGGTGGACCTGTCGGTTCGAGACTGGGTGAACGAGGGACTCATGCTGGGCTTCTTCGCCGGTGTGGGCCTGGAGATCCGCCGGGAGGTGGTGGCCGGCCAGCTCCGCACCTGGCGGCGGGCGGCAGTGCCGGTCCTGGCAGCCGTGGGCGGCATGGCCGTGCCGGCGCTCATCTACGCCGCCCTGGTGGCCGGGCGCCAGGGGAGCCACGGATGGGGCATCCCGATGGCAACCGACGTGGCCTTTGCCCTGGGGGCCCTCGCTCTGCTGGGGCGGGGGGCGTCGGCCCGGGCCCGGACCTTCCTGATGACCCTGGCCGTGGCCGACGACATCTTGTCCATCATCGTGCTCGTCGTCTTCTACAGCCAGCGAACCAGCCCCGGCTGGCTGCTGGGCGGCCTCGGGTGCCTGATCGCCATGGGGGCAGCTCGGCTTAGGTGGGAGCCGCCGGGTTGGCCCCTGCTCCTGGTGGGGATGGCGGCCTGGTGGGCCTTGCTCCGAGCGGGGGTGGAGGCGTCGGTGGTCGGGGCCGCCATCGGCGCCCTGGTGCCGAGGGGCCGGCCCCGCCGGCAGGGCCATGGCCGGGAGGCAGCCCCGAGCGTCCGGCGCTGGGAGCGACGCCTGGAGCCGTGGGTGAACGTGGTGGTCCTGCCGGTCTTCGCGGTGGCCAACGTCGGGTTGAGCTTCTTCGGCTCGGGGCTGGGCAGTCCCGCCGCCCTGGGGGTCTTCACCGCGGTGGTGGTGGCGCGCCTGGTCGGCAAGCCAGTGGGCATCACGCTCACCACCTGGCTGGTCCGGCGCCTGGGTGGCGGCTCGCCCGTGCACCGCCTGGACCGCAGGTCCCTGATGGGTCTGGGATCAGTCGCCGCCATCGGCTTCACCGTGCCCCTCCTCGTCATCCGGGCCGCCCTGCCAGCCGGGCCCGAGGCGGCCGGAGCCACCGCCGGGCTGCTGGCCGCCTCGGTGGTGGCGGTCGGCCAGGGAGCCCTCGTCCTGCGGGGCACCCGGCGGCGACGCCGTCGCCCGCAGGAGGCCTGACTGGCCCCTCGCTGAACCCGGCGGCAGGGCGCTGGTGGCGCGGCTCTGGCCGGGACCGGATGAGAGAGGGCCTGGCGTAGGCTCGGCCGACATGAGCTTCCCGGCTCGCCGCCTGCGCCGGCTGCGCCGGACCCCGGCCCTGCGCCGCCTGGTGGCCGAGACGCGCCTGTCGGTGGACGACCTGGTGGCGCCGGTCTTCGTGCGGGAGGGGCTCGACGGCCCCCAACCGGTAGGGGCCATGCCCGGGGTCGTCCAGCACACCACCACCTCGCTGGTCAAGGAGGGTCATCGGCTGGCCTCCCTCGGCGTCCCGGCCCTGATCCTCTTCGCCATCCCGGAGCGGCGGGACGCCACCGGCTCGCAGGCGTGGGCGCCCGACGGCATCGCCCAGCGCGCCCTGCGGGAGCTGCGGGAGGAGCTGGGCGACGAGATGGTCCTCATGGCCGACCTGTGCCTGGACGAGTACACCGACCACGGCCACTGCGGGGTCCTCACCCCGTCGGCTGCGGTGGACAACGACGCCACTGTGGACCTCTATGGCCGGGTGGCGGCGGCCCAGGCCGAGGCCGGGGTCGACCTGGTCGCTCCCAGCGGGATGATGGACGGCCAGGTGGCGGCCATCAGAGCCGCCCTGGACGCGGCCGGCCACCCCGAGGTGGCCATCCTGGCCTACGCGGCCAAGTACGCGTCGTCTCTCTACGGGCCCTTCCGGGAGGCGGTGGAGGTGAGCATCGCCAAAGGCGGCGACCGCCGGGGCTACCAGCAGGACCCCCGCAACCGGCGAGAGGCACGGGCCGAGGTGGCCCTCGACCTGGCCGAGGGGGCAGACATGGTGATGGTCAAGCCGGCTCTTGCCTACCTGGACGTGATCGTCGATGTGGCCCGGATGGTCGACGTCCCGGTGGCGGCGTACCACACCAGCGGGGAGTACGCCATGGTGAAGGCGGCGGCCGATCGCGGCTGGATCGACGGCCCGGCAGTAGCCTTGGAGCAGGTCAGCGCCATCAAGCGGGCCGGAGCTGACATCATCCTCACCTACCTGGCGGCCGAGCTGGCCGAGATGCTGGGTGGCTGAGCGGCCACCTCCGCCCCAAGGTCGGCCGGTGGCCCAACCCGGCGGTCGGCCGCTGGTCCCGCCCGGCCTGACCAACGCCGGCCTCGAGCTCCGGGCTCGGGCGGTCACGCCGGGAGGCGTCAACTCCCCGGTGCGGGCCTTCAACTCGGTGGGAGGGGCGCCCTACTTCGTGGCCCGGGGACGCGGCGCCCATGTCTGGGACGTGGAGGGGAGGCGGCTCCTCGACTACGTCCAGTCCTACGGGGCGTCGATCCTCGGCCACGCCCACCCCGCCGTGGTGGAGGCTGTCGCCCGGGCGGCGGGGGACGGGACGACCTTCGGCTCCCCCACCGAGCGCGAGGTGCTCCTGGCCGAGGCCATCTGCGAGCGGGTGCCCCGCTGCGAGCTGGTCCGCTTGGTCTCGAGTGGCACCGAGGCGGCCATGAGCGCTGTCCGGGTGGCGCGCGGCTTCACCGGGCGACCCGGGGTGGTCAAGTTCGCCGGGTGTTACCACGGCCACAGCGACGCTCTGCTGGCGGGGGGAGGCAGCGGGGTGGCCACCCTCGGCCTGCCCGACTCGGCCGGGGTGCCACCGGCGGCGGTGGCCCACACGCTGGTCGTCCCCTACAACCAGGTGCCCCAGGTCGGCGCGGACGTGGCCTGCGTCATCGTCGAGCCGGTGGCGGCCAACATGGGCTTGGTGGCTCCGCAGGTCGGGTTCCTCGAGGGCCTGCGGCGGGCCTGCGACGCCAGCGGGGCGCTGCTGGTCTTCGACGAGGTCATCACCGGCTTCCGGGTGGCCAGGGGCGGAGCCAGCCAGCTGACCGGCGTCCAGCCCGACCTGTGGTGCTTTGGCAAGGTGATCGGCGGGGGACTGCCGATGGGCGCCTTCGGCGGGCGGCGGGAGGTGATGGAGGTGCTGGCCCCCGACGGACCGGTGTACCAGGCCGGGACCCTCTCGGGGAACCCGGTGGCCACCGCCGCCGGCCTGGCCGTGCTGGGCTACCTGGACGACGACGCCTACCGCGTTCTGTCGACCGTGGTGGCCCGGCTGGGTGGCGACCTGGCCGTGGCGTTGGGCGATGCCGGAGTGGCCGTCCAGGTGCCCGTGGTCGGTCCCCTCCTCGGGCTGTTCTTCGCCGAGGCGCCGGTGACCAGCTTCGACGGGGCCAGGGCATCGGCCGCGACCGGTCTCTACGCGCCCTTCTTCCGGGCCATGCTGGCCAGCGGCGTGGCCCTCGCCCCCGGGCCGTACGAGGTGGCCTTCCCGAGCCTGGTCCATGGCGCCGAGGACTACGAGCTGACGCTGGAGGCGGCGGCGGCGGCGGCCCGGGCGGTGGCCGCCGGCCGACCGTCCCGTTCTTTGGACCAATTCCCTACGAAAGGCGCGTCTTGGCGTCCGAAGGACGAGGGGCGCTCCGAAATGTCCGAAGAACGACCGAGCTCCTGACCCCAGCCGGCCCCGACGCTGCCACTTGGCGCTACCCGGCTCCTGCCCCAGCACCCGCACCGTCCCCGGCGCCGGCCCCGACGCTGCCACTTGGCGCTACCCGGCTCCTGCCCCAGCACCCGCACCGTCCCCGTCCCCGCCGGGCGGGCCGGCCTCGGGCGCCAGACGAGCCAGGGCGGCCACCGCCCGGTAGGCGGCCTCAGCCGGGCCCCACTGGTCGGGGCGCAGGAGGTTGGCCATGATGCGCATCACCCACTCCATGAGAGTGGCGCTGTGCATGCCCGTACCCACCATGGCTCGCATCAGCCGCGGCCGTCCGATGAGCCGCACGAAGGCCCGGGCCACCCTGTAGTACAGCCCGTACTGCGCCTCCAGGGCACAGCGGTAGCCGTCCAGCACCAGACCCTGGCGGCCCTCGGCCGACCCCCCGGCCAGGGCCGGGGTCAGCTGGCCGGCAGCCAGGCGGCCCGTCTCGTAGGCGTAGGCGATGCCCTCGCCGTTGAACGGGTTGATCGACCCTCCGGCGTCACCCACCACCAGCCAGCCCGGGCCCACCCGGGGGCTCACCGACAGTCCCATTGGCAGTCGCCCTCCGGTGGGCGGTCCGCAGGCCGTCGCCGGGGAGATGCCCCAGGAGGCCGGCACCGCCTCCACGAAGGCCTCCATCAGGTGCGTGGTGTTCACTGCCTTCCAGCGGGGCGAGGTCGACAGCAGGCCGATGCCGACGTTGACCCGGCCGTCGCCCACCGGGAAGACCCAGCCATAGCCGGGCAGGACGTGGCCGGCCCGATCCCGGATGTCGAGGTGGGACTCGATCCAGGGCTCGTCGTGGCGGGGCGAGCGAAAGTAGCCCCGGATGGCCATGCCCTGCGGCCACCCCTTGTCCCTCGCCGTCCCCAGCGCCCGCCCGAAGCGGGAGTTGGCCCCGTCGGCCACCACCACCTGGCGCGCCCGGACCTCTGAGACCTCGCCACCTCGGCTGACCACCGCCCCCCTCACCACCGGGCCCTCCACCACCGGGGCGGTGGCTTCGGCTCCCTGCCACACGGCGGCCCCCGCCCGCTCGGCCCGCTCGGCCACCAGCTGGTCCAGGTCGTGGCGGGTCACCACGTAGCCGTAGGAGGGGAAGTCGTGATGCGACGGCCAGCGCAGCTCCAGGGCCTTGCCGAAGGCCAGCGCCCGCAGCCCGTCGAAGCGGTGGTGGGCGCCGAGGGCAGAGCCCAGGCCCATGTCCTCCAGCTGGCGTACCGCCCGGGGGGTCAGGCCGTCCCCGCAGGTCTTCACCCGGGGGAACCGCTTCTTCTCCACCAGGACCACGTCATGGCCGGCAGTGGCCAGCCAGTAGGCGCAGGCAGCCCCGGCTGGCCCGCCCCCCACCACCAGCACGTCATGGCACGTCGAGGTTGGGCTCACCAAGACCTTTCTCGAAAATTGGAAGGGGAGCGAGCACAGGCCCGCACCCACTTGCGACTGTACCGCTCCGGCTACCAGAAGGCTCCCAGCCGCCCGGCCGGGAGGCGAGGTGGAGCCACCGTCGGCTCTGCGACGGCCGTCTGGGCGGCCGGTCCCATCGTTGCGCCTGGGAAGCGAGGCGGGCGACCGGCGCCGCCCGCGACGTGGTAGAACGGCGGAGGTGCAGTACCTGCCGATCTTCGCCCTGATGGTGCTGGCGACGCTCTTCGCCGGGCTGTCCTTCCTGGCCTCCACCCTGCTGGCCCCCCGCAAACCGACGCCCGCCAAGACCGAGCCCTACGAGTGCGGCATCGTGCCCGAGCGGGGGCCGGCCGAGCGCTTCCCCGTCCGGTTCTACCTGGTGGCGATGATCTTCATCGTCTTCGACATAGAGATCGTGTTCCTCTACCCGTGGGCGGTGATCTACCGGGAGCTGAGCACCTTCGGCCTGGTCGAGATGCTGGTGTTCGCGGCCGCCGTCTTCGCCGCCTTCATGTACCTGATCAGCAACGGCGCCCTCGACTGGGGCCCCGTGAAGCGACTGCGGCCAGCCGCTCCCTCCGAGAGGACCACGGAGTCGACGGTGCGCCGGTACCGGCGGCCGGCCGACGAGGCCGCCTGAGCGGAGCTGACCCATGGGCCTCGAGAGCCTCAACCACAACTTCCTCACCGCCCCCCTGGAAGAGCTGGTCAAGTGGGCGCGGCGCAACAGCGTCTGGCCCGCCACCTTCGGCCTGGCCTGCTGCGCCATCGAGATGATGGCGACGGGGGCGGCCGACTTCGACATCAGCCGGTTCGGGATGGAGGTCTTCCGGGCCTCGCCCCGCCAGGCCGACCTGATGATCGTGGCCGGCCGGGTCTCGCAGAAGATGGCACCGGTGCTGCGTCAGGTCTACGACCAGATGATGGAGCCCAAGTGGGTCATCTCCATGGGAGTGTGCGCCTCGACCGGCGGCATGTTCAACAACTACGCCATCGTCCAGGGCGTCGATCAGGTGGTGCCGGTCGACGTGTACAGCCCTGGGTGCCCCCCGGGGCCGGAGACCCTGCTCCATTCCATCCTGACTCTCCACGAGCAGATCCGCACCGGTGCCATCAGCCGGCGCCGCCGGGCGACGGGCGCCGGGGCAGGGCTGCAGGTGGGCGCCGGCCTCCCCGACCGGGCGGCTGACCAGCCCATCGCGGTCAGCGTCGGGACCCCGCGGTGATGGCCGACGCGACGTCAGACGTCTCCGAGGCCGATGTCCCCGAGGCCGATGTCTCTCATGGTGCGCCGGTCAGCTGGTCCCGGGGCCAGCAGGTGCTGCACCCGTCCCGAGTGGAGTACCCCACCTTGGCCGCCGTGCTGGCCGGAGAGGGCTTCGAGATGTGCGCCGACCTGTGCGCGGTGGACTACCTGACCCATCCCGGGCGCCAGCTGCCGTCCGGCGTGGTCCCGGAGCGCTTCGAGGTGGTGGTGAACCTGGTGTCCCTCGAGCAGCGCCGCCGGGTCAGGTTGCGAGTCCAGGTCCCGGAGAGCGACCCCCATGTGGCCTCGCTCACCGACCGCTACCCGGGCGTGGCGGCCATGGAGCGCGAGGCCTATGACCTGCTGGGGATCTGCTTCGACGGACATCCCGACCTGACCCGGATCCTGATGCCCGACGACTGGGAGGGCCATCCCCTCCGCAAGGACTACGCGGTGGGCAAGGTGCCGGTCCAGTTCAAGGAAGCCCCGGGCCCCCGGCCGTGACCCAGTCAGAGGGCCAGTCGGCCGGGGGCCCGGTCACTCGGGGCCAGCCCCCGGGCGCCGCCGGCGACCAGGCTGACATCAGCGTGGAGGCAGGCGAGGGCGACACCATGGTCATCAACATGGGGCCCCAGCACCCTTCCACCCACGGGGTGCTGCGTCTCATGATGGAGCTGGACGGCGAGACGGTGCTGGGCACCAAGCCGGTGATGGGCTACCTGCACACTGGTATGGAGAAGACGGGGGAGGCGCTGACCTACCTGCAGGGCGCCACCAACGTCACCAGGATGGACTACCTGTGTCCGCTGGCCAACGAGCTGGTCTTCTCGATGGCCACCGAGGCCCTGCTCGAGATCGAGGTGCCGGCCCGGGCCACCTGGATCCGCATGCTCATGGCCGAGCTCAACCGGCTCTCCTCCCACCTGATCTGGATGGGCACCAACGGGATGGACCTGGGTGCCACCTCGATGATGATCTACGGCTTCCGGGAGCGTGAGATGGTGCTGGCCTTCTTCGAGAAGGTCACCGGCCTGCGCATGAACCACAACTACATCCGTCCGGGCGGGGTGGCGGCCGACCTGCCCGACGGGTGGCAGGACGACGTGGCGACCATCTGCGACGCCGTCCTGCCCCGCCTGGAGGAGTACGACGACATCTTCACCGGCCAGCCCATCTTCAAGGAGCGTACGGAGGGGGTGGGCGCCATCACCGCCGAGCAGGCCCTGGCCCTGTCGGCCACCGGGCCCATACTGCGGGCCGCCGGGGTGCCGTGGGACCTGCGCCGGACCCTGCCCTACCTCTTCTACGACCAGGTCGACTTCGACGTGGTGGTGGGCACCTACGGCGACACCTTCGACCGCTACGCAGTGAGGCTCAACGAGATGCGGGAGTCCATCGGGATACTCCGCCAGGTGGTCGAGCGCATGCCGGCCGGCGACTACCGGGTGCAGGACAAGAAGGTGACCCCGCCACCCAGGGCCCGCATCGACGAGTCGATGGAGGCGCTCATCCATCATTTCAAGATCTTCACCGAGGGCTTCAAGGTGCCCGAGGGCGAGGTCTACGTGGCCGTGGAGTCACCTCGGGGAGAGCTGGGGTGCTACCTGGTGTCGGACGGGTCCTCCAAGCCCTACCGCCTCCACATCAGGGGCCCGTCGTTCGTCAACCTCCAGAGCCTGGACACCATGATGCGCGGTGGCCTGATTGCCGACGCGGTGGCGGTGATCTCCTCGGTGGACCCGGTGATGGGCGAGGTGGACCGCTGATGGCCCGTCTCAGCGCCGAGCTGGTCGCCCGGGCCAAGGCCCTGATGGCCCTCTACCCCCAGCCCCGGTCGGCTCTGGTGCCGATCTGCCATCTGGCCCAGGCCCAGGACGGCTGGGTCACCCCTGAGGCCATGGAGCACGTGGCCGAGCTGTTGGACCTCACCCCGGCCGAGGTGCTGGGCACGGTCAGCTTCTACGACATGCTCCACACCGAGCCGGTCGGCCGCCACCTGATCTCGATCTGCACCAACATCGCCTGCCTGCTCAACGGAGCCTACGAGCTGCTGGCCCACGCCGAGCGCCACCTCGCGGCCAGGGTGGGTACGACCACGCTCGACGGCGAGTTCAGCCTGGAGGAGGTGGAGTGCATCGCCTTGTGCGACGAGGCTCCCTGCCTGCAGGTCAATTACCGCTACTTCCCCAAGGTGGGCAACGAGGGATTCGACGCCCTGGTCGAGGACCTGCGGTCGGGGCGCCTGGCCGAGGTGGTGCCGCCCCACGGTGTGCTCAACCAGGTGGACCGGGAGGGTGGTCTGGCCGTCCCGGCTGAGGTGGTGGCGGCCGAGCGGGCTGCCGCCGACCAGGCCATCGCCGAGCGCAAGGCCGCCCGGGAGGCCGCCGAGCAGCGCCAGGACAGCCGGTCGTGACCATCACCGAGCATCCCCGGATCGTCACCGCCCGCCTGGACCTGGAGGACTCCTACACCCTGCAGCGCTACCTGGCCACGGGTGGCTACCGCGGGTTGCGCCGGGCCCTGTCCATGCACCCCGAGGACGTGGCCGAGGAGGTCAACAAGGCCAGCCTCCTGGGCCGGGGAGGGGCCGGGTTCCCTGCCGGGCGCAAGTGGTCGATGCTGCGCCCCGCCCCCGTCCGCTACCTGGTCGTCAACGGGGACGAGAGCGAGCCGGCCACCTTCAAGGACCACGTGCTGCTCGAACGCGATCCTCACCAGATCATCGAGGGGTCTCTCATAACCGCCTACGCCATCCAGGCCACCCAGGTGTTCATCTACGTGCGTGGCGAGTTCGCCCTGGGCCTGGAACGCCTCCAGGAGGCCCTCAACGAGGCCTACCGCCACGGCGCGGTGGGACGGGACATCTTCGGCTCCGGCTTCTCGCTGGACGTGGTGGTCCACCCCGGCGCCGGTGCCTACATCTGCGGCGACGAGACGGGGCTGCTGGAGAGCCTGGAGGGCAAGCGGGGCTTCCCCCGGATCAAGCCCCCCTATTTTCCGGCTGCCATCGGCCTGTACGGCGAGCCCACCGTGGTCAACAACGTCGAGACCATGTCGAACGTGCCGTGGATCATCCTGCACGGGGGGGATGCCTTCGCGGCCCTGGGCGAGGAGTCCTCCACCGGCACCCGCATGTTCGCCCTCTCCGGCCACGTCCGCCGGCCGGGGAACTTCGAGGTGGAGATGGCCAAGACCACCTTCTCCGACCTCATCTACGCCCCGGCCTACGGTCAGGGGCTGCGGGAGGGCCGCCGCCTCAAGGGCTTCATCCCCGGGGGGGCGTCCTCCCCCTGGCTCGGCGCCGAGCAGGCCGACCTTCCCCTTCGCCAGGACGAGGTGGGCAAGGCCGGCTCCATGCTCGGCTCCGGCTCGGTGGTGGTGATGGACGACTCGACCTGCGTGGTGCGGGCCGCTTGGCGGATCACCCGCTTCTTCCACCGGGAGTCCTGCGGCCAGTGCACGCCGTGCCGGGAGGGAAGCGGCTGGCTGGAGAAGATAATGCGTCGCATCGAGGCAGGGTCGGGCCGGGAGGAGGACCTCGACCTGCTCATGGACGTGTGCGACGGCATCTCGCCGGGCCTGCACTACTGGCCTCCCGAGCAGACGACGATCTGTCCCCTCGGCCCGTCGATACCGCCGCCCATCGTCTCGGGGATCCGCTTGTTCAGGGACGACTTCCTCACCCACATCAAAGAGGGCGGCTGCCCCTATGCCTGATACCGCACCGGCACCGGCCGACGACCTGACCATCACCCTGGACGGCCGGGAGGTACCGGCCCGCAAGGGGGAGATGATCATCGCGGCGGCCGAGCGGGCCGGTACCTACATACCGAGGTTCTGCTACCACCCCCGGATGCGCTCGGTGGGCATGTGCCGGATGTGCCTGGTGGAGGTGAAGGGCCCCCGGGGCTTTGCTCTCCAGCCGGCGTGCTTCTTGCCGGTGGACGACGGCCAGGAGGTGGTCACCACCTCGGCCAAGGTGGGTCGGGCCCAGCACGCGGTGCTCGAGTTCCTCCTGGCCAACCACCCGCTCGACTGCCCGGTGTGCGACAAGGGCGGGGAGTGCCCGCTGCAGGACCAGACCCTCACCTATGGACCGGGGGAGAGTCGCTTCGTGGAGGAGAAGCGCCATTTCGAGAAGCCGATCGCCATCTCCGCCCTGGTCGACCTGGACCGGGAGCGGTGCATCCAGTGCGACCGCTGCACCCGCTTTGCCGACGACGTGGCCGGCGACCCGCTCATCCAGTTCATCGGCCGCGCCGACCATATACAGATAAACACCTTTCCCGACCGGCCCTTCGCCTCCTACTTCAGCGGCAACACCGTCCAGATCTGCCCAGTGGGGGCTCTCACCGCCGCTCCGTACCGGTTCCGGGCCCGCCCCTGGGACCTCGAGCAGGTGGAGAGCACCTGCACATGGTGCTCGGTAGGTTGCCGGATGGCGGTTCAGTCGTCGTCCGACCGCCTGATCCGTTACCTGGGGATCGACTCGGAGCCGGTGAACCAGAGCTGGCTGTGCGACAAGGGCCGCTTCGGCTTCGAGGCGGTCAACAGCGAGGAGCGGGTGACCCGACCATTGGTGCGCCGCGACGGCCAGCTGGTCGAGGCAGCCTGGCCCGAGGCCCTGGAGAAGGCGGCCAGGGGGCTGGAGGAGGTGAGGAAGCTGCACGGCCCCGAAGCGATCGGGGTCATCGGGGGGGCGCGCCTGGCCAACGAGGACGCCTACACCTGGGCCAAGCTGGCCAAGGCGGTCATTGGCACCGACTCGGTGGATGCCCAGCTGGGCGACGGGCTGCCGGCCGAGGTGGTCCTGGGCTTGCCCCGGGCCACCATCGACCAGGCGTGCTCCTCCGACACGGTGATCCTCCTCGCTCCTGACCTGCGAGAGGAGCTGCCGGTCCTCTTCTTGCGCCTGCGGGGAGCGGTCCGGGAGGGCAAGGTGAAGGTGGTCGAGCTGACGCCGGTCGCTACGGCCATGACCCCCCTGGCCGCGGCGTCGCTCACCTACCGTCCCGGCGAGGTGGCCGCTTTGGCTCGCGAGGTGGTCTCTGGCTCCCCAGCCGGCTCCCCGGCCGCCGGGCTGTTGGGAGACGCCGGGGCAGGTGCGGACCGAGGTGAGGGCGTGGTGGTGGTGGTGGGCCGTCCATCGCTCGCCGACTCGGCGTCGGCGGTGGCCGAGGCGGTCGGCGTCTTGGCCGAGGCCCTGCCCGCTGCCCGGTTCCTTCCCGGCCTGCGCCGGGCCAACGTGCTGGGCGCCCTGGACATGGGCCTGGCCCCCGGCGTCCTGCCCGGCCGGGTGTCCCTCGACGCCGGCAGGCAGTGGTGGGCCGAGGGGTGGGGGTCGGTGCCCTCCGGGCGGGGCCGCGACTGCACCGCCATGCTGGCCGCCGCCGCCAGGGGGGACATGGGAGCCCTGGTGCTGGTGGGGGCCGACCCGCTCTCGGACTTCCCCGACCGGAGCCTGGCCACCCAGGCGCTGGACGCGGCCGGGTTGGTGGTGGCGGTCGACGCCTTCCTCACTGACTCGTCCCGCCAAGCCGACGTGGTGCTGCCGGCGGCCACCTACGCCGAGCGACCGGGTACCACCACCAACCTGGAAGGCAGGATCTCCCGCCTGTCCCAGAAGGTCGTCCCGCCCGGCGTGGCCAGGCCCGACTGGATGATCGCCGTGCAGCTGGCCTGGGCGATGGGCGCCGACCTGGGCCTGGAGTCGCTGGAGTCCATCTGGGACGAGATCGAGCGGATGGCCCCGTCGCACACCGGGATCACCTGGGCGGTGCTGGCTGCGCCGGGGGCGGCTGACGGGGTCGTCGCCCCCCTGCCGGCGTCTGGTGTCCACCTGGAACGACCAGCCAAGACCCTCGACCCCATGGCCACCCCGGGGATCGGCGCCGTCCGCGTCCACGGGCCGACCAAGGGCCAGGGGGTGGTCGAGCCGCCCGACCGCCATCCCGCCCCTCCCCGGTCGGCGGGCCAGCCAGCGGTCCCGCCCGTCGGGCCCCGCCGCCCGCCCCTGCTGCGCTTCAGCCCCGGCCCAGCGGGTGGGGAGGTGCCCCGCCTGGACGGCTACTCGCTCCGCCTGGTGTCGGGGCGGAGCCTCTACGACCACGGCACCCTGGTCCAGGCCTGTCCCTCGCTCGCCCCCCTGGCGCCGGCTCAGGTGCTGCGGGCCAACCCCTACGACACCGACCGGCTGGGAATCGGCACCGGTGACAAGGTCCGGATCAGGTCTCCGCGCGCCAGCTTCGTGACCACCGTGGAGGCCACCCCTCTGGTCCCGCGGGGCGTGGCGGCCATGGCGTTCAACCTGGCCGGCGAGGAGGGCCATCGAGCGTCGGACCTGATCGACGCCTGTGCCCCGGTCACCGACGTGCGGCTGGAGACGGCCTGATGGGCGATCCGCTCTTTGCCCACGGCCTGACCCTGGCCGTCGTGATCATCGTCATAGTCAAGGTCCTGGTTGCCTTCGTGGCCCTGCTGGTCTCGGTCCTCATGCTCATCTGGGCCGAGCGCAAGGTGATCTCGGACATGCAGAACCGCATCGGGCCCGACCGGGCCGGCCCGTGGGGCATCCTCCAGAGCCTGGCCGACGGGGTCAAGCTGTTCTTCAAGGAGGACCTGCTGCCCGACCAAGCCGACCGCCGGGTCTTCCACCTGGCCCCCTACCTGTCGGCCGTGCCCGCCTTTCTCATCTTCGCCATAGTGCCGGTGGGCGGGGTGGTCACCATCCTCGGCCACACCACCGAGCTGCAGGTGGCGGACCCGCCCATCGGGATCCTGTTCCTCCTGGCCATGTCGGCGGTCTCGGTCTACGGGGTGATGCTGGCCGGATGGTCGTCGGGTTCCAAGTACCCGCTCCTGGGCTCGGTGCGGGCCTCGGCCCAGATGGTCTCCTACGAGGCGGCCATGGGGCTGTCGGTGGCCGCGGTGGTGCTTATCACCGGGTCACTGTCCACCCGGGAGATCGTGGCCGACCAGAGCCGCCACCTCTACGGCCTGGTGCCGGACTGGAACGTCCTGCGCCTGGGGATAGTCCCCTTCCTCATCTTCTTGGTGGCGGTCACCGCCGAGATGAACCGTCCGCCCTTCGACCTGGTCGAGGCCGAGCAGGAGCTGGTGGGAGGATTTCACACCGAGTACTCGTCGGTGCGCTTCGCCTTGTTCTTCCTCGCCGAGTTCATGAACACCATCACCATGTCGGCGGTGGTGGTGACCTTGTTCTTCGGCGGCCCGGAGGGCCCTGCCCCCCACGTGGTGCGCTGGTTGTGGCCCATCTTGTGGTTCCTCGGCAAGACCGTGGCCTTCCTCTTCGCCTACGTCTGGCTGCGGGCCACCCTGCCCAGGCTGCGCTACGACCAATTGATGGACCTGGGCTGGAAGGCTTTGATCCCGCTGTCCCTCGCCTGGCTGCTGGTGGTGGGGGGCATGCTGGTGAACGTCTACTGGGGCCTGGCCATCATCGGCGGGTGCCTCCTGGTGGCGCTGGCCCTGTCCCGCTCCATGCAGGTGGGGCGGGCCAGCGGCGGTGAGCCGGCGGCCACCACCCTTCCGGTCCCTCTGCCGGTGGGCACCCCGGTGGGCGACCACGGGGGTCCGCCCTGATGGGGTTCTTCGACGGCTTCCGGGTCACCTTCCGCCAGATGGTCAAGCCTCGGGTCACCCGGGCCTACCCGGACGAGAAGCGGCCCAAGCCTCCTCGCTTCCACGGGCGCCACGTGCTCAACCGCTACGAGGACGGCATGGAGAAGTGCATCGGCTGCGAGCTCTGCGCCGGCGTGTGCCCCGCCGGTTGCATCTATGTCCGCGGTGCTGACAATCCCCCCGATGCCCCTGTGTCACCCGGGGAGCGCTGGGGCTTCGTCTACGAGATCAATTACCTGCGCTGCATCCACTGCGACCTGTGCGTGGAGGCCTGCCCGACCGAGGCCATCACCGAGTCCAAGATGTTCGAGTTCTCCTTCACCAACCGGGCCGACGCCATCTACACCCGGGCCGAGCTGGTGGTGGGCGACGACGGGCGGCCCAGGCAGCTGCCGTGGGAGGATTGGCGTCCGGGGGACGACCTGCGCACCTCGGCCTGGATGCGGGCCACCTCCCCGTCCGGCTCGGCTGCCTACGAGGGCAAGATCGAGTGGTCGGGCGAGCTGGGCTACGGCGTGCGCCCGGCCGAGGCCGGCCAGTCGGGCCCTCCCGACGACGAGGCGACCGGCAACCTGTCGATTCGCAGGGTCATGGCCTCGCACCTCCTGTCCCGCAAGGACCGCCGCTGATGGCCTGCGGCCTGGTCCACCCACTCCTCCTGGCCGTGACGTCCAACCTGTTCACCTTCGTCGTCTCGGCGGTCATCGTGGTGGCGGGGGCCATTGGGGTGGTGGTGGCCCGCAATCCCATCCACTCAGCCCTCATGCTGGTCATGACCCTGTTCGGTGTGGCTGTGCTGTTCGTTGTCCAGGATGCCCAGTTCCTGGCGGTGGTACAGGTGATCGTCTACGCCGGAGCCATCGTGGTGCTGTTCTTGTTCGTCATCATGCTCCTCGGGGTCGACCGGGAGGAGATGATGGCCCGGGACCCGCTGCCGGCCCAGCGGCCTCTGGCCGTGGTCCTGGGGCTGGCCGCGCTGGGCCTGATCCTGTACCTGGCCACCCGGGCCAGCTGGGCGACCGGCAGCCCGTCGGTGGCTGGCGCGGCGGGCGGGCCAGGAAGCAACATCGAGAAGCTGGCCCGGTCCATCTTCACCACCTACCTGATCCCCTTCGAGGCCACCTCGGTCCTGCTGGTGATCGCCGTGGTGGGGGCGGTGGTCCTGTCCCGACGCCTGCCCAGCCGGCCCAGGGCCGGGGAGGGGGCGCCACCCGAGGCCGAGGCACCCGAGGCACCCGGAGGCGAGGCACCCGCAGCAGGGGTGCCCGCAGCCGGGCCACCCGTAGCGGGGGTGCCCGCAGCCGGGCCACCCGTAGCGGGGGTGCCCGCAGCCGG
>JAVKSQ010000010.1:52857-67947 GCA_039583615.1 Acidimicrobiales bacterium
CGCAGCCGGGCCACCCGTAGCGGGGGTGCCCGCAGCCGGGCCACCCGTAGCGGGGGTGCCCGCAGCCGGGCCACCCGGAGGCGAGGCACCCGCAGCCGAAGCGCTCGAAGCCGGAGAGCGGCCATGGTAGGTGGGCCGCCCTACCTGGTCCTGGCGGCTGCCCTGTTCACCATCGGCACGGTCGGCCTCCTGGTCCGGCGCAACGTGCTGGTCATGTTCATGTGCGTGGAGCTGATGCTGAACGCGGTGAACCTGACCTTCGTCACCTTCTCGCGGATGCTCGACGACATCGGTGGCCAGTCACTGGTGCTGTTCGTCTTGTTGGTGGCGGCAGCCGAGGTGGTCGTGGGCCTGGGGATCATCGTGGCCATCTGCCGCCGCCGCACAGCTGCCACGGCCGACGACTTCCACGTGCTCAAGGGCTGACCGGCCCCCGTGTCCTCATCGTCGCTGGTCCATGCCGCCTACCTGATCCCGCTGCTCCCTCTGGCCGGGTTCGCCCTGCTGGTCGCCTGCGGGCGGCGGCTGGGCAATCCCCTGGCCGGCTGGGTGGCCACCGGTGCGGTGGGAGCCTCCTTTGTCGCCACGGTGGTGACCTTTGCCGGCCTGGCCAGCCTGGGGCCGCATCACCGGGCCTTCACCCAGGTGCTGTTCACGTGGATCCCGGTGGGGGGCCTCCGTGTCAACGCCGCCTTCCTGGTCGATCCCCTGTCGATGACCATGGCGTTGTTCGTAACCGGCGTGAGCATGCTCATCCACCTCTACTCCATCGGCTACATGGACCACGACGAGCGGTTCCCGACGTTCTTCGTCTACCTCAACCTGTTCGTCTTCTCCATGCTGGTGCTGGTCCTGGCGGACAACTTCGTCCTGTCCTTCCTGGGATGGGAGGGCGTGGGCGCCTGCTCCTACTGGCTGATCGCCTTCTGGTTCGACAGGGACTCGGCGGCCAGCGCCGGCAAGAAGGCCTTCGTGTTCAACCGGATCGGCGACTTCGGCTTCCTGATCGCCATGTTCCTCATCTTCACGGCCACCCACTCCCTCACCTACTCGGGGGTGTTCGGCTCGGCCGGGCGGCTCTCGGGCACGACGCTCACCGCCATCGCCCTGCTGCTCTTCCTCGGGGCGGTGGGCAAGTCGGCCCAGATCCCGCTGTTCCCATGGCTGCTGGATGCCATGGAGGGCCCGACCCCGGTCTCGGCCCTCATCCACGCCGCCACCATGGTCACCGCCGGGGTCTACCTGATGGCCCGGATCAGCCCCATCCTCAGCCTCAGCTCCTCGGCTCTCACCGTCGTGGCTTGTGTGGGGGCCGCCACCGCCTTCGTGGCCGCCACCGCCGCCTGCGCCCAGGACGACATCAAGCGGGTGCTGGCCTATTCGACGGTGTCTCAGCTGGGCTACATGTTCCTGGCCATCGGGTCCGGAGCCTACGTGGCGGCCATCTTCCTCATGGTGACCCACGCCTTCTACAAGGCCCTGCTCTTCCTCGGCGCCGGCTCGGTGATGCACGGCCTGAACGACGAGCAGGACCTCAAGGCGATGGGCTCCCTCCGCCGGCTCATGCCGCTCACCGCCTTCACCTTCATCGTGGGTTGGCTGGCCATCGCCGGCGTACCGCCCTTCGCCGGGTTCTGGTCCAAGGGGGACGTCCTGCTCAGTGCCTACGTCAAGAGCCCCGGCCTGTGGGCGGTGGGTGCCGTCACGGCTGCGCTCACCGCCTACTACATGGGCCGCGAGACGGTCTTGGCCTTCTACGGTCCGCAGCGCTGGCGAGGGGTGGGCGGCGGGGCACGGGCAGTATCGTCCGGCTCCCACCCGGTGGAGCCCCATGACCCGGGGTGGGTCATGGGGGCCCCGCTGGTGGTGCTGGCCGCCCTGTCGTTGGTCGGCGGGCTGGTCAACCTTCCCTTCCACCCCAACCTGGTCTTCCTGAGCCACTGGCTCGGCCCCGTGTTCGGCCGCGCCCTGCGGGTGGAGACCCAGTCGGCCACCTTCAAGGTGGGCCTGGGTGCAGTGGATGCCGTGCTGGCCTTCATCGGCGTGGGCCTCGCTTTGCGAGTGTGGCTTCCCCAATGGAACCGTCCCCGGCTGGAGCCCACGTTTCTCCGTCGGGGCTGGCGCGTCGACGACCTCTACGATGCGGCCATCGCCCGGCCCGGGACCGCTCTGGCAGCCTTCTCGGCCTATGTCTTCGAGCGCCTGGTCATCGATGGGGCGGTGAACGGCACTGCCAACCTGGTGCGCAGCGGCGCCGACCGCCTGCGCCAGGCCCAGACCGGCTTCGTGCGCAATTACGCCCTGGGGGTGGCAGCCGGGGTCGTCGCCCTGCTGGCCTGGGTGGTCACCAGGTCGACGTCATGAGCGGCTTCCCCTACCTCACGACCGTGGTGCTGGTACCGGCGGGAGGAGCGTTGCTGGTGGCCGTGCTCCCCCGCGCCCGGCCCAGGCTGGTCCAAGGGCTGGGCATGGCCACGTCGGTTGTGGTGGCAGGGCTGGCCGTCGCCCTGGCCGTCCACTTCCGGGCGGGGGAGCCGGGCTTCCAGATGGTGAGCCAACACCCCTGGGTCAAGTCGTTCGGAATCTCCTGGAAGCTGGGCGTCGACGGGATCTCCTTGTTCCTCGTCCTGCTGTGCGGCATCCTCTTCCCGGTCACCCTGGCCGGCGCCAGGGTCAGGCGCGATCCCAAGACCTTCGTGGCTTGGATGCTGCTGCTGGAGACTGCCTGCCTGGGCAGCTTCTTGTCTCTCGACCTGCTCTTCTTCTTCCTGTTCTTCGAGCTGACCCTTGTCCCCACCTACTTCATCATCGGAGGCTGGGGCTTCTCCCGGCGGGGATACGCCGCCATCAAGTTCTTCCTCTACACCTTCCTCGGCTCGGCCTTCCTGCTCATCGGCCTGCTGGCCGTGGTGTTCATCTACCAGCGCCGCACCGGCGTGCTCACCTTCGACCTGGTGACCCTTTCCTCCCAGACCTACTCCTCGGTGGTGGGCGTGGTGCTGCTGCTGGCCTTCACCGCCGCCTTCGCCGTCAAGGCCCCCATCTTCCCGCTGCATACCTGGTCACCCGATGCCTACACCGAGGCGCCGGCAGGAGGCTCGGTGATCCTGGCGGCGGTCATGGCCAAGCTCGGCACCTACGGGATCGTCAGGTTCGACTTTCAGCTGTTCCCCAAGGCAGCCGTCACCCTGGCCCCCGTGCTGCTCACCCTGGCCGTGGTCGGGATCATCTACGGAGCGGTGGTGGCGGCCGCCCAGAAGGACCTCAAGCGGCTGGTGGCCTACTCGTCCCTGGCTCACCTGGGCTTCATCGTGCTGGGGGTCTTCGCCTTCAGCAGCCAGGGCATCTCCGGCGGGGTCCTTCAGATGCTCAACCACGGGCTGTACACGGCCGCCCTGTTCCTCCTGGTGGGGATGATCTACGAGCGCCGGCGGACCTGGCAGATCCCCGACCTGCGGGGCCTCCAGCGTCCGGCCCCCATCCTGGCCGGTGTGTTCACGGTGGTGATGATGGCCTCCATCGGCCTGCCCGGCCTTAACGGGTTCGTGGGTGAGTTCCTCATACTGATCGGCACCTTCATCACCCACCGCTGGTGGGCGGTGGTCGGCGCGGCCGGGGTGGTCCTGGCCGCCGTGTACCTCCTGTGGGCCTACCAGCAGGTCTTCCAGGGGCGGCCCCAGGGAGAGAATGCGCGCTTTCGCGAGATGACCTGGCGGGAGGGGGCGGTCATGGCGCCGCTGGTGGCGGCCATCGTGTTCATCGGCGTGTACCCGCGGCCCCTGCTCGACCGCATCACCCCGTCGGTCAACGCGCTCATCCACCACGTCGACGCCGGGAGCGGGAGCCGCCGGCCAGCGGTGGCCACCGGCCATTCGGGAGGAGGGCCGGCGACAGCTGCCGGCCGGCGGGCCGGTCCGGCGCAGGCAGGCTCCTCGGGCCGGCCGACCGGCGCCCCCCAAGCCCTGGGAAGCGGCCGGTGAGCCTCGCCGCCTCCTCCTTGCTCTCCACCACCTGGCTGGGCCAGGTGGCGCCCACTGCCCCGCTGGCCCGCCCGCCGGTGGCCTACTCGGCCATCCTGCCCGAGCTGATCCTCATCGGCGGGGCGCTGGCCATGTTGGCGGTCGCCTCGCTGACCAAGAGGCGAGGACCGAGGGGCCTCTATGCCGCCGGCACGGTGGCCGTCTCGGTGGCCGCCCTGGTGGCCTCCCTGGAGCTGTGGGAGAAGGTCAATCACCATCGCCCGGGCTACCTGGCCGTAGCGGGGGCCATCACGGTGGACGGGTTCAGCGTCTTCTTCTTGGTCTTGGTGTCCGCTTCGCTGGTGGTTAGCGCCCTGATCGCCGACTCCTACCTGCGCCGCGAGGACCTCGAGGGTCCCGAGTTCTACGTCCTGGCCATGCTGTCCGGTTCGGGCGCCATGCTCATGGCCGCGGCTGACGACCTGATCGTGGTCTTCCTCGGCCTGGAGATCCTGTCCATCGCCCTGTACGTGATGACTGGCTACCACGCCCGCCGCAGCGAGTCGGGCGAGGCGGCCATGAAGTACTTCATCCTGGGGGCGTTCTCGTCGGCCATGTTCCTCTACGGGATCGCCTTGGTCTACGGGGCGACCGGATCCACCAACCTGGGCAAGATGGCGGCGTTCCTGGCCGGCAATGTGCTGACCTCCAACGGAGTCCTCCTGGCCGGCCTGGCCCTCCTGCTGGTCGGGCTGGGTTTCAAGGTGGCGGCCGTCCCCTTCCACACCTGGACGCCTGACGTCTACCAGGGCGCCCCGTCGCCGGCCACCGCCTTCATGGCCGCGGTGGCCAAGGCGGGAGGCTTCGCCGGTCTGCTGCGGGTCTTCTTCTCCAGCTTCTCGGTGCTGCGCAGCGACTGGGAGCCGGCCGTGCTGGTCATCGCCGCCCTCACGTTGCTGGTGGGGGCGGTGGCCGCCGTGGTGCAGCGAGACGTGAAGCGGATGCTGGCCTACTCGTCGATCAGCCATGCCGGCTTCGTGTTGGTGGGCCTGGAGGCGGCCAGCGCCACCGGGATCGCCGGATCGCTGTACTACCTCTTCGCCTACGCCTTCATGGTGGTGGGCAGCTTCGCGGTGGTGACCGCGGTGGGTCGGGCGGGAGACGCCGATCACAGCCTGGACGCCTACCGGGGCCTGGCTCGCCGCCAGCCTGCGCTGGCCCTGGCCTTCACCCTCTTGCTGGCAGCCCAGGCAGGCATCCCCTTCACCACCGGCTTCCTGGCCAAGTTCTATGTGATCGCCGCGGCGGTGGGCAGCGGCTCCTACTCCCTGGCCATCATCGCCATGGTGTCGGCGGTCATCGCCGCCTTCTTCTACCTGCGGCTCATCGTGCTCATGTACGTAGCCGCCGGCGAGGGGACCGAGGTGGTCGGGGCCGACCGAGTGCTGGCCATCGGCGACCAGCCGACCCTGCCGGTGGCCCAGCCAGGAACTAGCGATCAGCCAGCCGCCCCCCGCCCGGTTCCAGTCATGGCGACCCCGCCCACCGGCCCGGTCGTCCCGGCCCCGGTCGCCTCGGCAGGCCCGGTCGCCTCGGCAGGCCCGGTCGCCTCGGCAGGCCCGGTCGCCCCCGCTGGGCCGGCGGCTGGAGCTCCGCTGATCCGGGTGCCTGCCTCCCTCGGCTTGGCCATCGCCCTGTGCGCGGCGGTCACGGTGGTGTTCGGGCTGTACCCGGCGCCGCTCATAGATTTCGCCCACGGCGCCACCCTGCTGTTCTGAGCGGCGTCAGCGCCCGGGCGGGTCCGACGGGACCGGGGCGGGGGACCCAAGGTCCTTTTCGCCTCGTCAGGCACGAGGAAGCGGCCGATCACCGGCAGCTCCCAGAACGATTCGGCCCGAGCGATGGCGATGGCCACCGCCGGAGCGTGCTCGGGGGCGTCGTAGACGCCGTAGCGAGCCTGCCAGGTGGGGTCGAACTTGGAGTTGAAGCGCCACAGCGACTCGATCTGCATGGAGCCTGACATGCGCCGCAGCGCCCAGCGCTGCACCCGCTGGGGCAGGCCGTCGCCGGCCTCGCCGTCCAACACCGCTCGCATGGTGGCGAAGTTGAGCCCCAGGCCGTGCATTCCCTGGTGGCGGAGGTGCTCGATGGTTCGCACCACCACGAAGTCGAGCAGCCCGTTGGGGTGGTCGCCGTCGTCCCGGCGCATGAGGTCGAGCGAGTAGCCGTCGATGCCCGGGGCAGGGACATACTGGCAGAAGGCCACCGGATCACCGTCGGGCCCGCTGGCCACGGCCAGGAGCAGGCCCTGGTCGTCTGGGTGGAAGATCCGCCCCAGGGTCATGGAGAACCCCCGCTCGACGTCGCCCCGGCGGCTCTTGGCCATTACTGCCCTGACCCGCTGGGCCAGCTGGGGATCGAGGTGGGCCGGGTCGTGGAACGAGATGGTGTAGCCGTACTTGGCGATGCGATTCACGGCCTGGCGCAGGCCCTTGTGGCTGCCTCCCTGCAGGCCGAAGCGGGTGACGTCGACCACTCCCTCGTCCCCCAGGTACAGGTCGTGCATGCCAGTGGAGCGGTAGACCGGGAGCCAGGCCTCGGCCGCGCCCAGCACCGCCACCGTCCAGCCGTGGGCGTCGGCAAATTGGCGAAATGCCGCCCAGACGCCATCGCGCTCGGCCTCCGGGCCGATGGGATCGGGCGACACCAGGCAGACGCTGCCGTAGACGCCGTAGGCCACCAGGCTGGCGTGCCAGAAGAAGTGGGTCTTGTCGGCCCGCAGGGCGAAGTAGTCCAGTGTTCCCTGGCCGTGATGCCTCACGACCTCCCGGGCCCTGGTGGTGGCCAGGTCGGTGGCCGGGGCGACAGCGGCCAGGCCGCGACTCACCACCGGTCGGAAGGCGGCGGCCAGCAGGAGGATCGCCAGCCCCACACCCATCCCGAGCAAGGCGGGGTTGAGGAAGTCCCCCACCCGGTGGGGCAGGGCGACGGTGCGTACCCCGACCATGCGCTGGGCCACCGCCTCAGCTGCGGAGAGAGGAGCAAGGAGGCGATGATGGGTCATCCACAGGCTCACCTCCAGGGTGGCCACGGTGGCCACGATGGTGGCCGTGGCGGCCACCATCACGGTCAGGGCGCCCCGCCGCCGCGACGGCCGGTCGACGGCCGCCCCGAACGAGGCCCGGACGGCCACCAGGTACCACACCGCCATCAGGCCGAGGGCGGCCTCCTCCCAGTCGCCTCCCTTGACCAGGTTGAGCAGGCTGGTCCCGCCCAGCAGGCCGAGGGACACGGCCCACGCCTCACGCTGGCCCCGCCGCACCCCCTGAGCCAGGGCTAGCAGACCCAGGCCAGCCAGGGCCACCAGGGCGGTGGCGGCCTGGGAGACGCCCAAGGGCACTACGCCGAGCACGATGTGCAGGCGGCCCCGGATGGGGGGAGTCACCGCCGAGAGCAGGTCGACCAGGCCGACGGCCGCCATCAGGGCGGCGGCCACCCGGCGGGCCTTGCGCTGATGGCGGCTGGCGTCGGTGACCGCCGGCCAGGACGGGCCCTGGGGGAAGGACGCCACCACCGCCGGGTGGGTGTCTCGCACGTGGCCGGGGCGGGCCACCAGCCGCTCGATCCTGGTCCCCACCGCCAGGTCCTGGTGAGCCTGGAGGAGGCGCACGTGGAGGTCGGCCCCTGCCTCGATCTCCACCCAGGAGAGCTGGCGGCGATGACGGAACACCGGCGGCAGGCCCATGCGGCCCGGCAGCTCGTCGACCACCTCTCCAGCGGCTCCGCTGTTGGCGTAGAAGCCTCGGCCGACCAGGGTCAGCTCAGCTTGGCGGGTGTGGGCGGTGACCAGCCCGGCATGCCCCGAGGTGACCAGGGCCCTGGCCTCGGCTCGGGCGGTGTCGTTGACCCTGCCCTGTGGTCCGAGGTCGGATCCGCCCACGGCCGAGCCGCCCACGGCCGAGCCGCCCAGCGCCGAGCCGCCCACGGCCGAGCCGCCCACCGCCGAGCCGCCGATGGCCGCCCAAGTGCGCCGCCCGAACAGGGCGGCGGCAACCACCACCAGCACCAGGTCGACGGTCGTCGTGGCCCCCACCACCACCAGGCGCAGGGGCCAGGCGGTCAGCCCGGCCCGGTGGTGGCCCATGCCCGGGATCAGGTAGGTGAGGGGGACCTTGAGCAGGATGGCCAGGACGAAGGGGGCGAGGAGCCACCAGGCGTAGCGGGCCAACCGGCGGTAGGCCAGCCGGGAGGCGAGGAAGCGCGGAAAGGCCGACGGGTCGCTCAGCCGCTCGGCCCCGGCCAGCCAGGTGGTCCCGGCCGGTCCCAGCCCCGGCAGGATCTCCCTGGCCACGTGGTGTGCGAACGGGGATTCCGCCGGGTTGCGAGGATCGGCCAGCGCGTTGTGGGGGTCGAAGCGGTGGCCCGGCTCCACCCTCACGTACCGGGGGCCTGCTCCCGTCTCCAGTCTCAGCTCGACGGCCAGGGCCAGCTCGGCCCCCAGCTGGTCGGCCACCACCCGGGCGGCGGCGGCGTTCCAGGCCAGGCGGCCGTCATGGCTGCCTGGCAGGCACAGCACCCGGCGTCCCTCTCCTCGCCGGAATGCCGACATCGCCGCGGTCAGCTCCGGGTGGGCGGCCAGAGCGGCGCCGGGATCCGGCTGGCCGGTGGCCAGCAGCTCCAACAGGTTGCCGGCCATTATCAGCACGCCGGGCCCGTCCCAGCCGGCTATGGCCTGGCTCAGCTCGACGCTGGCCGAGGTCGAGACAGGGGTGGCTTGCGAGCCGAGAAGGAGGTCGCTTACCACCATGGCCCGGCTGCCCAGACCGACCACCACCTGGGTGACATCCGCCAGGGGCACGGCGGCATACTGCTGCCCAGGTACCACCGTCTCATTGTGGCATCCCGTTGGGCTGGGCCGGTCCGGGCCGCCCAGAGGTAGGGTCGCGACTCGATGGGGTCCGAGCTGGCCGATGTGCCGGTTCCCACTCACTGGCGCCGGCACGGCGGGCAGGTGGAACCCGGCCCTGCGGTGGTGTTCGACCTGGACGGGGTGCTCTCCGACGCGGCCAGCCGGCAGCACTACCTGGAGTCGGGGCGACGGGACTGGGGCGCCTTCTTCGACGCGTGCGGGGATGACCCGCTCATCGAGGACATGGCCCGGCTGCTCGAGCTGCTGGCGGACGACCTCGCCGTCGTGCTGCTGACCGGCCGGCCCATTCGGGTCCAGCCCCAGACCGTGGCCTGGTTGGAGCGCTACCGGCTTCGCTGGGACCTGCTCATCATGCGGGCCGCCGGCGACCGTGGACCAGCGCGAGATTTCAAGCGAGCGGCGGTGGCCGAGCTGCGGGCCCGCGGCCTGGTCCTGAGCCTGGCCTTCGAGGACGATCGGCGCAACCTCGAGATGTTCCGTGCCGAGGGCATACCCTGCGTGTACATCCACTCCGGCTACTACGACTGAACCTGTCGGATGGTTGCCTGACGGCTATTCGCGGAAGTTGGTGAACTGGAGAGGAATGCCGAAGTCCTCCTCTTTGAGGGCGGCGATGACCGCTTGGAGGTCGTCCCGCTTCTTCCCGCTCACCCGCAGCTGGTCACCTTGAGTCTGGGAGGAAACCCCCTTGCGACCCATCTCCTTGATGAACCGGTTGAGCCGACGGGCGTTGTCGGCCGAGATGCCGGCGTTGAGGGCGATGGTCTGACGGACCGTGCCCTTGGCTGCCTCCTCCACCTTGCCAGGGGAGAGGGCCTTGAGGGAGACATGGCGGCGCACCAGCTTCTCCTCGAGGACCTGGTTGAGAGCCCGCAGGCGGTCCTCGGTCGAGGAGCTCAGCCGTAGCTCGTGGTCAGCCAGCTCGATGCGCGAGCCGGTCCCCTTGAAGTCGAACCGGGTGGTGGCCTCCCGGGACGCCTGGTCCACCGCGTTGCGCACCTCTTGCATGTCGATCTCGGAGACCACGTCGAAGCTCGGCACCGAGCAGACGCTATCGTCTCGACTGACGGGTCGGTGCCCGAGCGGCCAAAGGGAGCAGACTGTAAATCTGCCGGCACAGCCTACGGAGGTTCAAATCCTCCCCGGCCCACCAGCCGGCCAGACCAGCCGGCCGCTCCAGCGCGAATGTGACATTTTTGCAAACTCTGGCACAATCTGATCGTGGAGTCGCCACCGTTGGCACAGGCCTGGACCGCCAGCCTTGGCAAGCGGCTCGTTGCTGTCCTGGACTGGTGGCGAACGGTGGGGACCAGCGCGGTCCCGACAGACCCCGCCCCCGAGGGCCAGGGGGCTGAGAGGCAGGACACCGCCTTCCTCCGTCGGCCGGCCCTGCTGGGGCTGGTGGCCATCACCGCCATAATTGCCGGGGCGTCGCAGCCCACCTCGCCGTTCGCCCTCAAGACACCCGGTGCCTGGTTCTTCGGCCTTCCGGGGCCTGGGACCAGCATGGGGGGTCAGCTCCTGGGCATGGTGACGGTGTACGGGGGCATGCTCCTGCTGGTCAAGGTGTGGTACGACTTGGCCCGCCAGCTGGCGCGGAGACCAGGCGTGCGGGTCCGCAGCCTGGCCATCGTGGGAGCCATCTGGATCCTTCCCCTGCTGGTCGCCCCCCCGCTGTTCAGCCGCGACGTCTACAGCTATGCCGCTCAGGGCGAGATGGTGAGCCACCACATCAGCCCCTACCTGTACGGGCCGAACGTCTTGGGCGCCAGCCCCTACAACGCCTCGGTCGACCCGTTCTGGGGCAACGCGCCCGCTCCCTACGGGCCCCTATTTCTCGGCTTGGACGGCACCCTGGTGAACCTGGTGGGCCACCGGGTGCTGGCCACGGTGGTCGGGCTGCGCCTTATGGCGCTGGCCGGAGTGGGCCTGGTCGCCTGGTTCATCCCCCGCCTGGCCCGCGCCTATGGGCGAGACCCGGCCCAGGCCTTCCTGCTGGCCGTGCTGAACCCGATCACCCTGCTCCACCTGGTGGGAGGGGCGCACAACGACGCACTGATGATCGGCTTGCTGGTCGCCGGGGTCACGTTGGCCAAGGAGGGCCGGCCGTTGGCCGGGATCGTGCTGTGCACCCTGGCCACCGCGGTCAAGGTGCCGGCTGCGATCGGGGTCGTCTACATCGGCTGGGAATGGGTGGGGGCCGGCCTCAACTGGCGCCAGCGGGTGAGACCGATGGTGACCGCGGCCATCGCCTCGGTAGCAGTCATGGCCGGGTTGGCCAGTGTCACTGGCCTGGGCTGGGGGTGGCTGCTCGCTCTGGGCAGCCCGGGGTCGGTGCGATCGGTGCTGGCCCCGGTGACGGACATCGGCGAGCTGGCCGGTGCGCTCGTGCATCTGATGGGCCTGGGCATCACCAGCTCGGCGGTGCTGACCTTCGTGCGAGTCCTCGGGTTGGTGGTGGCGGCAGGGATCGGCCTGGTCCTGTTGTGGAACAGCGAGCGGCTGGGCAGTCTCAAGGCCGTGGCCATCACCTTGTTGGTGTTCGTGGGCCTGGCACCGGTGGTGGAGGCATGGTACGTGGCCTGGGGACTGATACTGCTGGCCCCGGTGGCAGCCGGTCGGCTGAGAACGGCCCTGGTCGCCCTGACGGTCGGCGTCACTCTCTTCGAGACCCAGGGGGGCAAACCGCTGCTGGATGGGTTGCACCATTCCAGCACCGCAGCTCTCCTGTTGTCGGTGGTCGTCCTTACCATCATCCCTGGGACCCCGGCCGCCCAGTGGGCCCGCCGGGCCTGGGCCCGTAGGACGTTGGCGATCGGCTCAGATGGGCCGAGGGGGACGGTGGCGATCGGCTGAGGCCGCCATGCGGGTGGGATCCCGGGCTGCAGGGGACCTCTCACAGGAGGAGCTGCATGACCGTCACGTCCAGCCAGCGCCCGAGCTTGCGTCCGACCTCGAGCTCGACTCCCACCAGGTCGAACCCGGCTGCCCGGTGGAGGGCGATGGAAGCCGGGTTGCCGTCTGCGATCCTGGCCATCACGGCGTGGAAGCCGTGTGCGCTGGCCAGGGTGAGCAGCTCGTCGAGGATGGCGTGGCCCACCCGCCGGCCGCGGTGGGCCGTGTCGACGTAGACAGAGTCCTCCACCGTGGTCGAATAGCCCGGCCGGTCCCGGTAGCTGGACAGGGAGCCGAACCCGATCACCAGGCCGGCCTCGTCGGCCACCACGGCCGGGTGGGCGCCCGAGTGCTCCACCACCCACCTCCGCTGATCGTCGATGCTTCGCCGGACCATGTCGAACGTGGTGCTCGAACCGGCCACCTCGGCGTTGTAGATGGATCGGAGGGCCTCGGCGTCCTCCAGGGTCGGAAGGCGTACCTTCATGGTGGCGACCTTACCGACAGGGTGCTGCGTTCCCCGAGCTGGGGCGGCTCGAGGACCACCTCGCCCAACCGGTATCGCCCCGCCAGCCGGCTGGCTATCATCAGGTAAGCAGTGAGGTCACCGTTGACCAGCACCGGCACCGCCCCCTTAGCTCAGTCGGCAGAGCACAGCCATGGTAAGGCTGGTGTCGTCGGTTCGATTCCGACAGGGGGCTCAGGGTGCTCAGGGTGGCACCGGGTCCTGGCGGCGTAGCTCAGTTGGTTAGAGCACACGGCTCATAATCGTGGGGTCGTCGGTTCGAGTCCGACCGCCGCTACCGACAAGAGAACAAGCAGTGCCGGGCCGAGAACAGAGGAGACAGAATGGCCAAGAACGAGAAGCGGGTCAAGGTGACGCTGGCCTGCGACGTCTGCAAGCGACGCAACTACATCACGATGAAGAACAAGCAGAACGATCGGGAGCGCATCGAGATGAGGAAGTACTGCCGTTGGGATCGCCAGCACACCCTCCACAAGGAGACCCGGTAGGCCCACTGCGAGCGAGATATGCTTGCTCCATGGCCCGGGGTGTGGTAACCAACTGCCGCCGCCGGGAGTCCAAGCAGCGATGAGGCCCGGCATCGCGCCACCCGACCTGGTGCTGCTGGTGGCGAGGGCCAAGGCCGGTGAGCGCTGGGCCTTCGACGAGCTGGTGAGGGCCACCTACGCCGATGTGTACGCATTGGCCTTCCGACTGACCAGCGACGTGGATGACGCCTGCGACGTGGTCCAGGACTCTTACCTGCGGGCCTACCGGAGCCTGCGCAGCTTTCGGGGTGACGCGGCCTTCACTACCTGGATGTACCGTATTACGGCCAACTGCGCGGCCACCTTGCTGGTCCGCCGGAGCCGGGCCCGCCACGAGCCCCTGGACGAGGACAGTGTCCTGGCCGACCAGCGAGCCGACAATGACCCGGAGGCAATGGCCGGCGTCTCGCTGGAGAGGGACAGGGTCTCGCTGGCCCTCCAGGCCCTCCCGGCCAGGCTGCGGGCGGTGGTGGTGCTGAGGGACCTCTACGACCTGCCCCACGCGGCCATCGCCGACGAGCTCGGGATCTCCGAGACGGCGGCCAAGGTGCGTCTGCACCGGGCCAGGCGCAAGCTGCGCGAGCGTCTCTATCCGACCCGCGCCGAGCGAGTTGACGAGGAGCCGGCCCGTGCGATGTGACGAGGTCGCCGACCTGCTGCCTCAGATCATGGACGGCCCCGAGACGGCCGACCGACGGGTGGTGCGTCACGTCGAGGGGTGCCTGCGCTGCCAGGCCGAGATGGTGCAGTACCGGCGACTGCTGAAGGTGCTTCACCAGCTCAGGGCGCAGGGGGCCGCACCGCCGCCGGGATTGGTGGGCGCCATCCTCTCCAGCCTGGAGGAGGCGGGGCAGAGGGGGGCTATCCGCTCGGTGCTCACCGGTCGACGCGTGAGCTACGTCGGTGGTCTGGCCTTGGCCGTGGGGGCTGCCGGCGTGGCCGGGGTGGTGCTGGTGAACCGAGGGCGGGCCAGCCGGATCGGCCTGGCTGGGTAAGCTGCCTGGCTGGACCTTCGGTTGGCTCGCCTGGCCCGGCGGCCACCTCGGCCGCCCGGTGCTATCCTCCAATGAGCCCCCAAGGGCAGTAGCTCAACTGGCAGAGCACCGGTCTCCAAAACCGGCGGTTGGGGGTTCGAGTCCCTCCTGCCCTGCTCGGCCACTTGTCTGCGAGGTGCCCAAGTGAACCGCCAGACCAAGCGAATGATGCAGCGACAGGGCCAGGTCGACCCTGATGGTCAGGTCGCGCCGCCGCGGGCTGCGCCCAGTGCCCGGGCTCGGCCCGCCCCTCGTACCGCGCCCCGCGCTACCCCGGGCGAGTTCCTCCGCGAGGTACGCAGCGAGCTACGCAAGGTGGCGTGGCCCACCCGGGCTGAGGTTGCCAATTACTCAGGTGTGGTCTTCGTTACGCTCGTCCTGCTCATCTCCTTCATATTTGCGCTCAACTACGGCTTTCAAAAGGCAGTAATGACTCTCTTAGGTACATGATGGACGAGTTTACCAATTCTCAAGCGCAAGCCACAGAGGTCGAGGTCTTCGGGGGGGAGGAGGCCGCGCAGGAGGTTGCGAGCCCCCCCGAGAGCCCCTATGACCGGCCCGGCCGATGGTATGTGGTGCACACCTATGCCGGGTACGAGAACAAGGTGAAGTCCAATCTGGAGAGCCGAATCTCGTCCATGAACATGGAGGATCGCATCCATGAGGTGGTGATCCCGATGGAGGACGTGGTCGAGTTCAAGGGCGGCAAGAAGGTGGTGGTGTCGAAGAAGGTCTTTCCCGGCTACCTGCTCTGTCGTTGCCAGCTGGACGACGACTCCTGGTCGGTGATCCGCAACACCCCGGGCGTGACCGGGTTCGTCGGCCCGGGGACCAAGCCCACCCCCTTGTCCCGCAGGGAGGTGGAGGACATCTTGCAGGTGAAGCCGGAGGGTGTGGAGGGGGCCAAGAAGTCCAGGCCGCGCCTGGAGCACGAGGTGGGCGAGACGGTGCGGGTCAAGGAGGGGCCCTTCGCCGACTTCTCGGGCCAGATCGCGGAGATCAACGTGGACCAGCTCAAGCTCAAGGTCCTGGTGAACATCTTTGGGCGGGAGACGCCCGTAGAGCTCGAGTTCAGCCAGGTTGCCAAGCTCTGACCCGCCGCCCGGCACCAACCGCCCAGCCGGCGCCGCCGGCACCAACCGCCCAGCCGGCGCCGCCGGCGCCAACCGCCCAGCACCCGCCGCCCGGCACCAACCGCCCAGCCGGCGCCGCCGGCGCC
>JAVKSQ010000011.1:0-66182 GCA_039583615.1 Acidimicrobiales bacterium
CTGGTAGGGATGCTTTGGCGTGTGCAACCCACAGTTTCCCTTACCAGGAGGGCCTTTTGGTGGATCTACGGCCTCGTTACTTCACCCGTTGATGAAAGGTCCGGGCTACGGGCCCTGCTCCCCCTTTCCCTCGATCACGTCCTTGGGATGTGAGCTCTCGTCCCGGAGCCAGTCGTGGAGGGCGGAGAACATCTTGGCGAGCGCGCTGCGTTCGTCGGCCGGCGCCTTGTTGGGCCGGGTGTGGGTCAGGTGGCGTTGGGCCGCCTGGCTGGCTTGCCGTCCCAGCCCCCCCAGGCGCTCCGGACCCACCTTGTGGCTGACGAACGGGACCAGCTCCTCCTGCTCGTAGCGATCGTAGGCGGCCACCTTGTCTCCCAGCTCGCCCATCAGGGCGGCGATGCGCTCCGGCTGGTGCTGGTGGACGTCGCGTGCCCCGACTCCGGTGGACAGCTCGTCCAGCTGGGCCAGCACGTCGACGCGATCTCGATGGGACTTGTCGAAGCGCTCCAGGAGCTCGCTGCCACCGTCCAGCTCCCGCAGCACCGGGCGCAGGACCTCCGATCGGGCGGCGTCGAGGTTGGCCAGGCGGTTGACCACCAGCTTGACGAAGCCTCCCCGCTGGACCAGGTCGGTCTCGAAGTACTGCTCGATCAGGTGCTCCACGTCGTCCCGCCGCTCGGCCAGGAAGGAGCTCAGGTCCTGGCTGTCCTCGTCGCCCATGGCTGGCCACTACCCGGCCACCGGACCGGCAAAACAGTGAGCCGATCAGCGGATGGCCAGGGCCAGAGCTCCGCCCAGGCAGGCCACCCCCAGCACCAGCCAGGTGACGTAGTCGGCCACCACCCCGCTCTGCAGGCGCCGGATGGGCCCGGTGAGGCCTCTCCCGGGCTCGAAGCCCCGGCGCAGGACCGGGAGGCGGCGCCAGTAGAGGGAGACCAGGGCCAGCACCACCGAGCCGGCCGCCGAGCCGGTGCCGGTGGCCACGTCAACCACCGTGATCCCGGTGTCCTCCGGGAGCCGGAGGGCGGCCGGGTGGGCGACATGGGCCCCGCCCAGCACGGTGGCGGCGTAGCCGGCCTGGTCCTGGAAGCGGACGGCGCCGGCCTGGACGACCGGCCCGATGTGAGGCAGGAGCCCCACCGCCAGGGCCAGGACCACCAAGCCGATCGGCGGCACGATCATCGACCAGGGCGTGCGCTGCTTGGCCTCCTCGGTCTCAGACGTCTCCTCCGACGCCTCCTCGCCCATGCGGGGGTCCTCCGACGGCGGGTCCCCCCAGCCGCAGAAGACGCCCCCGGCCACCCGCAGCACCGCGCCCCCCACCAGGATGGAGGAGACGATCATGACCGCGGTGACCCATGCCAGGCCGTGGGCGTATCCGCTCTCCTCGATCCATCCCTTGCCCAGGAAGGTGGCGAAGGGAGGAAGGTCGGCCAGGCCCAGACCGGCCAGGGCGAAGACCACGCCGGTCACCCGGAGGTGTCGGGCCCGGCCGTGCAGCCAGCTCTCGTTGACCGAGCCCAACCGGTGAAGCACGATGCCCACGCACAAGAACAGGGCAGCCTTGACCAGTCCGTGGCCCACCACGTACAGCGCCGCCCCGGCCAGCCCCAGGGGGGTGAGGAGGGCCACGCCGATCAGGAACATGCCGGCATGGCTGATGGTCGAGAAGGCCAGCAGGCGCTTGAGGTGGCGCTGGCGGAAGCAGAACAGCGCACCGGCGACGGTGGTGAGGGCTCCCAGGGCGAGGAAGGCGGCGGTGATGGTGCCCCGGTGGCCCAGGGCGTTGCCGAACACCGCCCAGTACACCCGGGCCACCCCGTAGAGGCCCAGCTCCACCATCACGCCCGAGAACAGGACGCAGACCGGGGTGGGGGCCACCGCGTGGGCGTCGGCCAGCCAGAAGTGGAACGGGACCACCGAGGCTTTGACCAGCAGCCCGGTGATGACCAGGACGAAGGCCACCACCACCAGGCCGTCCGGGCGATGGCCGGCCAGGGCCCGGCCGATCTGGGCCATGTTGAGGGCGCCGGTGCGGCCGTAGACCAGAGCTATGCCCGAGAGCGAGAAGTAGGCGCCCACGCTGTTGGTGATGGCGAAGTTGAGCGCTCCCTGGAGGGGACCCCGCTCCTCCACCCGGTAGGCGGTGAGGGCGTAGGCGGCCACCCCCATCAGCTCGAAGAACACGAACAGGTCGAAGATGTCCCCGGTCAGGCAGAAGCCGACCATGCCGGCCAGGAAGATCAGCATCAGGGCGTGGTAGTAGGTCGACACCCGCTCGAAGTACCGCCACGAGAAGGTCATGGCGGCGGTCACCAGCAGGGCGGTCATGGCAGCCAGCCCGGCGTTGAGGGGCCCCACCGAGAAGTCGATGCCGAGGGCCACGCCTCGGGTGGGCCGGAAGCCGGCGAACCAGTAGACCCTCTGGCCCCCCGCGGTCCCCAGCATGACGGTGACGAGGATGCCCGTGACCGCGGCGGCGGTGGCGATGGCGACGGCGTCGAGCACGCGTCTGTCGCGAAATATGGGGTTGAGGGCAGACAGTCCCGCCGCCACCAGCAGGGGTACGACTACGGCCAGCGGCAGGAGGGGGTCCAACGGGAGTGGGGGCCGCTCAGCCCCGCAGCTCCTTCAGGTCCTCGGGGTCCAGGGTCCCGAAGCGCTTGTGGGCCTGGACGGCGAAGGCCAGCAGGAGGGCGGTCACGGCCGCCTCCACCACCACGTCGGTCAGGGTCAGAGCCTGGACCACCGGGTCCACCGCCGGGGTATGGCCGGCTATGTCGGAGAAGTAGGGGGCCACCGCCCCGGTCTTGTAGCCGACCCCCAACAGCACCAGGTAGGTCGAGGACTGGACCACGATCAGGCAGACGATCTGGTGCACCAGGTGGCGGCTGGTGACGATGCCGTACAACCCGACGGCCAGGACCCAGGCGGCCACCACAAAGGGAAGGATGCTCACCGCTGCCCCTGCGGAGCAGTGCGCCCCTGCGGAGCAGTGCGCCCCTGCGGAGCAGTGCGCCCCTGCGGAGCAGTGTCCTGGCTCTGGCCGCGAACCAGCACGGTCTGCTCCAGCAGCTCGGAGACGATGAGCACGAAGGCGGCTGTCACCTCGATGCCCACGAAGAAGCTGATGAGGGCGATGGTGCCCGAGGAGTCGACCGCCCCCGGCATGGTCCCCAGGGGCAAGACGTTGGTGAGGTAGGCGGCCCCCAATCCCAGGGCGGCCACGCCGATGGCCGCGAAGCTGCCGGCTCCGACCGCCTCGACGGCGTCGGTCAGGTGCACCGGGCTGATCCGCTCCAAGGCGATGAACTGCCCGGCCAGGTAGACCAGGACGAAGGCGGTGGCCAGCACCACGCCACCCTGGAACCCCCCCGCCGGGCTGGTCTGGGCATGGGAGGCCAGGTACCAGCCGAGCACCAGGGTGGGCCCGGTGAAGGCCAGGCACACCAGGCGGACGGCGTCGCTGGTCGGCGGGGGCTGGCGGCCTCTGGCCTCGTCGGA
Source organism: Acidimicrobiales bacterium (assembly GCA_039583615.1). GTDB lineage: Bacteria > Actinomycetota > Acidimicrobiia > Acidimicrobiales > QHCF01 > QHCF01. Next base: position 3,505 of record JAVKSQ010000011.1, read on the forward strand.
CGCCTGCTGCTCGCCCTCCTCCCGGAGATGGCGCAGGACGGTGCTCACCCCGGTGGCCGCCGCGAACAAGATGAACTCCTCCCCCAGGGTGTCGAAGCCGCGGTAGTCGAAGTTGACGGCCGACACCACGCCGGTGGCATGGGTCTGGGCCACCGCCAGGGCGTTGACGATGTCGCCGTAGGGCCCGGGGTAGTGGCCGAAGCCGGGCAGGCCGGCCAGGCCCCACAGGTAGAGGGCCGCCAGCCCCGCCATCCCGGCCAGGAACACCCACCGGCGCTGGCCCGGCCTCACTCCTCCTGCCTCCTCACCTTGGCCAGGGTCAACAGCAACAGGAGGGGCAGCGCCACCGCCCCCACGGTGAGCTCGGAGAGGGTGACGTCGGGGGCCTGGAAGGCCAGGAAGGTAAGAGCCAGCATCACCCCGAAGACGCTGAGGACGACGACCTGGCGAACCGGCACCCGTGTGAGCACCACCGCGGTCGCCCCGGCGGCCACTAGGACCAGCAGGGTCACCTGGAGGGCTTCCATCAAGGCGGTGGGCGTGGTGTACGGGGTCACCACCGCCGCCCCCCCGGTCACGACCGCCCCTCCCTCACTGGGGCTCCTCCCCGGGGGGGGCCGAGCCGCCCCGGCCGGCGCGCCAGTCGCCCTGCTCTCGGATGCGGGCGGCCCGCATGGTGGCGTGGCCCAGGACGGGACCGCTGACGACCACGAAGGCCAGGGCCAGCCAGGTCTGGGTGGTGTTCTGCGAGTACCCCTGCTGGATGAGCACGGCCAAGGCCACCAGGACCGGCGCCACGATGCCGGCCGGCGCGACGAAGTGCAGCTTCTGGTAGACGTCGCGCATCACCAGCACTCCCAGCGACGAGCCCAGCACCAGGACCACGGCAAGGCCCAGGAGGATGTCGGAGAAGACGTCCTTGACGGTCATCGCCAGGGCCCCGAGCATCACGGCCCCGACCATCAAAGCCAGCGCTCCAGGGAGCGCACGAAGACCAGCCCGCTCCCCAGCAGCAGCACGGCCAGGAGGACCGGGAGCTCGAACTCGCCCGAGCGGCCGAACCCCTGGGCCAGGAGCACCAGTACCATCACGACCACCGAGCTGATGACCTCGTAGGCCACCACGGCCTCCATCACCCTGCGCCGGCAGCAGACGACCAGGCAGGGGACCAGGCAGACCAGCATGGCCGCCGCCGCCGCCACGAAGCCGTTCACTGGGCGGGCTCCTGGTGGCTGGCTCGCAGCTGGTGCACGACCATGACCCCGCGCTCCTGGTCGATCCCGAGCACGATGGTGTTGGGAGTGACGGACCGGCCGCTCACCAGCAGGACGCGCCGGGTGACTCCTTCGGGCGTCTCCTCCCCCCACCGCACCGGCACCTCCCGGAAGCCGCTGGGCGGCTCACGACCGTGGACCAAGCGGTCCCAGAGCGCCCTGAACACGACCAGGGTGTCAGTGGCCACCTGGAGCGGTAGGCGAAGGGCAGGGCCGAGCCACTCGACCCTCAGGCGGAAGTGGGTGGCCGACTGGTACTGGACCAGCTCGGCCAGAGAGGCGCCCAGAGCGGCTGCTCCCGCTCCGGCCAGCAGCTCGGCCAGGGCCAGGCTGTCGTCCAGTAGGATCCAGAAGGTCATCAGCAGCACCCACCACACCACCCATGACCCGATCCGCCGGGCCAGCGGCAGGTCGTGCTCCCGGCGCCGGGGGCTGCCGGCCCCGGCCAGCGGTGGGCTCAGCTCGGGCACCGGTCAAACCCCTCGGCGAGCACCCGCGTTGCCTTCCCGGAAGCCAACCGGGCCAAACTCCGTGGCCTACGATGTCGGCGCGGCCGGGTGGTGGGCTACCGGCGCCCTCGCTTGATCTCGAAGAGCTCGGGAGCTCCCAGAAAGGTGACCACCACCGTCCACAGGGCGTCGGCCTCGTCACCGGTGGGCACGCAGCCCATGATCGGGCCGTGCAGACCCCGATCGGCATCCGGGATGGTGATCACCGGCGATCCCACGTCCGGGCCGGCCGAGGCAACCGCCCCCTCGGTGCAGCGGCGTACCTCGGCGTCCCAGGCGTCGTCGTCCAAGGCGCCGAGGGCATCGGTCACCCCGGCGCGCTCGGCAGCCTGGTGGGCAATGGCGTCGGTCAGGTCGGCCCCGCCGTCGTGGAGGAGCCCGCCCAGCTCGGCGTAGAAACGACCGTTGTCGGCATGCCTGCCCTCGGCGCGCAGGGCGGCGACCAGGCGCAGCGCCCGGAACGCGACCTCCAGGAGGCAGCGGAGCGGGTCGGAGGGGCGGTCCTGGTTGACCACGTAGAGGCTGAGGGGGGCCCAGTCCACCTGCAGGCCACGCCGGCCGGCAACATCGGCCAGCCACCGCGATGCCCGCCAGGTCCACGGGCACTCCGGCTCGAAGAAGAAGGTGACGTCGGCGGCGGAGGACAGGTCTGTCATGATCCTTCCATACCCATCCCCCCGCCCGGCGCTGCCGCGTCGACGGGTTCGAGCAACCGTGTCGGGGGTGCCGCCCGTACCGCCAGCGCGGTAGCCAGGCACAGCCGCCTACCGCGCCGAGCGCAGCCGCACGGCCCACGCCTGGCTGACGACAGCTCAGGGCTCGGTCGGCACAATGGGAGTCGACAGCAGAGGGGATCAGACCATGAGCAGCGTGATGTCCAAAGAAACCTCCCGTGCTCATCGCCAGCCTGGTCGCCCTGTGGCGGTGCGCCCGTCAGCCCTCGCACCCGTCGGGTAGCGAAGCGGTGACGCTGCTGTGAGCATCTGCCATCCGATCTTCGCCCGGGTCTACCGGCTGGTCGCCGCCGGAGCCGAGCGGGCGGGCGCCGACCGACACCGCCGGGAGGCGCTGGCCGAGCTGCGGGGCCGGGTGATCGAGGTGGGGGCGGGGACCGGCGCCAACTTCGCCTACTACCCACCGGAAGTGACCGAGGTGGTCGCGGTCGAGCCCGAGCCCTACCTGCGGCGGCAGGCGACGCTGGCCGCTTCCCGCTCGCGGGTGCCGATCACGGTCGTGGACGGGGACGCCGAGCACCTGCCGGCCGCCGATGAGAGCTTCGATGCGGGGGTGGCCTCACTCGTCCTGTGCTCGGTGCCGGACCAGTCCGCAGCGCTGGACGAGCTGCACCGGGTGATCCGAGCCGGCGGGGAGCTGCGCTTCTACGAGCATGTCCGGGCTGACGCCCCTGACCGGGCCCGGGCGCAGGACCGAGCGGATCGCGTCTGGCCGCTGTTCGCCGGAGGCTGTCATGCCAATCGGGACACCGTTGCATCCATCGAGCGGGTCGGCTTCACGGTGAGCAGCCAGCGGCGGTTCTTGTTCCAACCGTGTTTCCTCGCCAGGCTGGTCGCGCCGCACGTCATCGGCCGGGCCCACCGACACTGACGGCGCAGGTTGCCGGCGCAGTACCCGCACCTGCTTGACCCCGGGCTCACCATCGCCGCCGCCGCGGCCCCGGCTACCACCCTGCGGGCCACCGCCGCCAGCCTCGCCGCCGGCGCCGTCGTCCTCGTCCCGTCGCTGGTCCTTCTCTACAGCCTGTCCCAACGCGCCGAACCATCCAGCGGAGGCCATCCGAGCACCGATGAGACGCCACCATGAGCGGCCGGCCCTCCGGCGCCGACAGCTTCAGCAGCCGTCCCCGCAGCGACGCGGCCCCGATGCCGGCCGCTTGCTGCGTCGCTCAGGGGACGCCGCCCCTATGCGGTCTGACCGGCCCGAGGCCACATGGCCCGAGCGCCCGCAGAAGGTCAGCGGGCGACCGTCTGCCCCGGGGGCTCCCAGTCGGCCGGCCGGCCGGTGTGGTTGGAGAACTCCACCGACCACTGCCACCAGCTGTGGTCGGGGGCGTGGTGCCATTCCCTGAGCAGGCCGACCTCTCCTCCCGGGAGCAGGACGGGAAGCCCGTGCAGCTCGTCGCCGGGCCAGACCTCCCGCCGGCGGAACGCTGTCCCGTCCAGCTCCACCAGGGTCATGGGCGAGTACTCGCCCTCGCGGTCCAGGTCGGCGCGGGCCACGACGTGGCCGTCCTCGGCGGTGACCTCGATCGATGCCTGAGCGGGGGCGGCGTGGACCAGCACGCGGCTGAACCCACCGGCAGTGGTGCAGCGAGCGAACTCCAGCCCGTTCATCCCGCCGTCGCGGGTGCGGATGCTCCAAGTCCAGTTCATAGCGCAGATCTACCCGCGACGCGCCGGCGTATACCCACAGGCAAGAGCTCGGCCCATCGCCAGCCACAGACCAGGCCGTTGACCTCCGCCGCCCAGATCAGCTTGGCCCCTCGGCGCGGAGGCCCCATGTTCGACTACGGCCGGTGGCGGAGCGGAAGCGCGTCTTGATAGGCGGCGTTCGCCGTGGCGCGGGACAGATAGTGGTTCACCACCATCTGGTCGAGAACATGGCGCTGGCGGGCCTTGGCGGCGGCGAAGTGGTGTAGAGGGTCGTAGACCGAAGGCGCCTGGGGCAGGCCGGCCAGCATGGCGGCCTCGGCCCAGTCCAACCGCGCGGGCCGAAGCCCGAAGTAGCCCTCGGCCGCAGCCCGGTCGCCCCAGTATCCGTTTCCGTAATAGACGGCGTCGAGGTACATCGAGAGGATCTGGTCCTTCGGGTAGCGAACCGACAGCTTCGCAGCCAGGCCAATCTCGTGAAGCGTGCCTTCCAGACCCCCGGCCTCCGGGTAGAGCTGTTTGGCGAGCTGCTGGGCGATCGTGCTCCCGCCCGGGTCCCCCGATGTATGCAGGGCGGCCAAGGCGGCGCGGCCCGCGCCATCGATGATGTTGAGCACGAAGTTCGAGTAGAAATGCTCGTCTTCGACGGCCACAACGGCGTTTCCCAGTCGGCGCGGAGGGGGCAGTCCTCCAGCGCTGGATCCGTGCGCCGCCAAGATGGCCGCCACCCTCGCCTGGGCGTCACCGACCGGTGGCAGGCTGAGGACGTAGGCCACCCCGATGGCGCCGATGGCGATCATGAACAGGCCCATCCCGAGCAGGGCACGCTTGAGCCACCGGCGCCCGCGCATCATCGGCCGGTGATCACAGTCGGAGGGCACCAACCAGGCACGTCCGGCCTGCCCCAGGGGCACGACCACGCCGGGTGGCGGTGGCTCGCCCCAGCGGCCGAGCCGGGCCAGCGCCAGGTCATGACCACACCGGTCACGGGCTCGATATTGTCATCAGTCTGGCGTTGATGAGGATCACGGTGCCAGCCCCGAGGTCGCAGGTTGGCGAGGGTCGCGAGGGTGATCCGGAATTCCCCGCTCTCCGGGGTCTGGCTGTGAGGATCTGGGTCCAGGCCCCCGCGACTCGGGTCCGCCTGGCCGAGAGGGGCCGATACGACCGGGCCACGGTCCACCACATCCTCGACGAGGGCCTCAGCTGCCATCTCGGGTTCTGCGGACAGCGGCCGGCCAATGGTGGTGGTCTTCGGGGTGCCAGCGTGGTGTGCGACCTCGCCGAGAAGCACCGAGTCAGTGACGGATCCCTTCTGCAAACCAACCCGGCGGCGTTCAGGTCGGCGTGGCCGGGAGCCTGGATTCAGCTCCTCGGCGGTAGCGAACGGGCGTACGCGACCCCTCGGCGGACCCACGGCTCGAGCTGGCGCTTCGTACGCAGACCGCCGCTATCGACGTGCAGCCAGCCCTTCATCTCCACGCCGCGCATCTCGAACGGCTGGGTGTGCGGCCGGGCACACAGCCGAGCGGCCTCGGCGGGGTTGACTCGCACCATCAGCCCGCCCCGGCCGCTCGCCGCTACCGCCATGTGGCCGTCGATCAGGAAGGCTAGGCCGCCGAACATGCGTCGCTCAGCTACACCGCCGTCGGCGGAGATCAGCTCTCGGATGCGATTGGCGAGGTCCTCGTCGTAGGCCATGGCGGAAAGATCATCTTGACCCAGTGGGCGGGGCGGTCACCTTCCGGCCGAGGCAGGCGGCCAGTCGGTCGATGGCTAGAGCGTCATCAGCCACCGGCTCGGGCAGGGCGAAGGGCGATCGCCCGGGAGGGATGTCCGCGAGCGCCCGGCGAGTGAAGGCCAGCTCCTGTTCGGCAAGATCTTCGGGGAAGGTCACGCCTTGGCCGGTGGCTCGGGTGAGATCCCAGCCGTGCACGAGCAACTCGGTTATGCGCAGGTGCAGCGCGACGGCACCGGGGACCGTGCCGAACGGGACGCTGACCACTCTTTCCAGCACCCCAGGCTGGCGGAAGGCGTCGACGACCGCCCGGACCGAGCGCCCGTAGTCGCCGGCGAGGTTCCCTGACCGCTGGGCGGTGAGGCCAGGGGCTGCGGGCGGCTCGCTCAGGGCAGCGGTGAAACCGTCGTTGCCGGCGACGACGTGCTGAACAAGGTCGCGAACGGTCCAGTCGCCGCAGGGAGTCGGCAGGCTCCACTGCTCGTCGGTGATGGCATCGATCACCTGCCCGGTGACCTCGGCAGCAGCGGAGAGCTGCTCGGGGTTAGGTTCCACGGGCAGGATGATGACACGTCGTGCGGTCGGCGTGCCGATAGCGGATCGTGCTCTGGGCGGTGAGTCTTCGGTCAGGCGAGGCCGAGGAACACCACAAGGGAGCGGGACAGGCCCAGCATGTCGGTGTCAGAGACGGCTCCGATGCGCTCGCCAAGCTTGGATCGGGGCATCGTTGTGAGCTTGTCGACCATGAGGCTGCTGGGCTGGTCCAGTCCGGTGTCGGCCCCTGGGCTCAAGGGGATGCGCAACAGGGGGATCTCGGTGGGATCGTTCGTGAGCGGGCAGATGGTGATCGAGTCGGTGGCGTCGAAGCGGTCATCTTGAACCACGAGGACCGGCCGCGGCCTTTTGGCGTAGTGCTTACCCCCGGCTGCAGTCCACAGCTCGGCCCGCCTCACTCCTCGTCGTCGCCTTCGTCACCCAGCCACGAGATGGCGTCGACGAAGGCCTGGTCCTCCGCTACATGGAGGCTGGCGGCCGCGAGTGCCGACTGGCGATGGGCCTCGGCGGTGAACCCCGGCGCACGCACGTCGGGAACCCAGATCTGCACGGGCCGTAGCCCTTGGCGCCGCAAGCGTGCCCGGTGGTCTGCCACTCGCTGGCGCACGGTCGGAGTTTCCTGGTCAGCCATACCACCACGTTACATGTAACTGAGGAGGAAGTCGACAGGCCAGGCGAAAGGTGTCCTCACAAGCCGAACGGGTTACGGGATTGCACCCCCGGCTCCCCGGCCTACGAGGATGGATCGATGCGCGAACCAGTCGACCTCGCTGCTGCCCTGTCCTCGTTCGATGAGTCGTGATCCCCCCGGACTGTGGCCATGCTCAACGACTACTACATCCGGGTCGTCAAGACCCAGGGGGATTTCACCAGACACAGCCACCCGGAGACCGACGAGGTCTTCCTCGTGCTAAAGGGCTCCCTCTCGATCCACCTGGACGACGAGGAGGTCGTGCTCGGTCCCGGACAGCTCTATGTCGTGGGGGCTCCGAAGGTGGGCTCAGGCCTGCTGCATGTGGGACAGCACGGCCCTGGCACACGTCTCGGCTGGCGTGGCGGTGGTGTCCACGACCACGTCGTAGCGGACACCGTCGTGCACCTGTCGCCTGCGAGGCAGCCATTACCGGCGATCCGATCAGGTCTGGTGGTCTCCCGCGCAACTGCCACGGCGGAGTCGCAGCGAACACCGACCCATAGCATCGACAGCCCATCCATGAGGCCGGCGAGCCGCCGCTGCCCGGCGCCACCGTCGAGGAGGATCTCGTCGGATCACGCCGAGCTGGGACCTGGCCATGGCGACGACACCTGCATACCAGGCCGCCTCGACGGCCCTCCACGCGGAGTGGACGTGCACGGTCCCGCCGGCCCCATAGGCAACAGAGGCTGGCGCCCCGGTATCGACGGCGCGTCACCGACGAGGGAGGGCGACAAGGCAGCGAGGCGGTCATCCACCCCGAGGGCGACCCATGGCTCGTCGAGGAGATCCCGGAGGCTGCGGGCGAGCGACGACTTTACCCGAGCCCGATCCCCCGTTCAACACGATCACGTCGGTCAAAGGCTTGGCACCGTAGCCAGCAGTGCGGCGGGATGGCCGCGCCCGGCGCGCTGTGGTTGGTGGGCTCGCGACAAGCCACCATGACCGCAGTGGCCGAGTTGATCGTCATCACCGGACCCCCGGGAGCGGGCAAGACGACCGTCGCACGCGCCCTGTCGGCCATGTACGAGCCGAGCGCACTCGTCGCCGGCGACGACTTCTTCGCCTTCATCGACCGGGGCTACCTCGCCCCGTGGACCGGCGCCGCCCACCGACAGAACGAGGTGGTGATCGCCGCCGCGGCGGCAGCGGCGGGCAGGTTGGTCACCGGCGGCTACTATGTGATCTACGACGGGGTGATCGGACCATGGTTCCTCGACGCCTTCGCCGCCGAGACACGCCTGGTCGCCATGCACTACGTGATGCTGTTCCCCCCCGAGGCGACCTGCTTGGAGCGAGTCCGATCCCGCGTGGGCCACGGTTTCACCGACCAGGCCGCCGCCGGACACATGTACAGGGAGTTCGCCGACGCCGCGATCGACCCCCGCCACATTCTCGCCGACACCGGCGCCCCAGACGCATTGGCGGCATCCATCCGCCGGCTGGTGGACGAAGGTGCAGTGGCGAGGCGCGCGTGCGGCTGAAGTAGGCTCAGGCTGCCAAGTCGAGGATCCGCGGGGACGTCCACATAATGACCGACAAGACCAAACCGACTACGGAGGCCGAACGAGCCGAGGAGTACTACGCACATCGAGACGCCAACGACCGCTGGGACGCGCCAGTCGAGACGCGCGGCCCCGAGTCGCTCTCGGTCATGATCTCCGCCCGCTTCAGCCGCTCGGAGGCGGACCAGTTGACCTCGGCCGCTGAGGCGGCCGGCATGACCCGCTCCGCCTTCGTCCGCCAAGCCGCACTGTCCTCAGCTACCGGAAAGGTCGTCGACGTAGCTCGGCTGCGAGGCAGCGTCGAGGAGGCCGAACGCCAGCTATCGGCCGCCCGAGAAGCTCTCGGCTGACACACCGATCACCGCAAGGGGATCGGTCGCCGGGGGCGATAGACATCGCAGCGGTGGCCGACGTCGAGGACACTGACCGTCTTCAACGCGTCATCGATGCGGTAGATCACGCGGTAGGTGCCCCGGCGGGCACTGTGCCGGTCCTCCAACGGGGGATGAAGCCGCTTGCCCACGCGGTGCGGGTCATCTAACAGCGGGCCGACGATGAACTCGTGGGCGGCCGCAGCGACGGCTTCGGGGAGTCGTTCGGCAAGCTGGCGCCGGGCTGTGGGGGCGATGACGAGCGAGTACCGGCTCCGGCTCACGCCTGTCGCTGGCGACGCCGGTGCTCCATGGCTGCTGTGAGGTCGGACTCGGACTCACCATCACCATTCACCAGCTCCTCGTCGGAAGCGGTCATCCGACGCATCGTGTCGGGATCGGAGAGGATGGCGAGCGTCTCCTCAAGGGACTCCAGGTCCTCGGGGGCTACCAGCACCGCCGACGGCGTGCCGTGCACCGTCACTGTCACGCGCTCATGCTGGACGCTGACCCGGTTCACCAGTTCGGACAGGTGCGCCTTAGCTTCGGCGAGTGACATTGACGTAGTCATTGGTCATAAGGATGACCACAAAGTCCGCCTCTGTCAAGCGGGCCTGCAGTCTCAGCGTGGGTGTCCGCTGACCGATCCCGTTGCGGCACGAACGCACGTGCGGCCCGGATGCCCACGACGGCGTCGCGGTAGCCTTTCGCTTGCGGGACTGTTGCCGCCGACCCTTCTTACAATTCACGAGATCCCACTGGCGCTAGCGCACGGGTCGGTAAGTGGCGATCAGCACGCCCGTCGCGGTGTTCACGCTATCGACGAGACGAAGCGTAACCGGCGGGCCGCTGGCGGCAAACAGCCGACGGCCCGTGCCGAGCACCAAAGGGTGGATGAGGAGGAGATACTCGTCGATTAGGTGATGGCACATAAGGGTCTGGATCAACTCGCCGCTGCCCATCACGGTGATATCCGCACCAGGCTGTCGCTTGAGTTGGACCACCGCGTCAGCCACATCGCCGCGAAGGAGTGTCGATTTGGGCCACGCCAGCGGCTCGCGCAGCGTTCTCGAAGCGACATATTTGGTGGCGTTGTTGAGCCCGTGTTTGAAGGGGCTGTCCTGCGTGTTCCAGTACCCGAGCATGTCTTCGTAACTGAACCGGCCGAGTAGCAGGCGCAGACCGCCACCCTCGGAAACGCGGGCATACACCGCGTTCGAAACCGCGTCGTCCACGTGCGCGGACCCCCAGCCGCCATGCGCGAACCCGTCGCGAGTGTCCTCTTCGGCGCGCCCAGGCCCCTGCATTACCCCGTCGAGCGTGAGATGGTTGATCACGATGATTCTGCTCATTCTCGAGTCCTCCCAATTCCTCTACGAGCAAGCAAGTCGGTCGCTGGTGAAGACTTTCGGATTCGGCGATTCTCGTCGCTCGGGTAACCCGAGATCGGTGACCGGTACAGCGGCCGCACTCGCTGGACGGTGTATCTCAACAAAACGCTGCCAGCCACCGTGACGCGCACCGTGTCACCGGGGTGGATGGCTCGGCTCAGGATCCCCGGACAGCGATCCGAACGTGGCGCGGCATCAGCGCTGGCGAATCATCTCGTATCGGTAGCTACCGCCAGGCCAAGCCCACTCACCCGCGATGTGGTCCCTGTCGGGAGAGATCCGTCCGGTGGCGTAGGCGGGCGAGCCCTTGGGGCCACCCCAGATGGTCAGCGTGTCGCCATCCAGCTCCCATGGGTAGTCGAGCGTGTCCCCGGGTCGGTGTAGGCGCGAGAGGCGACCTGCTCCTCGGGAGGAGCAGCGCCCAACGGCTTGAGGTGGCCGATGACCTCGCGCGCGTGGTGCCTCTGGCCGAGGACGGTGAGGGTGCCGTCCTGGATCAGGAACGTCTGTCCCGGCAACCAGGACACGGTGGTCGTTCCTGTTGCGTCTCCGCTGTAGGCCCAGGTGCCTTCAAGTACGGCGCCGATCGCCGTGATGCCAACCTCGACCATGAGGTCCTCCTGGTGTTTCTTCGATTCGCGACGCTTGCTGTGGTAGGACCAGGCAACCGGGCAAGACTCATCGGCCTGCCCAGGCGCGCGGCTTGCGTCAAGGATCACCGCGTGGCCTCCCGGCAATGGACGAACCGCCAGGTTGTGGCGCCCAGGAGCAGACCCCACAGGAGGAACCAGGGGTCCCATAGCGCCAGGTGCCAGTGCAACGCAGTCCGGTCGGCTCCGGCAGGCCCGGCGACGCCGAGCACGAACAGGGTCTCGCCGATCATGTTGGCACCGCCGTAGACGACGAGGACGACCGAGCTCGAACCGGCCAGCCACGCTCGCCACCTGTGCGGGACGACCCGGCCCCACCGTTGGCAGAGGGACAACGCCAACGCCGCGCCGGCCCCCTTCACCGCGACGGTCGCCCAGATCACGGCGGCGGCCCCGGCGTCTCTCGATCGGGCCAGGTGCTCGATCGACCCGCCGAGGGTTCCCAGGCCTGCGGTTCCTCCGAGCGCCCAGTACAGGCTCACCCCGGCGTAGGCGCCGGCACAGGCGGCGGCCGCCCACGCGGGCCACGGCCGACGGTCCGACACGTGCCCTGACGTCAGTTCCGCCGTCTGCACGCCGCCGCTCATCCTGTCTTCCCTCCATCGGTCCCGTACGGGACCGTATGGACATGACCATACGCTAGCGTATGGTCATGGGTCAAGCGGCTTCGTCTCCCGGACGCCTGGATCGCCGTGCCTGGGCACTCGCGGCCCTGGAGGCTTTCGCCCAGGGAGGGCCGGCGGCCGTGGCGGTCGAGCCGCTGGCGAAGCGCCTCGGCGCCACCAAGGGCAGCTTCTACTGGCACTTCCCCGACCGGGCCTCTCTCCTCGAAGCGGCACTCGCCCTCTACGAAGCCGAGGCCACCGAATCGGTCATCAGCAATCTGCAGGAAGCGCCCGGGCCCGCTGAACAGCTGGACGCACTGTTCGAGCTGGTCTTCCGCGACGTCGGCGGCGATTCCGTCTACCATGCCCTGCTGGCCAACGCCGAGGACCCAACCGTGGTACCCGTGCTTGAGCGCATCACCACCAGACGCCTCGACTACCTGTCGCAGGTCATGGCCAGTGCCGGCTGGCCCGTCGCCGACGCCCGAGCCCGGGGCGTCCTCGCCTACACCCTTTGGCTCGGGCTGACCCAGACCGAACGTGCCATGGGGGGCAGGCTGTTTCGCTCCAAGGCAGCCCGGGCGCGCTACCTCCAGCAGGTCCGATCTGTCGCCCTTCCACCCTTCCCCGACTCCCCAGCCCCTCGACGAGAAAGCCGAGCCCGATAAGCGCCTCGGGTGTCGCACTCGGCGATCGTCCAGCGGACCAACGCGTCGCCGTGCTCTCGATCGTCCGCTCTTGGACATGCCATCGTGGCGTGATGCTCCACGTTCCTTCAATCGTGCGGAACAAGGCAATGGCCCTCGGCGCCGGTGCCTGGCTGGATTCTCTGCCGGATGTGGTGCGAAGCGTGGAGGAGGAGTGGTCGTTGGTGGTCGGCCGGGTCTTCACCGGCGCCACGGAGGCCCTCGTGGCAGAGGCCGCCCTGGAAGACGGCACGACGGCCGTGGTGAAGATCCCGGTTCGTGGTTACCCTGACTACCCGGATGCCGTTCGCCACGAGGCCACCGTCCTCCGCCTCGCCGACGGTGACGACTGTGCGAGGCTGCTGCGGGTGGACGAGGAGCAGGGAGTGTTCCTTCTCGATGTCTCGGTCGGTCCCTCTACGACCTCGCCCTGCCCATCGGTCGGTCTCACGAGATCCCTTGCGCCGTCGCCATCCACGCCATGGCGCTCCGCCCCAAGTTCTACCGATTCCTCCACGTGGAGAGCATTGCGGACCGACGGAGCCGACTCGGCGCCCGGTGACCCATCCGCCAGCGGGACGCCTACGGCCGCTTGGCTGACTCGCCGTAGCGCTCCTGGGCAGCCTGACGGGTGGTGCCGAGCATGGTGGCGATCTGGGTCCAGGTGTGCCCGTACTTCCGTGCGGCGGCCACGGCCCCGGCCAGCTCGGCCTGGCTGGTGGCGACAGCCCGAACGGCGGCGCCGATGCGTCGCAGGTAGCTGGCGTCGGCCTTCGGTGAGGCGATGGCGGCTGGGTCGAGGGAGTCGAGCCACCGCTCGGCGTCTTCGGCTGCCTGCTGGAGCTGCTCACGGGTGCGGGGCATGGTCACTACCTCCAATGTAGGTCATAGGTGCTCGTAGAACTTGGGGCGAAATGTCATGGCGTGGAGGGCGACCGGCTGGCCGTCGTCGTCAAGGACGACCACCTCAAGGAGCCGCCCGGTGCGGTCGGCGCCGATGTAGAGGTCGCGGTCGCCCTGGTTGAGCACCCGGATGGCGTTGCGGACCGCGTGCTCTATGTCGAGGTCGTCGACACCGTGCTTGCGGGCGTCGGCGGCGATCTCCACTTGCGCAGGTTACCCTGCCTCCGGTCGCCGGGGAAGCGCTCGGGCCGCCGAAGGATGGGTGCAACGATCACCGCCGCTTGGAGTCGGATCGCTGGCCCAACGGTCGGATCCGTACGGGAGGTGCGGCACCGGAGACTGGTTGCCACTGTCGTCGGCGACGTCCATCATGAACTGCGTGAACGCCGCCGAACGATTCCTGGCTGCATCCAGGGCCCGTGACGTCCAGGGTACGGTAGCCGAGTTGGCGACGGACGTCGTGATGCTCAACCCTGCCACCGACGACCCACTGGTCGGCCACGAGGCAGTCGCCGGAGCGCTTCGTGCTGTGGAGGAGGCATGCGACGAGTTCCGCCACACCCACCTGCTTGCCGACCCCAGCGTCAGTGACCCGACGCTGTTCGGGCTGGTGTTCGAGGCCAAAGTAGGGGAGGAGACATTGCACGGCGTCGATCTCATCGAACTCGACGAGGACGACCGGATACATACCTTCACGGTGATGGCCAGACCCATGTCGGCCCTGATGGTCCTCGGTGCCCGTATGTCGAGTCCACGCCAGCCCTGAACAGCCGCCATGGTGACTGTGGAGCAGGTGCGTCAGTTTGTGATGTCGCTGCCGGAGGCCACCGAGCAGGACCACCACGGCATGAACTCGTTGCGGGGCAGGATTTTCGCTACCGTTCCCGACGACCATCATGTTCGGGTCATGGTCGATGACTCGGCCATCCTTGCCGCCGTTGAGGAGTACCCGGGCGTCTGCCAAGCCTTCTACTGGGGCAAGCGCCTGGCGTGCGTGGTCGTGGCCATCGATGCCGCCGACCCAAACCTGGTCCGAGAGCTGGTCACTGACGCCTGGCTTGGCAAAGTCCCGAGGAGCCTGGCTCGCGACTTCCAGCAGCGGTCGTGACTCGGGACCGTGGAGCCGAGTCACGAGCGCCCGGTCGACCAACGGCTACCGGGGCAGGTAGAGAGTGCCCCGCTGCTCACCGACACGCGGTGACGGCCGCCCGTAGCGCGAATCCCAACCGGAGCAGCCTGACCAAGGTCCTCAGAACTGGTGGAGGTAGAACGGCGTGCCTGGTCGTCGGCGCAGAGCGACTCGGGACCATAGGGCCGCTGGCCCACCTCACGCGCCTGGCCGCCGGCTTCTCGTACCCGCCCGACGACAGCAGCGATGTCGTTGACCCGATAGCAAAGGGTCCCGCCCGGTGTCGACGGTCCTGCTTCGGGCTGTGTGGTCATGCCCGATCTCCGGCGCGACGCCGGTGACCTGCGCCGCCCGCTCGGCCGACGCTGAACGTCCAGCCGAGCACGGCGCTGTAGAAGACCTGCGCTGCATCCGGGCCGGGAGCCACCATTGTCAGACATGACACGTCGCCCTCCACATCCCCGTTCCACGGCTCACCGCTCCGGGGCGCTGAGGCGTCGGCAGGGCATCTCATGGAGGTAGAACGGGGTGCCCTGGTCGTCACGGCTCTGGCGACCATTGCGTAGGGCTCGCGGTGAGGATCGGTTAGCGGTCCACCAAGACGATGGCACCGCCGGCTATGGGTCCGGCGGGGAAGGGGCACCGAGGTCGATGTTCGGCCGCGAGCTGGTCGAACGGCGTGCCATCCAGCAGCCGGTCCAGCGTTTCGGTCATGAACCGGCAGTCGCGGGCCGGTGCTCAGCTGGGCACATGAGGGCGTGAGCGAGAAAACGTTGGGCAACCTGGGCGCGTGCGATAAGCTCTCCCAGCTCACCGATCTGCCCGTTGACGGTGGTGCGCCAAGCCGCGTCCGACGCATCCACCACGGCCGCCGCCACATCAAGGGGGATACCGAGCCGCTGCGCGATGCCGATGAACGCCAAGCGCCGCATCTCCGGGCGGCCGTAGACACGGGCTTCGTTCACCCATGCCACCGGGGCCGCCACGATTGCGCTCCTCGTAGTAGCGCAGCGCCGAGGTTCGCGCGCCGAGCTTTCTGGCGGCCTCGCCGATCGAGATCAACTCCATCCCACCATTTGACTTCAAGTCGGCTTGAACCGCCATCATGGGTCCATGCCGAAGTTGACACCCTGGTCGCTGACCGAACCGATCCACTCACCGTTCGCGCTGCCAACCGGGCCCAGCGTGACCAGATGGGCCATGTCTTCCTCCTCCGCGCCCCCGGCGGGACTAGATCGCCGCCGGCCGGATCGACCTGCGACTCGGGACCGCCGAGCATTCCGGCTTCGCCGACGAGCAGTGCGATCGTGTGGTCTCGGTCAACAATCCCGACCTGGGGCCCCGGTCGGCGACGTGGAGGAGGGTGCCCTGCGCCAGCGCCCCGAGCCTCAGGTGTGGTCGGCGCTGGAGTACGCCTGCCATGTCCGCGACGTGTTTCTCGTCCAGCGGGAGCGGCTTTTCCTAGCGCTGGTGGAGGACTGCCCTTCGTTCGCACCGATGTACCGAGACCAGCGAGTCACCCTCGCCCGCTACGCGGCAGAGGATCCGACGCGGGTGGCAGACCAACTTCACATGGCCGCGACACTGGTGGGCGAGACTTTTGGGGGCATCGACGATGCCGGCTGGCGCCGTGAAAATGCATCTACAACTTCCCTGCTCCGGCAAGGCGGAGTGTCGCCTGGCTGGGGGCCCACGACACGGCCGCCGGTCTCGTATGGGATCCGGCGAGCGGCGCGTGGTCAACGGCCGCAGGTGCTGTCGATGGTCGCTGACCAGCCTGCGACGAAGGAGGTAGAGAGTCGATTTCTGATAAGTCCGCTCGAGCGATGACAGCCCTTGTCGGCCGGTGGCGGATCGTGGAGATGGATCTGTGGGCCCAGGAGGACGTGGATCTGGTAGCTCATGGGTTCATCGAGTTCGAACCGAACCACATGGGCAGCCTTGGGTTCATCGCGGTCCAGGGCGGAGTCGACTGGCGAGACGCATCTCGCGACGGACGTCCGGACGTGGAGTTCTCCTGGGAGGGCTTCGACGAGTGTGGTCCTGCAACCGGTCGCGGCTGGGCCGTGTTCGAGGATGACGGTTCGCTGCGAGGCCATATCTTCTTCCACCTCGGCGACGCTTCGGGCTTCCGCGCCGAGCGCACAGGCGAAGAGCCATGACCGCTGGCACCCCTCGGAAAGCACCCGTGTTCGGCCCGGAGCCCTGGTCGGAGCTGGCGGGACAGCCCTGGAGCTACTGGGACCTGTGGTTCGTAGCTGTCGCCGTCTCTGACCACGGCGGCAGCCTCGACGAGCTCGAAGCACATTTCGTGGGCGAGTTGCGGAGTCATGTGGACGGCCGGCAGGGCGCCGAGTCGAAGCTCAGCCATCTGGCCGACCTGCGGTCCAGGCTCGAAGCTGCCGGTCTCATCCCGGCAGACCTCGCCACGCCCGAGGCCCTTGCCGACAAGCGGGTGCTGGCCAGGGCGCGGAAGAAGGTGAGCGACCGCTGGATGGAGGGGCGGACCATGACGCCCGCCATGATCGAGACTCCCCAGGTGGGTCTCGTGCGGCGGGCCCGTTACGGCCGCTGGAGCGCCTTCCCGGTCGACCCGGGGCTGTACTACAAGTCCTTCCGCCGTCACGTCGAGGTCAAGGACCACATCTCCAAGTACCGGAGCTTCGCCGCCGTCCACCGCGTCGAAGAGCGGCTGCGCAGTCTCGACCGGCCGTCCCTGACTGCGGCGCAGCGGCTGGCGCTGTACCGGGCTTTCCACAGCGCCGGGTTGGAGCTGGCCGACCGGACCGACGACTCGCACGGCAACGTCGGACAGCTGCGTCGTGACGCCTGGCACGTCTACCTGGGGATCGACTGGCAGACGACGGGACTCCGCGCCGAGGACTACTGGGCCGACTTGTGCGACCTCGTCGTGTTCGAGGACTACGGGCTGGACTACGAGGAGGAGACCCTCCCGTGGCTGCGGGTGCCGGCCGGCCAGGCGGAGCTGATCGAGGGCTTCCTCCTGAGCTTGGCCTCCGAGTGCCGGTCGCACTATCTCGACTACCAAGCCGAGAAGGCACTTCAGCAGCTCGCATGGCTCGCCCTCGCCGGACGACGCTTCAGCCGGTACGTGGAGGCGGCGGCTCGGCTCGGTAGCGACCACTGGAAGCCCATCGAGGCCATGGCCGAATCCGCGCTGCGCTCGGAACGGCGGGAGCTGGCGGTCGAGGTCTTCCGGGCTGCCGACCGCCCCGGCTTCCACCAACAGCACCTGCGCCGGCGCTGCCTGGCGCTCACCGGCGTCGACATCGACGACGAGAGGGAAGGCCCTCGGCCGAAGCCTCGGGTCGTCCCGGGTCCCGGTGATCGCTGATGAGCGGCGACGAGGTCGACCGCGCCGTGCGCCGGATCGAGGCTCGCCGCCCCGACCTCGGCATGGCGGTGCAGGCTGTGGCCGACGGCCTGACCGCCGGGGAAGGCCTGGACATTATTCACCAAGCTGCGCTCCAGCAGTTCCTCTGGTGGCACCTGCCCCGCCACTATCCGGACGACGAGTGGCACGGGCTGGTCGAGGCCACCGCGGCGCTGCTCGACGAGCTTGGTCTGAAGCATCTGGCAGAGGTGGCCCGCTCCGAGGAGACGGAGAAGGTGCTCGCCGCGTGGGGTCATGGCCGCGACAAGGCAGCGGCCGCCTTTCGTGCCGCACACGCGAAGTCCGGTGTCGAGCCGCCTGACACGGCACTGCTCGCGTGGGGGTCGATCATGGGCGTGGACGAGGCGCGTGCCCTCGACACGGTCGAGCGTGCGCTGGGCGACGCCGTCGGCGCTGGGGACCTGGTACCCGGTGCGCCACGCTGGCAGGCCAAAGCCGCGGCCATCACCGAGGCCGTGCTCAGCCGACCACTCGACCTGCCACCTGGACAGACCCTGGCTGGCCTCGTCACCACCGAACGGGTCGGAACCTGGATCGACGCCGCCCACCACCCCGTACATCAAGAGTGGCGATCGGCAGTGGCGAACCGTCTGCTGCACCCGAATCGCATGCACCTCGTCACCATGGCCACCGCCGAAGGCAACGTCAGCCAGCGGAGCGAGCTCACCGCCGGCCAGCAGAAGATCCTGAGGGCCTTGAAGCTCCCGGAGCCGGCCCGGTTCCACGACTTCACCCCCATCCCTGCCGGCCCTGGCCAGGAGGCCGAGTGACCACGACCACGACACCGATGTGGGAGGTGCTCGAGGCATCGCTTCGTGCTCGGCACGCGGTGCACCTCGCCTACCACGGTCGCGAACGCCTGGTCTGCCCTCATGCCCTCGGGTGGCACAACGCCAGGGCGCTCGTCCTCGCCTACCAGTCCGCAGCGCACACGAGCGTGGGGTGCGCGGAGCCCGACCCGAGGCGACGGTGGCGATGCCTGTTCGTGGACGAGATCGAATGGGCCATGCCCGACATCGAGAGCCCGTGGGAGAGCGCCGACAACTACGTCGCCTCCCATCCGTTCCACGCCGTCGACCAGGCAACGATCGCTGCCTGACGGAGCAACCGAGGAACCGCCGGTCCTAGGCACACGGCTCAAGCGGGCCGGCGCGCCTGTCTTCCCTGCTCAGCGCACCTTTTCGCCCTCCCGTGTCGCTATCTGCTGCGGAACTCGGGTCAGGCGGGGCACGAGGCGCCGGCCGAAGGCGACCGTCTCCGAGCCGCCGCGGCCGAACGAGGCGCGGCAGCCATTTTGGCGACAAACCACCAGTCTCGAGGTCCCCGTGTAGGTAGTACCGGTATCACTCGCGCTTGAGCGCGAGTGCCAGGTCGGGCTTGACGATGGACGCGAGATAGAGGGGCCAGATCCGGGCGCCGTTGCAGCGGAAGTTGACGATCTCTCCGTCGGCTGTGTTGAAGGAGCGTCTTCGGCTGGTGTATCGGCCCGCCCTGATTTGCAGCGTGTGATGACCTGGCCAGGGTTGGTTCGTTTCGCGTGGGATCTTCCGCGGCAAAGTCAGACGCAGAACAGCAGCGCGGCCCTGGGTTATTGGGCGAGGCTCTGCCGTCTTATTGGGGCTTGCGACCGATGCCGATGAAGCTGGGGGCGAAGACAGTGGGTCTGACCTCGGCGTTGTCCATGCGCTCGAAGGCAGCATCCCATCTGGTGATATCTTCCGGGGTGACGATCCCGTCGGCGAGCATCGATTCTCGTGCGGCCCATGCGGGTGGACGCACTCCTGGCGGGGCAGCCACGATCGAGTAGCGCCCTTCGTGGGTGATGACTTCCAGGTGGGCCCTGGTGAGCAGTTCAGCGAGGCGCAGCCCGACTAGGAGGTCGTTCCCTCGGGCTTTGTGAAACTGGAGATATTTCTCGTGCAGATCCTCAAGATCAGGGTCAGCGTCGAGCATTCGGACCGCTGTCCCATCCACGTCAACCAGGTACACGCAGCTTCCCGGACGTATTAGCCGGGCGAGGTGGTCGACGATGTGCTGCTCGTCAGGTTGGTTGTGCGCCAGAACGTGACGCATGACTGCCACGTCGATCGAGCCTGGCGGAAGCCCCGAGTTGCTGGCACCGCCTTGGCGAAGCTCGACGTTGTTGACGTCAGCCTGGTCGATCAGCTGGCGTGCGGCGGCCAGGACCGCTGGGTCCGGTTCTACGCCGATCACCCGACCCGAAGTTCCCACTACCTGGGCGATCTGAACCGACACCGCGGCGGGACCGCATCCCACATCGGCGACGACTGCTCCTGGCACGATCCCAGCTGCCTCCCACAGCTGCGCTTCGCTCGCCTGAGCGCGTTCGGCCATCATCATGTACCGGCGGATCTCCGCCTGGCTAAGGACCAGCGAGTAATCAGTCACCATGGGGTGCTCTCGTGGAGGGATCTCTATCCGCGATCACGTCCATAGCCAGTGACCGCTCATCCATCATGATAACGAGAGCTATCGGGGTTTTATTCGCCTCGTTGGAACGAGGTGGCTTGCCGCGTCCCGATGCTGGCCGCGGGGCAGCCTGAGGCCAGAGTCTTGCCACCATAGGTACACGACGTCTGCCCGGGCCGACACGCACCGATTCTCGTCCGCGGAGGGCGGCCCCGGCAAGGGCCATGGGAGCTAAGAGGATCTCAGCAGCCAAGACCACCAGCCCCGTACCTAAACGGTACTTCGAGAATGGCTTAGCCGAGCGCCCCAGCCGCGTTCTGAGACACCTTCAGTTTCGGGCTCGGCGGGCCATACCGTGAGGGCGTCGGGTGGACGGTGGCGGCCGGCGAGGTGGCGGTCACGGTGTCCACACGTGGATGACTCGCAGCGGCACCCGCTCGGGTTCGGGGGGAAGGTCCTCACCGAACACCGCGCTGAGCATGGGGTGCACGACAGGGTGCAGCCGCTCCTCGGCGAAGCGATCGCAGTCCTCCTCTGAGTCCCACACGTCGATATAGCGCAGCCCGCCCTCGGGGCGCTCGACGGCCACGTGGACCACGAGCCCTTTGGGCGGTTCGTCGCCCAAACCTTCGGCCATGCGCTGGTAGGCGGCGGCATCGATGGGAACATCCTGGGTGAACGCATAGGTCATGATCTTCCTCCTCTAGTTGATCCGAAGCTCATCCGTATGAAAGTATGGTGCTCGTGGGCCGACCTGTCAAGCCCCGCCGTTACGACAACACCGCCCGCCGCTCCCAGTCCGCAGCGACCCGCCAGCGGATCCTCGACACCGCCCGCCGAGCCATAGTGCATGGGGGCTACCAGGCGACCACCATCGCCGACATCGCCGCCGACGCCGGCGTCCACATCGATACCGTCTATCGGCTCGTCGGACCCAAAGCGATCCTGTTGCGAGAACTGATCGAACAGGCCATCTCCGGACGCGACGCCGTAGTGGCCGCCGAGGAACGCGACTACGTCAAGGCGATCATGGCTGAGGCCGACCCGGAACGAAAGCTCACCATCTACGCCACCGCCATGGCTCACATCCACATCCGGCTCGCCCCCCTGTTTCTGGCCCTGCGGGACGCCGCCGCCACCGAACCCGAGGCCAAACAGGTATGGCGCGAGATCAGCGACCGCCGGGCTGCCAACATGCGAAAACTGGTGGAAAATCTCAACACCGCCGGTGGGCTGCGCCCCGATCTGACGATCCAAGACGCCGCCGACATCATCTGGGCCACCAACAGCCCTGAGGTGTACGTCCTGCTCACCGCCCAGCGAGGCTGGACCCCCGAGCGCTACCAACAGTGGCTGGCCGAGACCTGGTGCCGTTTGCTACTACCCGCCCCGCCACCTGTCACCGGTCCAGGGGTCGATCTAACTCCAAGGAGGCCAGGAGCAGGCATATCTGCGCCAGACGAGATGCCGAGGAACGTGTAGGTGTACCGGCGGTTGATCGAGGAAGGATTCGTCGCCGTTAACATCGCTGTCCTCCCCGAGGTGCTGAGCGAGGACTTCGTCGAACACCAAACAGATGGCTTCAGCACAGGCGCCCACGAGGGCATCAAGGCGGTAGCGGCGAA
Organism: Acidimicrobiales bacterium; assembly: GCA_039583615.1. GTDB lineage: Bacteria > Actinomycetota > Acidimicrobiia > Acidimicrobiales > QHCF01 > QHCF01. Next base: position 25,372 of record JAVKSQ010000011.1, read on the forward strand.
GATCCGGGCCCTGCACAGCGCGCACGACGTCGTCCAGGCGCGTGCAAAGGCGAATGAACGCTCCCGACAGGGCGTGCCAGCGACCGTCGCCCGACCGACTGCCAAGCGCGACTACCTCTTCCGGGGGCTCCTTCGCTGTGGCATCTGGGGGCTGCGCATGTGGGGGAACCATCGTCGGCACTCCACCTACTACTCGTGTCAGCCTTCCCACCAGCGTTCGAAGGACATCCCCGTCGATCTGTTCCCGTTCCTCGCCACCGCGCTCTTCGGCCCCGAGCTCACCGGGTACTGGCGCACCTGTATCGAAGCCGCCGAGCCCGAGCGCGGCGCGTTGGTCAGCGCGTGGCCGAGCTGGAGGATGCCATCGTCGAACGGCACGAGCGATTGGTGGCATTCGCCCGAGACTCGGCGACAGAGGCGCCCTCGTTGGCCGACGTCGCCCCCCTGCTCGGCCGCCTGCCGGTCCTTGCCAGCTCGCTCGATGCGGCGCCCCAGGGCGAACTACGGGCGCTGTTCGACGCGCTGCAGCTCGACGTCGTCTTCCAGCCGGCCGAGAGCGCCGTCGACGTCACACTCACCCTCTACGATTGCGACCAGCCCGATAGCGCCGCACAGGCTCGCGCGGAGGACTGGATCGGTGCCCCCGGCAGGATTCGAACCTGCGCGCCCGGCTCCGGAGGCCGGTGCTCTATCCCCTGAGCTACGAGGGCCCGCTCGAGGGCCACCCTATCCTGCTGGCGCAGCCCGACCACCTGGCTCCTAGGATGGCGGTCCATGCCCGCCGCGACCGTGCTGGTGGTCGACGACGACCCGGTCATCCAGACCCTGCTCAGGGTGAACTTCGAGTTGGAGGGCTACCGCGTGCTGATCGCCGCCGACGGGCGGGAGGCCCTCCACCGGGCCCGCGCCGACCGGCCCGACGTCGTCATCCTGGACGTGATGATGCCCAAGATGGACGGTATCCAGGTGGCCTCCACCCTCAAGGCTGACGCCGCTACCGCCGCCATCCCGATCATCATGCTGTCGGCCAAGGCCCAGACCTCCGACATCCTGGCGGGGCAGGCCACCGGCGCCGAGAGCTACGTGACCAAGCCCTTCGACCCGCTCCTGCTGGTGTCCCAGGTGGCCACCCTGGTCGGCGGCCACCGGGCCTGAGCACCTTGAGCATCCGTGACGTGCTGTCCCAGGCCGTGCAGGAGGCGCTGGCCACCGCCGGGGTCGCTCCCCTCCCGGCCCTCGTCCACCTCGAGCGCCCGGCCCGGCCCGAGCACGGCGACTGGACCTCCAACGTCGCCCTGGCCCTGGCCAAGCCCACCGGCCGGGCCCCACGGGAGCTGGCCGGTGCCATCGCCGAGCACCTCGGCGCCCATTCCCCGGCCAAGGTGGCCAGGGTGGAGGTGGCCGGCCCCGGCTTCGTCAACTTCTTCCTGGACGACACCTGGCTCCACGAGGTGCTGCGCGAGGTGGTGGACCAGGGCACGCAGGGCTACGCCCGGCACCAGGTCGGGGCGGGCGAGAGGGTGCAGCTCGAATTCGTCTCGGCCAACCCCACCGGGCCGCTGCACGTGGGCAACGGTTGGCTGTGCTCCTACGGCGACGCCCTGGCCCGCCTGCTGGAACGCTGCGGGTGGTCGGTGCACCGCGAGTACTACGTCAACGACACCGGCGGCCAGGTCCGCCGCCTGGGCCTCTCCCTGCTGGCCCACGCCCGGGGCCAGCCCGTCCCCGACGAGGGCTACCAGGGCGCCTACGTGGCCGAGCTGGCCGCCGCCTACTACGCCTCGGTCCCTCCCACCGAGGCGGTGGTGGACGACGCCGACATCGTGGCCGCCGGCCGGTTCGCAGCCGAGCGCATCCTGGCCGGCATAGCCGCCACCCTGGCCAAGCTGGGCATCGTCTTCGACGAGTGGTACAGCCAGGCATCGATCGAGGAGAGCGGGGCGGTGCAGGAGACCCTCGCCGCCCTGGACGAGCGCGGCCTGCTGTACCCCTCCGAGGGGGCAACCTGGCTGCGGACCACCGAGCTGGGGGACTCCCGGGACCGGGTGCTGGTCAAGTCGGACGGGTCGTTCACCTACCTGGCCGGCGACCTGGCCTACCACCGCGACAAGTTCCTGGTCCGCGGCTTCGACCGGGTGATCGACGTATTCGGCGCCGACCACCATGGCCAGGTGGCCAGCCTCATGGCCGGGGTGGAGGCGCTGGGGGTGGACCGCAGCCGCCTCGAGGTCAAGCTGGGCCAGATGGTCTCCCTCACCGGGGGCCAGGTCATGTCCAAGCGCTCGGGCCAGTTCGTCAGCCTCGACTCGCTGGTGGCCGACATCGGCCCCGACGCCGCCCGCCTGCTCAGCCTGGTCGCCTCCATCGACCAGGCCACCACCCTCGACCTGGACCTGGTGCGCAGGCAGTCAGCCGAGAACCCGGTCTTCTACGTCCAGTACGCCCACGCCCGCATCGCCTCCATCGAGCGCGTCCGGGGCGAGCGGGGGATCGAGCGCCTGCCCCTCGGCCAGGCCGACCTCGACCGCCTGACCCACCCCCGTGAGCTCGACCTGCTGCGCTGGCTGGCCGACCTGCCCGAGGTGGTCCTCGACGCCTGTGTCGACCGGGCCCCCCACAAGGTCACGGGCTGGGTACGGGAGCTGGCCCGTCGCTTCCACGGCTTCCACCACGACTGCTGGGTGATGGGCGAGGGAGTCGCCCCGGAGCTGACCCAGGCCCGCCTGTGGGTGGTCGAGGCCGCCCGCATCGGCCTGGCCGTCGGCCTGGGGCTGCTGGGGGTCCGCGCCCCCGAGCAGATGTGAGCAACCCGCTCCCGCCCCACCTGCTGCCCATGACCTCCGAGGTGGGTCCCGAGGGCCAGCTCCTGGTGGGCGGCGTCGACGTGCTGGGGCTGGCCGAGGAATTCGGCACCCCGTTGTTCGTGTACGACGAGGCCCACCTGCGGGCCCGGGCCAGGGAGGCGGTGGTCGCCTGGGGCGACGGCGTCGCCTATGCCGCCAAGGCCTTCCTCTGCAAGGCCATGGCCGCCCTGGTCCACCAGGAGGGCATGTGGATCGACGTGGCCACCGGGGGGGAGCTGGCGGTGGCGCTGGCCGCCGGCGTGCCTGCCCACCGGCTCGTCCTCCACGGCAACAACAAGTCCGACCACGAGCTGCAAAGGGCGATGTCAGCCGGCGCCGGGCGGATCGTGGTCGACTCCTTCGACGAGATCGACCGTCTCGAACGTCTCTTGGGGCGCAACAACCCCTCCCCTCCCAAGGTCCTTGCCCGCGTCACGCCGGGCGTGGAGGCCCACACCCACCGCTACGTGAGCACCGGGCAGGACGACTCCAAGTTCGGCTTTGGACTGGCCTCGGGAGCAGCGGCCGAAGCCGTTCGACGGCTGGCGGCGTCGGCGGCAGTGACGTTGGTGGGAGTACATGCCCATATCGGCAGCCAGGTATTTCGAGCCGATTCATTTGCCAGGGAGGTGAAGGTGCTGGCTCCGTTCTTCAACCGGCTGGGACTGGCGGAGCTGTGCGTCGGAGGGGGTCTGGGGGTGGCCTACGTGGAGGGGGAGGCGGCGCCCAGCATCGGGGAGTGGGCGGCCGCCGTGCACCGAGCCTGCCGGGAGGCGGGGGTTCCCGAGGGGACGCACGTCACGGCCGAGCCGGGGCGGGCGGTGGCAGCCGAGGCAGCCGTCACCTTGTACCGGGTGGGCACCGTGAAGGAGCTGTCGGGGATCCGCACCTACGTGTCGGTCGACGGCGGCATGAGCGACAACCCCCGGCCGGTGCTCTACGGCAGCGGCTACGAGGCCTTCCTGCCCCGGGCGGTGGCTGCCGACCGGCCCCGGGCGGTGCGGGTGGTGGGCAAGCACTGCGAGTCCGGCGACGTGATCGTGAGCAAGGCGAGGGTCCCCTCCGACCTGGCGGTGGGCGACGTGCTGGCCACCCCGGTGACCGGGGCCTACGGCCACTCCATGGCCTCCACCTACAACAAGGTGCCCCGGCCGGCAGTGGTCTTCGTGGCCGGCGGCCGGGCTCGGGTGGTGGTGCGCCGGGAGACCTGCGAGGACCTGCTCCGCCTGGACGTGTGAGGCCGGCGTCCCCCGAGGGGCGGGCAGGCACGGGGCCGGCCGGCGGGAGACGGCTGGTCGTTCTGGGACCGCCAGGTGAGCCACTGGCGCGCCAGGCGGTCCCAGAAGGAGCCACCCGGGCCGGCCGGCGAAGGACGGGGCTGTCGGCAGCGGATAGCGTGAGGCGGTGGGCAGCGCTGAGGTGAGGGTTGGCCTGCTCGGCTGCGGGCAGGTCGGAGGGGCGCTGGTCGGGCTGTTGGAGGCCGACGGCGACGGCATCGCCGAGCGCACGGGTGTCAGGCTGAGGGTGGCTCGGGTGGCCGTGCGCAACCTGGCCAGGGAGCGCTCGGTGAAGATCGACCAGCCGCGCCTGACTCACGACGCCCAGTCGGTGGTGAGCGACCCCGGCGTGGACGTGGTGGTGGAGCTGATGGGGGGCATCGAGCCGGCTCGCAGCCTCATCCTGGCCGCCCTGGCGGCCGGCAAGCCGGTGGTCACGGCCAACAAGGAGCTGCTGGCCAACGTGGGCTCCGAGCTGTTGGAGGCAGCGGCCTCGGCCGGCCTCGACCTGCTCTACGAGGCAGCCGTGGCCGGCGCCATCCCGCTGATCCGCCCGCTGCGGGAGTCGCTGGCCGGCGAGCGCATCCACCGGGTGATGGGGATCGTCAACGGCACCACCAACTACATCCTGACCCGGATGAGCGAGGAGAAGATCAGCTACGCCTCGGCCCTGGGGGAGGCGCAGGGGCTGGGGCTGGCCGAGCGCGACCCCACCGCCGACGTGGAGGGCCACGACGCCAGCGCCAAGGCGGCCATCCTGGCCAGCATCGCCTTTGGCCGGGAGGTGGTGGCCGGTGACGTGTACCGGGAGGGCATCGCCGGGGTCGACTCCACCGACATCGCCTTTGCCCGCCGTCTGGGCTACGAGGTCAAGCTGCTGGCGGTGGCCGAGCGGGCCGACGACGGGGCCATCGCCGTGCGGGTCCACCCGGCCATGGTGCCCAGAGACCATCCGCTGGCTGGCGTGCGGGACTCGTTCAACGCGGTGTTCATCGAGGGCGAGGCGGTGGGCGAGCTGATGCTCTACGGCCGGGGAGCCGGCGGCCTCCCGACGGCCGCCGCGGTGCTGGGGGACCTGGTGGACGCGGCCCACAACCTGCGCACCGGTGGTGGGGGCCGCGCCGTCGTGCGCCAGCGGGCTCGCATCAGCCCCATCGACGCCCTGCGCTCGCAGTACTACCTGGCCATCGACGTGGTCGACCGGCCAGGGGTGCTGGGTGCGGTGGCGGCCACCTTTGGCGACCACCAGGTCTCGATCCGCTCGATGGAGCAGCTGGGCCTGGGCAACGAGGCCCGGTTGGTGTTCATCACCCACACCGCCACCGAGGGTGACCTGCAGGCCACCCTGTCGGCCCTGCGCCACCTGGACGCAGTCGAGCGGGTGGGCGGCCTCCTGCGGGTGATCGGCCCGGAATGACACCTTGGAGAGGGGCCGGCGCCCTGCTGGGGATGATCGGCCCCCGATGACGCCCTGGCGAGGGGTCATCGAGGAGTACCGCGACTTCCTGGCGGTGTCGAGCGCCACACCGGTGGTGAGCCTGCGGGAGGGAGGCACGCCGCTCCTCGACGCCCCCCGGCTCTCCGAGCGGGTGGGTGCGCGGGTCCTGCTCAAGGTGGAGGGAGCCAACCCCACCGGCTCCTTCAAGGACCGGGGGATGACGCTGGCCATCTCCAAGGCGGCCGAGGCGGGAGACAAGGCGGTGGTATGCGCCTCGACCGGCAACACCGCGGCATCGGCCGCCGCCTACGCGGCGCGAGCCGGCCTCACCTGCGCGGTGCTGATCCCCGAGGGCTACATCGCCCTGGGCAAGCTGGCCCAGGCCCTGGTGCACGGGGCCAGGGTGCTGCAGGTGAGGGGTAACTTCGACGATGCCCTGGCCATCGTGCGGAAGCTGGCCGAGCGTGCGCCGGTCACGGTGGTCAACTCGGTCAACCCCCACCGCATCGACGGCCAGAAGACCGCCGCCTTCGAGGTGGTGGACGTCCTGGGCGACGCCCCCGACGTGCTGTGCATCCCGGTGGGCAACGCCGGCAACATAACCGCCTACTGGAAGGGCTACTGCGAGTACCGCCGCGCCGGGCAGGCCACCCGGCTCCCGCAGATGTTCGGCTTCCAGGCGGCCGGCGCCGCCCCCATAGTGGAGGGCCATCCCATCGAGTCACCCGAGACGGTGGCGACCGCCATCCGCATCGGGCGCCCGGCGTCGTGGTACGGGGCTACCGCCGCCGCCTCGGAGTCGGGAGGGGCCATCCTGGCCGTCACCGACGAGGCCATACTGGCCGCCTACCGGTTCCTCGCCGCCGAGGAGTCGGTGTTCTGCGAGCCGGCGTCAGCGGCGTCGGTCGCCGGCCTGGTGGAGCTGGGTGCCCCTTCGGGCTCCACCGTGGTCTGTGTCCTCACCGGGCATGGCCTCAAGGATCCGGACATCGCCATCAGCCAGATCGCGGTGCCCAGGGCGGTGGACGCCGACCTGGTAGCGGTTAGGGCCGAGCTGGCCCTCTGATCAGCCCCCATGGTGCCGCCGCCACTGGTCGGCACCGGCTGAGTTGCCACCAACCACCTGGGCCGCTATCATGGGAATGCCACTTAGGCCGTGGTGGTCGGGGAACCGGGTCAAGGGACTCTGGGATGCCCTGAGCAGCGGGGAAATGGCTGCTTTACACCGTGCAAGATGTAGGCCGGTCGCCTCCTTTGCGCAGTCACCAACCGCCTCCAACCGATGGCTGGAACCGGTGGCACAAAGGTGTGTTGGCCAGTTGACCAACGGGTAGCTGGAACGCATCGCCGGGTGGCCCGGCCCGTCCTATTCCATACCAAAGCAGACCCAAGCGAGGTGCCCGATGAGCGCAGAGCAGCAGCTCGAGCGGTCGGTCCTGGAACGCAAGGAGCGTGACGAGCTCCAGGCCATAGCCGAAGCCATGGCCCTCAAGCCTGGCTCGCGAGCCAGGAAGGCAGTGATAATCGACGAGATCCTCCGCGCCACCGGCATCGGCGTTCCCGGCGGAGACGCCGGTACCGGCACCACGGCGGCCAATGGGGCCAGCCCGCCCGGCTCCCTACGGGACCGGCCAACGCCGGCCGAGATCTCGACAGCACCTCAGCCGGACGTCTCGGGCGGGTCGGTGACCGGCCAGGCCTCCAACCCCGGCCACGGCCCCTCGTCGGAGCCGGGTGACAGTCCCTCGGCTCAGAGCCAGGTCGAGCACCCTCAGCGCCACCGGCCAGCCAGCCAGGGCGCCGCTGGCCAGGGCACCGGCGGGCAGGACGGCCAGGACGCAGGTGGTCGGGTCCCGGCGCGGCCGAGCGGGTCGTCGGAGCAGGCCGATGCCCCTGCCGAGGGCGACGGCGGCCAGGGCCAGGGCGGCCCGGGCGGCGGCGGGACGGGCGACGGTGGCCAGGGCCAGGGCGGGCCAGGCGGCGGCGGGACGGTCGACGGCGGCCAGGGCCAAGCCCCACCAGCCCAGCCCCAAGGCGGCCAGCCCCACTCTCCCAGGGCTCAAGGTGGCCCGGCAGCCAGCCAGCACGGCGAGGGCACCGAGCCGGGGAACCGCCGCAGCCGGCGTCGCGGTCGTGGGCGGGATCGGGAGAGGGCTGAGCGCAGCGAGCGGAGCAGTGGCGACCTGCGGGGCAGTGGCGACCTGCGGGGCAGTGGCGACCTGCGGGGCAGTGGCGACCTGCAGGGCAGCGCCAGCGAAGCCCCCTTCCAGGGCGAGCCGCTCCCGGTCACCGGCCTGCTCGACCTCCACGAGAAGGGTTACGGCTTCCTGCGCACTCAGGGGTTCCTGGCCAACAGCCGTGACGTGTACGTCTCGATGAGCCAGGTCCGGCGCTTTGGGCTGCGCAAGGGCGACCACCTCGAGGGGGCCAGCCGCCCAGCCGGCTCCACCGAGACCTACCCCGCCCTCCTGAGGGTGGACAGGGTGAGCGGCATGACCCCCGAGGAGGCGCACCACCGGCCTCGCTTCGAGGACCTCACCCCGCTGTTCCCCGACGAGCGGCTCAACCTCGAGGTCCCGGGTGACTCGGCCAACATGACGGCCCGCATCGTCGACCTGCTGGCGCCCATCGGCAAGGGCCAGCGGGGCCTGATCGTCTCTCCGCCCAAGGCGGGGAAGACGACGGTGCTCAAGCAGATCGCCCACTCGATAGAGGCCAACAACCCCGAGGTGCACCTCATGGTCCTGCTCGTCGACGAGCGGCCCGAGGAGGTTACCGACATGCGCCGGTCGGTCAAGGGGGAGGTGGTCGCCTCCACCTTCGACCGCCCCTCAGAGGAGCACACCGCGGTCTCCGAGCTGGCCATCGAGCGGGCCAAGCGCATGGTGGAGACCGGCAGGGACGTGGTCATCGTGCTGGACGGCATCACCCGTATGGCCCGGGCCTACAACCTGGCCCAGCCGGCCACCGGGCGGATCATGTCCGGCGGCGTGGACTCGGGTGCGCTTTACCCTCCCAAGAAGTTCTTCGGCTCGGCCCGCAACATCGAGGAGGGGGGCTCGCTCACCATCCTGGCCACCGCCCTGGTGGAGACCGGCTCCCGCATGGACGAGGTCATATTCGAGGAGTTCAAGGGGACCGGCAACCTGGAGCTGCGCCTCGACCGCCGGCTGGCCGAACGCCGCATCTACCCGGCCATCGACGTCAACGCCAGCTCGACCCGCCACGAGGAGCTGCTGTTCAGCCGCTCCCAGCTCCAGCAGGTCTGGAAGCTGCGCCGGGTGCTCAACGCCCTGGGCAACGAGGGCAGCGGGGCTGCCGGCCTCGAGCTGCTCATGGACAAGATCAAGACCACGTCCAGCAACGACCAGTTCCTGGCAGAGATCGCCAAGGGACCGACGCCGTAAGACTTACCGGCCCGCAGACTGGAGCCACCATGAAGACAGACATCCATCCCGCCTACGGTGAGGCCAAGGTCCACTGCTCGTGCGGCAACACCTTCACCACCCGTTCCACCAAGTCCGACCTTCATGTCGAGCTGTGCAACGAGTGCCATCCGTTCTACACCGGCAAGCAGAAGCTGGTGGACACCGGTGGCCGGGTGGAGCGCTTCGAGCGTCGCTACGGCCGCCGGGCGGCATCCAAGCACACTGCTCCGCAGCGGTAGACGACGCCGCGGCACCGGGGCATGGTCGTCCCCGCCACCTCCCCGAGCCGGCCAGAGCTGCTCGGGATCAAGCTCCGGGCCCTGGTGGGCGGCCAGTGGGGGCCGCAGGCGCTGAGCCAGCTGGCCACCTTCCCCGGGGGGGCAGCCGGGCACGGGAACGGGTCGGCCTGGGTGCTGGCCGACCGGCGTCCCGAGCGATCCCTCGGCCCTGCCCTGGCGTGGGCCCGCCAGGCCGGCGCGGACCATCTCCACCTGCTGGTAGAGGCAGGCGGCGGGTCGCTCGCTCGCCGGGCATCGGCCTTCGCCGCTGCGCCCCAGGTCTGGTGGGTGCGGGGCCGGGCCCTCGATCCCGCCGGTGCCGAGCCTCTCAGCCCGTCCGGTGTCCCAGCCAGCGACGGTGGCGGCGGGTCGGGCACCTTGGCTGGCCTGACCGAACGGTTGGTCCCCGCCGTGCGGGCCATCGGGGCCGACCTGGTGGCCCACCCGGACGGCACCCTCCGGGTCGAGGTGCTCGGCTTGGAGGTGGCCCGGATGGTGCGCAAAGCGGGGGTCGACCCGGGTAGCCCGTCGCTTCGCCTCGAGGTCGGGGTGGGCCACCACGATCGCCAGGCACACCGCATGGTGGCGGGCCATGACCTCGATGCCGAGCACCTGGACGACCTGGACGGACCGGCGGCCGCCGCCCTGGACCAAGTGGTGACCCAGGTGAGGAGCCACCGCCGGGCGCAGGCACCGTCCCACCCGGCCAACCAGTTGGCTCCCGAGCGTTGGCTGCGAGCGGTGCTGGTGGCCAGACCGGACCTGGTGGGGGCGTCCAGCCTGGCGGCGGTGGAGCTCCCGACCCTGCCCAGCGCCTTCGGAGATCCGGCGCCGGCCGCCGCCCTGGGCACCGACGGCGACGGGGGAGCGGTGCTGGTGGTCTGCTCGACCGGCGTGGACCTCGACCTGGTCCCCGCCGCCGCCGACGCCCGCCTGGCGCGGTCGGTCGAGCTTGGGTCACTTGGCCGAGCGGGAGACCGGGCGGAGGTGCCCAGGTTGGTGCTGGCCCTGCCGGCTGCCGACGACCTGCCCGTGACCCGGGCCCTGGCCGCCGCCCTGGCCGAGCCGGCCGAGGTGCGCCCGGTCCCTCCCGCCTGGCGGAAGGCCATCGAGGTCTGAGGCGCTGGCTCAGGGTATCTGGGCGGGCGTGAAGATGGGTGAGGCGGCCGCCTCGTGAGTCTTGCCTCCGGCGACGCCCCCGTCGTAGCGCAGGAAGTAGCGGGCTGTCGCCAGTGGCCGAGCGATGGTGGCCTGGAGGTGCCCGCTGGCGTCGGTCGCCACCGTGGCGATGACCTTGGCACCGTGCCACACCGGGTTGGCCTGGGGACCCTGCCAGAGGGCAACGGTCACGTCGGCCACCGGCCCGCACCCGTCCTCCAGGGTGGCGCCAACGCTCAGCGCGCCACCGTTGTGGCTGGGCGAGCCGCCCAGCCGGAACTGGGCGACGCCGCAGCCCCCCCACGATCCGAGCTCGTACAGACTCTGGCCGTTGACCGTCTCCCCATGGGCGAGCAGCTTGAACTGGGATGTGTCCCGGGCCACCGCGTTGTAGAGACCAGCGCCCGACCCTTGCTGAGCCAGCAACAGGTACCGAGCGCCAGCCCTGGTCATCTGATCCGTCAGGCCGGCCGTGCTGGCCGGCGCACCCAGCAGCACCAGCCGGCGCTGGAGACGGTCGCCCACGACCGGGTGGGCGAAGGGATCGGTGTTGAAGTCGGTCTCCGCCACCACCGAGCCGACGGGCACCACCGAGAGCGCCTGATAGGCATACCAGGGATAGGTCCGTCGATAACGTTCGGCCACTGGCTCGTCGATCATGGAGACCAGGTCACCCATGGTGGCCTGGGTGAGCGAGCCGTGCTTGAGGATCGGGACGTCGAGGGGATGGGTCGCCCACCACATGGCGAGCCCGCTGAGGGCCACCAGAGCGCCCGCCACATATGGTGCGCCCAGGCGCAGCCGGAGCCGGCTCTTGGAGAGGGACTCCAAGCACCATGCCAGGCAGACGCAACCCACCCCGGCCAGGGCCATGGTGTAGCGGGCCCACCACGCCGCCTGACTCGCCACCGCCAGTACGAGGACCGGGAGGATCAACCCGAAGAGGTAGTCCCGCCGACGCCGGGCGAATGCCACCATGCAGACGGCCAGGGCGGGAACGCCAAGCAGTATCCACTGGGGGCCGAAGCCGCCCAGACGCTGGTCGTATATGAACCGGTGAGCATGGAGATCATAGATCCAGGAGCTGAACACGGAGCCAACGACGCCAAGGGGAGCATGGCGCAGACTGAGCGGCTCATTGCCCTGGATTATCACCTGATTGATCGACCCCAGGCCCTTGAAGCCGAGAATGGAGACCGGGTAGAAGGGATTGCCATAGGTGATCCAGGTGCGGATGTACCAGGTGGCGGCCAGAGCCACGATCGGGACCAGCACCCAGGCCAACACGGCCCAGACGGGTGTCCGACGTGCTGAGGAGCCCGGACTGCCTCCAGTGCGATCACCGGCCCTCCAGTGCTGGATGAGGGCAATGATGACCACCATCGGCACCAGTGCCACGTTGGTGGACTTGACCCCCGCCGCCAACCCGGTGGCCGTCCCGGCCACGGCAAGGTAGGGGATCAGATGGGCCGAGCCGGGTCCCTCTGCAGGCGCCCCTGCCGGGGCGGCCAAGAGGAACGCCAGCGCCGCCAGCACGGTGGCGGCCGCCGCGACATCGACATAGGCGGTGGGCGCCTGCAGGAACACGGCTGGCATGGCCAAGAAAGCGAGCGCGGCAAGGGCGGCATAGGACCGGCGCACGCCAAGGGCCCGGACGAGGAGGGCCACCGCAGCAGCCGCCATGGCGGCAAAGGGCAGCTGGGTGAGACCGGCATAGCGGAGGGTCTGAAGGAATGTGCCCACGAATGCAGAGATGGCCTCCTGGTCCTGGGGATAGACGTCGGCCGCCAGGCGCTGAGGGGAATGGACGATGGCTCCGTGCTGGATCCAGGTGTCCGGAGCAATCAGGTGGTAGTACACGCTGTCGTAAGAGAACGGCGGCACCCACAGGGTGACGACGACCTGCAGCAGGTATTGGGCCAGCACCACCAGGCCCAGGACGATCAGCACCCGATGGTGCTTGGCTCGGCTGCCGGCGTGGCGCAGCGCGCTCAGCATCAAGCGACAGGTCCCAGCCTGGGCCGGGGGTGCCCAGTGCCCCACGGCGCCCACCTCGGCGGCGCCCAGGACCAGCGAAGAGATGGTCAGAGCGACCGGGTTGAGCTGACGGAGCGCCCCCCCGACCACCAGGACGAGGATCACCAGCTGGGCGCAGAAGATGACGCTCCAGCCACAGGCGATGGCGCTGGCCCGGCGGAGCCCCAGGGCTGCGGTGAGCCACCAGGAGCCCAGCGCGGCGGCCACCAGGGAGATCGACAAGAGGATCAGTGCCAGGGGGACGAAGACAAGGACCAGGACGACAACGACGATGGCGGCGAGCGAGACGCCGATGAAGGAGGGGAGTGATAGGGCCAGATAGGACCGAGCCAGGGACTTGAGACGCGAGAGCCGGGATGGCTCGGTGGCGGGCGCAGCGCTCGGCGGCGTCGGCTCGGGGCGAACGGTTGGGCCCACCGCCGTCGGCGCCGTCGGGGGCGAGCTCGGCTCTGGTGGCTTCCGGCGGAGGTGTGCCTTGGAGCTACGCTGCTCATCGGCGGCTTCAGGTTTGGCACCGGTGCCCAGCCTGATGGTCACCTTCACTGGCCGGAGGCTACACCGAGGTGATCCGTGAGCCTCAGTGCCACACCCTCGTGAACGCCGAGGGTCCTCGCCGGTGGTCTACTCTTTGAGGGTCATGGGACCCCCGCTGGATGCGAGTCGCAGGGGGGCCGCTCAGCCGGCGCCGAGCAGCCCGTCCAGGACGCTGGTGAGGATGGCGCTGGCGGTGGCGCTGCTGGCCGGCGCCGGTGCCCTGCTGTGGGCCAACCACGCTTTCCGCTCGGCGGAGCTGGTGATCGCGGGCGCGGTCATGGGCCTGGGGACGGGTGGGCACGCGGTAATAAGCAAACCCGCCGATACGGTCTTCATCCACACCCCGTCCAGCGTGGTCGGTCTGCAGATCTCTGCCTCCTGCACCGCCGCCTTCCTGCTGGTTCCCTTCCTGGCCCTGGGCGCGGCCATGATGGGCAGCCGGCGCCTGGTCGTCCATCGAGTGATCATCGGCCTGGTCTGCGGCACCATGATCGTCTTCTGGCTCAACGAGCTCCGTTTCCTGGTCATCGCCTGGGCCACCCACAACTGGGGGATAGCGGGTGGCTTCGAGTGGTCCCACGTCCTGGCCGGGACGGTGATCACCACCCTGGCCATGCTGGTCGCCCTCTTGGTGTTCGCCAGGGTCTCGCTGGCCGGGCGCCGTCGCCCGGTGTGACGGCCCGATGTGACCAACCAGCCTTCAGTGACTGGCGCCGAGGTGCCACTGGTCGCCGCCTGCTGGTGTGGTACCCTTAGCCGGCTGGGTGCCAGTTTGGGCTGGGAGGCGACGCTGTGTACCACACGATGGGCAGCACCATGATGATGGGTGGCGGCGTGGCTGCCGCGGGCTTGGCCTTCACCGGCTTCAGCGCGGCCTTCTTCCTGGCCTTGGGTGTCCTGTTCGTCCTGCTGGGGCTGTTGCTGGTACGAGCCGCCTCCTTGCGCAGGGTCCGCAGCGGGGCGTGAGCCAGGCGCCCCTCCGGGCCATCGAGGGGAGCTGGTTACGCCAACGGTACCTCGGCGCCACCGCCGGTAGGTGGTGGTCGACCGATGATTGACGTCGTCATTGGGGTCATATCCCTGGTCCTCATCGGGATGGGCCTGTGCTACTTCCTGGCCACCATCGGCTTCGGCATGTTCGAGGGACCCCGCCTCCGGCGCTACGAGGCGCTGGCCCGGGGCGAAGGGAGCGGCAGGGTCGACCCGTCTGCCGGCGCCCGGCCCACGGCCGTGTACTTCCTGGTTCCCTGCCTCAACGAGGAGGCGGTGATCGCCACCACCCTGCAGGCACTGCTGGTGTCGTGCCCTGGCGTGGGGGTGGTGGTGGTCGACGATGCCTCCGAGGACAGGACCGCCGAGGTGGTGGCGGCGGTCGGCGCAGGGGCGGTGACGCTGGTCTCCCGCCAGCTCCCCCAAGCCCGACTGGGCAAGGGCCCGGCTCTCAATGCCGGGCTGCCGGCCATCGTCTCGGAAGTGGAGTCCCGAGGACTGGATCCCGCTCGGGTGCTGGTGTGCGTCATGGACGCCGACGGCAGGCTGTCCGAGGACGCCATGAGCCATGTCCTTCCCCTCTTCGACGACCCGGCGGTGGGCGGTGTCCAACTCGGGGTGCGGATCAGCAACCGGGAGGCCAACCTGCTGACCACCATCCAGGACTTCGAGTTCTGGGGCCTGGCCGCCACCTCCCAGCTGGCACGGGTCCGCCTGGGCACCGTCAGCCTGGGGGGCAACGGCCAGTTCACCCGCCTCTCGGCCCTTCGGGAGCTGGGCCAGTCGCCCTGGTCCGCCGCCCTTACCGAGGACCTCGACCTGGCCATCCAGCTCCTGGCAGCCGGTTGGCGGCTGGTCACCACACCCTCGGCGTGCGTCTACCAGCAGGCCATCGACTCGCTGCCCAAGCTGATCCGCCAGCGGACCCGCTGGCTCCAGGGCCACATGGCCTGCATCCGCCGACTGAGGTCCCTGTGGGCCTCGCCCACCATGTCCAACGCGGCCGTGCTGGAGGTGAGCTTCTACCTGCTCATCCCCTGGATGTTCATCCTGCCGTGGTCCGTCCTGTTCCACGTGGGGCTCTGGCAGATGTTCACCAAGCTGTCGCGCCCGCAGACCGGCAGCGAGGGGCAGGTCCTGGCCCGGGTCATCGCCGTGCTCGCGTGGTACCTGATCGGGTTCGCCCCGAGCATCTTCGCCGGCTACGTCTACTACCGCCAGGACCGTTCGGTTGGCCGGCTGCGAGCCTTCCTGCTGGGCCACACCCTGATCCCTTGGAATTACATCGCCTTCGTGAGCTGCTGGCGGGCGACCCTTCGGTCCCTGCTGGGTCGAAGGGGGTGGGACAAGACGACCCGCCGGGCTCAGCCCGCCTCGGACCCGTTGGCCCCGGCCTTGCTGTACGCTCCCAGCGGCCTGGTGGCGCCACCTCTGGTGGGCGTGGGCGCTCTTGGCCTGGCAGTGTCGGAGGAGCCGGTGGTCCCCCCGGGGCCGGCCCTTCCTCCAGCGCCGGTCGGGAGTTCTCCGACATTGGCGCCAGAGCCGGTGTTGACCCTCACCGGCAGCGTGGCACCCCGTGGACCGGGTGCTCCGCCCAACGGATCCCGACGGCTGGTAGTCACCGGCCGCTTCCGCCCGTCGGGCTCGCCGCCGCCCACCAACGGCCGGGAGCAGGACCGCATCGGTCCCCACGCGGCTTAGGCCCAGGGCCCCTTGCCTTGACGCGGCCCAGGCCGACCTGTTAGGCTTCGCTCGATTCTAGCTGGGGAGGCAACATGAATCGGTTACTGGCCCGACCCTTCGCGGCCCTAGGCTCGACCCTGGTGGCGGTTGTTGTGATTCTCGGCTTCACTGCCGGGCCAGCGCTGGCCCAGGGCACAGCGCCAAGCGCCAACGCCTTGAATGTCACCGGACTCGTTAGCCTGACCACCGGCCTTTGCACCGGTAGTACCAGCACCGGCGGCACCGGTGCCTGCGGCAACCAGGGATCACAGACCAATACTTTGGTTGACGTCGGTGTGCTCACTCAGGTGGCGACCACTAGCGCCGCCTGCGCCGGGGCTACCGGGCCGGGGGGAAGCCTCCTGCAGATCGGCACGGGCGGAACCTGCGCTCCAGCGAGCAATGTCTCTAATGGCGGCATCAATCTCCTCAACGGGCTGATCACGGCCAACGCCATCTACGCCGTCTGCCAGGTGAACCCCAACGGCGGAGCACCGACAGCCAGCTTCCAGCTGGTCGGCCTCAGCGTCGGAAACGCGCTGTCGGGTGTGGCTGGCCTGGCGGGTCTTCCAACCGCAGCGCAGCTCCAGGCAGGGGGCACCTTTACGGTGGCGATTGCCGGAACGCCTCTGCTTACCATCTCTACCGGCCAGCCGCAGACGTTCACTATCAGTGGGACTCCCTACACCAGTACCATCACGGCCCTAGACGTGAATGTGCTCCCGAGCCTGGCGGCTGGCGCCCTCTTGGGCCTGGGAACAGGTGGCGCCATCCACATCGACATCGGTAGCGTGTCCTGCCCCACCGTGACTCCGACCACCACCACCACCACCACCTCAAGCACCACCACCACCTCGCCTCCGGGTAGCACTACGACCACTACCGGCGCCGTCATCGCCGCCTTCCCGCACCAGGGCTGGCCCATCGCCGGTGGAGTGCTGGCACTGGTCGGGCTGGGTGCGTTCCTGGGGCGGCGGCGGTTGTTCGCAGCCCTCCGTGATTGAGCGACTCCTCGAAGAGGCAGACGCTCCTTACCTAGAACACCTGCTACTGGCCGCCCTGGAAGGTCCGGGGGCGGCCAGTAGCGCGAGCGCCGGCAAGGTGGTCGCCGCCCTGTTCGCCGCCCTGTCCAGGGCCGGCGACGAGAGGGCGATCGAGGCCCACCTGCTGCCGGGAGCTTCGGCCGACGCCGACTTCGAGATCAAATGCTGGACGGCGGGCAACCGTCTGCCCTCCCGTTCGATCACCGGGCTCAGCGCGCCAGGCGCCGTCCGCATAGCCCTGAACCTCGTTCGCCAGAGCGACGAGGCGCTCGAGGTGGTGGGACGCGATTCCAGCGGTCGTCTCCGCTGTGTCCTCACCCGGGCCGAGTCGGGACCACTGGAGTACCGCTTCCCCGAGGGTCAGCGGCTAAGGGCGACCCGGCTCAAGCCGGAGATCGACCAGGAGACCACCCCCCTCCAGCCGTCGGCCGGTCGCCAGCTCCAGGGGCTGGTCGATGCTCTCAACAGCCGGCTGGACCGGGTACCAGACGCCGAGGAGATCAGCCAGATCGTGCAGCGGGTCCTCGGCGAGATGACCGTAGAGGTCGACCTCAGGGGCGCTCCCGGGGAGGGAGTTGGCGGAGAAGGACCGCCGTCGGCTCCGGAGGCGGGGACCGGCCGCCAGCCGAGCGGGGCGGAGCTGGCCGACGAGGTCGTGCAACGCCTGATCGACCGCAGGCGGGCACCCAACGCGGCAGAGATAGCCGAAGCGGTCAGCCGGTCGATGCCTGCCCTCGGAGCCGGTCAGGCGGCGACCAGCACCACGGCGCCCGAGGAGCTGCGTGATCTGAAGGCAGGCGTGGAGCGGCTCGTCGAGCACGTCTACTCAGAGACGGCCACGCTGGCCAACGCGGTCCGCATGGTCGTCTCGTCGTTGGGAGACCTCACTTCCAAGGTGGACTACTCCGAGCAACGGCTGCTGGCCCGGATGCAGCGTCTGGAGCAGGACGTGCAGGAGGGACCAGCCGCGCTGCCTCGAGCGAGAGTGCCAGAGGGGCGTCCCTGAGGGCCGGATAGGGCCATGGCGGAGCCGGCCCGCCCGGATAATGAGCCCGCCGACGCCAGCACTAACCTGAGCCGGGTGCAGGAGCGTCTGGCTGAGCTGGAACAGGAGTACGAGGCGGTGCTGGGCCGCCTGTCCGACCCCGAGGTGCTGAGCGACCACCGGGCGCTGCGCGACCTGGCCCGGCGGCACAAGGACCTGGAGCCGGTGGTCCTCGCCTACCGGGGCCACCAGCGGGCCAGCGCCGACCTGCGAGCCGCCCGGGAGATGCACGCCGAGTCGGCAGGAGACGAGCGGGAGCTGGCCCGCGCCGAGATCGAGGCGGCCGAGGCGGCCGTCGCCGCCCTGGAGGACGAGCTGCGCACCCTGCTGCTCCCAGCCGATCCCAACCATGGCAAGGCGGTCATCCTCGAGATCCGCGGCGCGGAAGGGGGCGAAGAGGCCAACTTGTTCGCCAAGGACCTTTTCGAGATGTACACCCACTACGCCGAGCGCCGGGCATGGAAGGTGGAGGTGCTGAGCTGCGACCCCTCCGAGCGGGGAGGGCTCAACGAGGTCACCCTCCTGGTCCGGGGCGACGACGCCTGGCCGGTGCTCAAGCACGAGGGGGGCACCCACCGGGTCCAGCGGGTGCCGGCCACCGAGTCCCAGGGCCGCATCCACACCTCGTCGGCCACCGTCACCGTCCTGGTGGAGGCGGAGGAGATCGACGTGGCCATCGATCCCGGCGACCTCAAGGTCGACGTCTACCGATCCACCGGCCCGGGCGGCCAGTCGGTGAACACCACCGACTCGGCGGTGCGCGTCACCCACCTCCCTACCGGGATCGTGGTGGCCATGCAGGACGAGAAGAGCCAGATCCAGAACCGGGCCAAGGCCATGCAGATCCTGCGGGCCCGCCTGCTGCGGGCCGAGCAGGACCGCCAGGCCGCCGAGGTGTCAGCCCGGCGGCGCAGCCAGGTGGGAGGCGGCGGCCGCTCGGAGAAGGTCCGCACCTACAACTTCAAGGAGAACCGGGTCACCGACCACCGCATCGGCCTGACCCTGCACAAGCTGGACCGGGTCCTCATGGGCGAGCTGGACGAGCTGAGCCAGGCGCTGGGCGCCGACGAGCGGGCCCGCCAGCTGCGGGGAGAGGCCTGACCGGCACCGGGTGGGACCGAGCAGCCGGCGCCCCGGTCGGCGACGCACCGCCGGGGCCGAGCTGGCGCCAGCTCCTGGCCCAGGCGACGACCCAGCTGGCCTCCCCCGTCGAGGCCCGACGGGTGGTGGAGGCAGCCTCCGGCTACGAGGGGGCGGAGCTGGCCCTGGCCTGGGACCTGCCCGCTCCGGCCCGGGGCGCCGGCGCGCTGTCCGCCATGGTGGGCCGGCGGGCGGGCGGCGAGCCCCTCCAGTACGTGGTGGGCAGCTGGGGGTTCCGCCGCCTCGACCTCTTGGTGGACGCCCGGGTGCTCATCCCCCGCCCGGAGACCGAGATGGTGGTCGAGGTGGCCCTGGCCGAGCTGGCCCGCCTCGGAGAGCTGCGCCGCCGCCAGGGGGACCAGGGACTCCGCCGGGAGCCTCGACCGGGACTGGTCACCGGCGCCGCCCAGAGGCCCCCGCCCGCGCTCCCGGTGCACCTGGCAGCCGTCGACCTGGGTACCGGGTCCGGCGCCATCGCCCTGGCGATAGCGGCCGAGGTGCCGGCCACCACCCGGCTCGAGGTGTGGGCCACCGACATCTCGCCCGGCGCCTTGGCGGTGGCCCGGGCCAACCTGGCCGGACTGGGCAGCCAGGCCGCCACCCGGGTCCGCCTCTCCCAGGGCAGCTGGTTCTCTGCTCTTCCCGACCGCCTGCGAGGCCATCTCAGCCTGGTGGTGGCCAACCCGCCGTACGTGTCGGAGGCCGAGGCGCAGTCCCTTCCCCCCCAGGTGGCCGACTGGGAGCCGAGAGGCGCCCTGGTGGCCGGGCCCTCAGGCCTCGAGGCCCTGGCCGAGGTGGTCAGTCAGGCTCCGGGCTGGCTGGCCCGACCAGGGACGCTGGTGGCCGAGCTGGCCCCCCACCAGGCCGGCGCGGTGGTCAGCCTGGCCCGACGGGCCGGCTTCCCGGAGGTCTCGGTCCACCCCGACCTGGCCGGCCGGCCCCGAGCTGTGGTCGGGCGGCTGTGACGCTGAGGAAACGGATCTGAGCCAGGTGCGCATCGTCGACGCCCGAGGTGAGCCGATTCCCCCGCAGGCACTGGACCAGGCGGTGGCCGAGCTGGCCGCCGGGCGGGTGGTGGGCATCCCCACCGACACTGTCTACGGCCTGGCGGTTGATCCCCTCCGGGCCGGCAGCACCCAGCGCCTGTTCGCGGCCAAGGGCCGCCCCCACCGGGTGGCGCTGCCGGTGCTGGTGGCCGACCTGGACCAGGCCGAGGCGCTGGCCGGAGCCCTGCCGGCGTCGGCTCGGAGGCTGGCCGCCCGGTGGTGGCCGGGGGCGCTGACCGTGGTCGTGGCCCGTCCCGGCGGGCTGGACGCCGACCTGGGGGGGGACGGGGCCACCATCGGGCTGCGCTGCCCGGCCCACCCTGTCCCGGTGGCCCTCTGCCGGAGCGTGGGGCCGCTGGCCACCACCAGCGCCAACCGCCACGGCGAGGCTCCTGCGGTGGACGCTTGGGCCGTGGCCCTCGCTCTGGGTGACAGCGTGGGCCTGGTGCTCGACGGGGGGCGCTGCGGAGGCATCGCCTCGACGGTGGTCGACTGCACCGGCGGCGCTGTCGCCTGCCTGCGTGAGGGGGCCATCCCATGGCCCGAGGTGCTGGCCACCCTGAGCTGAGGCGGTGTCCGGCTTGACCGCCACCGCGGGTGGGGTTCGCCGGCCGTTGTGGCCCGCCCGCTTTCCCGTGCACGGGGCCAGTCGCAGCCGGCGGCTCGTTGCCCGATGGCTGACCTGCTAGCTTCGTGTACATGTCCCGGACGGTGGGAGTCGCCGAGTTGCGCCAATACCTCAGCCGATACCTGCGGGAGGTGGCACACGGTGAGAGGTTGCTCATCACGGATCGCAACCGACCGGTAGCCGAACTAGGGCCCCCATCGACCACCGGAGCGGACCTCGATCGCCTGATCGTCGAAGGGCGCGTCACCCGCCCCCATCGCCGGGGATTACCTGAGCCGCTCGAGCTGGGCGGCGATCCATATGCACTGAGCCGCGCCCTCGACGAGATCCGCGGCGCGCGCTGAGTGGCGCTCTTCTACGTCGACGCCTCTGCGCTCGTGAAGCTCGTCGGTGATGAGCCCGAGAGCAGGGCGCTGCGCGCCTTTGTCACCGACGCCGATCTCACTTCGTGCGATCTCGTGCTCACCGAGGTACCGCGAGCGGTCAGGCGGGCCGCATGGCGCGATCTCCGGCTGCCCCTCGACGTTCTCCTGGAGCGGACGGGTGAGATGCTCGACGCCCTCGCTCTTCTTCCGCTCGACCGCGGGTTGCTTGCGGCCGCCGGCGCTCTCGCCCAGCCGGCCCTGCGAGCATTGGACGCCATCCACGTTGTCGCCGCGGTCGACCTTTGCCCGCTCGATGCGTTCGTGAGCTACGACGAGCGACAGGCGGCGGCGGCGCGGCTGGCCGGGCTCCGCACCGTGCAGCCCGGCGCCTGAGAACCCAGCCTGTGCCCCCTGGCCACCCCGGCCGGCCAGGACCCCGGGGCCTGGGCGGCCCGGACCCGCCGGACACCAGCTGAGTGGATCTGAGCGGTGGGCAGAGCCGACAACGGCGGAGCGCCGCAGGTAGGGTTGGAGGCATCGATGTCCTCCTGGTCTGCACCGCCAACCTGTGCCGCTCGCCCATGGCGGAGGGATTCCTGCGGGCGCGGTTGGGCGAGGTCGGCATCCCGGCCACGGTGGGCTCGGCAGGGCTCCTGCCGGGGGGCCACCCGCCGCCCCCCGAGGGACTGGAGGTCATGGCCGCCCGGGGCATCGACACCTCCGGCCACCTCAGCCGGACGCTGGACCCCGCGATGATCGAGGCCGCCGACCTGGTGCTGGGCATGGGCCGCGAGCACGTGCGGGCGGTGGCGCTGGCCGGCGACGCCTGGCCCCGCACCTTCACCCTCAAGGAGCTGGTCCGTCGGGGCGAGCAGGCGGGACCACGAGCCCAGCCGCTCGACGAATGGCTGGCCAAGGTGGCTGCGGACCGGGTGCCGGCCGACCTGCTGGGTGCCTCCCCCGACGACGACGTGGCCGACCCGATAGGACGCAGCCGGAGCGCATGGGAGCAGGTGGCGGCCGAGCTGGAGTCCCTGGTGGACCGGCTGGTCGGGCTGATCTGGCCGGAGGAGACGGGAGAAGCCCCGTGACCAACGGCCAGCACCAGACCGGCGACGCCGAGGTCGACGCCATCCTGGCCCGTGAGCTCGAGCGCCAGCGGACGACCCTGCAGCTGATCGCCTCGGAGAACTTCGCCTCGGCGGCGGTGCTGGCCGCCACCGGCACTGTGCTCACCAACAAGTACTCGGAGGGTTACCCCGGGCGGCGCTACTACGGCGGCAACCAGGTCATCGACCAGATCGAGGAGCTGGCCCGCCAGCGGCTGGCCGCCCTGTTCGGGGCCGAGCACGCCAACGTCCAGCCCCACGCCGGGGCCAACGCCAACGCTGCCGCCTACCTGGCCCTGGTGGACCCGGGGGACACGGTGCTGGCCATGCGCTTGGACCAGGGCGGCCACCTCACCCACGGCTCGCCGGTCAACTTCAGCGGCCGCCTCTACCGCTTCGTGGCCTACGGTGTCACTCCGGCGACCGCCGACGGCAACGGCGAGCGCATCGACTTGGACCAGGTGCGGGACCTGGCCCGGGCCGAGCGGCCCAGGCTGATCGTGGCCGGCGCCACCGCCTACCCGAGGATCATCGATCCTGCCCCGTTCCGGACCATCGCCGACGAGGTGGGGGCCCACTTCCTCTTCGACGCCGCCCACGTGGCCGGCCTCGTCGTCGGCCACGCCCATCCCAACCCGGTCGGGTCGGCCGACGTGGTGACCCTGACCACCCACAAGACCCTCCGGGGCCCGCGGGGCGGTGCCATCCTGTGCCGGGCCGGCCTGGCCGGGCCCATCGACAAGGCGGTGTTCCCCGGCCTGCAGGGCGGCCCCCTGGAGCACGTCATAGCGGCCAAGGCGGTGGCCTTCGGCGAAGCCGCCCGGCCGTCGTTCGCCGACTACGCAGCCCAGGTGGTGGCCAACGCCCGGGCGCTGGCCACCACCCTCGCCGGAGAGGGGTTCCGTCTGGTCTCGGGGGGGACCGACAATCATCTGCTCCTGATCGACCTGCGCCCCTTCGACTCCGAGCTCACCGGCAAGGCGGCCCAGGAGGCCCTCGACCGGGCCGGGATCACCTGCAACCGCAACGCCATCCCCAACGACCCCCGCTCCCCCTTCGTGACCAGCGGGCTGCGCCTGGGCAGCCCAGCCCTGACGACGGCCGGGATGGCCGAGGCGGAGATGGCCCATGTCGGGGCGCTGATCGCCCGGGCCCTGCGCCACCCGGGGGACCAGGCCGAGCTGGCGTCGGTGCGGGACGAGGTGAACCTGCTCTGCTCCAAGTTCTGCCCGTACCGGCCGGTGCCCTGACTTGATCCTCGGCTACCTGGCGGTGCTGGCGGTGGCCGCCCTGGGGAGCTGGGCGTTCACCTTCCCGGTACGTCGCCTGGCGGTGAGGACGGGGGCGGTGGTCATGCCCGACCTCCGCCGGGTCCACTCCCGGCCGACCCCGACCATCGGCGGCACCGGGATGTTCGTTGCCTTCCTGGTGGCGATGGCGGCGGCCTCCCAGCTGCCTCAGTTCCGCAGGGTCTTCGAGGGCTCGTCGGAACCCCTCGGGGTGGTCCTGGCCGGGGCGGTCATCTTCCTGGTCGGACTGGTCGACGACCTGCGGGAGGTGTCGGCACCAGCCAAGCTGGCCGGCCAGGTGCTGGCGGCCAGCGTGCTGACCTTCCTGGGCGTCACCATGGACAACTTCAAGATCCCCTTCGCCGGCACGGTGATCGTGCTGTCGCCCGACCTGACCCCACTGATCACCGCCCTGTGGGTGGTGGGCATCGCCAACGCCATCAACCTCATCGACGGCCTGGACGGCCTGGCCGCCGGTATCGTGGCCATCGCCGCCGGCGCCTTCTGCGTCTACGGGCTCCGGCTGGGCCACATGGGCCTGCTGGCCGCCGAGAACCTGGGGCCGCTGGTAGCCGTCATCGCCTGCGGCATCTGCCTGGGCTTCCTGCCCCACAACCTCCACCCCGCCAGGGTCTTCATGGGCGACTCGGGGGCCATGCTCCTCGGCCTGCTCATGGCTGCGGCGACCATGGTGGTCGGGGGCCGCACCCCGGAGGTGAGCGGGCAGACCTACTTCTTCTTCGCCCCATTGTTCATCCCCTTCTTCATCCTGGGCGTCCCCATCCTCGACACTGCCTTCGCCATCGTCCGCCGGGCCATCCGGGGAGGCGGGGTGGCCACGCCCGACAAGGACCACCTGCACCACCGCCTGGTCAGGTTGGGCCACGGGCACCAGCGGTCGGTCGTCATCTTGTGGGCGTGGACGGCGATCCTGTCCGGCTTCGTCCTCTACCCCACCTTCACCAGTCATGGCAATGCCCTCATCCCCTTCGCTGCCCTCGGCCTGGGCGTGGCGCTGTACACCTTGTTCCATCCGGGGGTCCGTCGGGCCGGCGACCCAGCCCGCCATGCCGGGAGCACGGAGGTCGACCGCAAGGCGAGCCCAGGAGGCCCGGCTGCCTCGGACGCACCAGGCCTGGCCACCATCATCACCATCGACCAGCCCAGGCAGGAACCCGCCAGGGCCCGCCACCGGCGGGGCAC
Organism: Acidimicrobiales bacterium; assembly: GCA_039583615.1. Taxonomy (GTDB): domain Bacteria; phylum Actinomycetota; class Acidimicrobiia; order Acidimicrobiales; family QHCF01; genus QHCF01. The sequence continues at coordinate 49,945 of JAVKSQ010000011.1, forward strand.
GCACTGACGACCCTGGACATTGCCAGGTGGGCCCCCCAGGTGGGAGGATCGAAGCGTGCGAGGGCTGACTGAGTGGACGTAGGGCTACCGCTCGCCGAGGTGGCCAAGGTGTGGCGCCAGACCCTGGTTGCCTGCCTCGGGCTGGCCCTGGTCAGCCTGTACGTCTTCGCCATCCTCCACCGGCCCCTGGTCGGTCCCGGCGTATGGATCGGGGTGGTCCTGGGGGCAGCCAACAGCCGCGTGTTCCAGGTGACGGCGTCGCGGCTGGCCACCGTGGAGGGAGGCTTCCAGCGGCGTCCGTTCGTGGGCGGCGTCCTGATGCGCCTGGGGGCGGTCACCGCGGTGGCACTGGTCCTGGTGGCCCTGGTCCCGCCCGTCGGCTGGGGGGCCCTGGTGGGCCTGGCCCTGTTCCAGATGCTCTTCCTGGCCATATCGTCCCGGACGGTCCTGCGTCACCGCCGGCAGGAGGGCCAGTGAGCGGGCTGCTGCTGGCCGCCAGCAAGAACATCGACGTCGGCACCCACATCACCGTCAAGGTGGCGGGGATAAGCCTCTACCTCGACACCATATACACCACGCTTCTCGCCGGGGCCATCGTCATCGCCGTAGGCCTGGTGATCCGCCACCAGCTCACCACCGGGGTGCCGGGCCGGCTCCAGCTGGGCTACGAGTCGGTCCTGGGCGCCATCCAGCGCCAGGTGCAGGCCACCATCGGCCCGCGCACCCGGACCATCGTCCCGTTGGCCTTCGCCCTGTTCTTCGTCATCCTGTTCGCCAACTGGCTGGAGATCATCCCCAGCGGCAAGTCGCCGGAGTACCTGCCGGCGCCGACCTCGGACGTGAACCTGACCTATGCCCTGGCCTTCCTGGTGGTGATCCTGGCCCACGTGTACGGCATGAGGGCAAGGGGACCGCGCCGCTACGTGGGGCACTTCTTCGAGGGCTACAAGCTCCTGGTCCCCATCACCGGGATAGAGGAGCTGGTCAAGCCGTTCACCCTGGCCCTGCGGCTCTTCGGCAACATGTTCGCCGGGGGGCTGATGATCCTGCTCATCGCCACCTTGTTCCCGCCGGCCATACTCTGGGCCCCCACCATCTTGTGGAAGCTGTTCGACATGTTCATCGGGGTCATCCAGGCGTTCATCTTCGCCCTGCTCACCGTCATCTACTTCGAGTTCTCCATGAGCGGAGGCCGCTAACAGGGCGCCGCCAGGGCAGTAGACCCAGAAGGGCAGTGCAGTAGACCCAGAAGGGCAGTGCAGTAGACCCGGAAGGGCAGTAGACAAGGCGACATCAAGAGGTCCCTTAAGGGGCCCACAGACAGGGGGAACTCATGGCAGGGGGAGCTTCAACAACCACAGCAATCGAGTTGGCCGGTGCCATGGTCGGGGCCGGCCTGGCCCTCGGAGGCGGTGCCATCGGCGCGGCGGTGGGAGACGGCCTGGCCGGCAGCCAGACCATCGCCGGCATCGCCCGCCAGCCCGAGGTCCAGGGCCGGCTGTACACCACCTTGTTCCTGATCGTGGGACTGGTCGAGGCCATGTACTTCATCAACCTGGCCTTCGCCGGCTACTTCGTGTTCGTCCTGGCCAAGAGCAGCTGACATGTTCCCCCCTGTCCTGGCGGCCAAGAACTTCCTGCTTCCCAACGCCACGCTCATCGTGGAGATCATCGCCTTCCTCATAATCCTGGGCATCCTGGCCAAGTACGTCCTGCCGCCCATCGACAAGGCGGTGAAGGCCCGCCAGGACCAGATCCGCTCCGGCCTGGAGGAGGCCGAGGAGGGACGGCGACTGCTGGCCCGGGCCAAGGAGGAGCGGGGCAAGGCCGTCGAGGACGCCCGGCGGGAGGCCAGGTCCATCATCGAGCGAGCCACCGAGCAGGCCGAGACCGAGCGGGCCGAGATCGTCAAGCGGGGCCAGCAGGAGTACGACCGTAGGTTGTCCCGGGCCCAGGCCGAGATAGAGCTGTCGGTGAAGCGAGCTACCGAGGACCTGCGCCGCCAGATGGTGGACCTCATCATCAACGCGTCGGAGCGGGTCATCCGCCGCCGGCTGGACACCGACGCCCACCGGTCCCTCGTGGAGGAGGCCATCGAGGAAGTCGAGTCGGGCGACGGCAGCAGGCCGGCCGGGGCTCCGAGCACCGAGCCGTCCGCGTCGGTAGGGCCCCCCTCGTGAGGCACCAGCTCCTCGGCTACGCGGCCGCCGTGCTGGAGAGCGCGGGAGACGATCGGTCCCAGCTGGCCCAGGAGCTGGCTTGGTTCACCACCATCCTTCACGACGACGAGGCACTGCGCCGGGCCCTCACCGACCCCAACCTGGCGGCTGCCACCCGCCGGGCGGTGGTGGAGGACATCCTCGGGTCGAGGGCCCTTCCCGGCACCGCCCGCCTGGTGGGCTTCGCGGTATCGTCCGAGCGGGCCCCCGACCTGCCTGCCGTCCTGGCCGCTCTCACCGCACTGGCCGAGCAGGCGGCGGGTGCCCCAGCCGAGGCCGGAGAGCCACCTGAGGTACAGGCCCCAGCGGGGGGCCACTCGGCCACCAGGGAGCGCCTCGACGGCTACGCCACCGCCCTGTTCGAGGAGCTGGAGCAGCGAGGCGCAGTCGAGGACATCGAGGACGACCTCTTTCGCTTCGCCCGCACGGTGGAGGCGACCGACCCCCTGCGCCAGGCCCTCACCACCGGGCGCCTACCGTCGGCGACCCGCCGGGCCATCGTGGGCGACCTGCTCGGGTCGAGGGCGCAGGCGGCCACCACCGCGCTGGTCGGCTACGCCACCGAGGTGGCCCGGCCTCGGGACCTGGTGGCCCTCCTCGACTGGCTGGTGGAGCGGGCAGCATCCGAGCGCAACCGCAGGGTAGCCCGGGTCCGCTCGGCGGTGGAGCTGGACGACGCCCAGTGCGACCGCCTGGCCCACGCCCTGGGCCAGCTAACCGGCCGCCAGGTGGAGGTGAGGGTGGTGGTCGACGAATCGTTGGTGGGCGGACTGGTGGCCCTGGTGGGCGACACGGTGATCGACGCCAGCGTGCGCCATGGCCTGGATCGTCTCCGCGCCGAGCTCCTGGACGAGCTGTGACCGCGACGAGGAAGGACCGCAACGAGGAAGGACTGACATGGCTGAGCTGACCATCAACTCCGAGGAGATCACCGAGGTCCTCCGGCGTCACCTGGAGGCCTACGAGCCCGGGGTGTCCACCGAGCAGGTAGGGCGCATCCTGGAGGTGGGCGACGGCATCGCCCGGGTGTCGGGCCTGCCCGAGGCGGCCGTGAACGAGCTTCTCGAGTTCGAGGGTGGCACCGTGGGCCTGGCCCTCAACCTGGAGGAGGACGCCATCGGGGCGGTCATCCTGGGCGACGACAGCCAGCTGGACGAGGGCGGCCTGGTGAAGGCCACCGGGCGGATCCTGTCGGCGCCGGTGGGCGACGCCCTGCTCGGCCGGGTGGTCAACGCCCTGGGTGAGCCCATCGACGGCAAGGGGCAGGTGGACACCACCGAGAGCCGGCGCCTGGAGGTCCAGGCGCCCGGCATCATCAGTCGCCAGCCGGTGAAGGAGCCCCTCCAGACCGGCATCAAGGCCATCGACGCCATGACGCCCATCGGCCGGGGCCAGCGCGAGCTCATCATCGGCGACCGCAAGACGGGCAAGACCGCCATCGCCGTCGACACCATCATCAACCAGAAGGGCCAGGGGGTGAAGTGCATCTACGTGGCGGTCGGCCAGAAGGGCTCCACGGTCGCCCAGACGGTGGCCACCCTGGAGGCCCACGGTGCGCTCGACTACACGGTGGTGGTAAGCGCCCCTGCCTCCGAGGGCGCCCCCTTCAAGTACCTGGCTCCCTATGCCGGCTGCGCCATGGGCCAGCACTGGATGGACAACGGCGAGCACGCCCTCATCGTCTACGACGACCTGTCCAAGCAGGCCGAGGCCTACCGCCAGCTCTCCCTGCTGCTGCGCCGCCCCCCCGGCCGGGAGGCCTACCCGGGCGACGTGTTCTACCTCCACAGCCGCCTGCTGGAGCGGGCCGCCAAGCTCAACGACGAGCTGGGCGGCGGCTCCCTCACCGCCCTGCCCATCATCGAGACCAAGGGCGGCGACGTGTCGGCCTACATCCCGACCAACGTCATCTCCATCACCGACGGCCAGATCTACCTGGTGACCGACCTGTTCTACTCGGGCGTCCGCCCGGCGGTGGACGTGGGGATCTCGGTCTCCCGGGTGGGCGGAGCGGCCCAGGTCAAGGCCATGAAGACAGTGGCCGGCACCCTCAAGATAGACCTGGCCCAGTTCCGCGACCTGGAGTCGTTCGCCACCTTCGGCTCGGAGCTGGACAAGGCGTCCCAGTCCCAGCTGGAGCGGGGCTACCGCCTGACCGAGCTGCTCAAGCAGCCTCAGAACGCGCCGGTGCCGGTGGAGGAGCAGGTGGTCACCATCTTCGCCGGGACCAAGGGGCTGGTCGACGACGTGGCCGTCTCCGAGGTGAGCCGCTTCGAGAAGGAGATGCTCACGCACCTGCGGGCGACCAACGCCGACCTGCTGGAGCACATCGCCTCGGAGGGCACCATGCCCGACGAGGAGGCGCTCGAGTCGGCCATCAAGGAGTTCAAGGAGAGCTTCACGCCCGAGGAGGAGGGACCGGGGGAGGAGGAGGGACCGGGGAAGGCGGAGGGCGAGGGGAAGGCCGAGGAGGAGGCCCAGGACAAGGCCGACAGCGGCGAGGGGAAGGCCGAGGAGGAGGCCCAGGACAAGGCCGACAGCGGCGAGGGGAAGGCCGAGGAGGAGGCCCAGGGCAAGGCCGACAGCGGCGAGGGCAAGGCCGAGGAGGAGGCCCAGGGCACAGCGGAGCAGGGCAAGGCCGAGGAGGGCAAGGCGGAGGAGGGCAAGGCGGAGGAGGGCAAGGCGGAGGACACGAGTGGCGACCAGGCCTCGGCCGGCGAGGGCGAGCCGGCGGGCAGGGCGGAGTAGTGCCGGCCGGCGAGGAGCGAGTCCTCAAGCGGCGCATCCGCAGCGTCCAGTCCACCAAGAAGGTGACCCGGGCCATGGAGCTCATCGCCACCTCCCGCATCGCTCGCTCGCAGGCCCGCATCGCCGGCTCGCGGCCCTACGTGGACGGCCTGACGACGGCCGCCGCCGACCTGGCCGGTGCCCCGGGGGGCGGCGTCGAGAGCCGCCTCCTGGGCGGGGAGGACACCGACGGCCGGGCGGCCCTGATCGTGGTGGCCGCCGACCGGGGATTGTGCGGCGCCTACAACTCCAACGTCATGCGCGCCGCCGATCGCTGGGTCCGTGCCCGGGACGGCCAGGACCCGCTGGTGGTGGCGGTGGGTCGCAAGGCCGACCGCTACCTGCGCTACCGCGCCCGCCAGGTGGAGCACTCGGTGACCGGCGTCACCGACAAGCCGGCCTACGACGACGCCCGAGAGGTGGCCTCGGCGGTGCTCGCCCCCTTCGACGCCGAGGAGGTGGACAGCGTGACGGTGATCTCCACCCGCTTCTTGTCGGCCGGGCGCCAGCAGGTGGAGGAGCGCACCCTGATCCCCTTGAGCTCGCAGGAGGAGGACACCGACTCTGACGCCAAGGGCAATGACGGTTTTCGCAACGACTTCGAGGCCGAGCCCGACCGGGAGGCGCTGCTCGAGGCCCTGGCCCGCCGGGTCATGGAGGCCCAGGTCTATCTGGCCCTGCTGGAGGCCTCGGCCTCGGAGCACGCCGCCCGCCAGCGAGCCATGAAGGCGGCCACCGACAACGCCGACGAGCTCATCAAGACCCTCACCCGGTCCATGAACCGGGTCCGCCAGGAGACCATCACCACCGAGATCATGGAGATCGTGGGCGGCTCCGAGGCCCTCCGGTGGACCGACTCGACACCAGACGAGGGGGGCGGGTTCGAGTGGCGCGAGAGTGGGCAGGCCCGCTCGGCCTGAGACGGGCTATCTTTCGAGAAGCAGCGGCGAGGAGAGCAAGCAATGACCACGACCAGCGAGACCGCCGAAGAGCCGGAGGCTGCGCAGCCCGAGGCGCCGGCCGAGGACGGGCGGGTAGTCGTCATCACCGGCACGGTGGTGGACGTCGAGTTCCCCCCCCACGCCCTGCCCGAGATCAACACCGCCGTGGAGATGGACATCGAGATGGAGGGCCAGCACCTCACCATCACCGCCGAGGTGGCGGCCCAGATCGGCGAGGGCCGGGTGCGCTGCATCTGCCTCAGGCCGACCGACGGGCTGAAGCGGGGGGCAGCGGTGCGCAACACCGGCCGGGGCATCACCGTGCCGGTGGGCGAGAAGGTGCTCGGCCACGTGTTCAACGTCGTCGGCGAGCCGCTCGACACCGACAAGGTGGAGGGCCTGGACGAGCGCTGGGAGATCCACCGGGAACCCCCCGCCTTCGACGCCTTGGAGCCCAAGTCCGAGATGTTCGAGACCGGCATCAAGGTGATCGATCTGCTGGAGCCCTACGTCGAGGGCGGCAAGATCGGGCTCTTCGGCGGGGCCGGGGTGGGCAAGACGGTCATCATCTTGGAGATGATCCGCCGGGTGGCCGAGCAGCACGGCGGGGTGTCGGTCTTCGCCGGGGTCGGCGAGCGGACCCGGGAGGGCACCGACCTGTGGCTGGAGATGAAGGAGTCGGGGGTGCTGGACAAGGCGGCCCTGGTCTTCGGCCAGATGGACGAGCCGTCGGGCGTGCGCCTGCGGGTGGGGCTGTCGGCGCTGACCATGGCCGAGTACTTCCGCGATGTGGTCCACCAGGACGTCTTGTTGTTCGTGGACAACATCTTCCGCTTCGTCCAGGCCGGCTCGGAGGTCTCCACCCTGCTGCGCCGCATGCCCTCGGCCGTGGGCTACCAGCCCACCCTGGCCGACGAGATGGGCCAGCTCCAGGAGCGCATCACCTCCACCCGGGGCCAGTCCATCACCTCGGTGCAGGCCGTCTACGTGCCGGCCGACGACTACACCGATCCGGCCCCGTTCACCACCTTCACCCACCTCGACGCCACCACCGAGCTGTCCCGGCAGATCTCGGCCCTGGGCATCTACCCGGCTGTCGACCCGCTGTCGTCGACCAGCAACATCTTGACCCCCGAGGTGGTGGGCGAGCGCCACTACCGGGTGGCCCGGCGGGTCCAGGAGGTCCTCCAGCGCTACAACGAGCTCCAGGACATCATCGCCATCCTGGGCATGGACGAGCTCTCGGAGGAGGACCGCCTCACCGTCAACCGGGCCCGCAAGATCCAGCGCTTCTTGTCCCAGCCGTTCTTCGTGGCCGAGGTCTTCACCGGCCTGAAGGGGGTCTACGTGCCCGTCAGCGAGACCATCGAGTCCTTCGAGGCGCTGGTGAACGGGGACCTCGACGACATCCCCGAGCAGGCGTTCCTCAATGTCGGCGGGGTGGAGGGCGCCCAGGAGAAGGCCGCCACCCTGTCCCAGGGCTGACGGGCCCAGGGCTGGCGGTGGGCTGATGGCCAACATCGAGGTCTCGCTGGTGACGCCCGGGGAGGTGCTGTGGGAGGGCGAGGCCCAGATGGTCGCCATGCGCACGGTCGACGGCGAGATCGCCTTCCTGTCCGGCCACATGCCCCTGATCGGCCAGGTGGCACCGGGGCTGGTGAGGATCCAGCTGGCGGAGGGCGGGGAGGAGCGCTTCGCGGTGAGGGGTGGCTTCGTCGAGGTCAACGCCAACCTGGCGTCAGTGCTGGCCGACGAGGCGGTGGGTGCCGGCCAGGTCGACGCCGAGGCAGCCCGGAGGGACCTGGAGGCCGCCGAGTCGGACCTGGAGGCTTCGGGAGACTCGGCCGACAGGGAGGGGGAGGCGGCAGCGGCCGAGGTCGAGGTCGCCTGGGCGAGGGCTCGCTTGGAGCTGGCCGAGAGCTAGTGCGCCGGGCTCGGCTGGGGGTGGTGCTGCTGGTGCCAGCCCCGCTGGACAAGGAAGTCGACGGCCTGCGCCGGGCGCTCGGGGACACCTCCCTCGGGCGCATCCCCGCCCACCTGACCCTGGTGCCGCCCGTCAACGTCAGGGACCGGGCCGGCGCCGAGGCGGTGCTGCGGGAGGCAGGGGCGGCCAGCTGCCCCTTCGAGGTCTCGCTGGGGCCGGCGGCCACCTTCTGGCCGGCCAGCCCGGTGGTCTACCTGGCCGTGGGATCAGGGGCCGGCGAGGTGGGGGCCCTGCGGGAGCGGGTGGGGCAGGGACCGCTGGAGCGCCGGGTGGGCTGGCCATACGTGGCCCATGTGACCCTGGTCGACGGGGCCGCTCCCACCCGGATCGAGGCGGCGGTGACCGCCCTGGCCGACTGGCGGGCAACCGTCAGCTTCGACCGGGTCCACCTCCTGGAGGAGGCCGGGGACCACGTGTGGGAGCCGGTGGCCGAGGCGGCGCTGGGAAGGCCGGCAGTGGTGGGCCGGGGTGGCCTGCCGGTCGAGCTGGCGGTGAGCGAGCGGGCCGACCGGGGCCTGCCGGCCTGGGCTGGGCAGGTGCCGGCCTGGGCTGGGCAGGTGCCGGCCTGGGCTGGGCAGGTGCCGGGGGAGGCGGCCGGGGGTGGTGGGGTGCCGCCGGCGGCCGGATCGGCCGGGGCCAGGCCGGCGGCGGCCTTTGCGGTCACCGCCCGCCGAGAGGGCGAGGTGGTGGGCCTGGCCGAGGGGCTGGTCAGCGGGGTCGAGTGCCATCTCCACCGCCTGGTGGTCGACCCCGCCCAGCGGGGCCAGGGAGTGGGCGCTCACCTGCTGGCGGCGGTGGAGTCCCTGGCTGCCGAGCGGGGATGCGTGCGCTGCCGGTGCCTGGCCGCGCTCGGGAGCCGGGGTGAGGACTTCCTGCGGGGCCGGGGGTGGGTGCGCACCGGAGAGCTGGCCGACTGGTGGGCCGGCGAGGACTACGCCCGCCTGGAGCGGCGCCTGGCAGCCGAGCCCGGCCGGGACTGAGCCGGTAGCCTGGCCCCGACCGTGTGCGGCATCGTAGCCATCCTTCGCCGGCCCAGTCGACGTCCCCCCCCGTCGGCCAGAGACCTGCTGCCCAAGCTGGACCTGGCCCTGACCGCGCTGGGCGACATGGGTACCCTGGCCGAGGCAGCGGTCGCGGTGGAGGAGGTCGACCGGGCCCTTCGGGGCGTCCCTGGGGTGACGGCCCTGCTGGGCAGCCCCACCCTGGCTCACGAGCTGGGCCACCGCCTGACCACCCTCGAGAAGGAACTGTCCCGGCTGGAAGCCGCCCTGGACGCCGACGTGCACCTGGTCGACCCCACCTGGGTGGAGGAGTGCAACGCCAACCTGCTGCGCCTGAAGGACGCCACCTGGGCCGTACGCCATGACAGGCTGGGCACGGCGCAGGGAGTGGCGACGCTGGCCGGCGGCCGCCCTCTCCCAGGACCGCTGGGGCCGGGCCCGGTGCACGCCTACACCTCGATCGAGTGCGCCCTGTCGTCCCTCGACCGCCTGGAGGTGCGGGGCCGTGACTCGGCCGGGCTGCACGTCTTGGTGTCGGACCACCGCCTCGACCTGGCCGATCCGCAGACCAGGGGGCTGATGGGCACCCGGACCGTGGACCGCCTGTTCACCTCGCTGGCGGTGCGAGAGCCCCAGGGCCACCTGTCGTTCGTCTACAAGGCGTCCGCCGAGATCGGCGAGCTGGGCGACAACGTGGCCACCCTGCGCCGGGCCATCGCCGGCGACCACCTCCTGCGGTTGGCCGTGCAGGCACCCGAGGCCCAGGCGGTGGTCCTGGGCCACACCCGCTGGGCCAGCGTGGGCATCATCTCCCAGGCCAACGCCCACCCGCTCGACAGCGACGAGGAGCTGGGGCCGCCCGGCCCCTACGTGGTGGCGGCCATCAACGGTGACGTCGACAACCATGTCGAGCTGGCCGCCGCCGCCGGGCTGCACGTGGCTCCGGAGATCACCACCGACGCCAAGGTCGTCCCCACCCTGGTGTCCCGGCGGATGCAGGCCGGCTGCGGCACCGGCGAGGCATTCCGGGCCACGGTGGCGACCCTCCAGGGGTCGGTGGCGGTGGCCGCCAGCCCGGCGGCCGACCCCGCCCGCCTGCTGCTCGCGGTGCGGGGAAGCGGCCAAGCCCTCCACGTGGGCCTGGCCGAGGATGCCTACGTGGTGGCCAGCGAGCCCTACGGCCTGGTCCAGGAGACTGCCCGGTATTTCCGCATGGACGGGGAGTCAGGCGCCAACCCGGGCCAGATCGCAGTGCTGGACCGGCAGCGGGCAGGGACCCTCGAGGGCATCGACCGGTCGGGCTACGACGGCAACGGCCTGCCGGTAGAGCCCGACGAGGTCCACACCGCCCAGGTGACGACCCGTGACATCGATCGAGCCGGCTACCCGCACTTCTTGTTGAAGGAGATCTCCGAGGCGCCCACCTCGTGGCGCAAGACCCTGAGGGGCAAGATCGTCGAGCAGGGCGACCAGCTGCGCCCCCAGCTCGGCTCCGACACCCTGCCGGCGGGGCTGCGCCAGCGCCTGGCTGGCGGCTCCGTCGCCCGGGTGGTGAGCATCGGGCAGGGTACCGCGGCCGTGTCGGCACAGAGCCTGGCCGCCGCCTTGCGCACCTTGCTCAAGGCACCCGTCGCGGTCGACGCCATGACTGCCACCGAGCTGTCGGGGTTCGGGCTGGCCGACGACATGTCCGACACCTTGGTGGTGGCAGTCAGCCAGTCGGGCACCACCACCGACACCAATCGCACCGTCGACCTGGTCCGGGCGCGGGGGGCTTGCGTGGTGGGCATAGTGAACCGCCGCAACAGCGAGCTGGTGGAGAAGTCCGACGGCGTCCTCTACACCTCCGACGGGAGGGACGTGGAGATGGCCGTGCCCTCCACCAAGGCGTTCTACGCCCAGGTGGCGGCCGGCTTCCTGCTGGCGGCCGGCCTGGCCGACCTCCTCGGCGGCGGTGGCCGGAGGGACCGGGGGCGCTCGGGCCAGATCCTCCGCGCCCTTCGCCAGCTGCCCGACGCCATGGATGCGCTACTGGCCGAGCGGGCCAGGATCGGCCAGGCGGCCCGTCGCCACGCACCCCGCCGGCGCAACTGGGCGCTGGTGGGCAACGGGGCCAATCGCATCGCCGCCCACGAGCTGCGGATCAAGCTCTCCGAGCTGTGCTACAAGTCGATCGCCTGCGACATCACCGAGGACAAGAAGCACGTGGACCTCTCCTCGGAGCCCCTGGTGGTGGTGTGCGCGGCCGGCCTGTCGGGGCCCAACGCGGCCGACGTGGCCAAGGAGGTGGCCATCTACCGCGCCCACAAGGCAGTACCGGTGGTCATCGCCACCAAGGGGGAGGATCGCTTCACCAGCGCGGCCGAGGTGCTGGAGGTCCCCGCCGTCGACCCGGCGCTGGCCTTCGTGCTCTCGGCCATGGCCGGCCACCTCTTCGGCTACGAGGCCGCCCTGGCCATCGACGCCCAGGCCGTGCCGCTGCGGGAGATGCGGGCAGCCATCGAGGCGGTGGCCTGGAGCCCCGATGGGCTGGACCCGCTGGAGAGCCTGCGGCCCCGGCTGTCGGAGCCAGCCGGGCGCTTCCTCGCCGACCTGCGGGATGGCCAGTACGACGGTACGCTGGAGGCCAGCACCGCAGTGCAGGTCCTCACCCTGCTGCGCTACGCGGCCGGCCTCAGCCCGTTGGAGGACTACGAGCTGGACCCGGGCAGGATGGCCCCGCCAGCCACCGCCGTCACGCCGGCCACCGTGGTCGAGGACCTGACCCGGGCGCTGACCCGGGCCATCGAAGAGCTGACCCGGCCCATCGACGCCATCAAGCACCAGGCCAAGACGGTAACGGTGGGGATCTCACGCTCGGAGGAGGCGCTCTACGGCTCGCGTCTGGTGAGGGCGGTGCTGGAGGCCGGGGTGGCCCGTAGCGCCATCGGCTACCGGGCCCTGCGGTCCCTCGCCGGGCTGGAGGCGGCGGTGGTGGCCGTGACCGGCCGGACATCCTACCGCATCGAGGGGAGCGTGGCCGAGGACCAGGCCACCATCGCGGTGGTGGACAAGTCGGGAGTGGCCACCCAGATCGCCTCCCGGGCCGACGACGGGCCGGTGGCCCTGCGAGGCACCAAGCACCGGGCGGCGTCCCTGCGGGAGGTGCTGGTGGCCACCGGCCACGACGCTCGCAATGTGATCCTGGTCCCCGAGGTCCGAGCTGGTCAGGTGACCGGGATGACGCTGCTGCACGTCGAGTTCGCCGGGCGCCTGCCGCCCGAGGCGGCCCGGGCCGTGCTGGCCAGCTACCTCGACCGCCTGGATGCCCTGGTCGACGCGGTCACCGAGACCGAGCCGAGCTTCGACGAAGACGTCCTGGCCGAGGTGGCGGTGATCGACCTGCTTACCCAGCCGGTCCACCTGCTGGCCGACCGGTGGCGGTCCCAAAGCGCCCCCTAGCGTCGCTCGCCCGGTGACCGCCTCACGCTGAGGGCGCAACGTGAAGTGGTAGCGTCTTGCCCCCGACTGTGGCCAAGGGCGGCCGGCGCACGACGGTCAGCGTCCCCGCCGCCCGCCAGACCTCAGCCATCAAGCGTCCGGGTTCCCTTCGGCCAAGCGCCCGAAGCACCACCCGCACGACCTCCTGCTCGTCGATCGGACCGACGCTGGGGTCCACGAGGACGCTCAGCTTGGCGAGCCCCGCCTCTTCCTCGTCCACGAACTGGTAGTCAGCCATCGTTCCGCCAAAGATCCTGGGCAGGATCTCCTCGACCAGGGTGACGACCTCGCTGCCCAGGAAGGTCATGCCCTCGCTGGTGAGCTTCTCGTAGCTGCCGATGCTGTGCACATGGTGTGTCAAGCCGGCTTGGCCCAGGTAGCAGGAGCATGGCCGCTCCTCGAGCACGCCGTAGTCGCCGCTGTCGACATTGAGCATCAGCTTGGGGGCGCTGGGCAACAGGGTGGTGTACGACAGGGCGCCGATCTCGGTACTCGACCCTGGTACCTTGCGGGCACGCTGCACCACGCCCAGCCGGTTGGTCAGCAGGTGGACGTCATCGACGACGCTGGCGTCAGCGCACGGCTGGCCGATCGTCCCCAGCTCCGTCATGGCGTAGTAGGAGAGCGATCGGCCGCCGGCCGCCGCCAGTGCTTGGGCCTTGGCCGGGGTGAACGCTTCTCCCGACAGCAAGAACAGGGTCCCGGAGACGTCCAGACCGTGCTCGGCGGCAGCCGCGCACGCCCGTACCGCCGAGCTGGGATAGGTCCCGAGCGATGCCGGAGTCCCGCTGGCCGCCTGCTCGGCGAGCCATCTGGCCACCCGCACGGCGTCGTCGAAGGTCGCTGGCCGGGGTACGGCGACCTTGGGACCCCAAATCCGGGTCGTCACCAACATGGCGGCGAAGAACAACGTCATGCGCGGACTTCGAACCCTCAGGCCCCGACCCGTCTGCGAGAACCACCTCAGCGTCGGCACCCCGTTCTTGGCGCAGATCAGCGAGCCCGCCAGGCCGGCAAAGGCGGGTGGGGTGGGAAACCACAACCCGTTGGGCCGGTCCCGCATCCCGGCGGCCTCCATGAGCAAGGCATGCTGATCCGCCTCGTAGCGCAAATGACCGAAATCCATGTAGAGCTTGCGCCCGCTGCCTCTCGATCCGCTGCTGCGTGCCTCCAGATGCCTGTGTGCCACCGGGTTGTCGAAGCTCTCCGGTCCGACCGCCAGCTCCAACCCCGGTCTCACGATCGGGCGGCGACCCTTGACCTCTTCGAGCGACACGCGAACGCCGGCGTCGTAGAGCTGGGAGAGTGCCGAAGAAAGGCCATCCGTTCGCACCAGCCCACGCACGTCTTCCAATCCAATGCCGCCATGTCGGAACAGGGCGAGGTACGGGCTGCGCGGATTGGCGAAGACGCCCCGTTCCAGCAGCTCCAGGAAGTCCCCGTCCCTGGTCTCGGCCTGCCGGGCCAGACGCCGGCGCGCCTCCGCCACCGTGACCGGCTGCATCAAGAAGGCCCGCAACTCCCTCAGGTAGCGCCCAAATCCCCTCACATCGCCGAGCACGGACTGCCAGCCGCGCGCTCAGCCGAACTCTATGGCGCTGAACTCCCGGAGCTTGCTCAGGCGATGTCGGGCTTCCACCCGGCGGACGGTGCCCGACTTGGAGCGCATCACCAGCGACTCGGTGGTGGCCCCCCAGGGGAAGTAGCGCAGTCCCTGGAGCAGCTCCCCATCGGTGATGCCGGTGGCGGCGAAGAAGCAGTTGTTCCCCCTGACCAGGTCGTCGGTGCCCAAGACGGCGTCCAGGTCGTAGCCGGCGTCGAGGGCGGCCTGGCGCTCGTCGTCGTCGCGGGGCCACAGCCGGCCCTGGAGCTCGCCGCCCATGCACTTGAGGGCGGCCGCCGCTATCACCCCCTCCGGGGTGCCCCCGATGCCCAAGAGGATGTCGACGCCCGACGTCGGCCAGCCGGTGGCGATGGCTCCGGCCACGTCACCGTCGGCGATCAGGCGAACCCGGGCGCCGGCGGCCCGCACCTCGGCAATGAGCGCCTCGTGGCGCGGGCGGTCCAGGATCACCGCGGTGACATCCCGCACGCTCTCACCCTTGGCCTCGGCCACCGCCCGGAGGTTCTCGGTGGGCGTACGGGTGACGTCGATGTGGCCGGTTCCCTCGGGGCCCACCGCCACCTTCTCCATGTACACGCAGGGGCCAGGATCGAACATGGTGCCCCGCTCGCTCACCGCGATGACAGCCAGGGCCCCGCCTCGGCCCAAGGCAGTGGGCCTGGTCCCGTCGATCGGGTCCACCGCGATGTCGGCGGGCGGGGGCGTGCCGTCGCCGATGCGCTCCCCGTTGTAGAGCATGGGAGCCTCGTCCTTCTCCCCCTCGCCGATCACCACCACGCCATCCATCGGCACCGACTGCAGGACTATGCGCATGGCGTCCACCGCCGCCTTGTCCGCTCCCTCCTTGTCGCCTCGACCCACCCATCGACCAGCCGCCAGGGCGGCCGCCTCGGTGACTCGAACCAGCTCCATGGCCAGGTTGCGGTCGGGCGCCTGAGCAGCGGGGGTCATGGCTCGACCATAGCCGCGTAGGCTGAGCCTAGGTGAAACGGGTGATGGTGGTCGTAGGCACCCGGCCCGAGGCCATCAAGGTGGCTCCGGTGGTGCTGGGCCTGGCCCAGTCGTCAGGGCTGGAGCCGGTAGTCGTGGCGACGGCCCAGCACCGGGCCATGCTGGACCAGGTGCTGGAGGTCTTCGACATCAAGCCCCAGTTCGACCTGGACATCATCCAGGACCGCCAGACCCTCACCGGGGTGACGGTAGCCGCCCTGGCCGGCCTGTCCCCGCTGATCGAGGCCGAGTCCCCGGCCGCCCTGCTGGTCCAGGGCGACACCACCACCACCCTGTCCGCCTCCCTGGCCGCCTTCTACCACCAGGTGCCGGTCGTGCACCTGGAGGCCGGCCTGCGCACCGGCGATCCTCTCTGCCCCTACCCCGAGGAGCTCAACCGCCGGCTCACCACCCAGCTGGCCAGCCTGCACCTGGCTCCCACAGCCACCGCCCGGGCCAACTTGAAGGCCGAGAACGTGGCCGCATCGAGCATTGTCGTCACCGGCAACACGGTGATCGACGCCCTGCTCTGGACAGTGGGCCGACGAATGGCCT
Source organism: Acidimicrobiales bacterium (assembly GCA_039583615.1). Classification (GTDB taxonomy): domain Bacteria; phylum Actinomycetota; class Acidimicrobiia; order Acidimicrobiales; family QHCF01; genus QHCF01. The sequence continues at coordinate 65,526 of JAVKSQ010000011.1, forward strand.
ACCAGGACCCGTCTCTGGACGACCTCGACCGCGACGACCGCCGGGTCCTGCTGGTGACGGCCCACCGCCGGGAGTCGTGGGGCGTGCCCATGGACGCCATCGGCCAGGCGGTGGCCGAGATCGCCCGCGCCGAGCCCGAGCTGGTGGTGGTCTTCCCTGTCCATCGCAACCCGGTGGTCCGAGAGTCGATCCTGCCGGCAGTTGCGGGCCTGGCCAACGTGCGGGTGGTCGAGCCTCTGGCCTATGGCGGCTTCGCCCGCCTCATGGTGCGCTCGCACCTCATTCTCACCGACAGTGGCGGTATCCAGGAAGAGGGCCCCAGCCTGGGAAAGCCGGTCCTGGTCATGAGGGACAAGACCGAGCGCCCCGAGGCGATCGCCGCCGGCACCGTGCGCCTGGTGGGCACCCGCCGGGCCGACATCGTCGCCGCCGTCATCGGCCTGCTGCACGATCCGGGCGCCTACGCCGCCATGGCCAGGGCCGTCAACCCCTACGGCGACGGTATGGCGGCCGGGAGAACGGTGGCGGCCGTGGCCCACCTGCTGGGCGATGGCCCTCCCCCCGACGAGTTCATGGCTGACGAGCTGGAGGGCGGCCGGCTAACGCCGGGGGCGGCCATGCCCCCGGGGCCGCCGGGGGCGGCCATGCCCCCAGGGC
>JAVKSQ010000012.1:0-66128 GCA_039583615.1 Acidimicrobiales bacterium
CCGCTGATGGACGCCTGGGCGGCTTCGACCTCACCTTCTCGGCTCCCAAGGGGGTGAGCCTGCTGGCCGCCCTGTCGGTGGACAAGGTGGCAGCCGCCGTCGGGGGAGCCCACGACGCGGCCGTGCTGGAAGCCCTGGACTACCTCCAGGACCACGCCACCTGGGGCCGCCGTGGTCACGACGGGCTGCGCACCGAAAGAACCTCGGGCATGGTGGCCGCCGCCTTTCGCCACCGCACGTCGAGGGCCGACGATTCCCAGCTGCACACCCACGTGGTGGTGGCCAACCTGGTCCATGGCCACGACGGGGCGTGGTCGGCCATCTGGGGCAAGCCCATCTATGCCCAGTCCCGCACCGCCGGCTTCGTCTACCAGGCCGCCCTGCGGGCCAACCTGAGCCAATCGCTCGGCCTGGAGTGGTCCCCGGTGAGCAAGGGCCTGTCCGAGCCGGCCGGCTTCAGCGCCGCCCAGCTGTCGGCCTTCTCCGTCCGCCGCCGCCAGGTGAGAGCAGCCATGAACGACCACGGTGCCACCTCGGCCAAGGCCGCTCAGGTCGCTGCCCTGGCCACCCGGGCTGCCAAGCCCACCGAAGCCGACCAGGCCCGCCAGCTCGCCACCTGGTGGGCCACCGCCACCGGGGTGGGGCTGGAGCCAGAGGGCCTGGCCGCCATGGTGGGGCCGCCCCGGGACATCACCCTGAGTCCCGAGGAACAAGTCGAGGTCACCCAGGCACTGCTGGGAGCCAACGGCCTCACCGCCCACTCCTCGGTCTTCGAGCGCCGGGACGTGGTGCGGGCCTGGGCCGACGCGGCCGGCGACGGGGCCCACCTGGGGGAGCTGGAGTCCCTCACCGATGCCTTCCTGGCCCGAGCGGACGTGGTGGCCCTGTCGGGGACCGGCGAGCCGAGCTGATGGCCCTGGAGGCCAGCCTGGTCGAGGTGGCCCTGCACCAGGTGCGTGTCGGCAGGGCCACGGTCAGCGACCAGGCCCTGGCCCAAGCCCTGGAGGCCCGTCCCAGCCTGTCCGAGGAGCAGGTGGCCATGGTGGGCCAGCTGGTGACCTCCGGATCGGGTGTGGAGGTGGTGGTGGGCCGGGCCGGGACCGGCAAGACCTTCGCCCTGGACGCCGCCCGGGCGGCCTGGGTGGCCGGCGGCCGCCGGGTGATCGGTACCTCCCTGGCGGCCAGGACGGCCGCCGAGCTGGAGTCGGGCTCGGGTATTGCCACTGTCAAGCTTGGTGGGCACGATGGCCCAAGGTGAATTGGCCCTCCGTGGCGCGCCACGACTGGGTCTTGAACCAATGCCAGAGAGCCGGTGGCTGAGCATCCGCCAGATCGCTCGTGACCTCGGCGTGTCATCGAGCACCGCGTACAAGTGGTCGTCGCGTGGCCAGCCATGGTTCCCTCGCTCAATCAGGTTGCGCAACGGCGATATACGAGTCCGTCGCGACTGGTACGAAGCCTGGCTGAGTGACCTGGAGCAGTAACGTCACTACCCCTTCTCGGTCGTGACGCCGAAGCACGTAGTCCGACCCCTGGCCCAACAATTCACCACTTACGCCAGACTGGCGATCAGCCTTCGCAGACCCTCCTCCTCTCTTCCGGGCGCCACGCCTTGGTAGATATCGAGAAACACCGACAGGGTCTTGTGACCGGACCACCGCTGGCACACCACTGCGTCGACCCCCTCCCGTAACCACCACGAGCACGCGGCATGGCGGAGGTCATGGCGCCGAACGCGGGCCAGCTTGGGCTGGCGAGGATCGTCCACCGCCAGGTCGGACCGAAGGGGAAACAGCGCCTTTCGCGCCGGTGCCCACACGTTGCGACCGAACAGGTCGTGGTCGAACGGCTTGGCATTCCGGTGGAAGACCAGCCCGCCCGGGCCCTCTCCATACAACTCTCGGTGACGGCAGAGCTTGTCCGCCAGTACCGGGGGCAATGGCACTCGGCGGGTATCGGTGAGGTCACGGTCCTTAAGCGGTCCCCAATCTGGGTCTTCATCCGGATCGAGCCACCGTGCGGCAAGCGGTCGGTGACTACGTCGCACGGTGAGCCAGCCCGGAGACCCTTCGTCTCCGGATAGGTCGACGTCCTCCCACAGCAGCCCGGCGGCCTCCCCCGGCCGTAGTCCGCTGAGCGCCATGACCAGCACGAAGCACTCCACGATGCCGCCCCAACTGCCCTCAGTGGCGCATGCCCCAGCCAGGGCCAGGGACTGGGGCACGCTCAATACGAGATCCGCATCGACGGCCAAGCCAGCGCGCCCGGACATCATGGTGGACTTGCCCTTCACCTTGCGCCGGGGCCGAACGACTATCCAAGGGTTGCGATCGATCGGCAAATCCTCCCGGGTGACTGCCCAGGCCCAGCACGCCTTGAGCGGTTGCAGAAATCGGATGATCGTCGTCGCCGATACACGCTTCGCGGGGTTGCGCTGGTTAACCTCAAAGCGGGCGACGAACGCCTCGATTACCGCGGCAGTGAGTGAGTTCGCCGGCGCCGAATGACCCACCAGCCACGTTCGCCCGGCATGCTGCCGATCGGTCAACTCCCCAACGAGGTGGTCCGGGAGGAAGCTGGCGTAGTCAAGGTAATCGCCAAGCGCCTCGGCAACGTCGCTCGTGATCTCCGTGCCCGGGACGAGCAGGTGGCGCCGGGCCCGGTTGAACGACGACGCCGCTGCGACCTTGGTTCGAGGCTCCCAGTCCGGATGCTGGCGAAAGTACAGCTCCGTCAGGTCAAAGACTGAAGGGATTGTCGGGCCGTCTGCTCCATCAGGCGGCGCTGGAGCGACGAACTGCTTGGTCCGCAAATCGAAGGGCAGCCCGGCGGCGAAGTCGGACCCGAGGCGCTCATTCCACGTCTGGGCCAGACCGGCCCGGCGGAACCGCTTTAGCCATTGAACACCGTCAGCGCGGCCTTCTAGGTCCCAGCAGTCCACCCGTCGACGTTGGGTGGCACCGGAGCGGTCGACCGTCCGCTCAGGTCGTGGAGTGCTTCTTGATCCAGGTCGAGAAGGTCCGGGGTACCCACGGATCGGGATAGCTGTGCGGCATTGTCGACCTCCTGAGTCAGCCGCTGTATCACAGGCTGCCCAGCGCTCCTGGGCTGCAATCAGCCTCAACCTTACTCGGGCTGTGGAATCAGTGTGGAATCGGAGCACCAGCAGCCCCGCCAGCATGCCTAGCGACCATCGCTGATAGCCGCTTGAGGCTCCGACCTCGCTATCCATTAGCCATCTCAGACAATAGCTGTGAGCAGGACTTTTACTGCTGGGCCCTAGTGCCAACTCCACGATCCGCCGTGGTCTATAGTGGTCGTTGGGAGAGGTGCGAGAGCGGCCGAATCGGACTCACTGCTAATGAGTTGACCTGGGAGACTGGGTCCGAGGGTTCAAATCCCTCCCTCTCCGCCAGCCGGCCAACCAGGTGCCACTGGGGGTGGGCTCTCCGGCTTGCCACCTTCCCACGTCGAACCTTGGCCGGGCCAGGCACTGGAGCGGAGATCAAGTCCTGTTGGCGTAGACTTTCGGGGCGCCCGCGCTCGTAGCTCAACGGATCAGAGCATCTGACTACGGATCAGAAGGTTGTGGGTTCGAATCCCGCCGAGCGCGCCATATAAGTGCAGGCCAGAACGGGCGGCGACCGGCGGCGTCCTTGGACACCTGGGCCCCGTAGACCTCGCCCAGGTGAGCCGAGATCTCCCCATGGGTGAGCCCCTTGGCCGACAGCGAGCACACCAGGGCGTCGACCCCGTTCAGGCGCCGGCGGCGCTTGGGCACGATTACCGGCTCGAAGCTGCCCGCTCGGTCCCGGGGTATGTCGAGGGTGACCGGGCCGATCTCGGTCAGCACCGTCTTGGGCCTGGTCCCATTGCGGGAGTTGCCCGAGTGGTGCCCGGCGGGGTCGTAGGGGCTATAGCCGACGTGCTCGGTCAGCTCCGCCTCCAGGGCAGACTCCAGCACTGTCTTGGTCAGCCCCTTCAACACCCGTCGGGGCCAACCAGGCTCACCCCAGCCTGCTCCGCTCGGTCCATGAGTTGAACTGCCAGCTGCTCCAACGATGGCGGCCTCGCCGATCCTGCGGGTCCACCACTTACGGTCTCGTTGCCTGTAGCTTCGATGGCGTCGGTCACTACCTGTCCTTTCCGGCCCGGGGTCCTACCCAGCCTGCCATAGGTAGTTACACCGTTGTTGTTACACACCCACAGCCCCACTGGGCCGACCCGGACGTCGGGCCGACTGGGCCGGCTTGCGGGCTGGTCGTAGCAAGCCTGCTCATCGCCGTAGTTACTGGATCGGCCGAATGTCGGCGATGAGTTCCTCGATGAAGGTCTCCTCGTAGACGGCGACGCCGTGTTCGGCCATCACCGTGACGAGCGTCGGGTCCCAAGAGGCGGCAATGAGCCGGTCGGTGCGCAGCGACACGCCGGAGTCGGCGACCTTCACGCCGGCGCGGTAAGTGTCGGCGTCCATGCGCCACGACACCGCGTGGGGCGCTGCCGCGAGGATGGCGTTGACGTGGTTGATGCCGGCGTCATCGAAGTCGGCTCGGATGTGTAGCCGCCATCCGCGTTGTGCGAGTCGACCGAGAGCATCGACTTCGGCTTGTGATGGAGTGCCGGAGGTGCATACGACTCGGGCCCCCGGCACGTCGGCTGCGGCGCTTAACACTGATGGGTTCTCGGTGACGAACACGCGAAGTCCGACCCCGCCGGGCCAGTCGCAGTCGGCGAGTACGCGGGGTGGGATGGTTACGGGCGCCCCAGCAGGGATGACCCATCCGAACGGGGCGATGCCAATGGTTGTGAGACCTCCGGTGATGTCGTCGTAGGCAACGCCGGCGGCCGCCCAGCGTTCTCGGGGTCCGCCAGCGGCGGGGATGCTGCCGGTCGCGCTAAGGATGGCCAGACTGAGCCCTGCGACGGGCCGGCCCTTGTCGAGGGCGTGGGGGTCGTTGGTGGCGTCTTGGGCGAGGCGCCGTCGATCGACGGGGGGTTCCCCGACGGCGCGGAGCCGGGCGATTACCTCAGCGGCGTGCGCGAGGAGCACGGCTGCGTCGTCGGCGTCGACGAGACGCTTCACCCATCCGGATCGGCGCAAAGCCGCCCAGGCGTGATCACCTGTTGCGTTGAGGACGAGTTCGCCCAGGCGGGCCTGGAGTTCGGCTTCTGAGGCGGTCCGCTGGGCCTGCTGGATGGAGCGGAGCGCGAGACGGCGTCCGCTGGCGTGGGCGGCGACGATGCCCGGTGTGAGCGGCGAGAGTTGCTCCGCCAGGACGGCGAGGTCGACGCTGGTCCTTCCGGCCGAGAGGTAGCGGCGTCTGAGGAGCCCTGCCGCTGCCGTGCGAGACGCGACGTCTGCAGGCACCTGGATCGAGGCCCGTCCGGAGGTAAGGCTGGAGTCGCTTCGCCGGTCGGCGGCGTCCGCGAGTTGGATCCACAGCCAGGCGAGCTCGTCGGTGATGAGTCCGTCGAGCGGGGATCCGCTGCAGGTGCCGTCACAGAGCCGACAGATCATGGCCGTTCACGGTGTCGCCGGGGAGGAGTTGGAGGCCGCGGACCAGCATGGGGAACGCGACGACGGTGCCGTCGGGTGCGGATTCGAGGTCGTGGGCGTCGATCCCGTCCCAGGCGCCGGGAGCGCCATCCCAGTGGTGGGAGGTGGCGATGAGGTCCAAATCGAGTTCTGCGATGTAGCGGGCGAGGCCTTCGCGGCCTTCCTCGTCGACTTCTGAGGGGAGTTCGTCGAGGGCGGCTAGGCGGACGGCGGTCGGGGGGAACTTGTCGTAGGCGGCGGCGACGGCGGCGAGCATGGGGGCGAGCACTACGAGCCGGCGTTCGCCGCCGGACAGGCCGGTGCGCGATCCCCAGTTCTTGGGTTCCTCACCGGGTCGAGTGACCTGGTAGGTGACGTCGACCCAGTCGCGTACGTCGACGGCGTCGCGGACCCTCGACGCCATGTCGTCGCCGTCGGCAGCGTTGATGAGTTGGTGGATCGCTCGCCCGGCTTCGGTCTTGGCGTCGGGGTCGCGGAGAGCGGCACCGGTCTTGCAGGCGAGTTCGTAGACGGTGCGCACCAGAGCGGGCAGTTCGGACTTGACCGACACTCGCACGGCGACGCCGACGCCGGAGGACGCCGACGCGGACTTCATTTTGGTGTTGACCTCGCTGACCCAGTCGAACAATCGGGTCCACGTCTGGGCGACGGCGGCGGGCAGCCGGCCGATGACGAACTCGCGCAGCGCCTGCTCATCTGCGGCTCGCAATGCCTCTTCGGCCCGATCCGCGAGGAGGCGGGCGTGGCCGGCGGCGGGTAGCGGCGTGAACGAGGTGGCGCTGTGGGTGAGCAGGTAAGTGTCGAGCTCGGGGTGATCGGGTCCGGGGTCGACGGACCACACGCCGGCCAGCTTCGCCCGCGTTTCGTCGGCCCGCTCCCGCAGCGTCCGCTTGGCGTAGCGGTCTTTGCCGGCAAGCGACGCGGCGACCTGGGCGAGGAGGTCGGCGTCGTCGGTGGCAGCCTCGGCGTCGAGGATGGCTTCGCTGACACCGGAAGCCAGGAGCAGTGCTCGCAGCTCGGCGACCGCTTGGGCCGCCACCGGCCCAGCCTCTTTGGCTCTGTTCCGGGCGGCCCGCAGATCGGACTTACGTTCGGCGGCATCGTTGCCCAGCTGGCGGGTCTGCTCGCCGGCGCCCCGCAGCTTCGGGCCCAGCTCGCGCAGCTGTGCTTTCACGTGCTCGTGACGGGCGACCGCCTCTTCAGGGCTCTTGCCGACCTGGTCACGCAGCTCGTCGTACTTGGCCCGCATCATGTCCGCCTCGGCGAACGCGTCGGCGGCCTCGGCGCACCGGCCGTCGAGGCTGATAGTGGTGTCGTGGCTGGCCACCGCGGCGACTAGCGAGGCGATGCGCCCCCGGAGCCGACCATCGAGTTGGTGGGCGGCGCCCGTGAGCGCGGCGCTATTTGACTTGGCGCTGTTGGCGATGGCCGTGAGGTTGTCGACGTCGGCAGGCAGGCCGGCGGCGGTGACGGTCGCCGCCCAGCGATTCTGCTCCTGGGTCGCCGTGAGGGTCAGCTCATCGGCGTGCCGTTCGGCTTTCGAGGCGGCCTCATTCGCGTCGTGTTCGACTTGAGCCGCCGCGACCCGCGCGGATTCGGCGTCGCGCAGCGGGTCACGACGTGGGAACCGGGTATGCAGGCCACGCACGTGGGCGGCGAACACTCTGGCCGCCTCGGCGTCGCCGTCGAGCGCTGTGGCTTGGATGTCGAGGCCTTCTGCTTCGGCTTCCAACTTCGCGGCGTACGCCAACGCCGCGCCGCGCCGACGTAGCGCGCCGATGTGCGTCGCCGCCGATCGCAGTGCCTGATCCTTGGCGGCGGGCACCGCGGCGGCGAGCACGCCGAAGCGGAAGGTGCCGTCGCGGCCGATCGCCAAGGCGCTGGGCGAGGCCGCGTTGGCGGTCGGCGCGAGGGCCACTCGAGCCAGGACGGCGGCCGCGGCGTCGGCGAGGGGATGGTGGACGTCCACGTCGAGAATCTCCGACAGATTCGCTTCCACCGGATCTCCGACGGCGTTCACCCGCCAGGTGGCCCTTTCGGCCCCGGCTCTGCTGAGGGTCGCGCCCAGCAGACCAGCGGCGGCCATGGCGACTTCGATGGTGTCTTGAGTGTCCTGGTCGACGCCGGCGCGCCACTCCAGTGCCGCCCCGAACGCATGGGTGTCGTCGGCGGGACCGGCCCATTCGGGTCGGGGCAGGGGCAGGAGATGGCCGTCGTGGATCTCGGCAGCTTCGGCTCGCAGCACGCTCGCCTGATCCCGCAGCGCCTGGGCTTGGCTGGTCAGCTCCTCGGCCCGGTTGGTGGAGCGTTCCGCTGACCGGCTGATCCAGGCGGAGATGTTGCGCTCGAAATCGTCGGCAGCGGCGAGGGCGACGGCCGGCTCGTCCCACGCGACCTCGGCCAGGTCGGCTTCGGTGACTGGGACGCCGTCAACGTCAACCAACGCGACCCACGCGTGAAGTTGGGAGCCCAACGCCTCGCCCTGATGCCGGGCGTCGGCGGCGCGGGCTTTGGCGTAGCGGGCCTGCTCGTCGGCGGTCTTGGCAAGCCGTCCCGCCTCGCGGCGGGCGTCGTCTGCCAGCTTGGCGGCAGCCGCGACGCTGTGGTGGGCGGTGACGAACGTGCGGGCCAGCTCGCCTTCACGGGCGCTGTCTGCGGCCCGGGTCTGCAGGGATGCAATCGCCACCTCGAGCGCCTGGTCGTCGGCCGTTACGGTGAGCACCGGCCCGGGGTCTGCGACACGGTCACCTCTGCGATAGGCGGTCCGAGGTTGCTCGACCCAGTCCAGCAGGCGAAGGCCGGCCACCGACGATTCAATGCTCACCACCGGCTCTAGCGCGGCGGTGATGTCGGCAGCGAGGTCGGTCAGGTGCTGGATGTCCTCGGGGACCATCTGGGCGGACTGAGACGCCGCGGTGCCGAGCGTGTCCCAATGTGCGGCGGCGGTCTTGCCGAGACTGGCGACCGTCGCCGCGAGTTCGCTGAGCCGGCCAGCCGCCCGGTAGGCGTCGCTCTGCTCGATGGCGGCGAGACGACCCTTCGCCTTGTCCTGCTCTTCGCTCAACGCCCGTTCGGTCTGTACCGCGCTATTGGCGTCCAGCTGGGCCGTTTCGTAGTCGCGGGCGGCCTTCTTGGCCGCGCGGACCAGGTCGGCCGCGCGCCCGGCCCCTTCGGTCGCCCGCTGGTGATAGGTCGCTGTCACGTCTACGGCGTGGCCGGCCCACACCCGGGCGAACCCGTCGAGCGCGTCGGCAGCGGCCCGATCATCCTCGAACGCCTTGCGGGTGGCATCGGACTCGGCGAGCGCTTCACCGGTCGCCTCGATGACATCCCCGTTCACGCCGGGCAGTGAGGCCCGCAATGCGTCGGCAGCCTCGCGGGGCGACAGCTCGCCCAGCAACGCCGGGTTGCGGACCTGGCGGATCCGCTCAGCCAGCAGCGCGAGGTCGCGGGCGTCGGTGGCGAAGACGCGGGTGGCCAGGTCCCGCACGTACTCGTCGGGGTCGTCGAATACCGTGCCGCCCAGCGCGGTCACGGCCTCGCCGAACTGCTCGACACTCAGCGTCGCCCGACCCGGGGCCCACAACGCAAGTTCGTGCAGCGGCCGGCCGGGGAGGCTGAATGGCGTGACCCGCACCGGCGGTGTGCCGCCTTCGCTGAAGTTGAGGCGCACCCCGTAAGACACAACCGCTTGGTCGCCGGGCCCCGTGAAAGACAGCCACACGTAGCCGACGCGCCGCCGGCCCTCGGCGGACTCGCGCATCAGACTGGACAGGTGCGTGTTGCGCGCCTTGCCGGCGGCGAGGCGCATTTGGTTGAGGTCCAGCAGGTACGGCCACAGCACCTCGAGGGCCGTGGTCTTGCCCGTTCCGTTCGGGCCTCGCAAGAGCAGCCGACCCGACGGGGCTGGCAGTTCGAGGTCGCCGTAGCGCCACACGTTGGACAGACCGGCGCCCACGAGACGCCATCGGCCGCCGAAGCGCTGGGTGTTGCCGGCGGGTGGGGTGATCGGCTCAGGCCAGGTCAGCGTCATCGGATGCTCCGAAGTCGAAGGTCGGTTGGTTGGCGGGCGCCGCCTTGGCGCTGGGCGCCTTGGCCTTTGGTGCGGGCCAGCGCGCCACCGCCGGCGAAAACCACCACTCGCCGTCGTGGACACGCACCAGGTCGAGGCCCGTGAGCAGAGCGGCGACGTCGTCGCGCAGCCGCCCGCGCGGATCGGTGGCCAGTTCCCGGCTCCACCCGCCGGTGCCGGCCGCCTGCTCGTCTGCCAGCTCGGCCAGCCGGTCGCCGACCGCGTCGGCGGTCACTACTCGCCACCCGCCAGGAAGGTCGTCACCTGCTTCGATGGCCTCCGCGGCCCAGTTGCACAACAGAAGGGCCGCATGGGCGACGGTCCCAGACGCCGGGAACGGCAACGGACCGAGTTCCCACGCGTGGCGGTAGGCCTTCTCGGGCAGGACGAACGCAGCGCCTTCGGTGCGGCGCTCGAGGTGGAGACCGAACGCGTCAGCGAGCGGGCCGCCGTCGTCGCCGCGGACACGGCGGCGCAGCCAGTCGGCCTCGGCGTCGTCGAGGTCGCAGGTGTACACGACGGTGTCGTCGACCAGGAGTCGACGCATGCGCCGCGCCGCGTCCGGCTCGCGTTCCACCGCGTCGAGCCAGGCGACCGGATCCGTGACCGGGTCGTGCTCCGGCGAGTAGTTAGCAATGACCTGCAGCAGCCGGGTGTGATGCACGGCCAGCAACACCGGCGGGTTATCGTCCTGCGCGTAGCCCCCGACGTCACCGTCGAGCTCCTCTAGGACGCCGCGTGCGGTGAGCAGCTTGAGGGCCGCGACGATGGCGCGCCGCTCGCCGATGTCGTTTGTGGTTGCCACATTGGCCTCCGCCGAGGCAGCCCGGGCCGCGGTGACGAGCCCACCGAGCGCGACGCGTCGGCCCATCGACTCCGCCGCGGCGACGAGCAGAAAGAACCACTGGCAGGTGCGCGGGTTGGGGCCCAACGCCGTCGCGGCTCCCCGCCGCGCTGGCGGCGTCTTGCGGAGCCGGACCAGGTCGCGTTCGACCACCAGCACCCAGCCGAGCCGGCCGAGCACGTTGCGCACTTCGTCGATGTTGTGGCGCACTGTCGAGATGGCGTCGTCATCGCGGCCGGCGACCAGCCACGGGCGCACCATGAGCAACCGCAGCACTGCGGCGACCTCAAGGCTCGCTTCCGGCGCCCACGCCCGCCGGGCGCGGGTGACGCTGTCGCTCACCGCACGCCGCCCATCACCAACGCCGCCGGCTCGTCGTCGTCGGCGACACCCGGCACCGCCGCTGGCACGGTCCCCGGAGCGTGGAACACCACAGTCCGCTTCGGGGTCCACACCGTCCAGTGCGGCCCGGCGACCGCCGGACAGTCGGCGGCATGCGGTGTCTGGAAGATGGTGCACGCCAAGCCGTCCTTCACCGCCGAACGCAGCTCACCCCGCGCCCCCCGGCGAGCAGCGGCGAGCAGCGCGCCCAGAGCGACCGCCGCGGCCCGTTGCGACAGCCGGACACCAGTGCGGGCGGCAAGAACCTCGACCACCGCGGCGGCATGGTCCTCCGCCCGCTGCGCCCGCTGACTTTCGACTGCGGCACGGGCGACGCTGTCGTCGCGGGCGGCGGGAATGCGGCCCCGGGCGCCTCCCCGGCCGGTCAGCGCTAGTAGCTCCGGTGTCGGCGCGGTCGGCCCGGCCGCCCATGACGGCACCCGGGTCAGGTCGGCGTCGTCAGCGTCGCCGTACAGCTTGCGCCACGGGTGGTCACCCATCGCAGCGAGAGCGATGGCGGTGCCGTAGTTGGGGTGGCCGCAGGACGCCGCAAGCCGTAACGCCCGCCACCGGCTCGTTGCAGCACCAGCCGAGGTATGGAGGCGGCGCAGATTGGCGTGCATGCCGGGCAAGGCCCGCACCAGCCGCATAGAGAACCTGGCGGCACGCCCAGCCGTCGGGTCGAACCAAACGGCCAGGCCTTCCCAGTCCTCCACCCGACCGCCTTTGGAGGCGGCCAGCGCTCCGCGTTCAATCAGCACGCGAGCTTCTGAGGACGATACCGCCACCGCCGCCAGCTCCGCGAAGCGGGGGCGGAGCACGTTGAGGAGATGGGCGGCCAGCACTGCGCCATCCTCGAGTTCTGCGGCGACTCGGGTGGCGTAGTCGACTAGGAGACTGCGCAGCTCGGCCGTGGAGTCGTCGTCGAGGTCGTAGCGATCCGCCAGAGCGGCCAGAGCGTCTTCGGCGCCGACGAGCGCGGCGTCGAGGTCGTCATGGTTGACGAACACGACGCTCACCGCCTCGACCACGTCCGTCGCCGTCCCCTCCCGCAGTGCCTCCAGCGCCCGGACGATGCGGTTGAGGCCGGCCAACGGGATTTCGCGGACCGTCGGAGTGCCGGCCAGCATCGTCCGGTAGAAGCGGTGCACCTGCCGGCCGATCGCCGTCGCCGAATACCGCCAGTTGCGGGCCAGCAGGTCGCTGTGGCGCAGGATCCGCGACGTGTCGGTGGTGGCGTGTGCTGCGCCCCACTTGCGCAGACGGTCCAGGCGCTCCTCGACGACCTCCTCAGCGATGGAGTGGCCAGCGACGCCGACCGCTCGGGCCACTTCGGCTGGGGTGAGTTCGGTGACCGACGCCTCCAGGACGTCCATCACGGCGATGTAGTCGTCGACCTCACCGTAGATGAGATAGCTGAGCGCAATTCGTGAGTCCCGCTGCCGGCCGTCCTCCCAATCCCCAGCCGAGACCTCAGGTAACGCGCCCGGGGTGCTCGGCTCCGGGCCTCTCGACTGCGGCCTTTCACCCGGCGTCACTGTCGCGCCACCCTGGGCGCCGGGCCGCTCGATTCCCCCCGCTGGCCTCGGGCCCCGAGCGCCGCCGTCGAACTGCTGGTGAGCCTCGTCGCGGCCACCTCACCGACGGTACTGGAGGGGTGTGACAGGTTCGTGAGCTTCGGGGCGCGTATCGGTCCAAATCGGTCCGAGAAACGCTGGGTGGCCAGTCGGTCTCTGGCAACAGTCCCTGTACTTGGAGACGGTGAAAAGGATGGCGAATACCAGGCCCAGGAGCGTCCGCAGGACATGCCTCGTTGGACACGAGCGGCACCCCTAGTCGAAGGATGGCGGCCACCCATCCGTCGGCGTCGTGCTCCCGCTGCGCCAAGGCGTGCCCATGCGCGTGCAGTCGACCCGCAGGCCCGAGTGACCATTCTTGCTTCGAGCTCTCGCATCCGGGATACACCCCAGTTCCAAAGGAGGGCGCCATAGCGCAGATCTACGGCCGTCTGTAACGAGATGAACGCCGGCGTGCCCACGATGATCGGGTCGTAGCGGGCTGCCAGTGGGGAGCCCGGCACGGGCTCGGCCGTGGCGGGACGAGAGTGTCGCATTAGCTCCAATGGCCCCTGGCGAGGCCGCCCTCGGCGGATGAGAACGCCGCTCTCCGTGCCAAGCCGACCACGGAGAGCCATTCACCTCAGGGTGAGCAGTGTCGCCCGCCAGCGGCATGGGCCACCTTGACGTAGTTCTTGCCACGTGTCGTTTGCCACCCTCATGGGACCACCTGGTTGCCACTCTTTGGGACCACCCTGGGAGCTCCCACTGCTCTGATCTGAACCAGAGCCCTCGCTGTTCCTGGCAGGCTGGGTCGCATGTTGACTGCTTTCGGCGTGGCGGCGTTGACCTTCATGATGGTCATGTACGGCCTGGAGCAGCGTCGGCGCCTATTCGTGTTGGCCTTCGCTGCCGGCTGCGCCTTGGCGAGTAGCTACGGGTTCCTCAGCGGGGCGTGGCCGTTCGGGATCGTCGAGGGGGTCTGGACGCTGGTGGCATTTCGACGGTGGGTAGACAGGCCGCCGACGACCACAGCAGGAGGGGCCCGGGTTCCCGAGCCGGGATAAGGCTCGGTGGACGCTCGTCCCCACCTCCACCCGGTAGCCGAGGAGGCTTCGAGGTCCTGAGCGAACCCGATGAGCTCGAGGCCACTATGCCGGTGACTGCCCAGCCGGCCAGGCCCGGTTCGGGTTGGGTCCGGGCGGTCTTGACTGTCGGCGCCCAGGTGGCCCACGCCGCGGCGAAGCCGGCCGCGGCCAGCAGCGCTCCTGCGGTCTGCGCCACGGCGAAGCCGAGGGCGTCGCGGGGACTGGTGTGTCCGCGCACGGCGAACCCCAAGGTGACGGCGGGGTTGAGGTGGGCGCCGCTTCGCCGGCCCAGCGGGGAGATGGCCACGGCGGCGGCCAGCAGCCCGAAGCAGATGCCGATGACGACCAGGCGGCCCCAGCCCGGTAGCGGTGAGCGCAGCGGGGATTTGGGGCTTTCGAACGCGGCGACAGCGCCGAAGCCGACAAAGAGCTGGAAGGCGGTGCCGGCGAACTCGCATCCCCATTCAACAGGGTGCCAGCCGGGTGACCTGCCTTTCGGGGCGGGCTGGTCATCGGCTCTTCCTTTCAGGAACGGCGTTGGCATGCCGAGGCGGCGGCCCCATGGCTGGCTGCTGTCGAGTCGGGGCGACTTCGGTCGTTGAACGCTCGCTGACGGTTCCATTGGTGACGGGCCGGCTTGTCAGTCCGGTGGTGGTGTGGCTCCGTGCTCGAGCGCGGCGGCATAGGCGGTGATGGCGGTGATGACGGAGAGGTGGGATATGCCGATGGGGAAATTGCCTCGTAGGTGCCCTGTGGTGGGCTGGATCTCCTCTGACCACAGGTCCAAGTCGTTGCTGTACCGAAGTGCCCCGTCGAGCAATTCGCCTGCCTCGTCGGTGCGCCCAGCGTAGCAGAGGGCTTCGATGAGCCAGAAGGTGCACGCCGCGAACGCGTTCTCCTCTTCCCCGGCGCCGCTGTAGCGGTAGACGAGCGGTCCTTCGGCGGTCAGCTCGGAGCGGATGGCGTCGATGGTGGCCCACAGCCTCGGGTCGTCACCGGACAGGAAACCGGTGCGGGCGGCCAACAAGACGGCGGCGTCGAGCCGTTCGGTGCCGGCGTAGAACGTGTAGGACTTCTTGGCCTCCGACCAGCAGTGGCTGTCCGCGTAATCGTGGATGGCCTGTCGTGCGTGCTCCCACCGCTCGAGGTGGATGAAAGGCACTTGGTCTTTGCGGGCCAGGCGGACCACCCGGTCTAAGGCGGTCCAGCTGTTGATCAGGCTGGAGGTGTAGCGCTGGTAGTCGCCCAACTCCCACAGCCCGGCGTCGGGTCTGGGCCACTCGTCGCAGAGCTGGTCGGCCAGCTTGGCCAGTACGAGACCGGTCTCGGTGTCGAGGTGGCCGCCGCCATCGACGTAGCGGGCGACGGCGCCGCAGAGGTCACCGTAGGATCCGTGCTGGGCTTGGCTGGCGGCCTTGTTGCCGATGATCACCGGCGCCGAACCCAGATAGCCGTCCACCAAGTCGAGCCGCTGCTGGTCGCCGGGTGCCGGGCGACCGTCGAGGGTATAGAGAACATGCACCGCTGGGGCGGTGCGCTGCACGGCTTGTAGGAGCCATGCCAGCGAGGCGTCCACCTGCTCGCTCAGACCGAGCCGGGTCAACGCGTCGATCATGAATGAGCTGTCCCGCACCCAGGCAAATCGGTAGTCGAAGTTACGGGCCTTGCCCACCGCCTCGGGCAGCGAGGTGGTCGGCGCCGCGGCCAACGCACCGGTCTGGCGATCCGAGAGGGCCTTGATGGTCAGCGCCGAACGCATTATCTGCTGGCGGTGAGGTCCGCGGTAGCCGATCCGATCCGACCACGCCCGCCACTCCTGGCAGGCGTGCTCTAACCGTCGAAGAACATCGTCCGGGCGGGGCAGGCGCAGCGGCTTGTCCTCGGCCAGGACCAGCGCCAGCAGGGCCGGCCGGCCCGGTTCGATCACGGCTTGGCCGCCCACAGCTTCCCCGTCGACTTCGTTACCGTCCACACCTTGGTGGATGACGGCGGCCAGCAGGGCACCGGAGAGAATCAGCGGGGTCTCCCCTCGGTGGTGCACGAAAGGCCGGGCCTGGTCCAAACGCGTGCCCGGCCGCAGCTCCCAGGCCAGCCGTACCGGTCCGTCGGGAGCCTCGATCCTGCGCGCCAGCTCGGTCCAAGGCAGTCGTCCCTCGAAGCCGTGGGTAAAGGCGTCGGTGATCACCAGCCGCCCGTCAGCGGTCTCGAAGGTCGTCTGTAAGACCATCGTGCCGTCCTGGTAGCGGCGGGTCACCTGATAGTCGCCACCAGCTGGACCAGCAGCGAAGTAGCCGCCGTCAGAAGCGTCGATGATGGCGGCCAAGAAGGGCAGGGTGTCGATCCTGGGTGCGGCCAGCCAGTCGATCCGCCCGTCTTGGCATACCAGCGCGCTCCCCGCGCCGTTGCCAATCAGCCCGTACGCCCCGATCGGGGCATACCCCTTTTCCCGAGCGACCGTCACACGAAGTTGGGTACCCACGCTCCGGGCCGGTTATTCGGGCCTGTCGGCGGGTGTCCGCCTGGCAGGAGAGGGAACGCGTCAGCTGCCAAGCGGATGCCTTCTCCTGCCGGCCTTCCGAAGAGCTCCCAGCCCGCCGACGCCGGACCGCCGTCGGTCCGGGCCCGGGCGCGGGTCAGGCGGCACAGCAGGACAGCTTGGACACATCGGCGGTAAAGCTCTGGGCGGCGAGCTTCACCGACTCGGCCATGGTCAGGTACGGGGCCCAGGTGCCGGCCAGGTCGGTGACGGTGAGCCGGAATTTGACCGCGTACACCCCAGCCAGGCTTAGCTCGCCGGCGCCGTCGGCAACGGCGGACAGCCCGAGGATACGCCCGGAGCCGCGTTGGACGACCAGTTTGACGCCGCCGCGGGTGTCCCGGTTCACCCGGGCCCGGGGCACGTGCTCGAGCTGGAGGACCCGGCAGTCGCAGTCGTAGCCAGCGGCCCGGGCCGCCGCCTCGGTCAGTCCCACCGCGGCGATGGTGGGGGTGGTGAAGGTGATGCGGGGCAGCCCGGTGTAGTCCATCTCCCGGCCGGCGCCGCCGACGGCGTTGTCGGCCGCCAGGGTGCCTTGGGCTGCCGCCACGTAGACGAACTGGGGGGCGCCGGTGACGTCTCCGGCTGCGTACACGGCCGGGTTGGTGGTGCGCAGCTGCGGGTCGAGCACCAGCCGGGCCTGCTCGTCGAGCTGGATCCCGGCGGCATCCAGGCCCAGGCCGTCGAGCGCCGGCCGCCGTCCGGTGGCGATCAGGACTTGCTCGGCAGCCAGCCGGCGCTTGTGCCGGCCGACCTCGGCGATGACGGTCCTCGGCTCACCCGGTTCGACGCCGACCACGGTGGCCGAGGTGAGCACCTCGATGCCCTGTTCGGCGATCACCCGGGTGATCCAGGCGGAGACTTCCGGCTCCTCGGTCGGGGCCAGCCGCTCCAACGTTTCCACGATGGTGACCCTGGTCCCGAGGTCGGCAAAGAGTTGGCCCATCTCCAGGCCGATGTAGTTGCCGCCGATCACCAGCAGCGACTCGGGCAGCCGGTCGAGCTCCATGGCGGTGGTCGAGGTCAGGTAGCCGGCGTCGGCCAACCCGGGGATAGGCGGGACGAGCGGGGTGGATCCGGTGGCGAGCAGGAACTTGCCGGCGGACAGTTCCTGGCCGTCGACGGCCAGGCGGTCCGGACTGGTGAAGGCGGCGCGGCCGGAGATGATGTCGAAGCCGTACTCGGCCGCCAGGTCCACGTACTTCTCCCGGCGCAGCGTCCCGACGATGTCGTCCTTGCCGGCCACCAGGGCCGCCATGTCCACCCCGGACCGGGCGGTGGCTATCCCGGCGAAGGGGTGGGCTCCGGCCCGATGATAGGCCTCGGCCGCGCCGAGCAGCGCCTTGGAGGGGATGCAGCCCACGTTGACACACGTGCCGCCGACGGTGCTGGCTTCCACCATGGCCACCCGGCCGCCCAGATCGGTGGCCCGGATTGCCGCCGCGAACGCCGCACTGCCCGCGCCGACGGTCACCAGGTCGAAGTGGGTGTGGCCGTTGCCAGAAGGTCGGCGCCGTCCGTGGCGTCCCGTGGCGATCGAGCGGGACGGGGCCGCAGGCCGGTAGCCGGCGGCGGGCGCCGCCTCGACTGCTGGGACCGGGTCGCCGTCGAAGGCCAGGCTGGCCACGCCCCGACGCAAGCCCGCCTCGGGCTCCGCGGTACCAGCCTCGGCCGGGGCGGTCTCGACGCTGCCTTGGCAGTGCTCCCACGTCGTGCCCTCCGCCGGCAGGGTGATCGGGTCCATTCAGCAGTGGCCTTTCGTGTCGTCGATGCGCCGGCAGGAGGCGATGGCGGCTTCGTTACGTTCCAGGAACCCGCGGGCCAGCCCGACCAGCTCGGGTACCGCCGCATCGGTCACCCGGTAGTAGACGCGGCGACGCTCGCCGATCCGGGAGGTGACGAAGCCGCACCACACCAGGCATGACAGGTGCTCGGAGGCCCGGGCCTGGGACAGCCCGAGGGTGCGCACGATCTCGGCCTGGTGCAGCTCCCCGGCATCGAGAAGCAACTCGAGGATACGCAGGCGGCTGGCCTCGCCCAGCGCCCGGAACAGCCGGGCCCAGAGCTCCACCTCCGGCAGGGGGACCGGCTCTCGTTCCACGATCGGCGCCCGACCAAGAGTGCTGCTCACTCAGACCTCCTCGCCTCCTCATCCGTTGAAACGAATGATACCCTATTAGGCGGTTGATAGGCAACTGCCGCCCGGTGCGGATCGACGCCGGCAGGTACGCCCGCCTCCGGTCGCCCCGGTGGGATGGGCCCGCTACGACGAGCGACTGGGCGCGCTGGCGCCCTTCGGCGCCGGCCGGACCTCTGGGCTGGTCCAGAAGCCGACGAGGGGCCGAGCCCGCTGGCCACCTTGGGCGTAGCGGGCCAGGCGCTGGCGATCGCCGGCGACCAACATGGCGATGACGTCATGGATCGCCGCTGAGCCGATGGCACGCAGGGCCCGGTCCCCGGTGCTTCGCCGGGCGGGCAGGCAAGACGAGATGAGCACCACCGGCCCGATGCCCAAGCGCCCCAGGACGCCCACTCGCCCCAGACACTTCCACAGGGTCTCTGACCTGGCCAGCCCGGCACTGGTCGAGGTGAAGGCTCCGGTGACATCGAAGTACCACGGCTCTCCGTGGCCGTCCTCGGCCACCACGTCCACGGCCAGGCCATAGCCGGGGAGCCGGTGGTTGCGGTGACGGAGCTTGAACCCGGCGGCCTGGATGATCTCGACAGCCAGTGACCGAGCGGCTTTGCCCTCCGCCACAGGGGCTGGCTGGCCCTCGCCGCCCCCCTCCGGCGAGAAGAGCGAGGCTGCGGGAACTGATGCCCGGGCCTCCTCCTCCGCTCGGACCCGCCGCCTGGCCATCTCGACGTAGCCGGCGTCGGTGTCGTAGCCGGCATAGCGGCGTCCAGTCCTCACAGCAGCCACCGCCGTGCTCCCGGAGCCAAGGAAGGGATCGAGCACCAGGTCGTCCTCGAAGGTGTAAAGCTCGATGAGGCGTTGCGGCAGCTCCACCGGGAACGGGGCAGGATGGCCGACCCGGCGAGCCGACTCGGTCGGTATCCGCCAAAGGTCGAGGGTGGAGTCCACGAACTCGTCGGTGCCGATGGAGGACCGGTGCGGCAGTCCCCGGGCCCGGCGCTGGGCGACGCCCACCGCTCGGTCGAAGCGCCCTTTGGATGCGACGACGACTCGCTCGGTGACGTCTCGCAGGACCGGGTTGGTCGGAGAACGGTAGGAGCCCCACGCACATGACCCCGACGCCCCCTCGGCCTTGGTCCAGACCACCTCGCCCCGCAGCAGCAGGCCGAGGTCCTCGTCCAGGATCCGGGTGACATCCCCCGACAGCGAACGGTACGGCCTGCGCCCGAGGTTGGCCACGTTGACGGCCAGGCGCCCGCCCGGCTCGAGGATGCGCACGCACTCGGCGAAGACGTCCCGCAGCAGATCCAGGTACCCGGCGTAGGTGGCCGGGACGGCTCCTTGCCCCAGGGCCTGCTCGTACTCCTTGCCGGCAAAGTAGGGCGGCGACGTGACCACCAGGGCCACGCAGTCGTCCGGGAGCTTCATGTCCCTGGAGTCACCCCAGACAAGCGGCTCTGCCAGGTCGAGGCGGCCCTGGACGTGCTCGGCGTCGGAGATCGGCTTGGGCGGGAAGCGAGAGTAGAAGCGGCCGGCATCGTGGCTCTCCCGGCGGCTCACCCCGAAGCTGCTGGTCGAGGTGCCCAGCCTCGCTCGCCTGGTCACCGGGGACGGCCCGTCTCGCCCGGCGCCACCGTCTCTTGCCCCAGGCGGCGGCGGGCCAGCTCGAAGCAGGCCACCGCGCCGGCGGCGGCCACGTTCAGCGACCCCAGCGAGCCGAGCTGGGGGATCGACACCGTCACGTCGCATCGCTGGCGGGTAAGGCGGGCCAGTCCCCTGCCCTCGGCTCCGAGCACCAGCGCCACCGGGCGATCGGCCAGGTCCAGGGAGAACACCGACCCCGGTGCTGCGGCATCCAGGCCCACTGTCCACACCCCGTGGCGAGCCAGGCCGGTCAGCGCGCCAGGGATACCGGGCACCACCGCCATGGGCAGGTGCTCGATGGCTCCGGCGGCAGCCTTGGCCACCGTCGGGGTGACATGGGCGGACCGGTGACGGGGCAGGACCACCCCGGTGGCCCCGGCCGCCTCGGCGCTGCGCAGCACCGAGCCGAGGTTGTGGGGATCGGTGACGCCGTCCAGCACCACCAGGAACGGGGGCAGGCTGCCCCTCCCCTCCCGGCACAGCTCGTCGAAGTCGGCCCCGTCCAGGGGGTCGGCGTGGGCCAGCACGCCCTGGGGGGCATCGGTCCTGGCTGCCCCGTCCAGGCGACCCCGCGTCACCTCCCGGACGGGCACCCGCCGGGCGGCTGCCAGCCTGGCGATCTCGTCCAGGACCGGGGACGGCTCGAGCCCTTCGGCCAGCCACACGTCGCGGACCCGGCGCCGTCCGGCGGCCAGCAGCTCCATCACCGCTCGCCGGCCCTCCACCTGCTCGCCGCCCAGGCCACCGTCTGGCTGCCGCCGGCTGGCCTCGGGCGGGCTACGCCTGGCCGGCGGGGGCGCCCGCCGGGGGCCGGCGGGTCTCCGGCGCGGTCGGGCTCCGCCGGCCGGTGTCCCTCGGGGGGCTGGTCCGCCGGTGCGTCGCCCCCGGGAGGCCGGTCGCCCAGTCGAGGTCCTCCCCGGACCGCCGGGACGACCGCCGGCAGCCCGGCCTCCTCCGACCGGCCGGCCTCCGCCGCCAGGTCGTCCGCCGCCGGCCGGTCCGAGCTGCCGGCCGGGGCTCAACCGCCGGCCTCCTCCACCAGGGCCACGGCCCAGCAGGCCACGCCCTCTGTCCGGCCCAGCGCCCCCAGCCCCTCGGCCCGCTTGGCCTTGACGCTGACCGGAGCCCCCACCAGCTGACCGAGACGCTTCTCCATGGCCGGGCAGTGGGGAGCCAGGGCGGGCGCCTCCGCCACGACGGTGCAGTCCACGTTGGCCGGGGCCCAGCCGGCCTCCGCCGCCAGGGCCACCACCCGAGCCAGGATGAGGGTGCTGTCCACCCCTTCCCAGGCCGGGTCACCAGCCGGGAAGTGACTGCCGATGTCGCCCAGCCCGGCCGCCCCCAGCAGGGCGTCAGCCGCCGCATGGGAGACCACGTCGGCATCGCTGTGCCCGGCCAGCCCCGGGTGGCCCGGCAGGGTGGTCCCACCCAGGACGAGGCGCCGCCGCGGGTCCGAGCTGAACGGGTGGACGTCGAAGCCCAGGCCCACCCGGGTCCTCACCGGGGCAGCAGGATCTCGGCCAGGGCCAGATCGGCGTCCAGGGTGAGCTTGATGTTGGCGGGCTCACCCGCCACCACCAGCACCGTCCCCCCTATGGCCTCCACCAGGGACGAGTCGTCGGTCCCCTCCGCCCCGGCCCGATGGGCGGAGCGCAGCCACTCCGCCCGGAAGGCCTGCGGCGTCTGGACCCCCATCAGGCAGCGCCGGTCCACCGTCTCGCTGATCCGCCCGTCCACCACCCGCTTCACCGTGTCGACCAGGGGCAGCCCGGGGACGGCCCCGTCGGCCCCTCGGGCCACTGCGTCCACCACTGCCTTGAACAGGGCCGGCGTGGCCAACGGGCGGGCGGCGTCGTGGACAACGATCATCTCGGCATCCTCGGGCACCACCGCCAGGCCGGCTCTGACCGATGCGGACCGGGTGGCACCGCCGGCCACCGTCACCTGGGCTCGAACCCCGGGCAGGGGAACCGGCCCCGGCACCGGGTCTGGCAGCACCACGACCACCCCGTCAGCCACCGAATGGGCCGCCTCGACCGACCAGTCGAGGACCCTGCGGGCACCCAGCGGCTCGAACTGCTTGGGCCGGCCGAAGCGATCGCCCCGACCCGCCGCCACCACCACGACCCAGACTACCAATCAGATGACCATCGGCAGGCCCTCAGACCGGTCAGATCAGGGCCTGGTTGAGCTTGTCCTCCGCCTCTGGCTCGGTCACGCCGATGGCGAAGGTCAGCTCGGACACGAGGATCTGGCGGGCCCGAGTGAGCATCCGCTTCTCGCCCGCCGACAGGCCCTTGTCCTTGTCCCGGATGGACAGGTTGCGCACCACCTCGGCTACCTGGTAGATGTCCCCGGACTTGAGCTTCTCGACGTGGTTCTTGTAACGCCGGGACCAGTTGGTCGGCATGCGGGCCTCCTTCTTGCGAAGGACGGCGAAGACTTCCTCGACCTCCTCGTCGTTGATGACCTCGCGCAGGCCGACCTCGTCGGTGTTGTCGGTGGGCACCATCAAGGTGAGATCGCCGTAGGCGAGACGCAGGACGAGGTACTCCCGGGTCGTCCCGAACACCTCCTTGTCCTCCCGCTTCTCGATCACGGCTGCGCCGTGGTGAGGGTAGACCACCTTGTCACCGACGTCGAACGACATACCTCTCCCAACTCGGGGCCAATAAGCTCTCTACAGGATAGGGTGATACACCCCATACCACAACTTGAGGGTCACGCACCAGGCTCAGCGGTCGAAGGTGGTGGCCTCGGCCAGGCGGGCCAGGCCGTTCTTCACCAGGTTGGCCCGGGATGTCCCCACCCCTGCGACCTGCTCGAGGTCGCCGACCGTGGCCCCCATGACCTTGGGCAGGGTGGCGAAACGGGCCACGATGGGCTCGACCAGCGCGGCCGGCAGCTTGGGGATCTCCGACAGCAGCCGATAGCCCCGGGGGGTGAGGCCAGCATCCAGGCCGTCGGCCAGGTGGCCCAGGCGCAGGATCCGGGCGATCGCCTCCAGGTCCAGCAGGTCCTCGGTGGACATGGTCCTCAGCTGCTCCATGGCCTGGTCGAGGTGCCAGCTCCGGTGCTCTTTTAGGTAGTCCTTCACCACCAGCCGGCGGTCGTCGTTGACCCCCCCCATCAGCTCGTCCAGCTGGAGCATGAGCAGCCTCCCGTCGGCCCCCAGCTCCACCAGGTAGCCGTCGACCTCCTCGGCGATCCGGCGGACCATCTCGGCCCGCTGCAGGACGGTCACCACGTCGCGCAGGGTCACCTGGTCCTCGACCTCCAGCGCCGACAGCCAGCCGGTGACCGCGTCCAGGCGGTTCTTGTAGCGCTCGAGGGTCTGCAGCGCCTGGTTGGCCCGGTTCACCAGCTGCGGGATGGGTTGGAGAGGATGCTTGAGGTCGTTGCGGTACACGGCGATGATCGACAGATCCTCCGACACCGAGATCACCGGCACGTCGATGGAGCGGGCCACCCGCTCGGCGGTGCGGTGGCGGGTACCGGTCTCCGACGTGGGCACGTCGGGGTTGGGCACCAGGTGGACGTTGGCCCGGGCGATCCGGCCGGCGTCACGAGCCAGGATGATGGCGCCGTCCATCTTGGCCAACTCGGACAGCCGGGGCGGGCTGAACTCGGCGTCCACCAGGAAGCCCCCGGAGCAGATCGACAGCACCGCCGAGTCGTCCCCGACGACGATCAGCGCACCCATCTTGGCCTGCAGGATCCGGTCAAGGCCTTCCCGAAGGGGCCGGCCGGGGGCTACCGCCGCCAGCGCCTCGACCATCGAGGCGCTCTGGAGGACCAGCACGCGCCGATGCTATCGCTCACTGGAGGCCGGACCAGGCCAGGGCCTGGGCCAGGCTGGCCGCCCGGACCACCTCCATGCCACCCGGCCCGGCCGGCGTCGAGGCTGGCACCAGAGCCCGGCGGAACCCCAGCCGAGCTGCCTCGACCATACGCCGCTCGCTCTGGGCGACCTGGCGCAGCTCTCCGCCCAGCCCCACCTCCCCGCAGACCACCAGGTCGTCGGGAAGGGGCCGGTCGGTGAAGGCTGACGCCAGGGCCAGGGCCAGGGCCAGGTCGGCAGCCGGCTCGGTCACCCGCACGCCACCCACCACCGAGGCGAACACGTCAGCCCCACCCAGCCGCACCCCGGCCCGGCGGTCGAGCACCGCCAGGAGCAGCGCCAGGCGACCAGCGTCGAGGCCCTGGGCCGACCGGCGGGGCATGGCCAGCGACGAGGGGGCGGTCAGCGCCTGCAGCTCCACCAGCAGGGGCCGCTGTCCCTCCATCGCAGCCAGGACCACACCGCCGGGCACGCCGGGCCGGCGGTCACCGAGGAACAGCCCGCTCGGGTCGGGAACGCCTTGCAGCCCGGTCCCCACCATCTCGAACAGCCCCAGCTCGCCAGTGGGGCCGAAGCGATGCTTGACTGCTCGCAGCAGGCGCAGGGCATGATGGCGCTCCCCCTCGAAGCTGAGCACGGTGTCGACCACGTGCTCGAGCACCCGGGGACCGGCCAGGGCGCCCTCCTTGGTGACGTGGCCGACCAGCACGGTGGCCATGCCCCGTGACTTGGACAGCCCCACCAGCGCCTGGGCACACCCGCGCACCTGGGCCACCGTCCCGGGAGCCGATCCCAGCTCCGGGTCGGCCACCGTCTGGATCGAGTCGACGACCATGACGTCAGGACGGACGTCGCCCACCGCCGCCTCCAGTTCGGGCAGCGACGATCCGCAGACCAGCCACAGGTCGGCGACCAGGGCGCCCAGCCGATCGGCCCGGAGGCGGACCTGGCGGGTCGACTCCTCGGCCGAGACCAGCAGGGCCCGGGCCCCGGCGCCGGCCATGGCCGCCAGGGCCTGGAGGACCAGGGTCGACTTGCCGATGCCCGGCTCACCGCCCAGCAGGGTGACCGAGCCCGCCACCAGGCCCCCGGACAGGACCCTGTCGAGCTCGCCCACCCCGGTGGAACGGGGGCGCCGCCCCCCAGCGTCCACTCCGGTGATCGGCACCGGCCCGGCCGGCGGCCCGCCTGCCGGGGACACCCGGGACGACGGGGCGGCGGGTCCGCCCGCCAGGCCACCCCGCCATGGCCCCTCAGGCCGCTCGACCAGCGAGTTCCACGCCCCGCAGGTCCCACAGCGGCCGGTCCAGCGCGGGCTGTCAGCGCTGCACTCGGTGCAGCGGTGGACGGTCCGCAGGCGGCTCATCCCGCCAGGCTACGGACGGGGTGTGACGGCCCCTGGCCTCGCCTACTCCGAGGGTGAGCCGGTGCCGGCCAGCTCCACCGGCGGGGGCTCGATGCCGGCCACCGAGCGGAACACCACCTCGCCGTCCTCGGCGTCCACGATGATCGTCTCGCCCACCGGGAACTCCTTCCACAGGATCCGCTCCGAGAGGGGGTCCTCCACCAGCTGCTGGATGGCCCGGCGCAACGGGCGGGCGCCCAGGGTTGGGTCGTAGCCCTTCTCGGCCAGCAGCTCCTTGGCCGCCCGGGTCATCTCGAAGCCCAGGCCCTGTCCCTCCAGCTGCTCACGCACCCGGCGGATCATGAGGTCGACGATCTCGGTGACCTCCTCCCTGGACAGCTCGTGGAAGACGATGACCTCGTCAATGCGGTTGAGGAACTCGGGGCGGAAGTGGGCCTTGAGGGCCTCGTTGACCTTCTCCTTCATCCGCTCGTAGGTCACCGCGCCGGTGGTCTTGGCGAAGCCCACCGACGTCTTGCGCAACTCGGCTGTGCCCAGGTTGGACGTCATGATCAACACGGTGTTCTTGAAGTCCACCGAGCGACCCTGGGCGTCGGTGAGCCGGCCGTCCTCCAGGATCTGCAGCAAGGTGTTGAACACGTCGGCGTGGGCCTTCTCGACCTCGTCGAAGAGGACGACCGAGAACGGCTTGCGCCTGACCGCCTCGGTGAGCTGGCCCCCTTCCTCGTAGCCGACGTAGCCAGGCGGGGAGCCCACCAGGCGGCTCACCGTGTGCTTCTCCATGTACTCGCTCATGTCCAGCTGGATGAGGGAGCTCTCGTTACCGAACAGGAACTCGGCCAGGGCCTTGGCCAGCTCGGTCTTGCCCACCCCGGTGGGACCCAGGAAGATGAACGACCCGCTGGGGCGCTTGGGGTCCTTGAGGCCGGCCCGGGTCCGCCGGATGGCCCGGGACAGGGCCTCCAAGGCGGGCTGCTGGCCGATGACCCGGTGGTGCAGCTCGTCCTCCATGCGAAGCAGCTTGGCCGTCTCCGCCTCGGTCAGCTTGTAGACGGGGATCCCGGTCCAGTTGGCCAGGACCTCGGCGATGACCTCCTCGTCGACCACGTCGAACAGGTCCACGCCTTCGGATCGCCACTCGGCCTCCTTGGCTGCCTTGCGCTCGATGCGGTCCTTCTCCTGGTCGGAGAGCTTCTTGGCCGCCTCGAAGTTCGAGCGTTCGATGGCCGCGTCCTTGTCCCGGCGGATGCGGGCGATGTCGTCCTCCAGCTGCTTGTAGTCGGGGGGAGTGGTCATGCGCTGGATGCGCAGGCGGCTGCCGGCCTCGTCGATGAGGTCGATGGCCTTGTCCGGCAAGAAGCGGTCGGAGATGTACCGGTCGGCCAGGTTGGCCGCCGCCACCAGGGCCTGGTCGGTGATGGTCACCGCGTGGTGGCTCTCGTAGCGGTCCCGGAGGCCCTTCAGGATCTCGATGGTGTGGGCCAGGGAGGGCTCGTCCACCTTGATGGGCTGGAACCGGCGCTCGAGGGCGGCGTCCTTCTCCAGGTGCTTGCGGTACTCGTCGAGGGTGGTGGCCCCGATGGTCTGCAGCTCCCCCCGGGCCAGCATGGGCTTGAGGATGGAGGCGGCGTCGATGGCCCCCTCGGCCGCCCCCGCCCCGACCAGGGTGTGCAGCTCGTCGATGAACAAGATGATGTCGCCCCGGGTGCGGATCTCCTTGAGGACCTTCTTGAGCCGCTCCTCGAAGTCGCCCCGATAGCGGCTGCCAGCCACCAGGGCGCCCAGGTCCAAGGTGTAGAGCTGCTTGGCCTTGAGCGTCTCGGGGACGTTGTCGGCCACGATGCGCTGGGAGAGGCCCTCGACGATGGCCGTCTTGCCCACCCCGGGCTCACCGATGAGCACCGGGTTGTTCTTGGTCCGCCGGGACAGGACCTGCATGACCCGCTCGATCTCGCGCTCCCGGCCGATGACCGGGTCGAGCTTGCGCTCCCGGGCCAGGGTGGTCAGGTTGCGCCCGAACTGGTCCAGCACCGGTGAGCCGGCGGTGGGCGCCTCCGAGCCGGACGAGCCAGGGCCGCCGGCCCCGGCCTCCTTGCCCTGGTAGCCGGAGAGCAGCTGGATGACCTGCTGGCGCACCCGGGACAGGTCGGCCCCCAGGTTGACCAGGACCTGGGCGGCCACCCCCTCGCCCTCCCGCACCAGGCCGAGGAGCATGTGCTCGGTGCCGATGTAGTTGTGGCCCAGCTGCAGGGCCTCCCTCAGCGACAGCTCCAGGACCTTCTTGGCCCGCGGGGTGAATGGCGGCGATCCGGTCGGAGTGGAGCCGGCCGGCCCGATCGTCTCCTCCACCTTCTCGCGAACCGCCTCGAGGGAGATCCCGAGGGCCTTGAGGGCGTTGGCGGCCACGCCCTCGCCCTCGTGGATCAGGCCCAGCAGGATGTGCTCGGTGCCGATGAAGTTGTGGTTGAGCAGACGGGCCTCCTCCTGAGCCAGGACGAGAACCCTTCGGGCCCGATCAGTGAAACGCTCGAACAATTGTCCGCCTCCTGCGCGGCCGGATAGCCTCTGGAGAGTCTAGCTGTGCCCAGCTCACTTTGTACCCATCCGCTCGGAGCCTGATCAAGGTGTCGCTCGGCGCCCGGCCCGGTAGCGTCCTGAGTCTGTGAACCTCGTCGACCTGCTGGGTATCTCTCGCCTGGACGAGGATCTGGACCGCCTCGAGTCCAGCCTGTGCCGGTCGGTGCGGACCGAGGATCCCTTCCTGGACGAGGTCGCCGGCCACCTCATCGGGGCCGGCGGCAAGCGGGTGCGCCCCGCCCTCGGCCTGGCCGCGGCGGTCGCCGGGCGGGGCCGGGTCACCGAGCCGGTGCTACTGGGAGGGGTGGCGGTGGAGCTGGTGCACCTGGCGTCGCTCTACCACGACGACGTCCTCGACGAGGCCACCACCCGGCGCAACGTGGCCAGCGTCAACGCCCGGTGGGGAAACCTGGTGGCCATCGTGGCCGGGGACTTCCTGCTGGCCCGGGCCGCCGGCATCGCCGCCAGCCTGGGCACCGAGGTGGCCGGCCTGCTGGCCGCCACCTTGGCCCGGCTCTGCGAGGGGGAGGTGAGCGAGGTGCGCACCGCCTACGATCCCGCCCGGTCGGAGAGTGCCTACCTGGCCGCCATTGCCGGCAAGACCGCCTCGCTCATGGCCACCGCCTGTCGCATCGGCGCCCTCACCGCCGGCCTCGATCGAGGCCACGTCGAGGCGGTGACCACCTTCGGGGAGTCCTTCGGCATGGTCTTCCAGATCCACGACGACATCCGCGACGTGGTCGCCTCGGACGAGGAGCTCGGCAAGGAGGGTGGCCAGGACCTGGTCAAGGGCATCTACACCCTGCCGGTGCTGCGAGCCCTGGCCGACCCGGACACCGGGCCGGAGCTGAGAGCCGTGCTGGGCGGGACCCTGGACGGGCCCAGCCGGGACAAGGCCAGGGTGATGGTGGCCGGCTCGGGGGCCATCGCCTCGTCCATCGCCTCGGGCCGCCTCTACGCCGACAGGGCCGCCGCCGCCGCCGCCTGCCTGGGCGAGCCGGCAGTGGCCGGCGCCCTGGCCAACCTGGGCTACGCCATCCTCGACGAGCTACCCACCGGCTGAGCCTCTGGCGGCTCCGTCGACCCGGGCGGAGCCCCCCGTCCCGCCACCGGCCGCCCCGGCCGTCAGCGGGCGCAGGGTCGGGAAGGCGATGACCTCGCGGATGTTGGCCACGTCGGCCAGCAGCATGACCAGGCGGTCGATGCCTATGCCCAGGCCGCCGGTAGGGGGCAGGCCATGCTCCAGGGCCCGCACGAAGTCCTCGTCCATCGCCATGGCCTCGGCGTCCCCGGCCGCCCGCTGTCCCGCCTGGGCCTCGAAACGCGACCTCTGCTGGTCAGGATCGACCAGCTCCGAGAAGGCGTTGCCCAGCTCGCGCCCGGCCACTATCGGCTCGAACCTCTCGACCAGCCCCGGCTGGCTGCGGTGGTCCCGGGCCAGCGGCGAGACCTCCCTGGGATAGTCGCAGACGAAGACCGGCCCCCACAGCGATGCCTCGGTGGTCTTCTCGTAGACCTCCAGGACCAGCTTTCCCGGTCCCCAGGACTCCTCTGGCTCCACCCCGACGCTCCTGGCCAGCTGCCGCAGCTCCTGGACCGGCATGCCCACGTCGACCCTGAGCCCGGCGGTCTCCTCCACCAGCTGGGAGAGGCCGGCCCGCCGCCACGGCGGGGTGAGGTCCAGCTCCCTGCCCTGGTAGGTGATGCGGGCAGAGCCCCGGGTCTCGGTGGCCAGGTAGGCCACCAGCTCCTCGGTGAGGACCATCATGTCGGTGTAGTCGGCGTAGGCCTGGTAGAGCTCCAGCATGGTGAACTCGGGATTGTGGCGGGGGGAGATGCCCTCGTTGCGAAATACCCGGCCCACCTCGAACACCCGCTCGAAGCCCCCCACCACCAGGCGCTTGAGATGCAGCTCGGTGGCGATCCTCAGGTACAGGTCGACGTCGAGGGCATTGTGGTGGGTGACGAAGGGCCGGGCGGCCGCCCCCCCGGGGACGCTCTGGAGCACCGGCGTCTCGACCTCCACGAAGCCCCGTTCCTCCAGCCAGCGGCGCAGCAGGCTCACCACCCGGCTGCGCAGCTCGAGGGCCCGGCGGGTCCCCTCGTTGGCCCACAGGTCCACGTAACGCTGGCGGTAGCGGGTCTCGACATCGGTGACGCCGCGCCACTTGTCGCCGAAGCCCCGCCGGGCGGCGGCCAGCAGCTCCCAGCGGCCCACCTTGACCGACAGCTCGCCCCGCCGGGTCCGCACCACCTCGCCGGTCGCCCCCACCCAGTCCCCCAGCGACAGGCGGCTGAACGCCTCGAAGTCGGCGGTGACGGCGGCCAGGGCGAACAGCTGGACCGAGCCGCTCGAGTCGCGCAGCTCGGCGAAGGCCAGCTTGCCCTGGGGCCTCACCAGCATCACCCGCCCGGCCACCGAGACGGTGGCGCCCGACTCCTCCCCGGCACCCAGGGAGTTGAAGCGGGCATGGACGTCGTGCGCCGAAGCCGTCTTCTCGAAACGGTAGGGGATCCCGCCCACGCCCCTCACCCACTCTCGTTGCGCTGGTAGATGAGGCGCAGGCCGCACAGGGTCAGCCAGGGCTCGTGGTGGGGGCCGACCGAGAGATGGGGGACCATGACCTCGGCCAGCCCGCCGGTGGCCACCACGGCAGACGGGCCGACCTGGTCGCGCACCCGCCGGCACAGCCCGTCGGCCTGGGCCGCGTAGCCGTACAGGGCCCCCGACTGGATGGACTCGACGGTCGACTTGCCGATCACGTTGCGCGGCTCCACCAGGTCCACCCGGGGCAGGGCGGCGGCCCGGGCGAACAGGGCGTCCAGGCTGATCTCGATGCCCGGGGCGATGGCCCCGCCCAGGTACTCGCCCCGCTCGGAGACGACGTCGACAGTGGTGGCCGTCCCGAAGTCCACCACCATGGTGGGCCCCCGGTAGAGCTGGTAGGCAGCCACCGCGTTGGCGATGCGGTCGGCTCCCACCTCTTTGGGGTTGTCGTAGAGGATCGGCATCCCGGTCCGCACCCCTGGCCCGACGACCACGCAGGGGACCGACAGCCAGGTGGCGACCATGCCCCGCAGGGCAGCCAGGGCCCGGGGCACGGTCGACGACACGGCCACGCCCTCCACGTCGGCGAGCCCCAGGCCGGACAGGCCCAGGAGCTGGGATACCACCAGGGCCCACTCGTCGGCGGTGTGGTCCGAGTTGGTGGCGATGCGCCAGTGATGGGCCGGGCTGGCCCCGTCGTCTGCCGGGTCGGGGCCGAAGAGGCCGACGGCGGTCTGGGTGTTGCCGGCGTCAATGGCCAGGAGCACCGCTGGAGCCCTCCGAGCTCAGGTCTCGGGTCTCGACGTCGAGGCCTACGTCCAGCGCCGGAGCCGAGTGGGTGACGGCCCCCACCGAGACCAGGTCGGCCCCCGCCCTGGCGTAGGCGGCCACCGAGTCCAGGGTGACCCCGCCCGAGACCTCCACCAAAGTGCCCACCGCGGCCTGGTCACGGACCAGCGACACGCAGGCTCTGACCTGCTCGGGCGCCATGTTGTCCAACAGCACCAGGCCGGCTCCGGCCGCCACCGCCTCCTCCACCTGCCCCAGGCGGTCGCATTCCACCTCCAGCAGCCGCCCCGGCCAGCACCGGCGGGCCGAGGCCACCGCATCGGAGATCGACATACCGGCCAGGTGGTTGTCCTTGACCAGCACGCCCTCCGACAGGCTGGCCCGGTGGTTGAGGCCTCCCCCGGCCCGCACCGCCGCCTTCTCCAGGGCCCGCAGGCCCGGGGTGGTCTTGCGGGTGTCCCAGACGCGGGTGGCCGGGTTGGCGCCGGCCGCCGCGTCCGCGTAGCGCCGGGTGAGGCTGGCCACGCCGGACAGGTGCCCGAGGAAGTTGAGGGCGGTGCGCTCGGCGGTGAGCACCGAGGTCAACCGCCCACTCACCTGGGCCAGCACCTGACCGGGGGCCACCGCATCACCGTCGTCGGCAGCCCACTCCAGGTGGACCAACGGGTCCACCTGGGCGAAGGCCTCCTCCGCGCACCGCCGGCCGGCCAGCACTCCCGGGCCCCGGGCCACCAGGGCGGCGCTGGCCCGCGCCCCCGCCGGCAGCAGCGAGGCGGTGAGGTCGCCCAGCGGCAACAGGTCCTCGGCCAGGGCCCGGGCCACAGCCTCTCGCACGGCGGCCAGCGGCGGGTGCAAGTGGGCGCAGGACGAGCGGCTGGGGGAGCTCAATTTCGACAGACCAGGCTCGTAGAAGGGCAACCGTGCACCAGGCGCACCACGAGGGCGGGGTCGGCCTCCGGGAAGTCCGACCGGGTGTGAGATCCCCGGGTCTCGGTACGGGCGGCGGCCGAGGCCAGCAGAGCCCCGGCCACGTCGACCAGGTTGACCAGCTCCCAGGCGGAGCGGTCCCCGCCCGGCGGAGCGAGCGAACCCCGAACCCGCTCGACGACTTCGGCGGCACCAGCGAGGGATTCGGCGTCCCGGACCACCCCGGCCAGAGCGGTCATGGCCCCCTGGAGCGATGACCGTAGATCGTCAGTGTCAGGAGAGACCGGCACCGCCGGGACCCGTGACATTCCGCCAGGCGCCTCACGGGGTCCGGCGGTGACGGACGACCCGCCAACCGCATCAGCGCCATCCGCCCCCAGGAGGGCCCGCATGGCGCCGGTGGGGAGCGGCCCGGACCGCCCGGCGGCAATGGCCTCGACCACCCGCGCCCCGAACACCAGCCCCTCCAGCAGCGAATTGGAGGCCAGGCGGTTGGCTCCGTGCACGCCGGTGCAAGCCGCCTCGCCGCACGCCCACAGCCCGGGCAGCGAGGACGCCCCGTCGAGGTCGGTGAGCACCCCGCCGGATAGGTAGTGGGCGGCCGGGGCGACGGGCAGCCAGTCGGTGGCCGGGTCCAGCCCGACCCCGTGCAGGGCGCCGGCGATGGTCGGGAACCGCTCGGCGAAGCGGGCCAGTCCGGTGGCGTCCAGCCAGAGGTGGGAGGCTCCCTGGGCGGCCATTCGCTCCACTATGGCCCGGCTGACCACGTCCCTCGGGGCCAGCTCGTCGAGGAACCGCCGGCCCTCGACGTCCCGCAGGACGGCGCCGTGGCCCCGCAGGGACTCGGAGAGCAGCAGCCTGGGCATGGACCGGTCGCCCGAGCCGGTGCCATCTGGGTGCAGGGCGGTGGGGTGGAACTGCACGAACTCCAGGTCGGCCACCGCTGCCCCCGCCCGCAGGGCCATGGCGACGCCGTCGCCGGTCGCCTCGGCCGGGTTGGTGGTCACCGAGAACAGCTGGCCGGCGCCCCCGGTAGCCAGCACCACGTGGGTGGCCGCCACCCGGCGAAGCCGTCCGCCCGGGTCGAGGGCCGACACTCCAGCGCACCGGCCGCCGGCCACTGACAGGTCGAGCGCCAACCAGCCCTCCAGGACCGCCGAGGGCGTGCCCCGCACCGCCTCCACCAGGGCCCGCTCGACCTCGGCGCCGGTGGCCGCCCCTCCGGCATGGACCACCCGGGCGGTGGAGTGACCGCCTTCAAGGGCCAGGGCCAGCTGGCCGCCGGGCTGGCGGTCGAACACGGTGCCGAGGGCGATGAGCTCCTGCACCCGCCCGGGCCCCTCGCTCACCAGCACCTCGACGGCGTCGTCGTCGCACAGCCCGGCGCCGGCCGCCACCGTGTCGGCCAGGTGAAGCTCGGTCGAGTCCCGCCCGACCAGGTCGGCGGCGGCTCCCGGGAGGACGGCGGCCACCCCTCCTTGGGCCCACCGGGTGGTGGCGTCGGCCAGCGCCGCCTTGGTCAGGATGCCCACCCGGAGCCCGGGCTCCCGGGCGGCGGCAGCCATGGCCACCGAGAGCCCGGCGACCCCGCTGCCCACCACCACCACGTCCAACGGCGCCCCGTCGCCCAGGGGCGGGCGGTGAGCCCCCACCCCTAGGGAGAGGTCGCCCACTCGGTCGCCGAGTTGGTGGCGTCGACGTGCACCACCCGGGGCTGGAACCCGGCCAGCTCGGCCTCCTCGTAGTCGGCGTAGGAGATGATGATGACCCTGTCACCCAGCTCCACCAGCCGGGCCGCCGCCCCGTTCAGGCACACCTGGCCCGCTTGGCCGGGGATGGCATAGGTCTCGAACCGGGCCCCGTTGTCGACGTCGAGCACCGCCACCTGCTCGTGGGGGCGGATGTCGGCCAGACCCATCAGCCGGGAGTCCAGGCTTATCGAGCCTGCGTATTCCAGCCTGGCCTCGGTCACGGTGGCCCGGTGGATCTTGGACTTCATCATGCGCCGTCGCATGGCTGCCTTTCGAGGTGGGAATGGCCCTGGGGGCGGTGACCGGCGGCGGGAGGCAGGACGGCCAGGTTGTCGATCAGGCGCACGTCGCCTATCCAGGCAGCGGCCAGCAGGCGCACCTCCCCGGCCAGGCGGGACGGGGTGCGCAGGTCGTCCGGGTCAGCCGCCACGGCGTAGTCGAGGTGGGCCGAGGGCTCGGCCGAGACCACCCGAGCCATCACCTGGGCCACCACCGCCGGGTCGCGCTGACCGGCCAGCACCTCCCGGCG
Source organism: Acidimicrobiales bacterium (assembly GCA_039583615.1). GTDB lineage: Bacteria > Actinomycetota > Acidimicrobiia > Acidimicrobiales > QHCF01 > QHCF01. The sequence continues at coordinate 34,144 of JAVKSQ010000012.1, forward strand.
GCCGGCCACCAGCGCCCGATGGACCACCGGGGCGGCGGCCCGCTCGGCGGGGGAGAGCCTGGCGTTGCGGCTGGAGAGAGCCAGCCCGTCGCCGTCGCGTACCGTCGGGCACCCCACCACCTCGACCGGGAAGGACAGGTCGGCGGCCAGGCGGCGCACCACGCACAGCTGCTGGTAGTCCTTCTCCCCGAAGTAGGCCCGGCAGGCCCCCGCCATGGCGAACAGCTTGGCCACCACGGTGGCCACCCCCTCCAGGTGGCCGGGGCGGGAACGCCCCTCCAGGGGCTCCGACAGCCCGGCCACCCGAACCGAGGTGACAGGCGGGCGCGGGTACATCTCGTCGTCGCCCGGCAGGAAGACCAGGTCGGCACCGGCCTCGCCAGCCCGGGCCACGTCGCCCTGCGGGTCCCTAGGGTAGGCGGCCAGGTCCTCGTCCGGCCCGAACTGCAAGGGGTTGACGAACACGGTGACGACCACCGTGTCGTTGTCCCGGCGGGCCCGGCCCACCAGCGACAGGTGGCCGGCGTGCAGCGATCCCATGGTCGGCACCAGGCCCACCCGGCGGCCACCGGCCCGAGCCGCCTCGGTGGACTTCACCAGTCCCTCGACCGTGTCGATCAAGATCAAGGGCCGGTCATCCTCAAAGTAGGGACCATCATCGGCCCTGGCCGACCGTGCTCACGGGGGATCACCATGCCTTCGACGTTCCGGCCCCCGGCGGGGGTGCCGTTCGTGGAGCGACCCCAGCGTACCTGCCGGCCGAGCCCGGCCGGCCACCCGCCGCTCCCACCCCGCCGGGACGAGCTCGGGGGCCAGCTCGGCCAGGGGGGCCAGCACGAACCCTCTCTCCCACAGGCGCGGGTGGGGCACAACCAGGTCGGGCTGGTGAACCTGCAGGTCGCCGACCAGCAGCACGTCCACGTCGAGTGGGCGCGGCCCCCAGCGCTCCCCCCGCACCCGGCCGGCCGCCGCCTCCAGCCGGTGGCCGATGGAGAGGAGCCGCTGGGGAGGCAGCTCGGTGTCCAGCTCGGCCACCAGGTTGAGATATGGGCCCTGGCCCGGCGGCCCGCCGACCGGGTCGCTCTCGTAGAGCCCCGAGACGGCGGCCAGGTCGGGGAGGCTGGCCACTGCCTCTCTCAGGTGGCGTCGCCGGTTGCCCAGGTTGGACCCCAGGCCCAAGAAGGCCCTCACCGCCGGGACGGGCCGGCCCGCCGGGTCACCCGCACCCCCACCGACGCCAGGTCGGCGCCAACCGGCGGCCGCAGCTTGCGAACGGTGACGGTGACCGACCGGGCCCGGCTGTGGTCGGCCAGCACCGCCTGGGCGATGGCGCCGGCCAGGCCCTCCAGCAGCCGGAAGCGATGCCCGGCCACCATCGCCGACGCCCGCTCCACCGCCCGGCCGTAGTCCACCGTGTCCACCAGGTCGTCGCTGCCCGAGGACTGCTGCAGGTCCACCTCCAGGTCCATGTCGATCTCGAAGGGCTGGGCCCGCTCCTGCTCCTCGGGAAGGGCTCCATGGATACCGACCACCCTCAGGCCTCGCAGCTCGATGCGGTCGGGGCTGGCCGCCACCGCCCTAGGTCTCGGGAGCCAGGGTCACCAGCTCCCGCCCGGCCGGTCCCATCTGGCGGCCCACCATCTGCTCGAGGGCACTGATGGCGAAGGCCCCGCTGGTCAGCTTCTTGGACCACAGCAGGTAACCGGCCATGGCCCCCATCAGCTGGTCGCTCAGCTCCTCCTCGTGGACCAGGACGACCTCCTCAGCCTCCAGGGACCGGCGGAGCTGGGCGAAGAGATCGGCCAGGCTGGGGCGAGGGTCGCTGTCGGGGGAGAACGGCACCTGCGCCCAGGCCAGTCCCAGCTCCTCGTAGGCCCGCAGGTTGTGCGGAGAGCCCAGCAACGACACCACCCGGGTGAAGCCCCGGCACCTCAGCCAGATGATCTCCTCTTGGCGGCGGACCGGCCGGTGGCTGCGGGCGTGGCCGCCGGGCCGCTCGGAGATGGCCAGTTGGTCCCTGATCACCCAGGCGAAGTTGCGGGGCGGGATGCCCTCCGCCCACCGCCCCCTCACAGAGCCCCCCCGGAGGCCGTCTCTCCCAAGGCATCGCCCACCACCTGGGCCGCCTGGACGGTGGCGGCCACGTCGTGGGCCCGCACCATGGCCGCTCCACAGGCCATGGCCCATACCGCAGTGGCCAGGGACTCCTCGGCGCGGTCGTGCACCGGGGCCGGTGCGGCCCGAGAGGGGTCCAGAGTGCCGAGGAAGCTCTTGCGACTGGTGCCGACCACCACCGGATAGCCGCAGGCCACCAGCTCGGGCAGGTGGCGCAGGAGGCTGAGGTTGTGACCGGGCCGTTTGCCGAAGCCGATGCCGGGATCGACCCAGACGTCGGCCACCCCCAGGGCCCGGGCTCCCTCGGCCCGGGCGACCAGGAAGTCCCGTACCTCGGCCACCACGTCGGTGTAGCGCGGGGAGCGGCCCATGTCGGGGGGAGTGCCCTGCATGTGCATGGCCACCCACCCGGCACCGGCGGCCGCCGCCACCTCGGCCAGGGAGGCTGTGATGTCGTTCACCAGGGTGGCCCCGGCCGCAACCGCCGCCTCGGCGACCGACGCCTTGGCCGTGTCGATAGACACGCGGCCGTGAGGGGCCAGAGCCTCGATGACCTCCAGCACCCGCCGGCACTCCTCGGCCGCCGTCACCGGCTGGGCACCGGGCCGGCTCGACTCCCCCCCCACGTCGACCACCGCGGCCCCCTCGGCCAGCATCTCCAACCCGCGGGCCACGGCTGCCTCGGGGGCGAGATAGCGCCCCCCGTCGGAGAACGAGTCAGGCGTGACATTGAGCACCCCCATGACCAGCGCAGGCATCGCCGGCCAGCGTAAACGGGGAGGTGACCACGCCACCCAGGCGCCGCCGGCTACCGGGGGCCCCGGCCGAGGTGGCGAGCGAGGTGAGCCCGCTTGGCCACCAGCACGCCGTGACGGTCGAAGACCACTCGGAAGGCCCCGCCCGCCATGACGTGGTCGAAAGTGGCGGTGTCACTGGCACCGAGCCTCGGGAGGTCGAGGGCCAGCCACTGCACCACGCTCGGCGGAGGGCCGTGCTTGTTGTCCACTCCCCAGTTGCTGAGCACCCAGGGATTGGGGAACTCGTAGACCTGGTACCGGTGGGCCAGGTGGGCGTCCAGGTCGTAGCTGGCGCTCACCGCCGCCCCCGGCGGGACCAGGGCGACCGCCGCCCGCTTGGCGCCCAGCGCCGGGTCACGGTCAAGTGGCCAGTTCCCCTGTCGATATCTGGCTCCGACCGGCGAGGGCCCCCAGACCAGGGTGGCGGCCAACGAGGCAGCCAGCACGAAGCCGACCAGGAAGGAGCGGACGCTGGCCGAACGGCTGAGGACCCTGACACCCTCCACGGTGGCGAGGACCAGGGCGGCCAGCGGCAGAGCCGCATAGTGGTCGGTCATGGCGCGGGTGAAGCTGTTGACCGACAGGAGGTTGACCAGCGCCTGGGGCAGGCCGATGGCGACGATCGGCAGCGCCGCCAGGGGGACCAACCCGAAGGGGACGGTCATCTGCCACAGGTAGCTGCGAGCGCCCGAGGTGGCCAGGTGGTCATACACGACGATGGGATGGAGGATGGCGTCGGCCACGATCTGGGGGGGCGACGAGCCAAGGTCGGGGAAGAAGGCCACGAAGAAGGCCCTCGAGCCGTTGCCCGCCGGCAGGATGACCTCGAGTACCAGGACGAACCAGGCCAGGGCCGCCCCCGTCACCGCCAGGCCGATCCGCTGGTCGCCGCGGGCAGCGATGACCAGGCCCAGCACGGCCACCGCCAGGGCGACGTCCTCCTTCCAGGCCACCGCCAGGACTGCGCACAGGCTGAAGGCCAGCCAGCGGCGGCGGACCGAGAAGTAGTAGGCGAAGAGCAGAGGGGTGATCGCCATCACGTCGGGGTGGAACTCCTCCTGGACGAAGAACTGCAGGGCGGGGTGCAACAGGAGAGCGACGGCCAGGGCCAGGGCCAGCGCCTGGCTCTTCAGGTAGTGGCGGGCCAGCAGGTAGACGGGGACGGCGGCCACCGCTTCGGAGGCCACCTGGACCAGGTCGAGGAACTGCGGACCGGCTCCCAGCCAGTAGAAGGGGGCCAGGAGGTACAGCGCAACATTGGCGTGCTGGCCCCACACGGAGAGCCCTCGCACGGTGATGAACAGCCCATGGTGGCCCGGGGAGAGGAAGCCGGGGATCAACGAGCGGGAGATCAGCCATACGGCTTGGTCGTATATGCCCATGTCGAAGCCGAAGGAGCCGAAGCGAGCCTGGCGCAGCCAGACCAGGTACCCGAAGGTGAGGACCCAGGCGGCGACGGCGACGGCCAGTGCCGGCCGGGCCCATGCCCACGATCGTTCCCCAGGCGGCTCGGCCGCCACCAGGGCGGTGGGTGGTCCCGGGCTCAGCGACCTGCGCCCGGGCCGCCATGGATGAACTGCATGGCCTCGGCCCGGGTGGCCGGGTCGGCCCGGAACAGCCCCCGGACCGCCGAGGTGACGGTGATGGCACCGGGCTTGCGCACCCCCCGCATGGACATGCACAGGTGCTCCGCCTCCACCACCACCAGGACTCCCCGGGGCTCGAGCGCCTCCTCCAGGGTGTCGGCCACCTGGGTCGTCATCCGCTCCTGGACCTGGAGGCGCCGGGCGAAGCCCTCCACCACCCGGGCCAGCTTGGAAAGACCGGTGATCCGTCCCTCCTCGTTGGGGATGTAGGCCACGTGGGCCCGGCCGATGAACGGCACCATGTGGTGCTCGCACAACGAGGCGAAGGCCATGTCCTTTACCATGACCATCTCGTCGTGCCCGGCGGCGAAGGTCACGGTGAGGTGCCGGGCCGGGTCGTCGTGCAGTCCCGCCACGACCTCCTCGTACATGGCAGCCACCCGCGCCGGGGTGCCGGTGAGGCCGTCGCGGTCCGGGTCCTCGCCGATGGCAGCCAGCACCTCACGCACTGCTGCTTGCAGCCGGGGGCGATCGACGCCCAAGGGCTACCAGCGCTCCGTCGAGCTCGAGGCGTCGGGCCCGCGATAGACGTGGACGTCCGAGAGGTTGCGGTAGCGCTCGGCGACGTCGAGCCCGTAGCCCACCACGAAGTCGGGCGGGATGTGGAAGCCCACGTAGCGCAGGTCCAGCCGGGTTCGCTGGAGGCCCTCCTTGACCAGCAGGGCGCACACCTCCAGGCTGGCCGGCTGACGAGCCAGCAAGTTGCGCCGCAGGTAGGACAGGGTCAGCCCGCTGTCGACGATGTCCTCCACCACCAGGACGTGGCGCCCGGTCAGGTCCAAGTCGAGGTCCTTCACGATGCGGACCACCCCACTGGTCTTGGTGGCGCTGCCGTAGGACGCCACCGCCATGAAGTCGAACTCGACCGGCAGGCGGATGCAGCGGGCCAGGTCGCTCATGAAGACGAAGGCGCCCTTCAGGACACCTACCAGCAGGGGAGCCCGCCCTGCGTAGTCGGCGGTGATCTGCTCGCCGAGGGCCGCCACCCGGGCCGAGAGGTCGGAGGCGGCCACGACAGTGGCGCCCAGGTACGGATCCGACCAGTCGGCTCCGGCGGGCCCGGCTCCGGCGGGCCCGGCTCCGGCGGGCCTGGCTCCGGCGGGCCTGGCTCCGGCGGGCCTGGCCTGGTCGGGCGCGGCCTGGTCGGGCGCGGCCTGGTCGGGCGCGGCCTGGTCGGGCGCGGCCTGGTCGGGCGCGGCCTGGTCGGGCGTGGCCTCGGGGCTCACTGACCCAGACGACTCGAGACGGCGGTGGCAGCCTCCGGGTGGCCTCCGGTGGGCAGGGCGCTGGCCCCGTCGCCGGCCCGCTGCGCCCTCAGGCGACCGCCGGTGCGTGATACTCGCACCCCGCCTTCCACCTCGCAGGCCCTCATCTCCCCGGCGGCCACGGCCAGCACCCGCGCTACCGCGGCGGCTCCCGGAGGGCTCCCCCGCTCGTTGCCCAGCCATGCTCTCACGGCGCGCCGGGCCAGGGCCGGGGGAGCGGCGGCCAGCCGACGGGCATCAGAGGTATCGATCTCGGCGGCCATCTGGTCCAGCCAGTCCGCCTCGTCGGCCAGGAGCCCGGTCTGTCGAGCCAGGACCGGGACGACGTCCCTCCCCGCCACCTCGCACAGGAGAGGCATCACCTCGTGGCGCACGCGGTTGCGGCGGTGGGCCGGGTCGACGTTGCTGGGGTCCGTGACTGGTCTCAGCCCGTGGGCCGCGCACAGGGCGACCGTCTCGTGGCGCCGCAGGGCGAGAATGGGGTGCCGGGGCCCGGGCCGCAGGGCGAGGTGCGACTCCCGGGGCCCTGGCCGCATGCCGGACAGGCCGTCCAGGCCAGCGCCCCGCAGCAGGTTCAGGACAACGGTCTCGGCCTGATCGTCAGCCGTGTGACCGGTGGCGGCGCCCTCGCCAAGAGCCGCCAGTCGGGCTGCCCGGGCGCGGGCCTCGAGGTTGGGCCCAGGGGCCACGTGCGCCCGCTCCGCCCGAAAGGAGGCGCCGAAGCGCTCGGCGGCCGCCGCCACCAGGCTGGCTTCCTCGGACGACCCAGGTCGCAAGCCGTGGTCGACATGCACGGCGGTGACCCGGCAACCAGCTGCAGTGGCCAGCACCAGCAGCGCCAGGGAGTCAGGGCCGCCGGACACGCCACAGGTGATGGCGGACCCCGGCGCACCGAAGCGGCAGAGGGTCAGCAGCTGAGTGGCCAACGCAGCCGAGGCAGGAGTGGGTGGCTCGAGGGAGATGTCGCCGGCCGGAGGCACCGGGGCTCAGCCTCCGGCGTCGGCAGCCCGGACCCTGCTCACCCAGCGATGCGGGTCCCGGACCTCCTCCAGGGTCGGCAGCCAGTCGGGTCCTCGCCATACCTTGTCGAAGAGCTCCGGGCCGCCCTCGGCCTCGACCGCCGCGATGAACTGCTCTCCCTCCTCGTACTGGCGCATCTTGGCCTCCAGCCCGATCAGCTGCTGGAGCAGCCGGGCCGGGCCCCGAGCCTGCTTGCGGCGCTCCCGCAGCACCCGGCTGAAGCGGCGGGCACTGGGGATGGCCGCCGCCCCGGCGCGGTCCATGATCACGTCACCGTGGCCTTCCAGCAGGCTCATCAGGCTCTGGAGCTGGACGATCACCGCCCGCTGCTCCGGGACCGCCACCAGGTTGAGCAGGCCCCCCTCGGCCAGGGGGTTGGTGCCCTCCCGGATGTAGCCCACCGCCGTCTTCAAGGCCTCCAGCAGCCGCCGGGGGTCGGGGTCGATGCTCCCGATGGCCTTGTCGACCAGCGAGAGGAAGTGCTGCCGCATCCAGGGCACGCCGGTGAACTGGGCCCGGTGGGTGACCTCGTGGAGGGCCAGCCAGAGCCGGAACTGCTTGGGCGGGAAGCCGAACCGCTTCTCCAAGCCCACGATGTTCGGCCCCACGTAGTAGACCATGTCCTGGTCTTCGGGACGCTCCTCCTCGATGAGGAGCAGGTCGTACTGGCCGAGGACCCGGGTCGACATCCACCCCAGGATGGTCCCCACCTGGATCCCTGCCGCCACCCGGCCCACCGAGGCCATGGGGCCGGCGGGCAGGTGAGGCGCCAGGCGGTCGATGACCGGGCGAAGGAGGCGCTGGAAAGAGGCCACGTTGGCGGTGACCCAGCCTGCCCTGTCGGTGACCCGCGCCCGGGCCGGGCCGACCAGCGACCGGAGCCCGGTGGCCTCTCCCACCAGGTCCTCGGCCTGCGCCGTGAGCTGGTCGAAATGGTCCTGGAGAGACGCCGGGTTGTAATGCTCGCTGGGGCCCTGGACGTCAGCCACCCGCGCCGCCACCCGGCGGACCACCTCCCAGGAGATGGCATCGCTCATCTGCGGAGCTCGTGACCAATGGCCGCCGCGACCTTGGCCCGAAGCGAATCGGGGACCCTGTCGCGGCACTTGCTGGCGATCATCTGGCGAAGCTCGGCCTCGAAGTCGAAGGCGACCAGGCAGGGATGGCAGGCGTCTAGGTGGTGGCGGATCTCGGCCCGCTTCTCCTCGGTGAGCTCGCCGTCCAAGAAGTGGTACAGGCGGTGGATCGTCTCCTGGCAGCTGTCCCCGTCGTGCACCTCAGCTCATCCTCCCACCCCGGACTGCGCCACAGGCAGATCACCTCTCCCGATCACCTACGAGGCCCCGCTCGAAGCCAAATTGCCATAACGCCTTTTCGAGCGCCCTTCTTCCGCGATGGAGCCGGCTCATCACCGTGCCGACCGGTACGTCGGTGATCTCGGCTATCTCCTTGTAGGAGAAACCCTCCACGTCAGCCAGGAGGACGGCGATTCGGAACTGCTCGGGCAGCGACTCCACCGCCTCCTTGACCTCGTGGTCGGTGAAGCGGTCGAGGGCCTCCTCCTCGGCACTTCGACCGGCGGCGGCCGCCTCCAGCCCGCCCAGTCGCCGGTAGAGATAGAGCTCCTCGACGTCTTCGATCTCGGTCTGCTCCGGACGGCGCTTGCGGGCCCGGTAGGAGTTGATGTACGTGTTGGTGAGGATCTTGTAGAGCCAGGCCTTGAGGTTGGTCCCCTCCCGGAAGCTGTCGAAGGCCCGGTAAGCCTTGAGGTACGTCTCTTGGACCAGGTCCTCGGCATCGCTTGGATTGCGGGTCATCCGGAGGGCCGCGCTGTAGAGGGCCCCGACATGCTCCATCGCCTGGTCGGCGAAGTCCGCCTGGTCGGCCATGCCAGCACAGTAGCCGCCGCATGGACAGGAGCCCGAGAGGGGAATCGAACCCCTGACCTTTCGATTACGAGTCGAATGCTCTGCCGTCTGAGCTACTCGGGCGCTTTCCCGCTGTAGGCCCAAAGCTAGCCACCGCCCGGCTCCGCCATGGCCGGCGGAAGAGCCAGCAGCAGGCTCTGCAACAGCAGCGTCTCGTTCGGGTTGCGGTCCAGGGCGGCCGCTGCCGCGTGGAGGGCCTGAATGGCCTCGATCCAGCTGGCGGCGGCCCGGCCGGCGGCCGAAGTGGCGACCAGGCGGTCCCGGTAGGAACCGGCCATGGCTGCCAGTCCGAGACGGAGCTCGTCGGTCCTCCACCGGCGCTGCTCCCGGCGATGGCGGGCCTGGATCTCGCCGTGGCCAGGTATCCCTCGGTCGCCAGCCACCTGTGCCCTGGTGGCCAGCATCTCCACCTCCTCCGTCTGGCGGCTCCTGAGCGGCTCGAGGGCGGCATCGGCTCCGGCCAACAGCTCGTCGACCACTGCGGCCACTGCGGCTCCCGTACCGTCGAGGCGCTCGGGCACCTGGCGCCAGCGGCCCCGGCGGGCGGTGATGCCCGGGTCGGAGGCAAGGAGCCGGGCCCGATCCATGCGCCCGCCGGAGGCGGCCGCCGCCTCACTGGCCACCTCCTCGGGGACTCCCTCCACCTGGAGCTGGGCAGCCAGCACCTGGGTGGAAAGGGGGACGAACTCGATCCGGGCGCACCGGCTGGCGATCGTTACCAGAGCGGGCGCCAGCTGCTCGGCCAGGACGACGAAGACAGTGGTGGGAGGTGGCTCCTCGATGGTCTTGAGCAAGGCTGGGGCGGCCTTGTCGACCAGGTGGAAATCGACCAGGACCAGGACTCTGCAGCGACCCTCGATGGGACTTCGTACGGCCATTCGGGTGATCTCCCGGGCTTCGTCCACCCGGATGAAGGCCGCCGCCCGCTCGACCACCGCCAGGTCCGGATGGACCTCGTGCAGGGCACGCCGGCAGTCCGAGCACTGGCCACAGCCGCCGTGGCGGCAAAGCAGCGATGCCGCAAACGAGCGGGCGGCCGCCCGCTTGCCTGACCCCGCCGGGCCAACCAGGAGGTAGGCATGGACGGGGGCACGCGCCGCCGCCCGCAGCTCGGCCACCGCCTGGGCCTGGCCCACCACATCGCCATACAGGGCGCCCACATGAACGACTCTACGGGCGGACGTGGAGGCGGCTAGCCGCGAAGGACCTCGACGGGGCAGCGGAGGCCACCCACCCGACCAAGTCGTTCGTCGCTGGTGACGAGGACGGCCTGCAGCGCCTCGGCCAGTGCCACGTATACCGCGTCCCACCCCCGGACGTTCATACGCAGCTCCCATGCCCGGGCCAGGAGGCTGAGGTGGCCGAAACGCTCGCCCGGCCAGTCCCTTAGATCCTCGACCGCCTGGTCAGCCGCGGTGGCGTCGAGGCGACCAAGGAAGAGGTCTCGCCGGATGGTGCTGAGCACCTCGACGTCAATCACGTGAGGAGCGGCTTGGTCGGTGTCGCCGGCGAGACGATGTCTTATCCGCTCGGCCTCGGCCGAACCGGCCACGACCTCATAAAGGCAGGAGGCGTCAACGACCAGCATCCGGCCATGAGCCCCTGACCTCGTCCAGTGCCTCGATGACCTCGGCGGTGGTGATCGTGCTGCGGCGCCGGCGGGTGCGCTCCAGCCATTCGTCCACCGTGGGTCGCGCCGCCAGGCGTGCCGCCTCCCGCCGCAGCAGCTCTGGCACGGTCACACCGGCGGCCACGGCATGGCGCTGAAGAGCCGCGTAGATACTGTCATCCAAGTCGCGTATCTGCACCGTTTTCGGCACGTATGCATGTTACCATGCGTTCCCGCCCCAGCCTCGCTATCACTGCCTCCAGCACCAGGGCACCCACCGCATCAGGCGAACCGGACCCGTCCACCACCGCCCAGCGGTCCGGCTCCGCCGCGGCCAGGGCTCGATAGCCGGCCGCCACCCGCTCGTGGAAGGCCCGGCTCTCGGACTCCAAGCGGTCCCGACCGCGCCCCGCCGGCCGCCGAGCAGCCGACACCTGGGCCGCCACCTCCAACAGGATCGACAGGTCGGGCCACAGGCCGCCGGCCGCCCAGGACGCCAGGTGGCGAAGCTCCAACAGGTCCAGGCCGCGGCCGTAGCCCTGGTAGGCGAGGGTGGAGCCGGCGAAGCGGTCGGTCACCACCCAGCGACCCGCATCCAGGGCTGGATCGACGACCTCGGCCACGTGCTGAGCCCGGGCAGCCAGCATCAACAGGGCCTCGGCACGTGGAACCAGGGGGCGCGGCTCAGGCCCGGTCGAGCCAGTCTGAGCGTCGCCGAGAACCAAGGTTCGGATTCGCTCCCCGGTGGTGGTGCCTCCCGGCTCCCTGGTGATCACGGCCCCCAGAGCAGCCGCCAGCAAGTGCGCCTGCGTCGTCTTTCCCGAGGCCTCGCCGCCTTCCAGGGCGATCAGGCGCCCGCGCTCTGGCGCGCCCATCCCCGCTGCTAGGCGCCGGGCTTGGTCCCGGCCGTGCGCTTGGTCCCGGCCGTGCGCTTGGTCCCGGCCGTGCGCTTGGTCCCGGCCGTGCGCTTGGTCCCGGCCGTGGGCTTGGTCCCGGCCGTGCGCTTGGTCCCGGCCGTGGGCTTGGTCCCGGCCGTGCGCCTCCGGGACGTCGCCTTCCCGGCGGCCGCCCCCGTCTTTCTGGCCTTGCCTGCCTTGGCGGCTCCGGACTTGGCGGCTCCGGACTTGGCGGCTCCGGACTTGGCGGCTCCGGACTTGGCGGCTCCGGACTTGGCGGCTCCGGTCCTGGACTTGGTCCGAGCTCCCCGGTGCCGGGGTGCAGGTGGGCCGGCCTCCCGGCGCTCGGCCAGCAGCTCGGCCGCCCGCTCGGGGCTGAGGCCTTCCACCGTGTCGCTGCGCCGCAGCGAGGCATTGACCTCCCCGTCGGTGACATAGGGGCCGAAGCGCCCCTCCTTCACCACCATCATCCCTCCACTGACCGGATCGGGACCGAGCTCCCGCAGGGGCGGCTTGGCCAAGCCTCGGGCCCGCCCCGACTTGGGCTGGGCGAGGATGGCCCGCGCCTCGTCCAGCGACACTCTGAACAGCGCCTCCTCGCTGGGCAGGCTGCGGCTGTCGGCCCCCTTCTTGAGATAGGGGCCGTACCTGCCGTTCAGGGCCAGGATCTCCTCGCCGTCTGCCGGGTCGACCCCCACCAGCCGGGGCAGGCTCAGCAGGGCCAGCGCCTCCTCCAGCGTCACGGTGTCGGGTGCCATGGTCTTGAGCAGCGAGGCCCTCCTGGGCTTGCCCGGACCCCCGGCTGGGCTGTCCGACCCTGGCTTGTCGGACCCCGCCGGCTCGTCTCCGCCCAGCTGGACGTAGGGCCCGAAGCGTCCCACCCGTACGCTCACCGGCAGGCCGCTGGCCGGATCGGTCCCCAGCTCCCGGTCGCCGGCCGGGGTGGCCAGCAGCGCCTCGGCCGCCTCCACCGTCAGCTCGTCGGGCGCCATGTCCTCGGCTACCGAGGCCCGGTTCTCGCCCCTCTGCACGTACGGCCCGTACCGTCCCACCCGCACCACCACCTCGGTCCCAGAGGAGTCGGTGCCGATGGGAATGGAGTTGACCTCCCGGGCGTCGATGTCGCCCAGGTGCTCGGACACCACCGCCTTGAGCCCGGGGCGCCCGTTGCCGAAGTAGAACCGCGTGAGCCAGGGCACCGCCTCCTCCCGCCCGCCGGCGATCCCGTCCAGCTCGTCCTCCATGCTGGCGGTGAAGCCGTAGTCGACCAGCTCGGCGAAGTGGCGCTCCAGCAGGCCCACCACCGCGAAGGCAGTGAAGGAGGGGACCAGGGCGCTTCCCTTCTTCCAGGCGTAGCCCCGGTCCAAGATGGTGGCGATGATCGACGTGTAGGTGGACGGCCGGCCCACGCCCATCTCCTCCAGCGCCTTGATGAGGGCGGCCTCGGTGTAGCGAGTCGGCGGCTGGGTGGTGTGGCCCTTGGCCTCCAGGCCGGCCACCCCCACCTGGTCCCCCACCGCCAGCGGCGGCAGGCGCACCTCCCGGTCCTCCAGCACCGCCTCGGGGTCGTCCGCCCCCTCCACGTAGGCTCTGAGGAACCCCGGGAAGGCGATGACCTTGCCGCTGGCCAGGAAGTCGGCCGCCTGGACGCCGCCGGCTCGTCCCCCGTCCCCACCCACCGTCTGCGCCCGCAGGCGGACCTGGGCGCTGGTGCCCCGGGCGTCGGCCATCTGGGAGGCCACCGTGCGCTTCCAGACCAGGTCGTAGAGGCGAGCCTCGTCCCCCTCAAGCTCCCCGCCCAGCTGCTCGGGCGTGCGAAAGCGGTCGCCGGCCGGCCGGATCGCCTCGTGGGCCTCCTGGGCGTTCTTGACCTTGCGGTCGTAGCGGCGGGGCGCCTCGGGCACGTACTCGGGGCCGTACAGGGCCCTGGCCTGGTCCCTGGCGGCAGTCACCGCCGTGTCCGACAGCGTCGTCGAATCCGTGCGCATGTAGGTGATGTGACCGTTCTCGTAGAGGCGCTGGGCCACCTGCATGGTTCGCTGAGAGCTCATCCGCAGCTTGCGCCCAGCCTCTTGCTGCAACGTGGAGGTCATGAACGGCGGGTAGGGCGACCGCTTGTAGGGCTTCTCGTCCACCGAGCTGACCGAAAAAGAAGCGTCACCCAGCCGGTCCACCAGCCCTCTTGCGTCCTGCTCGCCCAGGCGGACCAGGTTCTCCCCCACCAGCTCACCGGCGGGGCTGAAGTCCCTGCCGGTGGCCACCCGCCGCCCGTCCAGGCTCACCAGGGGGGCCGAGAACAGCTGGCCGTGGGCAGCGAAGCTGCCGTCGACGCCCCACCACCCGGCGGAGGTGAACCGCATCCGGGCCCGCTCCCGCTCCACCAGGATCCGGGTGGCCACGCTTTGGACCCGGCCGGCCGACAGCTTGGGCATGACCTTCTTCCACAGCACCGGCGAGACCTCGTAGCCGTAGAGGCGGTCGAGGATGCGCCGGGCCTCCTGGGCGTCCACCAGGCGGCGATCGAGGTCCCGCCAGTCGTCCACCGCCCGGCGGATGGCCGGTCGGGTGATCTCGTGGAAGACCATCCGCCTGACCGGCACCCGGGGTGCCAGCACCTCGGTCAGGTGCCAGGCAATGGACTCGCCCTCCCGGTCCTCGTCGGTGGCCAGGTACACCTCGCTGGCCTGGCGCAGGAGCTCCTTGAGCTTGGCCACCTGGGCCTTCTTCTCCTTGGCCACCACGTAGAGGGGCTTGAAGCCGTTGTCCACGTCGACCCCCAGGCGGGCCCACGGCTCGGCCTTGTAGGCGGCCGGGACATCGGCCGCGTTGCGGGGCAGGTCCCGGATGTGGCCGATGGAGGACTCGACGACGAACTCCGGGCCGAGGAAGCCGGCGATGGTCTTGGCCTTGGCCGGCGACTCGACGATTACCAGGGGCTTGGGCATGACGGGCCAAAGCTACAGGCTCTGGCCGCCCCGCCCGGTGGTCAGGGGCCCGGTTGGTCAGGACCCCGGTCTTCAGGGGCCCGGCGGTCAGGAGCCTCGGTTCTCCAGGCTGTGGCTCAGCTCGACTCCCCGGGCGGCGGCCGCCTGGATGCCGGCACCCTCGGGAGCGGGCGCATCGGCCATGGCGCCGCCGGTGCTCCTTTTCGAGAAGGCGATGGCTCCGAGCAGCACGGCCAGAGCGGCGCCGGAGATGGCGTAGCGGACGGCGGTGTGGTGGGCCTCGATGATCACGGTGGGCAGGATCAGCAGCGACACCAGGTTCATCACCTTGATGAGGGGATTGAGGGCCGGGCCGGCGGTGTCCTTGAAGGGGTCGCCGACGGTGTCGCCGATCACCGCCGCCTTGTGGGCGTCGGAGCCCTTGCCCCCCTCGTGGCCGTCCTCGATGAACTTCTTGGCGTTGTCCCAGGCCCCCCCCGAGTTGGACAAGAAGTTGGCCATCAGCTGGCCGGTCAGGATGGCCGCGGCCAGGAAGGCCCCCAGGGCGAGGTAGTTGATCCCGAAGCCCACGATCACCGGCGAGAGCACGGCCAGCAGGGCCGGAGTGGTCAGCTCCCGCTGGGCCGCCGCGGTGCAGATCCCGATGACCCGGCCGTACTCGGGCTTCTCGGTGTAGTCCATGATGCCCGGATGCTCCCGGAACTGGCGGCGCACCTCCTGGACCACCGTCCCCGCCGAGCGGCCCACCGCCCGGATGGCCAGCCCCGAGAACAAGAAGGCGACGGAACCGCCGATCAGCAGGCCGATGAAGGTGGTCGGGTTGGCCACGTCGATCTGGGTGGCGGCGTCGCGGAACAGGGCGGAGCCGGCCACCTTCAAGTTGAGCTGGGATCCGACCGTCTCCACGAAGGAGGCGAACAGGGCCACCGTGGCGATCACCGCCGAGGCGATGGCCACCCCCTTGGTGATGGCCTTGGTGGTGTTGCCCACCGCGTCCAGGCTGACCATGACCCGCTCGGCCTCGCCGCCGAACTCCCCCGCCATCTCGGCGATACCAGCGGCGTTGTCGGCCACCGGCCCGAAGCTGTCCTCGGAGACCACCATGCCGGTGGTGGCCAACAGGCCGATGCCGATGAGGGCGACCAGGTAGAGGGTCAGCTCGATGTTGGCGCCCCCGAGGGCAATGGCCACCGCGATGGAGATGGCAATGGCCATGATGGCCCAAACCGTGGACTCCAGGCCCGACGACAGCCCTGACAGCACGGTGGTGGCCGGCCCGGTGCGGGAGGCGAGGGCGATCTCCCTTACCGGCGAGCGCTCGGTGGACGTGAACTGCTCGGTGATGAGGCTGGCCACCTGGCCGAGGACCACCCCGGTCAGCACCGCCCAGAAGACCCTCAGGTCACCGACGTAGAAGTGGGCCACCAGGAACGCCCCCACGACCGTGAGCACCCCGGCCACCCGGTATCCCCGGTTGATCGGGCTCATGGCCGTGCGGTCCCGCACGGTGGCCCGTACCGCGTAGATGCCGGCGATGGAGGCAAGGATGCCGATGGCCGGCACGATGAGTGGGTAGAGCACGCCCTTGGCCGGGTTGAGCCCGATGGAGGTGAAGGCGGCAAAGCCCAAGATGAGGGAGGCGATGATGGTGATCTCGTAGGACTCGAACAGGTCGGCCGCCATGCCCGCGCAGTCGCCCACGTTGTCGCCCACGTTGTCGGCGATGGTGGCCGCGTTGCGGGGGTCGTCCTCGGGTATGCCGGCCTCCACCTTGCCCACCAGGTCGGCGCCCACGTCGGCCGCCTTGGTGAAGATGCCTCCTCCCACTCGCATGAACAGGGCCAGCAGAGAGGCTCCGAAGCCGAAGCCGACCAGCACCTCGGTGGCCGAGTTCTGGAAGATCAGGAACACCCCGGCTGCCCCGATGAGGCCCAGGCCCACGCAGAACAGCCCGGTGATGCCGCCGGTGCGGATGGCCACCCGCAATGCCGCCGGCAGGGAGCCGCCCCTGGCGGCCGCCGCGGTGCGCACGTTGCCCCTCACCGACAGGCTCATGCCGACGAAGCCGGTGAGGCCGGAGAAGGCCGCCCCCACCAGGAAGGCCAGAGCCCGGTACAGACCGGAGTGGACGAAGGACAGGGCCGTCCCGCCGTTGGGCTCGGCCACCTTGGTGGCGGTGACGAACACCAGGGCGGCCAGGGGCACCACGATGATGAGGATGGTGCGGAACTGGCGCCGGAGGAAGGCGACCGCCCCCTCCTGGATGGCCTCGGCGATCTCCTGCATGGCCGTTGTCCCCTGGTCGGCGGCCAGGACGCCCCGCATGAGGGACAGGGCCACCCCGATGGCGGTCGCTCCGGCAGCCAGGGCAAAGTACAGCCAACCCCGCTCGACGCCTCCGAGGACGAAGCTCTGGTACCCGCCCTCGGCGGCGAGAAGGTGGCTCATGGCGCGCCAAAATGTAGGTTTAGCCGCCCCTCGCCGTCAAGACGGGTGGTTGCCCTCCCGCTGGGACAGGGAGAGCGACAGACGGCCCTTGCGCATGGCCCGCTCCAGGTGGAACGGGACGATGGTGGCGTTGGCGTGGGGCAGCTCTCCCACCACCTCGGCAATGCGCTCGGCGGTGCGGTCGTGGAGGAACCGGCTCCAGGACCGGCTGTAGGCGCGCCAGGGCAGGATCACCGTCACCTCGGTCTGACTGTCGGCGACGGTCTCGGCCACCATCTCCAGGGCGGCCCGGCCGATGCGGCGGTCGGGACAGTCGATGATGTCAAGGGTGAGCTCGGACAGGCCCAGGCGCTCCCAGCCCTGCTCGAGGCGCCTGGCCGCCCGACTGTCGACCATGAAGTGCACGGCCCGCAGCTCGTCGGGCCTCAGTGTCCGGGCGTACTGGATGGCCTGGGCGGTGGCCAGGTCCAGGCGGTCCACCAGCACCAGCGCCACGTGGCGGCCCAGCACCGGGGCGGTGGCGGCCTGGCCGACTCGGTCCTCCAGCTCGCTGGCCTCGAAGCGGTACTGGCGGTGCAGGCGGACGAGGGCCCACAGCAATATCGGGAACGCCACCACTACCACCCAGGCCCCCTCGAAGAACTTGGTCCAGGCCAGGATCACGACCACACTGGCCGACACGGCGGCCGCGCTGGCATTGACGGCCATCCGCCGGCGCCAGTGGTCCTGGCGGTGACGGAGGTGGTGCCTGACCATGCCGGCCCCGGCCATGGTGAACCCGGTGAACACCCCGATGGCGTACACACCCAGGAGGGAGTCGACCTTGGCCCGGGTCACCACCAGCAGGATGATGGCCACCACGGCCAGGGTCATGATGCCATTGGAGAAGACCAGGCGGTGGCCTCGCCTGGTCAGCTGGCGGGGCAGGAAGGCGTCTCCGGCCACGAAGCTGGCGAGGAAGGGGAACCCGTTGAAGCTGGTGTTGGCCCCGGTGTAGAGGATCGCCATGGTGGCCGCCTGGACCACGTAGAAGGCCGCGGTGGCGATGGGCCCGGAGCCGAGCACGTACCTGGCCTCCTGGGAGATCACGGTGGGCGAGCCGCTCTGGAACGGCACCGCGTGGGTCCAGTGGGCGAGCAACGAGACGCCGAGCACCAAGGAGCCGAGGATGCAGCTCATGGCGACCAGCGTCCGACGGGCATTGGGACCCTCGGGCGCCTCGAACACCGCCACCCCGTTGGAGATGGCCTCCAGGCCGGTGAGCGACGAGCCGCCGTTGGCAAAGGACTTGAGCACCACGTACACCGAGGCCCCCATCAACAGTCCCCCACCGGGGTGGCCGGCGGGCACCGCCCCGGCCAGGTCGATCGAGTGGGCATGAAGCTGGCCCAGGACCTCCCGGACCAGGCCGACCACGATCACCACGCCGATGCTGGCGATGAAGAAGTAGGTGGGGATGGCAAAGGTGTGCCCGGCCTCGCGGATGCCCCGCAGGTTGCCGTAGCACAGGGCCACCACCACCACGATGCTTATGGGCAGGGTGAGCGAGCGCAGCGCGGGAAAGGCCGACACCACTGCGTCGGTCCCGGCTGCCGTCTGGACCGCCACCGTCACCGTGTAGTCGATGAGCAGGGCCACCGCCGCCACCTGGGCCAGGTTGGGCCCGAAGTTGTCCCTGGCCACCACGTAGGAGCCGCCGGCCTTGGTGTAGACCATGACCACCTCCCGGTACGAGAGGGTGACCAGGGCCAGCACCGCCAAGATCGCCACGGTGACCGGGACCACGAGGGTGAAGGCGGCCAGGCCCACGAAGGGCAGGAGCTGGCTCAGCATCGCTTCGCTGCCGTAGGCCGACGAGGAGATGCAGTCGGACGACAGCACGCCGAGGGCCACCCGCTTGGTCAGCCGCTCGCCGCTCAGCCTCTCGTTCACCAGGGGCGGACCGAGCAGCCTGTTCTTGATGCGGTAGGTGAGCGGCTCGGACAGGGCCTCGCCCAGCTCGGTCGGGAGCGGGGGCAGCGGACGGGCCGGTGGGGGGTCGGCTGGGGCCTCGGCGGCCTCCCCCGTCGGTACCCGTGCCTCGGTCGGATCGGGTGGCGCCGGGTTCCCGAGGTTGTCCGTCATGTCTCTCGGCGCCTCACAATAGACACTGGCGGCTGGGCCGCGGCACTGGCACTCCCCGCGCCGTTGCCGGTGGGCGGCGGCAATAGACACCACTGGGCCCGGCGGTGTTGCATGGGGGGGTGCACGTCATCGTGGTGGGCTGCGGCAGGGTGGGCTCGGAGCTGGCCGTGGCCCTGGACCGAGACGGGCACAGCGTGGTGGTGGTGGACAAGAACGAGCGGGCCTTCCGCCGCCTGCCCACCGACTGGGGTGGCCACACGGTGGTGGGCTTCGGCTTCGACCGGGACGCTCTCGAGAGGGCCGACGTGGGCCTGGCCGGAGCGCTGGCCGCGGTGACCAGCGGTGACAACTCGAACATCCTCACCGCTCGCATCGCCAGAGAGACCTACCGGATCCCCAACGTGGTGGCCCGGATCTACGATCCCCGCCGAGCGCTCATCTACCAACGCCTCGGCATACCCACCGTGGCCACCGTCACCTGGACCACCGACCAGGTGGTGCGCCGGTTGTTCCCGGAGGCCTCGGTCACCGAGTGGGTGGACGCCACCGGCCAGCTGGTGCTGGTGGAAAGGGCGCTGCCCGACTGGTGGGCCGGGCGCCGCCTCGAAGGGCTCAACCAAGCCGGCCGGATCCGCCTGGTGGCCGTCACCCGGGCGGGTGCGGCCCGCCTGGCCGGGCTGGAAGACGTGGGCCAGGATGGCGACGTGGTCCACCTGGCGGTGGCCAAGGAGGCGCTGGACGAGGTCGAGGCCAGGCTGGCGGGGCCGCCGGCCAGCCCGACCGGTGAGCCCGGCGGGCCTCCCCGGCGGGCCGCCGAGGGCGGGCCGGAGGGCGCCCCGGAGGGACCGCCACAGCCGTGAAGGTGGTTATCGCCGGGGCCGGCAACGTCG
Source organism: Acidimicrobiales bacterium (assembly GCA_039583615.1). Lineage (GTDB taxonomy): Bacteria > Actinomycetota > Acidimicrobiia > Acidimicrobiales > QHCF01 > QHCF01. Next base: position 53,827 of record JAVKSQ010000012.1, read on the forward strand.
GGACCTTCATCGCCGCCGACCTCAACGCGGCTGGCCACCAGGTGCTGATCATCGAGGAGGACCCCGAGCTGGTCGATCGTCTGCGACCCACGCTGGAGGTGGGCTGGTTCGCGGCCGATGCCTGCGAGGTCAGGTCGCTCCACGCCGCCGGCATGGCCGACGCCGACGTGGTGGTGGCAGCCACCGGTGACGACGAGGACAACCTGGTGATCTCCCTGCTGGCCAAGCAGGAGTTCGCCGTTCCGAGGGTGGTGGCGAGGGTCAACCACCCGAAGAACCAGTGGCTGTTCAACCAGAGCTGGGGCGTCGACGTCTCGGTCTCCACTCCGCACCTCCTCACCGCCTTGGTGGAGGAAGCCGTCTCGGTTGGCTCGCTGGTCCGCCTCCTTCAGTTCGCGGGGGGCGAGGCCCGCCTGGTGGAGGTGACCTTGGCCGAGGGATCGCCTGCGGCCGGGCGCTCGCTGGCCGACCTGGAGGTGCCCCGGGACGCCAGCGTGGTGGCCGTGGTCCGCGACACCCATGTCGTGGTACCCCGAGGGGACACGGTCCTCGGCGCCGGCGACGAGGTGCTGGCCCTGGTGACGGCCGACTCCGAGGAGGTGGTGAAGGCCCTGCTGATCGGGTCCTGACCGGATCGGCTGGGCGCCCTAGGCTTCTTGCTCCTCCTCCCCGGCGTACCCGTCGTCGGCCTCGGTGGGACCGCAGTACATGACCAGCCTGACGCACGTGCCCGAGCTCGACGGTGCGAACTCCGCCTGGTCGACCAAGGAGCGGATCAGGGGGATGCCCAGGCCCCGCTCGAAGTTGAGCCTCTCGGGATCGGTCACCGGGGGGTGCACGGCCAGGTTGGCCGGGTCGAAGCCGTGCCCCTGGTCCTCGATGTCCACCGACAGCCGGTCGCCCTCCTCGTGCCAGCGCACGACCACCCGCTCGTTGCCCGACCGGGTCGCCTCCACGGCGTTGGTGCAGGCCTCGGAGACGGCCAGCTTGAGATCGTCTATCCGGGACTCGGCCAGCACCCGCCGGGTGGAGGCCAGCGACGAGACCAGCAGGCGCACCAGGGCGACGTACTCGGCACGGGCGGGGATCTCGAGCTCGATCCCAACCCCGCGACGTTGATGGGTCCTCAGCACCGGTCAGGCGGTGGCGGCGTCCACCGTGGGATGGATGGAGAAGACCTTGACCAACCCGGTTATCTCGAACACCTTGAGGATGCGCGGTCGGGCGCAGGCCAGCAGCAGCTCGCCATCATGGGTCCTCACCCGCTTGAGCACGCCAACCAGGACTCCCAGGCCGGTGGAGTCGAGGAAGTCGACGTCGTTGAGGTCGACCACGATCCGGCGGGCTCCCTGGCTCACCATCTCGACCAGCCTCTCGCGCAGCCGGGGGGCGGTATGCACATCGATCTGGCCGTGGACGACCAGCACACTCGAATCATCGTGGTCAACGACCTCGAGCTGCAGGTCCATTCCCAGGGTCCTCTCGTCGGGGCCTGACTCCGGCGGGCGCTGGGCCACGCTAGTGCCCCTCCGCCGATAGGGTCGGGCCATGGCCCCGACGGCGGGCACGGGCGTCCTCCCGTGCCAGGATCACCTCGGCGGCGGCGGCCGTCGGCCCCCCCAGTCGCTGACCCAGGTGATGGCCGCCTTGGACCACGGCCAGCTGGTCCACGTGTCCGTCCAGCCTGCCCACCCTGGCCGACGAGCCAGCCTCTCCCGGCCCCTGCCGGCCCCCCTTGCCGAGCGGCTCCCCCCCGGCGGCCTGTGGTCCCACCAGGCCGAGGCGGTCGACCTGGCGCGCGCCGGCCAGTCGGTGGCAGTGGCCACCGCCACCGCCTCCGGCAAGTCCCTGTGCTTCCAGCTGCCGATCGCCGAGGCGGTGCTGGCGGGGGCCGGAGCCCTTCTGCTCTATCCCACCAAGGCCCTCGCCCATGACCAGCTGCGAGCCCTTGGCGCCCTGGAGCTTCCCGGCCTGGTGGCCGCCACCTACGACGGGGACAGCTCGCCCGGCCAGCGGGCCTGGACTCGCCGCCGGGCCAACGTCGTGCTCACCAACCCCGACATGTTGCATAGCGCCATCCTGCCCAACCACGGCGCGTGGGGAACCTTCCTCATGCGCCTGGCCTATGTGGTGGTGGACGAGCTGCACACCCTGAGAGGCATATTCGGCTCCCACGTGGCCCACGTCCTTCGCCGGCTCCGCCGGCTCTGCCGGGCCTACGGGTCGTCGCCCACCTTCGTGTTCGCATCGGCGACGGTTGGCCAGCCGGCCGAGCTGGCCTCGGCCCTGTGCGGCTCGGGGGTGCGGGCGGTCACCGACGACGGCTCTCCCCGGGGGGAGCGCCTGACGGCCCTGTGGAACCCCCCCCTGCTGGACGCACGATCAGGTGCCAGGGCGTCGTCTGACGCCCAGACGGCTGACCTGCTGGCCGCTCTGGTGAGCGCCGGCTACAAAGCCATCGCCTTCGCCCGCAGCCGGCGCAGTACCGAGCTGGTGGCGGCCATGGCCCGCCAGCGCCTGCCCGACGGCCTGGCCAGCTCGGTGGCCGCCTACCGGGGCGGCTACCTGGCGGCCCAGCGCCGGCAGGTCGAGGCCGACTTGGCCAGCGGCCGGCTGAGGGGGATCGCCGCCACCAGCGCGCTGGAGCTGGGGATGGACATCGGCGGCTTGGATGCCTGCCTGATCGACGGCTTCCCGGGGACCATCGCCTCCTTGCGACAGCAGGCGGGACGGGCCGGACGCAGCCGCCACCAGTCCCTGGCCGTGCTGGTGGCGGGGGCCGATGCCTTGGACCAATGGTACGTGGACCACCCCCACGAGGTGCACAGCCGCCCGGCCGAGCCGGCGGTGGTCAATCCGTCCAACCCGTTCGTCCTCGGGCCCCATCTGACCTGCGCCGCCCACGAGAAGCCCCTCCATCCGGCCGACGAGGCCTGGTGGGGAGCACCCCACCTGCCGGCGGGCACCCTGGACGAGGCAGTCCGCGCCCTGGTGGTGGACGACCAGCTGGTCGTGAGGGCAGGCCGGGCCATCCACGTCGGGCCCCCCCGGCCGGCCCGGGAGGTCGGCCTGCGCAGCGCGTCGTCATTCGAGTACCGGATACTGGGCCCCACTGGCGACCTGGTGGGCACGGTCGACGAGTCCCGGGCGTTCGCCACTGTGCATCCCGGGGCGATCTACCTCCACCAGGGTGATGCCTGGCTGGTGGACCACCTCGACCTCGACGAGCGGATCGCCTGGGTGGAGCGCACCGACAGCACCGACCTCACCCGGGCCAGGTCCGAGACGCGGATCGCCGTCCTGGGCCTCGACCGGGCCACCACGGTGGGACGAGCGTCCCTCTGCCTGGGCTCGGTGGAGGTGGTCGAGCGGGTCACCGGCTACCGCCGGCGAGCCGGCCCGGCCGGTGGGGAGCGCCGGGACGGGGAGGCGCATCCACTCCGCCTCGACGTGGCCCTCGACCTGCCGGCCACCCGGCTGGTCACCAGAGCCCTGTGGTACGGGCTGGAAGACACGGTGCTGGCCGACGCCGGGCTGAAGGGCGGGCCCGAGGCGGCTGGCGACATCCCTGTGGCTGGCGACATCCCTGTGGCTGGCTGGTCCCAGGTGCCTGGGACCGCCCACGTGGCTGGGAGCCTTCATGCCGTCGAGCACGCGGCCATTGCCATCCTCCCGCTGTTCGCCATATGTGACCGATGGGACGTGGGCGGGGCATCTACCGCCCGGCTGGCCGGCACCGGCAAGGCCGGCATCGTCGTCTATGACGGTCATCCGGGCGGGGCTGGAGTGGCCGAGCTGGGCTACCGGGCCGGGCGTCGCCACCTGGAGGCCACTCTGGAGGCGCTGACCCACTGTCCTTGCCGCTCCGGGTGCCCCTCGTGCGTCCAGTCGCCCAAATGCGGCAACCTGAACGAGCCCCTCGACAAGGCGGGGGCAATCTCCCTGCTCACCACCGTCCTGGCCGAGGGACAGCTCAGCCCGTCCTGAGTGACCGGCTCAGGCACGGACTCCGCTCCGGGAGCCGCCTAGCTGCCTCGGGCGCCCGGGCCCCGCTGGGGTGGGACCGTCTCGAGGGCCGGTTCCCGGCTCAGCCGGCGACGCAGGGTGAAGGCGCCCCCCGCCATGGCAAGCAGCAGGAAGGCCAGGGCGATGGCCCAGATGGGGGTCCCCGAGCCAGTCTCCTTGGCCGAGGCGGCCCGGCCGGCCTCCCGCTGGTTGCCCACGCCCTGGCTGGTGCTGGGATAGGGCAGCGTGTTCTGGAAGCCACCCAGGCTCGGGGCGCCGGTAGCCGGCTGGGACGGCCCCGGCGAGGGCTTGGAGAACGACCCCGTGATGCCAGCACCTCCTGCGCCAGCGCCTCCTGCGCTGCCGAAGGCGCTGCCGCCGAAGCTGCCGAATATCCCACCGGTGCTGCCACCCCCGCCTCCCGAACCAGCAGTAGCTGGCGACGACGGGGTGGGAACGACCGGTTGGTTCGACACGATGGACGTGAGCGCGGGCTTGCCCGGGTGGATGTCGGGCCGGGTGGCGAACACACCGTAGGTGTAGCGGCCGCCAGGAGAGGTGGTGGTGTCCCGGTACGACGTGGTGGTGGAGCGGAAGTACACATCTTTGCCGCTTCCGTCGGTCCGCTCCACCACGTACCCGCTCAGGTCCGGCTCCTTGTTGCCCGCCCAGGCCAGGAGCACCGAGTGCCCGTCGGACGCCGCCGTGGCCACCAGGCCCTGGGGGGGCTGGGGGGGGGCGTCGAGGAGGATGCTGGTCTGGGCGGAGGAGCTGAGGGGCAGGTCTGCCAGCTTGTAGCTCACCGTGGCCTTGAAGGTGTAGTAGCCGTTGCGCAGCAGGGCCATGTTCGAGGGCACCACCGCCGTGTAGTCGGATCCGTGCCCGTCGAGGGGAAAGCTCACCGTGAGGGCCGGGTCGGCCGCGCACACCGCCGCCACCGAGACCCCCGTCGTTCCAGGTGGCGTGTTGGTAACCGTGGCGGTGGGCAGCTCGGTGCTGTCGGGGCTCACCCTCACGACCGAGGGCGTCAGCAGGCCCGGGAGGACCATCGGCGTCGGCGGGGTGGTGCCGCAGGTGACCGGGGGCGCAGGGGTGGCCGCCCCCGCCGGGGCGGCGGCACCCAGGGCGACGGCGCTCAGGGCGGCGGCGGCCAGGGCGGCCAAGGAGAGCCGGGATGCCGGGCGCATCAGGCCACGGCCGGGGCGCCCCGCATGGCTGCCCTGATCACGATCCGATGGCTGGCCGAGCCCTTGGGAGTGCACGAGGTGAGGGTCAGGTTGTACTGCCCCGGCGTGTTGGCCGCCACCGCCACGTCGGTGGGCAGGACCACGAAGGGAGGCTGGCTCACCGTGTAGGTGCACGATCCGACGGGGGTGTCGAGCTCGATGGGATCACCCACATGGAGCTGGTCGACGTTGGCGAACGGCTTGCCGAAGGTGGTCCGGTGGCCCGCTATGGCCACGTTCCCGGCCGTGCAGGGCAGGGCGGTGCCGGGATAGTGACCCGCACCGGACTGTAGGGCCGACTCGGTGGTGCCCTCGACCACTATCACGTTCACGCCGATGGCCGGTATCTTTATGCGGGTGAGCGGCTGGCCGATCCCCACCCGGTGGCCCATATAGGCCTTGCGCAGGGTCCCGCTGTCGAACTGACCAGCCAGGTGGTGCTGGAGCCAGGAGTTGTAGATGCCGGAGAAGAACGGCCAGCCGAGCAGCCCGATGGCGCCCAGCAGCAGCACGCCGCACAGCCCGCTCAGGCTCCTCTTGGCCCATCGACGACCAGCCAGCCACCTGATCATGGCGTCCCCGAGATGACGTCAGCCAGGACAGCCCCATCGCGCATACTCACCGATCTTAGGATACTTGACACGAAACCGTAACCGCGAGCGGTCCCCTCACCGGCCGGCCCGGCCGCTGGTCGTAGGATCGGCCCGGTGGAGGCTGCCTTCTTCGACCTTGACAAGACGGTCATCGCCAGGGCGGCCATGGTCGCCTTCGGTCGGCCCTTGTACCGAGAGGGTCTCATCTCTCGGTACACCCTCGTGCGAGCCCTCTACGCCCAGCTGGTCTATCTCCACCTCGGGGCCAGCGAGCACAAGCTGGCCCGGGTAAAGGAGTCGGTCCTCGTCCTCACCAAGGGCTGGGACCAGGCCCAGGTGCACCGGATAGTGCGGGAAGCGCTGGAGACCATCATGGGCCCCATCGTCTACCGCGAGGCGCAGGACCTGATCGACCAGCACCGGGCGGCCGGGCGGCGGGTGGTGATCGTGTCAGCCACCCCCGAGGAGGTCGTCGTACCGCTGGGGCGCTACCTGGGGGTGGACGACGTCATAGCCAGCCGGCCGAGGATCGACTCCGAGGGCCGCTACACCGGCGAGCTGGTGACTCATGCCTACGGCCCCCACAAGGCCGAGGCCATCGCCGCCCTGGCTGACCGGGAGGGCATCGACCTGTCCGCCTCGTTCGCCTACTCCGACTCGTGCACCGACGTGCCGATGCTGGAGGCCGTGGGCCACCCCGTGGCCGTCAACCCGGACCGCCAGCTCCTCAAGCTGGCCAGGGAACGGGGATGGGAGGTCCGCCGCTTCGCGCGTCCGGTAGGGTTGCGGCCCGGGTCGGCCCGCCCGGTAGGAGCTCGGCCCGGTTTGTCCAACCGGCCGGGCTTGGCCAACCACCCGGCCGCGCTGGCCAGGGTGGCCGTTGGGGTGGCGGGGGCGGGGGCGCTGCACTGGCGCCTCAGGTCGAGCCGTCCCGGGATCAGCCGGTCTGGAGCTTCCTGGCGGCGACGGCCACCAAGATCCCCAGGACGGCCAGCAGCAACAGCTTCCTCATGGCGCCCGAGGCTACTGGGCTGAGCCGGGCGCGGCCCCGCGGCCGGCGCCATTAGGGTTGCGGGACGGAGGTGTCCGGGCACCTGGTGGGCTCCCCCGCCTTCAAAGCGGGTGGGACGGGCGTCCCCCGTCCGGCGGGTTCGATTCCCGTCCACCTCCGCCGCCGGCTGAAGCTCAGACGGTGAGCAGGTCCCGGGCCCCGGTGTCGCTCGACGGGTGTCGGAGCTTGGACATGGCCCGGGCCTCGATCTGACGGATGCGCTCCCGGGTCAGGTTGAAATGCTCCCCCACCTCTTCGAGGGTCCGAGGCTCGCCCCGGTCCAAGCCGAAGCGCAGGCGAAGGATCTCGCGCTCACGATCATCGAGGGGCGAGAGCAGCCGAGCGATCTCGACCGGGAGCAGGGAGGTGGCCGCCATCTCGAAGGGCGACTCCGCCGAGCGGTCCTCGACCACGTCTCCCAGCTCGGCGTCGCCGTCCTCCCGGAGGGGCTCCGAGAGCGACAACGGCTCAGCCCGGAAACGCAGGGCCTCGATCAGCTTGTCCTCGGGCATCTCGACCTCCACGCCCAGCTCGCACAGGGTCGCCGGCCGGCCCAGCTTGAGCTCCAGGCGGGCCTGCGCCTTCTGCACCCGGGCCAGGGTGTCCCCGGCGTGCACCGGTAGGCGGATGGTCCGGCCGGTGTTGGCAATTCCCCTGGTGATGGCCTGGCGTATCCACCAGGTGGCGTAGGTGGAGAACTTGAAGCCCTTGCGCCAGTCGAATTTCTCGACGGCGTGCATCAGGCCCAGGTTGCCCTCCTGGATCAGGTCCAGCAGGGGAAGTCCCGAGGCCTGGTACTTCTTGGCAATCGACACCACCAGGCGCAGATTGGACTGCACGAAGGTCTGCTGGGCGTCCTCTCCCCGGCGGATCTGGCGGCGGAGCTCCCGCCGGCGAGTCGGAGCCGGGTCATGGTTGCGGCAGGTGTCGAACTCGGATCTGGCGGCGGTGCCGGCCTCGATGGCCTGGGCCAGCCGCACCTCGTCATCCTTGGTGAGCAGCGGATACTGCCCTATATCTGTGAGATAGAGCCGGACCAAGTCCTCCTCGTCCCGCTCTACTCGATCCTTGGCCAAGGTCGCTTACGTCCTTTGCATACGTCCGGCGAATTCTCCAGGCAGCCGAGATACACCCCTGTTGTTCTTCGGCCGAGACTCCCTTCCCCGTCGGGACAACCTCCGGCTTCGTAGAGTTTACCGGGTGAGTCAAGGGCGCCGTCCGCCGAGGCCATCCAGGGCTCCGGCGATACCTCCGGCGCGCCGCATGATCGCTTCCAGCGCCCCCTGGTGGTTGGTGGCCGCCCGGAGCTCCTCCTCGCTGCCGATCAGCGTCTCGATCAGCGTCTCGCCCTCCCGGCACGCCGCCTGCTCGTCGGCCAGGGCCAGCTCGAGACAGCGGACGATCGGGCCGTCGGTGATGCCTGACACCCGGCCGAGGTGGGAGCGGTAGCCGGCGATGGTGTGAGGGAGCAGGACGCGGTACACCCCGACCAGCTTCTCGGCGGTGGCCTCCGCGCCCTGCGGGTGGCAAAGGGCCCGGATGAACGCCTCCACGTGCTCGTTGGCCGCCACCGTCAGGTCCCGGTCGTCGGGGCCCAGGCGGGGTTGCACCTTGTGCCACTGCTCGGCGTGCCAGGCGTGCCGGTAGCAATGGCGGGCCAGCAGGAGCTTGGCATCCAGCTCTGGGACTGTCTGGATCCAGCCGCCCAGAACCTCGAACAGGCGCATCTCGACCCACTTGTAATTCCCTATCAGGCGCCTCGCCTGGTCGATGCCGAGCTGGCTAGTCAACGCGGTGGGCAGAGTAACGATTGGTGATCGGGAGGCGTCTATCCTTGCCAAAGGCCTTGGGCGTGACTCGCACGCCGGGCGGGGTCTGGCGTCGCTTGTACTCGGCGGTGTCGACCAACGTCACCACTTGGCGCACCAGGGCCGGGTCGACGCCGGCTGCCCCCAGCTCCGCGGCGGTACGGTCGCCCTCCACGTAGGCTTCGAGGACCGGGTCCAAGACGTCGTAGGGGGGCAGGGACTGGTCGTCCCGCTGCTCCTCACGCAGCTCGGCCGAGGGTGCCTTGCACAGCACTGAGGCAGGTACCAGATCGGTCCCCGCCCAGGAGTTGCGAGCCTCGCACAGCCGGTAGACGAGGGTCTTGGGCACGTCCTTGATGACCGCGAAGCCCCCGACCGAGTCCCCGTAGAGGGTGAAGTACCCCGTGGCCAGCTCGCTCTTGTTGCCGGTGGTCAGCACCATCCAGCCGCGGGCATTGGAGATGGCCATGAGCACCACCCCACGGATGCGCGACTGCAGGTTCTCCTCGGTGAGGCCGCCGGGGGGCTCGTCCAGCACGGGAGCCAGCATCCGGTACAGAGCCAGGTGAGCCTCCTCTATGGGAACGGTGTCGAGGCCGATGCCCAGGCCCCGGGCGAGGGCGGCCGCGTCCGAGAGGGACCCCTCACTGGAGTAGCGGGACGGCATGGCCACGCCGTGCACGTGAGCCGGGCCCAGGGCATCCACCGCCACCACCGCCGCCAGCGATGAGTCGATGCCGCCGGACAGGCCGATCACCACGTCAGAGAAGCCGTTCTTGGTCACGTAGTCGTGGACGCCCAGCACCAGGGCCCGGTAGACCTCCTCCACCGGGCCGATCACCGGAGCCACCTCCGGCCGGCGCCGGTCGCGGCGGGACCGGGGACCACTGGTCACGTCCACCGAGTCGAGGCTGGGGGCGGCGTGGCGCCCTCGCGGGTCGAGCAGCCGCTTGCGGAAGGCCGGCCGCACCTCGACGTCGGCAATCAGCACCTCCTCGGCGAACTGGGCCGCGCCAGCCAGGGTCGTTCCGGTGTCGTCGAAGATGGCCGAGCCCCCGTCGAAGACCAGCTCGTCCTGGCCACCCACCTGATTGACGTAGACCAGGGTGCACGACGAGTCGGCCGCCCGGGTGGCCAGCATCCTGGTTCGCTCCGCCCGGCGGCCGGCGTAATAGGGGGAGGCATTGAGGTTCACCACCAGCTCGGCGCCGCCGGCCGCCTGCTCGGCAATCGGGCCGCTGGGGCTCCACGCATCCTCACAGATCGACACTCCCACCTTGAGCCCGGCTACCACGAACAAGGTGGGCGGCCCCTGGCCGGGAGTGAAGTAGCGCTGCTCGTCGAAGACCCCGTAGTTGGGCAACACTCGCTTGTGGTACCTCCCCGCCACCTGGCCGGCCGCGCAGACGGCCGCGGCATTGTGCAGGTCCCGCCCCAGGTCGGCATAACCGACGACCGCCGCGCACCGGTCAGTAGCCGACGCCACCTCCTCCAGGGCGACGAGGTTGTCGGCCACGAACCCGGGCTTCAACAGCAGGTCCTCGGGGGGATAGCCGGTCAGCACCAGCTCCGAGAACACGGCCAGGTCGCACCCGGCGGCGTCGGCCTCCCGGAGGGCAGCCAAGACCCGCCTCACGTTGCCCTGCAGGTCGCCCACCACCGGGTTCACCTGGCAGGCGGCGATCCTGAGGGCGACCACGGCCCGAGCGTACCGGTGCCGGCCGTGTCGCTGGCAGACTTCGCACGTGGCCACGACCAGCTTGCCGGACGCTCTGGCCCCCCTGGTCGAGGCCGCGAGCGACCCTGGCCTGGTCCGGCTGGCGCTGTCCCAGCTGTCCGACGACCAGCCTGGGCTGGCGGATCGTCTGGCAGCCGATCCAGCCCTGGCCCGGGCCCTGATGGCAGTGCTGGGTGCCAGCCGGTCGCTCACCCGGCTGTGCCGAGCCGACCGCGGGGCCATCGATGTCCTCGCCGACTTGGACCACCGTCCGGCTCCCGACTGGTCGAGCCCCGAGGCCCTGTCCGGTTGGAAGCACCTGGAGCTGCTCCGCATTGCCGCCCGTGACCTGATCGGCCTCGTCCCCCTGGAGGAGGTCGGGGCCGCCCTGGCCGCCCTGGCCGACGACGTCCTCTCCGGGTCGACGGCCCTGTCCCAGGGAGGAGAGGGCCGGATGGATCCCCTGGCGGTGATCGCCATGGGCAAGCTCGGCGGCCAGGAGCTCAACTACGCCAGCGACATCGACGTCCTGTTCGTCGCCCCCGACCGCCTGGGCCCCGACCGCCTGGGCCCCGACCGCCGGGGTGCCGACAGCCGGGGTGCCGACAGCCGGGGTGCCGAGGCTCGAGCCCGCCAGGTCATGGCGGTGGCCCGCGGCTGCTGGCGGGTCGACGCCGGCCTGCGCCCCGAGGGGCGAGACGGGCCACTGGCTCGATCGGTCCCGTCCTACCGGGCCTATTGGGACCGCTGGGCCCAGCCGTGGGAGGCGCAGGCCCTGCTCAAGGCCAGGGCGGCAGCCGGCGATGGCCAGCTGGGCAGCGCCTTCGAGGAGGCCGCCTCCGCCTGGGTATGGGGACGGCCATTCGGGGCCGAGGACCTGCGCCAGCTACGGGCCATGAAGGAGCGCGCCGAGCTGGCCCTGGCCAGCCGAGGCCTCAGCCAACGTGAGCTCAAGCGCGGCAGGGGCGGCATCCGCGACATCGAGTTCGCCGTGCAGATGCTCCAGTTGGTCCACGGGCGAGCTGACCCGGCCCTTCGCCTGAGAGCCACCCTGCCTGCCCTGGCCGAGCTGGCCCAGGCCGGGTACGTCCGTCCGGCCGACGCCCTCGAGCTCTCGGACGCCTACCGGTTCCTGCGCATCGTCGAGCACCGCCTCCAGCTGGTCGAAGAGGCCCAGGTCCACACGGTGCCGGACGATCCGGGGGCCCGGGGATCGCTGGCCCGTGTCCTGGGCTACCGCGACGACGCCGCCGGCACCGCCCTCGGGCGCTTGGACGCCGACCTGACCCGCCAACAGGCCATCGTCCGCTCCATCCACGAGAGACTCTTCTTCCGCCCCCTCCTGGAAGCCTTCACCGCCCCGGTGCCGGGCAGTCCCGGGATCGCCGGCGGAGCGGGGCCGCCGCCCGCCCAGGTCATGGGTGCCGGGGCGGCGAGCGATCGCCTGGCTGCCTTCGGCTTCACCGACCCGGCTCGGGCTCGGGCCGCGGTGGCCGAGCTCACCCGGGGGCTGACCCGCTCGTCCCGGCTGATGAGCCACATGCTGCCGCTGCTGCTGGGATGGCTGTCCGAGGCTCCAGATCCGGACCAGGGGCTGCTGGCGCTGCGGACCTTGGCCTCTCGGCCCCATCTGCGGGACCGCATGATCGAGGTCTTCCGGGACTCGCCCGAGGCAGCCCGGCGCCTGTGCCGCCTGGTGGGGACCAGCCGCCTCCTACTGGTGCCGCTGGAGCGCAACCCCGACCTGCTGGGGATCCTGGGGCGGTCCCTCCTCCCGCCCAGCCGGAGCCGGGCCGAGCTGGTGGAGGCGGCCGGAGCGGTCGGCGGGGGCCATGCCCCCTTCCCGGCTGCCGCCCCGGCCGCCCCCTTCCCGGCTGCCGCCCCGGCCGCCCCCTCCCCGGC
>JAVKSQ010000013.1:0-65030 GCA_039583615.1 Acidimicrobiales bacterium
CGGTCCAGCACCCAGATCACCCGGTTGAGGTTCCACGATCCGAGATCGTCCTTGACCCGGCGTATGAGCGTCTGGTCCGAGGCGCCGCCAGGGAACGACCACAGGCGGACCGGGACGCCGTTCCTGGTCACAGCCATGCCGATGACTATCTGGGGGCAGTCAGGGCGATGGTCCTTCGAATGGTTGTTGTAGGCCCTCTTGGCGCGCTCGTTGGGCTTGGGTGCCGAGACGGAGGTGTCGGCCTCCTCCTCCGCCTCCTCCTCGGCGAGCTCCTCGGGAAGGCGGTCGACGTCGAAGTAGGTGGAGGTGGTGTCGAAGAACAACAGGTCGACCTCTAGGTTCAACAGGTTGGCCACCGTGAAGAACACGGTCTCTTGCAGCTCGGGCAGGGCGCAGAGCAAAAAGTCCATCGCCCGGTAGCAGGCGTCGTCGGAGATCTGGGCCAGCTTGTCTATGTGCACGCGCTCCTTGGCCCACGTGACCCCGGCCAGCTTCGACAGCGGCTTGACCGACAGCCGGTTGGCCACCATGGTGAACAGGGCACGCTCGACGGCCTTGGCGTCGAGGCGCGAGGCGCCGGCCACCTTCTTGAGCGCCCCGGAGATCCCCAGGCGCTCCCACAAGCGGTCAGCGACGTAGGCGCTGCCCATGGGGCGGCTGTCGATGATCTTCACCTCCCCCGACGCCGTCGCCGCCAGAGCCTCGGCGGGCTCCAAGAAGCGGCTGATCGAGCGCACCAGGCGCGCCAGGCCCTGGCGGTCCAAGGCGTCCTCGCGCCCGAACGAGCACAGTACCTGGGTGGTGGAGCGCTTGCGCTGAGAGTCCCAGGCGTTGTGGGCGAGCTGAAGGTACCGCACCACCGAGCCGTCGGTGTTCTTGCGCTGGATGGTCCGCAGGTACATCGCTAGGAGCGTAACCCATCGTCCCTCTCCAGCACAACGATCTGTAGCCCAGTCGTGTGCCTATGCATTTTGAGTAGTTGGACCACTCTGCAACGCCCTGAGCAGGGCTTATGCCTTCGCCGACGGCGTCATGTGCCTATTAGCTGCGGAACGCCGGGATTGGTCGTCAGACCCGGAGTGCGACACCCGGCGACGCCATGAGACGCAATTGTTGGGTGGATTGTTGGGTTGCTCGGCGGCTGTGGGAGCCGCCAAGCAACGCTGCGGGTGGCCCGACGCCGAGCCTGGGCCGAGTGTCCGGCGCCGCCACCGGACGGCCCCGGGTGGCCCACGCAGCGATCTTCACCGCCTGCGACGGCCGGCACAACTTCGTGTTCCTCGCCGACCGCCAGACGATCGAGACGCTGATCGCGGGGTCCGACGCTGCCTGGGGCGTTCTTCGAGGAGGGAAACCATGCGCATGAACCCGAAGGCACGGTGGACCAGTGCGGTGCAGGAGGGAAGGACCACACGGCGAGCGAGTATCGCCGGAGCTATTCCAACGTCAGGTAGCCGGGAGTACCTGGGCCGTTCCGGCCCAGGTGTGCTGGGCACAGTTCTCGCCGAGTCGCGTCCAGTCTCCTGTGGGTCACTTGCCCTTCCTCGGCGAGGGCTTCGGCTTCCCCGCGTCGCTGCGCTTCTTCCGCCAGCTTCCGTCCTGTTTGCGTGCCCGCGGCTCCTTGCTGACATAGGGGCCCTGCTTCGGGCCTGCTCTGCGGTCGGTCATGTCATCACCTCCCTTCTTTGGCTCGCTTGCTTTGCCACAGGTTACACTAGTTAGCGACAAGGACGATCGTGTAACAAGGGGGTGTCGTGCTGGACTCGATCGGTCAGCTGCTGCAGGGAGCTAGGAAGCGGGCGGGGTTGTCGCAGGAGGGGGCGGCCGAGGCGGCGCGAATCAACCGAGTTCTGCTCAGCTACTACGAGACGGGACGCCGTCAGGTGCCGCTCAACGTGGCGGTCCCACTGGCCCGCCTATATGGCACGTCCATCGAGTCGCTGCTGGCGGGCGAGGAGCCGGGGGGCTTCGGTGTTGATGTGAGCGGAATGCTCTTTCGGGCTTCGCCCCGGGACCTAGGTGATAGTGCGCAGGGCGGTCTCCGCCTCTTCGAGCAGCGGGTCTCCGAGTACGTTGACCTGGCCGAGGAGATGGGGGTGCCGTTACCTGGCCCGGGGCACAGCCCGATGACCCCGGCGCGGGGGGCTAGCGGCAAGGCGGCTGCCTGGGCGGCGCGCGAGCTTCGCCGTCAGCTCAACCTGGGCGGCGGGGCGCTCGGCGACCCCTTCCAGGTCCTCGACGAGCAGGTACTTGTCTGGAGACTCCCGCTCGGCGTCGACCTGGGCGAGTCGCCCTCTGGGTTCTTCTACAACCACCCGCAGGCGGGCTTCTGCATAGGCGTCAACTCGGAGATGACCTTCGGCCGACAGGTGTTCACCCTCGCTCATGAGCTGGCGCATGCCTACTTCCACTCGCAGCGCTCGGACGTGGTGGTCTCGATGCCGGGGGAGGACGAAGGCCGGGAAGGATTCGCCGACGCCTTCGCCGGCGAGTTCCTGGTCCCGGGCGACGAGCTGTACCGAGTGGCGGCGGCGCTGGCGCCCTTCGACGACCTCGCCGACCCTGCGGTGGTGGTGCACCTCCAGCGCCACTTCGGCGTGAGCTTCGCCACCCTCCGGGTGCGCCTCCTGCAGGAGAAGCTGATCACCCGATCGGCGTACGAAGCCCTGGGCGACACCTCCCCGAGCCGCCTTGCTATTGCCCTCGGATATCAGGTTCACCCCGCCGACATGGGTACCTACGAGTTCCATCCGCTCGAAGCCCAGCCCACCCGGGTGCTCCTCCTCTTACGTACCGCGCTGGAGCGCCGCGTCATAACCCCGGGTGACGCCGCGGAGCTGCTCGGGACAAGTACCGAAGAGGTGCGCCAGCTCAGGGCCCGCCCGTCGGCGGCCGAGGAGGACGAGCGGGCCCAACGAGACCTGGAGGACGCTGCCCGTACCAGCCGTCGGAGATGAGCGCTCCAGCTCATGCTGGTCGACGCCTCGGTGGCCCGTAGCTTTGCCGTCGTCGGCTGGACCGATCGTCTGGTTCGGGTCACCGGTGGACCAATCCTCGTCGGCGAGGGCGTGCATGGAGTGGGCCCATCAGATCCAAGCGAGCTGCGCCGTATCCGTGATGCCCTACAGCGCCAGGCGCATCAGGCGGGGATCGGTAGCGGGCTGGCCAGCCGGGCGCTGGCAGCCGCCCATGTTCTCGATGAACTGCTCGCCCTTTCCAAGGACAAGCTCGTGGTACTGAGCCTTACCGATGTCGAGTTCGAGCTGGCCGTGCGGCTGCAGTCCCGCCGACCATCGGACCGGCAGTGGCGCCGGTCCCTCGGTGCGAGCGCGCGACGGCTGGATGCCGGCGAGTCAGCCTCTGTGGCCATCGCCGCTACCAGGTCCCTCGGCTTCGCGAGCGACGATGAAGACGCCCTTACCCTCTGGGAAGCGCTCACGGCTACGCCAGGACTTCGGAGCCGAGATTTGCTGTGGCGGCTCGTCATGGGCGGAGTCGTCGCGGAGGCCGACGCCCGTGCGGTGTATCACGTCCTCCAGACCGACGACCTGCATAACCTGGGCGGACCGCCGTGGTAGAGGCTGGCCAGACCTCTGCGTCGGGGACGAGCAGGCGACCGGCGAAGCGGTGGCACACGGCCTCCTCCGCCGCGGTCGCCGACCCGGTGCCCGCCGAGGGCGTCGATGGCATCAAGGAGCTCGGCGGCCATGGTGGCAAGAAGGTGATGACCGAGCTCGTGGAGGATGGTGAACCGCACACGGGCCGGATCGACGTCATCCGCGTAGATGATCCACGGCCGGGGCGGGTCGACCGTCCAGTCGTAGAAGCCGTCGGTGGCGCACTCCCCCTCATGGCCCCGGCACCGGGCAGGGCCTGAAAGCCATGGGGCCGAAGTACAGCTCGACCGCCGCTCGGGGATCCTCGCAGCGCAGATCGGCTCGGGCCTCGTCTTCTAGATGGGCGAGCAATGCTTCGGTGACCGCCTCGATCGACGAACGGCGGAACGGCACGGTTGGCCTGTCTGGCTCACCGGGCGAGGATGAGCGAGTAGGCGTCGAGCAGCCGGCGCCAGTCGTCCTCGCCTCGGGGAGGCGGCCATGGCGCCCAGCAGCCGCTGACGCATGACATTGGAGGTTGTGCCTTGCCTCTCGGCCAGGTCCTGCACGGCGTTGGCGAAGGTAGAGGAGCGAGCGAGCGAAGATCGGCTGGAATCAGTGCCGCCGGTCGGCTTGGCGTAGATCGCCAGGCTGGACAGGCTGGCTGGTATGCCGGTTCTTGGTCATGACCATGGGGCGGGCCACCACGGCATCGGCCACCAGGAGGTTACCCGAGCAGCGACGGCACCTTCCGTCGTAAGCGGGCGCCGTGCAGGTGGCGGGTCACTACGGGCCGGGACGGTCGAAGAGTTTGGAGCTCGGCGGAGTCCTGGCGGTGAGTGCCTACCACGGTGTTTCCCGCTTTCCGTTTACGGGGATGAGGGTTCGGAGGCATGGACCTCGCCAGTCGACGAGCCTGCTTCATCCCCCTCGCCGGGACTCACTTCTGGCGTGGGGGGCGGTGGCGGGAGGCTCATGTCGGCCCTGACGGCCAGCAGGTACGCCCGGAACGTTTTACCGGCGGCTTGGTACTTGTCCCGGAAGTCCGGGGTGGTAGTGATACGCCGACGGCGGACGCTGAGGGCTTGTGCAGCAGCGTCCAGGGCCTCGGCTAGCTCGCAGCCCCTCTCGGCTACCTCATAGGTGCCGAGGATGACGATTTGGCCGAACGTCGCGACCATCCGGCTGGCCGCCTCCACGATCTTCCCATGAGCCCGGTAGACGACCGGCCAGGTCCATAGCGCTCCGGCCATCCTGGGCGGCACGCCCAGCTCGGCGATGAGGTGCAGATTCAGCATGAAGTCTGCGGCGGCTGCCTCGTAGGCCAGATAGGCAGTTCGAGCCTCCTGGGAGGGAGGCGCCGGGGCAGGAGCTTCCTGCTGGGTGCGCCTGGGAGCCAAGCTGAGCGCAGAGGCGACCGCCACAGGGAACCCCTCGGCGGCCTGGAAGATGCCGGGCCAATCCACCTGGGGAACGGTACAAGGGCGGGTCAGTCGCTGCGAGCTTCCGACCGGGATGAAGGCGCAGTGCCCCGGGCCACCCGCTCTGGTCGAAGGACCCCCAAGACGGCCGCCGGGCGGCGTTGCATGACCCTGCCGACCTCGGTCATGGCCGAGCTCGGCCACCCAGCGCCGGTGGTCGATCGAGGCACTGGTCGCCCAGCCTTCGGCCTGGGCCACCGACGTGCTCGGTGACCGACCTGCCGATGGGCCTCGGGCACTGCGCTGGCGACAGGGCCTCACGCTGTTGGCCGACGTTCGCAAGACCCCGGCGTCCGGCCAGCCGGGGCTGAGGAGGATCCCATCCTGAGACCCCTGGGCCAGCCTCCGAGAGAGCCCTTTGCTCAGGCATCCTGGCTTCGCCACCGGGCCAGCCTCAGCCAGGTCCGGGCGGACCTTGGCCTGGAGGTCCCCGACCCTGCCGCCGGTGGCCAAGCAACATCCTCCGAGCACCGCAGTGTCGCCATGGCTGAGCTGGCCGGGCGTGCTCGCCGGCGCGTGTTGCAATGCTCGGCCCCGGCGGACCACGCCCAAGGTAGTTGGCCAGAGCCACCCCGCCGGCGGCGCCCGGGGCGGTCGTTGTGAGCATGGCCAAACGGACCGGACTGGTGCACGGCTGTCCCTCGAAGCCGCCCGCACCGAGCTCCAGGCGCCAGCCGAGGAGGGCTGGCATGACGGCCGGCGCTGCACGCCGTGGCAGTGGGCCGAGCGCCAATCTGGGAACCAAGCCGCTGCTGAGTATCGACGAGGCGGCCATCTTGTTGGGAGAGAGCCGCTTGACGATCTACCGTGCAGTCAAGGCCGGTACCCTCCCGCTGCCCACCTACCTCATCGGACACCGCCTGCGCATACCTCGCCGGGCCGTCGAGCGCCTGCTGGCCGGCCTCCCGCCGGCAACCGACGACACCCAGGCTCAAGCCGGTGACGACGACGCCGCGGCCTCCCCGGCCAGCAGGCGGCCCACGTGCTCGGCGGCCCGGCGGTCGGCGGCCAAGCCGTCGGTGTAGTGGCGAGCCATCTGTACCGTGGACCAGCCAAGCCGAGCCTGCTTTTGGGCTTCTGAGACCACGGGGTCCAAGGCGGTGGCGTGGAAATGCCGAATGGAGTGAAAGTGCAGGTCCGGTGCCAGGCCGGATCGGGTACGCAGGCGGGTGAAGGCTTGGGTCATGGCATCGGGGTGGGGCGGCAGGCTGCCGCCGGGCGAGGCGGAGAACACGAAGCTCTCAGCTCGCACCGCCGTCCCGCACCCAGCTGCCAGGCGATCCTGCTCCGCCCGCAGAGCGACAAGGGCCTCGACGGTGATGGGATCAAGGGCCAGCCGGCGGATGCTGGCCCGGGTCTTGGGGCCTTGACCAACGCGCCTCCCTTGGCCGAGATCACGCTCTCGTCAACAGTCACCACCGCCAAGTTGAGATCGAGGTCCGACCACCGCAGGGCGCAGGCCTCGCCCCGGCGCATCCCGGTCGCGGCCAGCACACGCAGGAAGCAGGCAAAGCGGGGATCGTCGTTCTCTGCCGCGGCCAGCAGCCGGATGACTTCGTCCGGCTCAGCTGCCCGTACCTCTGCCGGGCGCTCGCCCAGTCCCCAGGCGGGCAGGTCGGCGTCGGCCGCCGGGTTGGGAAGGGTACCCCCGCTCCACTTGCGGGCCAGGCGACATGAGCGGTGAAGCACTGCCTTGACCTGGCGGACGGAGGCCGCCGGGAGTCCCTGCGCCTTGAGCGAGCGGTAGTAGCGCTCGACGTCGTAGGTGCCCAGGGCGGCGATCCGCCGGCGGCCGATGGTTCCCTCGATGTGGACTCGTCAGACGCTCTCGTAGTGGCGGGAGGTCTTGGGCGACAGGTCCTCCCAACCGTTGTCCCTCCACGCCGCGATGGCATCGTTGACCGTCGTAGTGGGGCCCCAGCGGACCGGACCCTCGGGCACCGGGGCCGGTCTGGCCCCCTGCTCCGCCACCAGGCGAGCCAGCTCTCGCTCGGCCTGGCGGCGTGACCCTTTGAAGCTGACGTGGCGGTGGCGGACCCGCTCCTCGGCGTCCCGACCGACGTAGACGCGCAGCTCCCAGCTGCCGGGCTTGGCTCCCACCTGGCGCAGGCTGCCTGGAGCATCCCGGGTTAGGTGCTGGGAAGCATAGGAGCCCGGAGTTAAAACCGACGAAAACAACCCGTCTACCTGGGCTTCCTCGGCTGGCGGGCCAGGGCTCGAACCTGGAACCTCCTGATCCAAAGTCAGGCGTTCTGCCGATTGAACTACCCGCCAAGGCTGGCCGGGACCCGAGGGTGCGACGCCTCGAGTCGGTTGGCCCCGGCTCCGCCTCGGAGGCTAACCTGATGACAAGCCAATGGGATCACTCATCAAGAAGCGCCGCAAGCGCATGCGCAAGAAGAAGCACAAGAAGATGCTGAAGGCCACCCGCTGGCAGCGGCGCGCCGCAGGGAAGTGACCGACCACCGCCTGGCAAGGAGCCCATGATGGCCTCGGAGACCTCCTCGAAGAGGCCAACCTGGCTCTGCTCTACCAGGAGCACAAGGCCAGCGGCGAGGACAGCACCTTCTTCAAGCTGGTCAAACGCTGACGGCAGCCAGACCCGTCACCGCCGAGGGACTACCGGCCATCCTCTCCGGGCTCGGCCGATGGAGGAGTGCGATCTGCGACTGAGGGCACTGGGCGACGTCGAGCTCAGGGCCGAGCGGTGCGGGCCTCCACCAGCCGGGCACGCTGCCCGTCCACCTCCACCTCGACGCCCCCTTCCAGCCCCAGCGACCGGAGCGTGCCCTCCAGGAACCAGGTGGAGCCGCTGCCGGCCAGGTGGGGCACCTGCCCGGTGAGCTCGCCCAGGCGATCCCGCCAGGCGGCCAGGCGAGCCTCCGCCATCACCGCCGCCGGTTCCAGGTCGTTGCCCCCCTCGACCGGCGGACCGGGGCCCAACTCGTCCCACGCTCGATAGACCCGAGCGGTCGAGACCCCGAACGGGAGAAGGGCCAGCACGAACGACCTTTCCTCGAACGCCAGCGGCTCGACCACCTCCCCGACTCCTGTTACCCGGGCCCGCCCCCCCACCAGGCAGAAGGGCACGTCGGAGCCCAACTGGGCCGCCACTCCCAGGTCGCTCACGCCCGCCCAGCGCAGCACGGCGGCTGCATCGGCCGATCCCCCACCCAGCCCGGCGCCCGGTGGGATCCTCTTCTCCAGGCGTACCTGGGCCCGGCGACCCACCGCCCGCAGCGCCCGGAGCACCAGGTTGTCCTCCCCCGCCACCACCGCCCGGCCCGGGGAGGTGCAGGCCATCACCTCCAAGCCGTCGCCATCGGCAAAGTGCAGCGAGTCGGCCAGGTCGAGCGTGACCATCTCGGCGTCCAGCAGGTGGTAGCCGTCGGCCCGGACCCCGGTGACCCGGAGCGACCGGGTCAGCTTGGCCGGGGCCCGCTGGTGACTGGTTGCCGGCATGCTGCCAGCCTTGCCCAGGCGGCCACGTCGAGCTCCTCGGCCCTGGCCTCCGGGCTGATCCCGGCGGCCGCGAATCCCTCCGGCCCGACCAGGCCGGCCAGGCAGCCGCGTAGCATCTTGCGCCGGTGGGCGAAGCCGGCTCCGATCAGGCTGCGTATCTCGCCATAGGGAACCAGCGACGGATCGACCGCCGGCTGGCCGCGGCGCGCCACTGACACCAGGACGGACTCGACCCTGGGCCGGGGGATGAAGACGGTTGGCGGCACCCGCCCGACCACCGCGGTGGTGGCCCAGTAGGCCACCTTGGCCGACACCGCCCCGTAGGCAGGGTCGCCGACCCGGGCGGCCAGGCGCTCCCCCGCCTCTCGTTGCACCATCACCAGCATCCGGTCGATGCCGGGCACCTCCTCCAGCAGGCGAACCACCAGCGGCGTGGCCACGTTGTAGGGCAGGTTGGCCACCAGCGCCCACTCGGCCTGTCCCCCCAGCAGCCCTGCCCAGTCCAGCTCCAAAGCATCGCCGTGGACCACCGCCGCTCCGGTCCCATCGACCACCGACTGCAGCACCGCCACCAGCCGCCGGTCGACCTCGATGGCAGTGACCTGGGCGCCCGCCCCGACCAGAGCCAGGGTCAGCGAACCGAGCCCGGCACCGATCTCGACCACCGGCTGGCCAGGCGTCAGGTTCGCCAGGCGGGCGACACGGCGAACGGTGTTGGCGTCGGCCACGAAATTCTGGCCCAAAGCCCGACTGGGCCACACCCCGTGGGCTTGCATGAGATGGAGCACGTCTGACCGTCCCAAGAGCTTGGGCGCCAGCTCGGGGCCTGGCTGGGGAGCCACCTCGGAGGTCGTCACCACTGGATCTGAGCCTGGATGACCCCGACCGACGGATCGGCCAGCTGGGCAAAGGTCGCCTCGGCCAGGTCCAGGATGCGCCCGCCCACGAAGGGGCCCCGATCCTCGACCAGGCAGGTCGTGCTGGCACCGTTGGACAGGTCGGTCACGGTCACCACCGTACCCATGGCGATGGTCTGACTGGCACAGGTGCCAGTAGTGATGTCGTACCAGGAGACCGGCCCCGTCTCCTGGTTGGCGGCTGCCTTGGGCGCCGGAGCGGTGGTGGGCGGAGCAGTCGAAGGCGCGGCGCGCCGGACAGGAGCTGTCGACGTCGGCGTGGGTGGGGGCGCGGGGACCTGGCGGACGGCCGCCAGCGCGCTGGAGGTCGGGGTGCCAACTGGTATGGACACCGCCGTGGACGGCTCCGGGAGGGTCGTGGGGGGCTCAGTCGGCGAAGCCGGGACGGTAGAGGCAGGGACCACCGGCGGGGCCGGCACGTCGGCGCCGGGCTCACCTTGACCGGCGGAGCCTGGGCCGGGCGCCGGGCGCCCCTTGCGCCCGGCGTGGCCACCCCCCGTGGCCGAGACCAGGCGGCTGGGGGACGCAGAGCCGGGACCGCCCGAGCGCAGCAGCACCAGAGGTGCTCCCAGCACCGCACCGCTCAGGGCCAGGCTCACCGCCCGCCTCCCCCTCCCGCTGAGCCTGGGACGGACACCCGGGAGGCCGGCGGGCACCAGGCCGGGGGGCGGGAGCTCTGGGAGCGGCGGCCGGCCTGGGAGCCTGGCTGGGCTAGACGGCCGCCGCTTCTCGGTCGGCTCCGGTCGGCCCCCGTGGTGGCCGCCCAGGTGGTGCTGGGGTCGGCTCTGGTGGTGCTCATGGAGGCCGCGGTGGCGACGGAGAGACACCTTGCTCATGTGAGCGACCCGAGCCCCGGCTCTGATCGATCACCCAAGGATCCTCGGGTAGGTGGCGTCCAACACATGGGCCAGACCGTTTCGGGGACTGGACGCACCTTCCTGCCGGGGACGTGGGCGCGGCCGACACAAGGCCAGTCGTAAAGAGTTACAAATAGCCTACAACGACTCGTCAGTCGGCGCCAAGCCGAAGGCCTGGGCGGCAGCCGCCGCCGAGGTCACCTCGACCTCATCGACCGCCACCCCCCGGGCGGCGGCCACCGCCGCCCCCACCAGCGGCACCAGGGCCGGATGGTTGGGCAGCCCCCGGTGGGGCACCGGCGCCAGGTAGGGGGAGTCGGTCTCCACCAGCAGCCGCTCGGCCGGGCACAGGGCGGCCGCCGCCCGAAGCTCGGAGGCCCCCTTGAAGGTGACGATGCCGCTGAAGGACAAGAATCCCCCCAGGTCGAGACACCGGCGAGCTTCGTCGGGTCCACCGGTGAAGCAGTGGAAGACCATCCGCTCAGGGACCGCCTCGGTGCCGAGCACGCCAAAGGTGTCGTCCCATGCCTCTCGGGTGTGGATGACCAGGGCCAGTCGGTGTGTTCGGGCCAGGGCCACCTGGGCAGCAAAGACCTCCCGCTGGACCGACCGGGGAGAGTGGTCGTAGTGGTAGTCGAGCCCGCACTCGCCCACTGCGACCACCAGCCCGCGCCTACCAGTGGTGGGCGGCGGGGGCGTGGGCCGGCTCCCCAGCGCAGCCGGGTCCTCGGCCACCAGCGAGTCGAGCAGGCGAGCGATCCCCTCCACCCCGTCGGTGGCGTGATGAGGATGGAGGCCCACGGTGGCCCACACACCCGGCCCGGCCGTCCCGAGCCCCCCAGCCAGGCCGGCCGCCAGCTGCACCGCCCGGGCCGACTGGCCGACATCGGTCCCCACGCACACCATCTGGCCCACGCCGGCCGCCCATGCCCTGGCTACCGTGGCGGCCGGGTCGGCCTCATCTTGCAGGTGGCAGTGGCTGTCGAACCACATGGCCAGCTCCGCTCAGGCCCGACGCCGGGGGAACAGCGGCGCCCCCTCCTCCACCGCCAGGCCGCCGGGGTAGCCGCCCCATGCCACCACCTCGTCAAGCGGCCGGCCCCCCGGCCCGGGAACGGTCGGCAGGCCCAGGCGCCGCCACACCTCCGTGCAGGCCCTGGGCATGGCCGGCCAGGCCAGGACGGCCACGATCCGCAGCGCCTCCAGAGCGTCGCCCAGCACCGCGTCCACCTCCGGTCCGGGCTCGGCCTTCCACGGCTCGCTCGCCTCCAGGGAGGCGTTGGTCTCCCGGATCAGGCGCCAGGTGGCCTCCAGCGCCTCCTGGGGGGCGGGCCGGTCCCACGCCGCCGCCGCCCCGGCCAGGCACGATGCCGCCACTGCCCCCAGCGGGGACCCCGCCCGGGGCGCCGGCCCCACTCCCCCGCACTTGAGAGAGACCACCTTGGCCACCCTGGACATGAGGTTGCCCAGGTTGTTGGCCAGGTCGGCGTTGTAGCGGGCCACCATGCCCTCGTACGAGAAGTCCCCGTCGGCTCCCAACGGCGTGTCCCGTAACAGGTGATAGCGCACCGCGTCCACCCCGAAGTCGGCTACCAGGTCACCGGGCAGGATCTGGTTCAGCCGGGTCTTGGACATCTTCTCCCCGCCCACCAGCAGCCAGCCGTGCACGAAGACCGCCGCCGGCGGCTCGATGCCCGCCGCCATGCACATGGCCGGCCACCACACACAGTGGAAGCGGGTGATCTCCTTGCCGATCAGGTGGTGCACCGCTGGCCACCACCGCTCGAAGCGGGCAGCGTCGCAGCCGTAGCCGATGGCGGTGACGTAGTTGACCAGGGCGTCGTACCAGACGTAGAAGACGTGGGCCGGGTCCCACGGCACCGGCACTCCCCAGGTGAGCGAGGTGCGGGTGATGGAGATGTCCTCCAGCCCGGCGCGGATGAAGGCCAGGGCCTCGTTGCGCCTGGCCTCGGGCCCCACCGCCTCCGGGTTGGCCTCGTACCAGGCCACCAGCTGCTCCTGGAAGCGGCTCAGGGCAAAGAAGTAGTTGTCCTCCTTTACCACCTCCACCGGCCGGCCGTGCACCGGGCAGCGACCCTCCACCAGCTCGGCCGGCCCGTAGTAGGCCTCGCAGGCCACGCAGTAGAGGCCCTCGTAGCTCCCCAGGTAGATGTGGCCGTTGTCCCGGATGGCCCCCAGCATGGCGCCCACCGCCCGGTGATGGCGTGGCTCGGTGGTCCGCACGAAGTCGTCGTAGGAGATGTCCAGATCCCCCCAGGCGGCCACGAAACGCCGGCTGGTCCGGTCCACCCACTCCTGGGGCTCCACGCCGTTGGCCGCCGCCGCCTGGGCCACCTTGAGCCCGTGCTCGTCGGTGCCGGTGAGGAACCAGACATCGTCTCCCACCAGCCGGTGCCAGCGGGCCAGGGCGTCGGCGTTGACGGTCGTGTAGGCGTGGCCCAGGTGGGGCGCGTCATTGACGTAGTAGATCGGCGTCGTTAGATAGAAGGGTGCCACCACTTGCCAGCGTAGCTACCAGGGGGTACGGACAGCCGTGAGCACGACCCGGGGGATTTCCCGCAAGATCGACCATCTGGGGCGCATCGTGGTGCCGGTCGAGCTCCGCCGCGCCCTGGGCATACGGGCCGGCGACGCGCTGGACGCGACCGTGGAGGGCTCGGCCATCCTGCTGCGCAAGGTGGAGGCCAGCTGCGTCTTCTGCCAGTCGACCGAGGACCTGGCCTCCCACCGCGACAAGCTGGTGTGCCCGACCTGCCGGGCCGAGCTGACCACGACGGCCTCGGCCTGAGCAGCTCATCTGTCGAGACATCCCCTCCTCCCGACAACCGCCCCCGCCCTCTCACGCCTGGTCGGTGCCCCGCCGGCGCAGGGCCGCCTCGTACACCCGCCGCCTGGGCACCCCCAGGTCGGCAGCCACCTCGGGGACCGCCTCCCTGGGCGACTGGCCCATGTCCAGGCGGGACTCCAGGGCCGCTTCGATCTCCGCCTCGTCCGCAGCCGGATGGGGAGGGGCGCCGGCCACCACGACGACGTACTCCCCCCGGGCCGGCTGACTGGCGGCCCACTCCGCCGCCTGGCCGAGGCCGCCCCGCCACACCTCCTCGTGGAGCTTGGTCAGCTCCCGGGCCACCGCCACCCGGCGGTGGGGGCCGCACGCCCCAGCCAGGTCCGACAGGGTGGCCGCCAGGCGGTGGGGCGCCTCGTAGACCACCGTGGTGCGCCCCTCGGCGGCCAGGGCGGCCAGGCGCTCGGCCCGCTCGGCCCCCTTGCGGGGCAGGAAGCCCTCGAAGCACCAGCGCCCGGTGGGAAGCCCGCTCACTACCAGGGCGGCCAGGGCGGCTGACGGGCCGGGCACGGCCAGGACGGTGACGCCGGCCGATGCGGCCGCCGCCGCCAGCCGGGCCCCTGGGTCCGAGAGCCCGGGCGTGCCGGCGTCGCTCACCACCGCCACCTGCTTCCCCTGGTCGAGGAGGGCCAGGATGGCGGCCGCCTGGGTGGACTCGTTGTGGTCGTGCACTACGACCAGGCGCTTGGCCGAGATGCCGGCATGGGTGAGCAGGCGCCGGGTGCGACGGGTGTCCTCGCAGGCGATCACGTCGGCCTCGGCCAAGGTCCTTGCCGCCCGGGGGGAAAGGTCGCCCAGGTTGCCGATGGGGGTGGACACCAGGACGAGCGACCCGGCGGTCAACCCTTGATCTCCAGGGCGTCGCCCGGGCGCAGGCGCCAGCGCTCGAAGGCGCCGGCCTCCGCCTCGACCACGCAACAGGCTCGCAACCGGGGAAGGCCGATGCGATAGGGCCTCATGTACCTGGCCGACACCACCACCAGGCGTGAGTCGCAGTAGGCCACGTCGATCGGGAATCGCATGCCCAGGGTGTGCACCGACCGGGCCGGGCGCAGCAGGATGGCTCCGTCGATGCCGTCGCGCCCGAGCAGTCCCCGGACCCGGGCCGAGCGGGAGCTGGCCACCTCCAGGGTCGCCAGCACCTCGCCCTCCCTCATGAGCCAGGGCATGGCTCACCCCCCGGCCCAGACGTCGAGGGCCCAGACGTCGAGGGCCCAGACGTCGAGGGCCCAGACGTCGAGAGTCCAGACGTCGGGAGCTCAGACGTCGAGGGCTCAGACGTTGAAGCGGATCTCCAGCACGTCGCCATCGGCCACCTCGTAGTCCTTGCCCTCCACCCGCAGCCGCCCGGCGGCCTTGGCCGCCGCCCAGGAGCCCAGCTCCGACAGCTCGTCCCAGCGGATCACCTCGGCCCGGATGAAGCCCCGCTGCAGGTCCGAGTGGATGACCCCGGCGCACTCGGGCGCCCTGGCCCCCGCCCGAAACATCCACGCCCGCGACTCCTTGTCCCCGGTGGTGAGGAAGGTCCGCCGCCCCAGCAGGTGCTGGGCCGCCCGCGCCACCCGCGGCAGGGCTCCCTCGCCCAGGCCCAGGCCCTCCAGCAGCTCGGCCCGCTCTGCGGGATCCAGCTGGGCCGCCTCGGCCTCCAGGGCCACGCTGGCCCCCAGCACCTCGGCATGGTCGCCCAGCTCGGCCGACACCGACTTGACCAGCGCCTCGCTGTGGTCCAGCTGGTCCTCGCCCAGGTTGACCACGGCCAGCACCGCCTTGTCGGTCAGCAGGAAGGCGGGGGCCAGGCCGGCCCGGGTGTCGGGGTCGAGCCCGGCCCGCCACAGCGGAGTGCCACTCTGGAGGACCTGGTCGGCCTGCTCCAGGGCCGCCACCTCGGGCGCCAGGCTGTGGTCAGAACGGGCAGCCTTGCGCCGCTTGGCCAGCTGGGCCTGGACGGTGGCGGCGTCGGCCAGCACCAGCTCCAGCTCCAGGATCCGCAGCGCCTCGACCGGGTCGGTGTCGCCCACCACCTCGGGCGAGTGGAAGGCCCGCAGGACCAGGCACAGGGCATCGATCTCCCGTATGCCACCCAGGAAGCGGTTGCCGAGCCCCTCCCCGCTGGCCGACCCGGCCACCAGGCCGGCGATGTCGACCAGCCCGACGGTGGCGTGGACCACCTTGCGACTGTGACTCATGGCGGCCAGGGCGTCCAGGCGGGGGTCCGGTATCTGGGCCACCCCGACGGTGGTCTCGGTGGTGGAGAAGGGATGGGCGGCCACCTGGGACGAGCCGCCGGTGAGGGCGTTGAACAGCGACGACTTCCCGGAGTTGGGCAGGCCGACGAACCCGAGACGCTCCACGGTGGTGGAGGCTACCGCCGCTTGTCGCCGACCCGCTCCCGGGTCCCGGGTCCACGGCGGCGGGGTGGGAGGCAGGGCGGCCTGCTACCGTCAGCCCATGTCCAAGAAGACGGCCAAGCGCAAGCTGGGGGCCAAGAAGAAGGCCAACCACGGCAACAGGCCCAACGCGGGCCGCGGCTAAGGGAACGGCCGGGGGGTGGTCGGGGCCTGCTGCCCGGCCTCCTTCTGCGGCGGGCACCAGAGCGCGCCTTGGTCGGCCAGCACCTCGCCGAGCAGCGAGGGAAGGTTCGTCATGATGCCGTCCACCCCCATGTCGACCAGACGGGCCATCTCGGACGGGTCGTCGATGGTCCACACGTGCACGGCCATGTCGGCCTGGTGGGCGGCGGCCACGAACACCTCGTCGACCACCGTCACTCCCCGGTAGGTCACCGGCACCTGGAAGGCCACGTGGGCCAGGAGTGGCGGTTGCGCCCCGGAGTGGACCGCCTGCCAGAAGGCGCCGGTGGCGTGGGGACCGGCGGCGGTGGCCACCCCCGGAGCGAGGGCCGAGAAGGCGGCCGTGGCCGCATCGTGGAAGGAGGCGACGATCACGTCTCCCGACCTGGACCTCCCGTACTGGCTCAGCAGGTCGGCCATGGCCGCCTCGTAGGGCACCACCTCCGGGGCGGTGCGCTTGATGTCCAGGTTGAGCACAACCCCGGGGAAGGCCTCCAGCACCTGGACGAGGGTGGGGATGCCAAGCTCGGGATCCTCGGGGGCCAGGCCTCGCAGCGGGTAGTCCTCGGGCGCCCGGCCAGGTGAGACCTCCTCGCCGGGAACGAACCAGTAGGCGTTGTCCAGGGTCTGCACCTGAGCCAGGGTGAGGTCGGACAGCGCTCCCGTACCGTTGGTGGTGGCATCCACGGTGGCGTCGTGACAGATCACCAGGTGGCGGTCGGCGGTGGCGTGGACATCGAGCTCCAGACCGGTGGCTCCTGCCGCCAGGGCCCTGCGCATGGCATGAAGGGTGCTGGAAGGCGCCTCCCTGGCTCCCCCCTGGTGGGCGTAGGCGAGGACCCGCCGCTCCCGCCAGTGGTTGGCCACACCCAGACGGTAGCCTCAGCTGCTGAGGCGCCGGGAGGTCCGGCCGCCATCGCCAAACCATGATCGACCACGTCCTCCTCGAAGTCATCGGCACCATCCGGCGCTGCTTCGCGGCTGCGTTGCTGGAGCGCCAGGCGGTGGAGGAGCGCTTCCAGGTGGACGTGTTCCTGGGAGACCTGTCCTGGGAGACCTCCTACTCCCTGCCAGGCGAGGGGACACCGCCCCGGGTAAGAGCCGACCTGAGCCTGGACTGGCCGACCTGGAGCCAGAGCGCCTACCGGTCGTGGTCCATCGGCGAGCCGCCCGACGACCTGCCCGAGCTGGTGGTGGAGATCGCCCTGCGAATCCAGCGCCTGAGCGCCCTGCCCGACCCGGAGGCGGTCGTCGCCGTCCTGCCCGAGGAGAGCCCGGTCATCGGCACTGACACCCTGGAGCGCTCCGGCCCCACCCTGGAGCAGAGCTGGGAGTCGGGCGGGGGGCCGTCGCCCTGCGCGGTGGAGGTCTCCTACGAGGGGACCTACCGCTTGGACGAGACGATCCTGGAGGACCCGGCCAACATCGAGGAGCGCATAGCCGCCCTGGCCCGCTGGGTGGCCTCCACCCTGGTCCGCCTGGGCGACCTGGGCCTGGCCTTCCTACCGCCCGAGGAGCAAAGCGAGCGCTCCTGAGCGCCTGGCCGGGTCGCCGACCCGTGGGCGGCGTCCCACCCGTCGGGGCTAACGGCCCGGCCCGGCCCCGTACCCGGCGGGCAGGCCGTCGAGAAGCTTGGCGGCCAGGGGGGCGGCAACCTGGCCCCCGACCCCACCGCCGTAGACGAACACCGCCAACGCCAGGTCTCCGCGGAAGCCGATGAACCATGCATGAGTCGAAGGGCTCGGCCCGGGGCCGAACTCGGCGGTGCCGGTCTTGCCGGCGGTGCCGCCCGGCAGGCCGGCCCCGGCGGCGGTCCCGCTGGTCACCACTGCGCTCATCAGGGCATGCAGGGTATCGGCCACCCCGCCAGGGATGGGCACTGCCGGGGCGGAGTCGTCGGGGGCGCCGACCACCAGCCGGGGTGGCCGATAGGCGCCGGAGGCGACCGCGGCGGCGACTCCGGCCATGGCGAGAGGCGAGACGATGACACCAGCCTGTCCGATGGCGGTGGCCGCCCGTTGATTGGCATCGGTGGGGGCCGGCACCTTGCTGGCGGCCACCGGCAGCCCTGGCGCAGGAGCGCTGCCCAGGCCATAGAGGCTGGCCGCCCGCACCAGCGCCTGGGCGTCGGGCAGGGTCCCCGCCAACCCGATGAAGGCGGTGTTGCACGACTGGGCGAAGGCCTGGGCCAGGCTCAGCTGGGTCGCCGCCTCCCCCTCGAAGTTGCGGTAGACCTGCCCGTTCACGGTAAGGGTCTTGGGGCAGGTGGTCGGTGTCGACGGAGTGGCACCATGCTCCAACAGGGCGGTGGTGGTGACTACCTTGAACGTCGAGCCGGGCGGGACCTGGCCGTCGAGGGCCACGTCGAACGCCGAGGTGGCCGGTCGGCTGACCGACCCCAGGATCTCCCCGGTGGAGGCCCGGAGCACCACCATGGCCGCCTGCTGGGACGGGTCGATGCCGGCCATGGCCGCCTCGGCCGCCTTCTGAACGGTCGGGTCGATGCTGGTGGTGACCGGCTGGCCGGGAGTGGCCGGCTTGGACCCGAGAGTCGCCACGGTGGCTCCCCTGGCGTCGACGATGGTGACCGCCCGGGCTGGCGTGCCGGCCAGCCTGCGCTCGTAGGCTGCCTGGATGCCGCCCTGGCCCACCCGGGCGTTGGCGTCGTAGGGCGCCCCCAGGGCATGCAGCTGGGCGGCAGTGATGGGGCCGACGGTGCCCAGCAGATGGGCGCCCAGCTCCGGGGTGAGCGGCGACTGGACGCCTTGGGTGAAGGTGGTGCCGCCGATGGTGTAGAGGGTGGTGCCCGGCTGCGCCTTGAGGGCCTGGTAGGTCGAGAGAGCCAGGACTCCGACCGGCTGGAGCTGGGTGGGATGGGTGGCGGCGGCGCTAACTGCCGCCGCCACCCTGGCCGCCGGGAGACCGGCGGCCACCGCCAGGCTGGTGACCTGCGCCGAGTCGGTGATCCGCTGGCCGACCAGGCCGACCTCCACGCCGGGTGCAGTGAGCGACACCCCGTTGGCCCCGAGCACCGGGGCGCGCCCCGGCCAGTTGCGAGTGACGGCGAAGTGGTCGCCGGTGCCCAGCTGGCTGGCCAGGGCCGCCGGGGACCACTCCACCAGCCACCGTCGGTTGACCTGACGCAGACGCAGCTCGGAGCGCATCTCGAGCGGTCCGTAGCCGCCGAGGGTGAGGTGGCTGGTGATCGGCGTGGTCGCCGACGACGCGTTGGTGGCCGCCTTGCCGGCTGAATAGCTGGCGGCGGTGACGTCCAGGTCGGCTGCCGCAGCGGTGTAGGTGGCGGTGAAGTTCGGTGGTGGCGCCTCCACCAGGGCGACCATGGCCGGGTAGTCCTTGTGGCTCCAGGCGGTGAGGAACGCCGAGACGGTCTGGTCGGGCCCGGACGAGGACCCACAGCTGGTGAGCCCCGCCGCCCCGGCCAGCGTCGCGACCCCGAGCGCCACCGCCCGGCGGGAGCGGGGCCCCAGCCCTGGCACGATCAAGGGCCGTCGGGGGCCCGGGCTGGGCGGAGGGCCTGGCGCACCAGGCCTCGACCGAGGTCGGAGATCAACCCGCTGCCCCGGTGAGCCGCGTCCATGACGTCGGTGAAGGCGTCCATGAACAAGCTGACCTCCGCATCGTCGATCACGAGGGGGGGAAGCACCTTGATGACCTCCATGTGGTCGCCGGCCACCTGGGTCAGCACCCGATGGCGCTGGAAGAGGGTGCCCACCACCGCCTGGGCGAACAGACCCTCTCGGGCCCGGTGCAGCACCCCCCAGCTCCCCCGGAGGCGCAACGACTGCGGCTTGTCGAACTCCATGCCGATAATCAGTCCCCTGCCCCGTACATCGCTCAGCAGCTCATAGCGCTGGGCCAGGACACGCAGTTCGGCCTGCAGCCTCTGGCCGGTACGGGCGGCCCGCTCCACCAGGCCCTCCTCCTCGACCACAGCAAGGGTGGCCAGGCCGGTCGCCATGGCCATGGCGTTGCCCCCGAAGGTCGAGTCATGGACCAGCATCCTGTCCATGGAGGAGTAGACCTTCTTGAAGATCCAGTCCCTGGCCAGAGTGGCCCCTATGGGCACCATCCCGCCCGAGAGGGCCTTGGCCACGGTGACGATGTCCGGTTCGACCTCCTCGTGCTGGTAGGCGAAGAAGCGTCCCGTGCGGCCCACCCCGGTCTGGACCTCGTCGCAGATCAGCAGGGCGCCGTGCTCCCTCAGGAGACCCTGGGCCTGGGCCAGGAAGCCGGCGGGGGGAAGGTTGACGCCCTTTCCCTGGATCGGCTCCACCAGATAGGCGGCGACGCCGCCCCGGCGAAGCTCGCGCTCCAACGC
Organism: Acidimicrobiales bacterium; assembly: GCA_039583615.1. Taxonomy (GTDB): domain Bacteria; phylum Actinomycetota; class Acidimicrobiia; order Acidimicrobiales; family QHCF01; genus QHCF01. Next base: position 20,089 of record JAVKSQ010000013.1, read on the forward strand.
CTCGAGGTCACCGAACGGCACGGCGGTATCGGCCAGGAGCGGCCCGAAGCCGTGGCGGAACTCAGCCGAGCCGTTCACCGACAGTGACCCGGCGGTCAGCCCGTGGAAGGCGTAGTCGCAGTAGACGACGCGAGGGCGCCCGGTGGCGCAGCGGGCGAACTTGAGGGCGGCTTCCACCGCCTCGGTACCGCTGTTGCAGAAGTAGGCCCGGTCGAGACCGGGCGCCTTGGCGAGGAGCTGCTCGGCCAGCAGGCCGGCCAGGAGGGGAGCGTCCATCTGCACCATGTCGGCCAGCTGGCGGTCCAGTACCTCGTGGAGAGTGTTGCGGACGACCGGATGGTTGCGCCCCACCCCGAAGACTCCGAAGCCGGCCAGGAAGTCCAGGTACCGACGGCCGTCGACGTCGTACAGGTACGATCCCTCGCCCCTCTCGTAGACCTTGTCGAACCCGATGGTCCGAAGCACCCGAGGGGTCTGGGGGTTGAGGTGGCGCGAGTGCAGGGCGTAACCCTCGAGCCGCCGCCCCATCAGGGCCTCACCCAGGTCGAACCCCATGCCGGGAGGCTATACGGGAGGCTGTTGGGCGCCGCTAGGTTCGAGGAGGCCAGCCTGCTCGGCCAGCTCCCTCAGGCTCGGCCCGGGCCGGGCGCCCAGATGGCTGATCACCTCGGCGGCCACCAGGCTGCCCAGGCGGGCCCAGCTCTCCAGGTCCTTTGCCCCGGCGGAGCCCCGAATTAGCCCGACCAGGAACCCGGCTGCGTACAGGTCCCCCGCTCCTGTCGTGTCCACCACCGCCTCCACCGGCCAAGCCGGGACCCGGACCCGTTCACTGCCGGCCGCCACCACCGAGCCCTGCGGTCCCCGGGTCACTGCACAAAGGGCTGGTCCCCGGGCCAGCTCGTCGACGGCCGAGTCGAGGTCACCTTTACCGGTGAGCAGGGTCACCTCCGCCTCATTGGCAAACACCAGATCGACCTCCGAGTCCACCAGGGCGCGAAAGTCGTCCCGGTGCCTCTCTACGCAGAAGCTGTCCGACAGGCTGAGTGCCACCTGCGCTCCCGCCCGACGGGCGGAGGCCATGGCCCCCCCCAGGGCCTCCTTGGCGGCCGGAAGGTCCCACAGGTACCCCTCCACGTAGAGGACGCTCGCCCGGGACACCAGGTCGGCGTCGACATCCTCGGTTCCCAGCTGAGAGGCTACCCCCAGGTAGGTGCTCATGGTGCGCTCAGCGTCGGGGGTGACCAGGACCAAGCAGCGTCCGGTCCCGGCACCATCGGCTCCGGCGGCCGCGCCACCCGCCCCCGGCGTCATGTCGGCGAAGCGCACCCCGGCGGCTCGGATGTCACGGCGGAAGACCTGGCCCAGGTCGTCGTCAGCCACCTTGGCCAGGTAGGCGACCGACCCGCCCAGAGATGCCACCCCGACCATGGTGTTGGCGGCCGAGCCCCCCGACGCCCGGGCGGCCGGGCCCATGGCCGCCAACAGCCGGTCGGACTCGTCCTGGGTCACGAGGGTCATGGACCCCTTGGCCAGGCCGAGAGAGGCCACTGCCTCGTCCGACGCGTAGGCCAGCACATCGACGATGGCGCTGCCGATGCCGACCACGTCGATCCGGTCGGGCGGCGAATGGTCGGCCATGGACGCTCACCGTAGCGCCTAGCCTCGGGTTGTCATGAACCAGACCCCGGTCAACAGTGACGCTGCCTACCGCCTGCCCCGCACCGTCACGCCCATGCGCTACGAGCTGACCATCACGCCCGACCTGGGAGCGGCGACGTTCGCCGGAGAGGAGGCGGTATCCCTCCAGATCCACCAGCCGATCACCGAGGTCGTCCTCAACGCCGCCGAGCTCCAGATAGCCACGGCCAGCCTCACGACCCCCGACGGCTCCGCCCATCAGCTGGCGGTGGCCATGAACGAGCCAGACGAGCAGGTGGTGCTGCGGCTTCCCACCGAGGTCCCCCCCGGCCCGGCCACCCTTCGCCTGCGCTTCTCGGGCACCCTGAACGACAAGCTGCGGGGCTTCTACCGGTCCACCTTCGACGACCCGGCGGGCGGCACGCAGGTCATCGCCACCACCCAATTCGAGTCCACCGACGCCCGCCGGGCCTTTCCGTGCTGGGACGAGCCGGACCGCAAGGCGGTGTTCTCGGTCACCCTGGTGGTCGACGAGGGCCTGGCGGCCATCTCCAACGCGGCAGTGGCATCTGAGTCCAGGGTCGGGGAGTCCCCGGCCGGGGAGGGCAAGCGGCGAGTGCGCTTCGCCGACACCATGCCCATGTCCACCTACCTGGTAGCCATGGTGGTCGGCCCGTTGGAGGCCACCGAGGCGATCGACGTCGACGGGGTACCACTCCGGGTCGTCCACGTGCCGGGGAAGGCTCATCTGTGCGACTTCGCCCTGGAGGTGGGGGCTCATGCACTTAGGTTCTTCTCGGCCTGGTTCGCCATCGCGTACCCGGCCGACAAGCTGGACCTCATCGCCCTGCCCGATTTCGCGGCTGGGGCCATGGAGAACCTGGGGGCGGTCACCTTCAGGGAGCAGGTGCTGCTGATCGACCCGGCGGCTGCCTCCCGGGCCGAGCTGGAGCGGGTGGCCGACGTGGTGTCCCACGAGATCGCCCACATGTGGTTCGGGGACCTGGTCACCATGAGATGGTGGAACGGGCTGTGGCTCAACGAGGCCTTCGCCACCTTCATGGAGCTGCTCTGCGTGGATGCCTTCCGCCCCGAGTGGCAGCGGTGGGTCACCTTCGGGCTGTCGCGGGGCACGGCCATGGAGACCGACGGGCTGGCCTCGACCCGGCCCATCGAGTTCCCGGTGGGGCGGCCGGCCGAGGCCGAGGGGATGTTCGACATCCTCACCTACGAGAAGGGGGCGGCCGTGCTGCGCATGCTCGAGCGCTACCTCGGTGCCGAGCCTTTCCGGCGGGGGATAAGCCACTACCTCGACGCCCACCGCCATGCCAACGCCGAGACCACCGACCTGTGGGACGCCATCGAGACGGTGACGGGCGAGCCGGTTCGAGCGACCATGGACAGCTGGATCTTCCAGGGGGGTCATCCCCTGGTGCAGGTCTCGGCCAGCGGGAACCGGAGGGCCCTGGCGCTGGACCAGCGACCATTTCGCTACCGGCCGGAGGCCGCCGAGCGAGGAGCCATCGGCGCCGACTGGCAGGTGCCCGTCATGCTGCGGGCAGGCATCGAGGGGGCGGGCATCGAGGGGGCGGGCATCGAGGGGGCGGGCATCGAGGGGGCGGGCATCGAAGGGGCGGGCGGAGGCGGCCCGGGGGGGTCCGACGGAGCCGGCAGCGGCGAGCACGTCGAGCACCATCGAGTCCTCCTGGCGGCCGGCGGGAGCAGGGTGGACCTCGGTGGCCGGGTCCGCTGGGTGGTGGTGAACGAAGGCGGCTGGGGCTTCTACCGGTCCCACCAGTACGGCGGGCTGGCTGAGGCGCTCCCTCACCGTCTGGGTGACCTGGACCCCCTCGAGCGGTTCAACCTGGTGAGCGACACCTGGGCCGAGGTGCTGGCGGGTACCCAGGCTCTGCCCGCCTTCCTGGCTCTGGTGGGACGGCTGACGGATGAGTCCGATCCCAGCGTCTGGGGCGTGGTGGTCGGCGCCTTGGCCCTGCTCGACCGGGTGGCCGGCCACCAGAGCCGGGAGATGCTCCAGAGCTTCGCCCGGGCCCGTCTCCGCCCTGCCCTCGAACGGGTGGGGTGGACAGCCAGGAGCGGCGAGGGGGAGAGGACCGGCACCCTGCGGGCCACCCTGCTCGACGCCCTCGGCACCCTGGCCGACGACGCGGTGGTGATCGAGTGGGCCAGGCGCATCCACGCCGAGGCGGTAGCCGGCAAGGACACCATCGAGGCGGACCTGACCGGCGCGGTGGTGGCGGTGGTGGCGGTCAACGGCGGGGAGGCCGACTTCGAGGCCTTCCTGGAGCGCTACCGCCACCCGGCCAACCCCCAGGAGGAGACCCGCTACCTGTACGGCCTGGCCCGCTTCCGAGAGCCGGACCTGGTGGCGCGTGCCCTGGAGCTGGCCCGCACCGAGGCCCGGACCCAGAACGCACCGTTCATGATCAACCTGGTGCTGGTCAACCGGGAGGGCGGCCCGGCGGCGTGGGAGTTCGTCAAGGCCCACTGGGACGAGCTGCTGGCCCGCTTTCCCCGCAACACCATCCCCCGCATGCTCAGCGGGGTGTCGGGGCTGTGCCGCCCGAGCCTGGCTGCCGACGTGCGGGCTTTCCTGGGCGACCACCCGGTCCCCTCGGGCGGACGCACCGTCGAGCAGAGCCTGGAGCGCCTGGAGGTGAACCTGGCCTTCGCCCAACGAGATGGTCCCCGCCTGGCCGAGGCGCTGGAGGCGGCGCTCTGACCTGAGGAGCCCGCCGGCGGCATCATGGCGGGAAGCTCACCTCTGGGCAGTGGCGCCGGCGAGCACGTTGGCAAGGGTATGGCTGCCGGCGTTGGCGCCACGTCGAGGTCGGCGTCCCCGCTACCAGCTACGGAACTCGGGCTGGGGGATGTCGGCGGGCAGACCCTGCAAGCCGGACGGGATGCTCTCCCTCAGCTGCAGGTAGAACACACCCAGCTCGCCCAGCTTCTCGGAGCCGAGCACCGCTCGCAGCGCCGGAAGGAGCTCGTTCTCCTCGACCGGGACGTGGGCCGCCAGCTCGGACCGCACGGCAGTGAGCGCCTCCTCGAACTCCGCCTCACCGGGATGGCTTCCCTCGATGGCGACCAGGGCGGCACGCATGGCGCGGTGCTCCTCTTGGGCCTGGTCGGCCATCTCGATCCCGCCCGGCACCATGTCGCGCAGCGCCGGGTACAACAGCTGATGCTCGACCGCGGTGTGGGCGGCCAGCTCGTCGATCAGGCGGTGGGCCAGAGGAAAGCGGTCCTGGCGCCTGGTGCCCAACTCGTCCAACAGGCCGATGATCCGCCGGTGCTCGTCGACGATGACCTCGGCCAAGTCCTGCTGATCGGATGAGATGCCCAGCCTCCTCGCCTTGGCGGTACCCGTCCAAGGCTACCCCGCCAGCTCTCGACCGAGGCCCGGCCCCCTCCAAAGGTGCTCAGGAGGGCGGGGAGGCGGTGCCCTTCTCCAGGTCCTCGACCCGCCGGCGGACGCGCTCCAGGCGCTCGCTCGCAATTCGGTGGACGAACCCGGCCTGCTCGTAGAGCTCGGCTGCCTCCTCGATGCCGACGTCTCCAGCTGCCATGCGACGGGCCAGGTCCTCGAGCATCTCCACCAGCTCTTCGTAGCTGAGCGACTCCACGGCCGGTCCGCGCCACCCGCGGGTGCCGGCCCCCTCCTCAGGCCGCTGGCCCTGGCCAGCCGGCCCGGCCGGGCCAGCTCCCCGCTCCTCGCTCGGCAGGGTCGGGAAGCTCATGGGCCGGCGCTGGCTACGGTGGCCCGCAGACTGCCGCGGGCCAATTCGACGTCGATATCGTCTCCCAGGGCGACCTGGGCAGGATCGCGGACCACCGTCCCGTCGGTGCCGCGAACCACGGCGTAGCCCCTGGCCAGGACCCTGGCCGGGCCCAGTGCCTCGGTCTCCCGGCGGCGCGCCGCCAGGTCGACTCCCGCCGCCCCCACCCGGCGGACCAAGGGCCCTCTCCAGTCCACGCCGGCCAGGCGCCGGCCGGCGTCGGCCACCCGCCAGCGCAGGGCGGTGGGGGCCAAGCCGGCCTGAGCCTTCTCCAACCGGGCTTCCCCGGCGGCCAGACCGGCCCGTACCGCGCCGGCAGGATCGATCCCGGCCAGTCGAGCGACCGCCCCGGCCAGCAGCTGGCTTACCCCGGCACCCGCCGAGACCAGAGCCTTGTCCAGCTGTGCCACCAGCTCCACCTGGTCGGGGATCACCGCTGCCGCAGCCAGGGAAGGGGTACCGCAACGCAGGTCAGCCACCTCATCGCAGAGTGGCCGGTCACCCTCGTGGCCGATGGCAGAGACCACTGGGGTGCTCGACGCAGCAATGGCCCGGCACAGGTCCTCGTCGCTGAAGGCCATCAGCGACGAGGGCTCTCCTCCACCGCGCGCCAGGATCACCACCTCCACCTCCGGGCGGGCATCCAGCCTGGCCAGCGCGCCCATCACGGCCTCGGCTGCTCCCGGTCCGGACACGTGCACCTCGACGAAGTCGACGGGGTACCCGGGGTAGCGAACGGCCACCACCGACTCGATGTCGGCCCTCACCGCTGCGTCGGTCCCGCAGACCACGCCTACCACTGCCGGTAGGCGGGGAATCGGACGGCCGGGCCGGCCCAGCAGGCCGTCGGCGCCCAGGCGACGGCGCACGTCGGCCAGCGCGGCGGCAATGGCCCCGGCCCCCACCGGCACCACCTCGTCAGCCACCAGCAGCAGCTGGCCCCTGTCGTTCAGCCAGGACAGGGAGCCGGTGACACAGACTCGCTCGCCGTGCACGGTGCGGCACCGGCGAACCCGGACCGGCGGACAGGTCACCGTGAGCTGGCAGGCCCGGTCCCGCAGGGTCAGGTAGACCCGCCCGCTGCCGGTGGTCTTCGGATGGACGACCTCGCCCTCGACCGCCACCAGGCCGACGGATGCCGCCGAGCGGGCGATCTCGGCGCTGAGGCGCACCAGGCTGACCCGGCGCACGGTGGCCTTGGCCTCGAACGGGAGCATGTCCATGCCTGACCCATGCTATGGCGTGGCTTCGGCATCCGGCAGGGCCCGCTGGCGAGGTCCTACGGACAGTGCCGGTGACGAGGTCCTGCAGAGAGTGCCGCGGGCGAGGGCCTGCAGAGAGTGCCGCGGGCGAGGCCGCGCCGGGGCCAGGGACGGGCGGCCAGGGCTTGGCGTGACCCCGCGCCCGCCTCGGGGGATCATGGACCCATGGCCCGATGCGCGTCCCGTCATCTCCCCGCCACCCTGGTGGCGCTCGCCCTGCTCCTGGCCGCCTGCGGCACCACCGGCCATGGCTCCGGCCGAGGCAGCGGCCCCTCCGGCGGTCCGGCGGCCCGCTCGGCTGCCAGCGGGCCTCCGAGCAGCGCCACCGCCTCCACCCAGACCGCCTCAGCACCCGGCAGCTCCGTCGCCGGAAGCACCACCGGTGCCGACTGGCCCACCTACCATCACGACGCGGCCCGCAGCGGCACCGCCCCGGCGTCGCCCCCGGCTGGCCCGCTGGTGAGCCGGTGGGCCACCCACCTGGACGGGGCGGCGGTGTACGCCGAACCCCTCGTGGCCAACGGTCTGGTGGTGGTGGCCACCGAGGGCGACACCGTCTTTGGCCTGCAGGCCGCCACCGGCCAGGTCCGCTGGCACACGTCGCTCGGCCAGCCGGTCAGCGGCGGCGCCCTGCCCTGTGGCGACATCGACCCGTCCGGCATAACCGGCACCCCGGTGATCGACCAGGCGACGGGCAGCCTCTGGGTCGTCGCCTTCGTCAGGCCCGGGCGCCACCTGCTCTACCGGCTGGACCTGGCCAGCGGGGCCGTTCGCTCTCGACAGGTGGTCGATCCACCGGGTTCCAACCCGTTGGTGGAGCAGCAGCGGGGGGCGCTGGCCCTGTCGCAGGGCCGTATCTATGTCCCCTTCGGCGGCCTCTATGGTGACTGTGGCGACTACCACGGCTACCTGGTGTCCGCAGGCCCGGGCGCCGGACCGCTAGGCGTCTACCAGGTCCCCAGTCAACGGGAGGGCGCCGTCTGGGCACCCTCCGGGCCGGCCGTCGACCAAGCCGGCGACCTCTACGTCGCCACCGGCAACGGCAGCTCACTGACGTCCTTCGACGGTGGCAACGCGGTGATCCGCCTGTCGCCGGGCCTGGTACGACAGGACTACTTCGCCCCTTCGAACTTCGCCCAGCTCAACGCCGACGACGCCGACCTCGGCTCCACCGGCCCCCTGCTGGTGGGGAACAGCCTGGTGTTCCAGATCGGCAAGAGCGGCGTCGGCTACCTGCTGGATGCCGCCCACCTGGGTGGGATCGGCCATCCTGCCTTCTCGGCCCCAGTCTGCCCGGGAGGCGCCTACGGGGCCACCGCCGCCTCAGGGTCCCTGGTGCTGGTGGCGTGCACCACCGGGCTGGTCGCCCTGCGGATCGGCGCCGCCAGCTTCGCGGTTGCCTGGCGGGCGGCCAGCTCGGGCCGCCCGGGCGCGCCCGTGGTGGCCGGTGGAGTGGTGTGGGCCCTCGACACCGACCACGGCTACCTTGTCGGCCTGGACCTGGCCACCGGTGCCGCCAAGGCAAGGGCGAGCGCCGGCCACGTCGCCCATTTCGCCACCCCCACCGTCAGCGGGTCCCTCATCTACGTGGCCGGTCCGGGGGGATTGCTGGCATTCTCGGGCGCTTGAAGCCCCTGGTCCAGCCAGCGTGAGCCTCGCCGTGGCGGCAACCGTCGCCGCCCTGGTCTTCCCGGCCGAGCTGCCGGACAAGACGTTCGTCGCCTCGCTGGTGCTGGGCACGAGATTTCGACCCCTGCTGGTGTGGATGGGGGTGGCTGGCGCCTTCGTTCTCCACGCCGGCATCGCGGTGGGCGCCGGCAGCCTGCTGACGCTCCTACCCCACGAGGCGGTGCAGATCGTGGTGGCGGTCCTCTTTGCCGCCGGCGCCGCCTACCTCCTGCTCGTCCCCGAGTCGGCCGAGGAGCACAAGGGCAGGGAGCTGGCCAGCCGACCGGAGTCCCCGCCCTCCCAGCCGCCGGAGGCAGCGGCGCCGACTGAGCTCGCTGCCCCACCCGCCGGGCGGGTGCTGCTCACCTCGTTCGGCGTGGTCTTCCTGGCCGAGTGGGGAGACTTGACGCAGATCCTCACGGCCAACCTCGCCGCCCGTTACCACCAGCCGTTGGCGGTGTTCACCGGCGCCACCGTTGCCCTCTGGGCAGTGGCGGCCATTGCCGTGGCTGCCGGCCGGGGCCTCCCCCGCTTGGTCCCCCTTCCCCTCGTGCGCCGCCTGGCCGGTGGGGCCCTACTGGGCTTCGCCGTGGCCAGCGCCGTGAGCGCGGCGTGAGGCCGGAGCCGGGCTGCGGCCTCCCTCGGCACTCTCCGCCGTGACCCGCTGCGCAGGCGCTCCGGTCGCCGAGCACCTGGAGTCGAAAATGGCGCGAGAGTTTGCCCGGTGGTCGAGGCACCAGGGGCCAGCGAGAGGCGGTGGCTGGCCATCGCTCGATCAGCCAAGGGCTTCATGCCCGACGAGGAGGGACTGGCGCTGCATCAGGCGGGCCGGCAGGCTGCCAGCGGGGGCCTCGGGCCGCTGGTCGAGGTCGGCGCCTACTGCGGCAAGTCGACCGTCTACCTGGGCGTCGCAGCCGCCGAGGGGGGCACCGTGCTGTTCAGCGTCGACCACCACCACGGCTCCGAGGAGAACCAGGCTGGCTGGGAGCACCACGACCCCTCCCTGGTCGACCCGGTGAGCGGGAGGCTCGACACTCTGGCGACCTGGCGGTCCACGGTCTCCAGGGCCGGCCTGGAGCACGCAGTGGTGGGCGTGGTCGGCGACTCGGCCACGGTGGCTGCTCACTGGCGCACCCTGTTGAGCCTGGTCTTCATCGACGGCGGCCACGGAACCGAGCCGGCGTGGGCTGACTACCAGGGTTGGGCGCCCATGATCGCCCCCGGTGGGCTCCTGGCCATTCACGACGTCTTCCCGGACCCCGCCGAGGGCGGGCGTCCCCCCTATGACATCTGGCGGGCGGCCCTGGACGAGGGTGGCTTCACCCACGAGTCGGCGTGCGGCAGCCTGAGAGTGCTGCGCCGGGTCGCCAACCCGGCGTGAGCGGACCGGGCGTGAGCGGACCGGGCGTGAGCGGACCGGGCGTGAGCGAAGCGGGTGTCAGCGAAGCGGGAGTGAGCCGGCGGGTACTGAGCCGGCGGGTACTGAGCCGGCCGGGAGCGCAGGGTCCAGAGCGCCCGGCAGCCCATGGCCGCCGAAGAGCCCGGCGGCGGGACTGGTCCTGCCCAGGGCGTCAGCCGCCAGGATCACCGCGGCGGCGGTGTAGGTGGTCCGCTCCCCTCCCGGAAAATGAACCTGCTGGGGATGCACGCAGCCCGTCCAGTACGAGCCGTCGGCGTCACGGAGGTGGTGGGCCCAGGCCAGCAGACGCTGCCCTTCGCAGGGCAGGTCGGCGGCGTTGAGGGCCATGGCACACTCGGCCGTCTCGGCCGCGGTGACCCACGGCTGGTCGGAGACGCAGCGCACGCCGAGCCCCTCCATCACGAAGTCCCCCCATCTCCCCCACAGGCGCTCCCTCGCCGCCAGCCCGGTGACCACCCCGGTCAGCACGGGGTAGTACCAGTCCATGGCCCAGCGGTGCTTGGGCGCGAAGGCCTCCGGCCGGCGCTCCACCGCCCGAGCCAGCCGCCCGGCCGCCAGCTCCCAGTCCGGCCGTTCCCGCCCCAGCCACTCAGCGGAGGCGATGGCGCATCGCAGGCTCAGATACAGCGAGGAAGAGCCGCTGAGCAGTGCGAAGTGACCAGGTGAGCCGTCCGGCTCCAGGGCCCACAGCACCTCTCCGCCCGCCTGCTGCAGGCCGAGGCAGAAGTCCAGGGCCGGCTCGACCGCCGACGAGAACATCGTCTCCAGGAACCCGGTGTCCCCGGTGACCATGAAGTGGTGCCAGGTGCCGGTGGCCACGTAGGCGCTCACGTTGGTGTCCCGCCGGGCCACCTCGATGCCCGACGCCCGGTAGTAGGTGGACCACGAGCCGTCGGCCTGCTGGGCGCAGCGCAGCCACTCGTAGGCCGCCTCCGCCTCGGAGCGGTACCCGGCCACGGCCAGGGCCATGGCCGCCTCGACATGGTTCCAGGGATCGGCATGGCCACCGGGGAACCAGGGGATCATGCCGTTGGCCAGCTGCACGCCGGCGATGGTTCCCGCGGTGGCAACCATCTGGGCTCCGGACATGGCCGCGCCGGGCGCGCTCGGCAGGGCGGCAACGGCCGCGCTCGGCAGGGCGGCAACGGGCGCGCTCGGCAGGGCGGCAACGGGCGCGCTCGGCAGGGCCGGTGGAGCGAGGGCAGCGCCGGAAAGAGCCCCCCTCACGGCGGCTTGACCAGGTACAGGACCAGGCTCTTGCCGAGAATGGGGTTGAGGAGGCGCTCGGTGACCCTCGTGAGCGGTGGGGCAACGGTCATGTCCCACACCAGCAGGCGATGGTAGGCCCGCACCAGCAGGTGGTCCTCTCGCTGCACGCCCACCGCACAGCGCAGCCACCAGTAGGGCGAATGCAGGGCGTGGGCGTGGTGGCTGGCTCGGAGGTCCAGGCCTGCCCGTCTCAGCCGGGCCAGCAGGGCGGACCGGCGGTATATCCGGACGTGGCCGCCCTCGACCTGGTGGTAGGTGTCGGAGAGAGCCCAGTTCACCACCTCGGGCCCGAACCTGGGCACGGTCACCGCCAGCGTCCCGCCCGGGCGCAGGACCCGGGCCAGCTCGGCCATGGCCAGCTGGTCGGCCGGGACGTGCTCGAGGACCTCGGCAGCAATGACCCTGTCGAAGGCCCCTTCTCGAAAAGGGAGCCTGGTGGCGTCTCCGGCCACGCTGCCCACTGACGAACCTCCGTCCCCGTCGCCGGCCTGGCCGCTCCCCACCACACCGCCGACCATGGATGCCGCCACCGCCCTGACCCCAAGCAGCTCGGCCGGGTCGCTGTCGACGGCGACCACCCGTCCCCCCCGGCGCAGGCCCTCGTAGGCGTGCCGGCCTGCCCCGCACCCCAGGTCCAGCAGACGCTCGCCGGGCTGCAGGCCGAGCCGGGAGTAGTCGACCGAGAGCACTCAGCCGTCACCCGAGAGCATGGCCGGTGGCGGGGTCGCGACCCCGCCCGGCTCCCCCGGGGCGGTGGAGGGGCCGGAGAGGGTGCCCGGCCCGGGGCGCCGACAGGCCAACAGAGCCCGATATTGCTCGACGGTGGCCTCGGCGGTGGCCCGCCAGGTGAAGCAGCGGGCCACTCGTTCCCGCCCGGCCGCCCCCAATCGGGCCCGCAGGCCGCCGTCGTCGAGTGCTCGGCCCAGGGCCATGGCCAAGGCGCCCGGATCCCCGGGGGGAACGAGCAGCCCGGTGACGCCGTCAGTCCCGACCACCTCGGGGAGAGCCCCACCAGTGGTGGCGACGACCGGGACGCCGCACGCCATGGCCTCGATGGCCGGCAACGAGAAGCCCTCGTACAGCGACGGGACCACCGCCACCTCGGCCCGGGCGTACAGCTCGACCATGGCCTCGTCGCTGGGACCGCTCACGAAGCGGACCGCCCGGCCCAGTCCCAGGCGCTCGATGGTCGCCGAGACCTGCGTCTGCCTGCGGGGCCAGCCCACCACCACCAGCTCGGCATGGCGCTCGGTGCGGACCTTGGCCAGCGCCTCCAGCAGCGGCACCAGCCCCTTCATGGGCACGTCGGCGCTGGCCGTGGTCATGAGGCGCCCCGGTACCCGCTCCATGCCCTGGAGGGGCCGCCAGAGCCGGGTGTCCACCCCCACCGGCACCACCGCCAGGCGGGAGGGGTCCACGCCCATGTGGGTGACTATGTCGGCCGCCGACGAGGCGGACACGGTGACGATGGCGGGCAGCTGGCGGGCCACCTCGACTTGCATGGCGAGGAAGCCGTACCAGCGGCGGACGGACAGCCGCCGCCGCCACCCGGACGCGTGGGCCATATCGAGGTCGCGGTCGACGGTGATCGGATGGTGCACGGTCGTGAGCAGGGGCCAGCCGTCAGCCATCAGCCCGACCATGCCGCGCCCCAGGCACTGGTTGTCGTGGACCAGGTCGAACTGGCCTCGCCGGCCGGCCAGCGCCCGGCGGGCCCGCAGGCTGAAGGTCAACGGCTCCGGGAAGCCGGCTGCGCACATGATGGCCAGCTCCAGGACGTCGATGGGCGAGCGCAGCTCGGACGCCCGGGGCAGGCGGAACGGGTCGGGCTGGCGGTACAGGTCGAGGCTGGGCACCGCCACCAGGCCCACCCCGTCGTCGAGCACCGGGTAGGGCTGACCGGCGAAGACCTCGACCTGGTGGCCGAGGCCGACCAGCTCCCGAGTCAGATGGCGGGTGTAGACGCCCTGGCCCCCGGAGTGAGGGTTGCCCCGATAGACTAGGAAGGCGATCCGCAGCCGGGACCGGCCCGGGGAGCTCTTCATGGCGCGAGAGCCTCGCACACTCGGGGGGCAGAGCCCCCGAGCACCCCCGAGGCATTGCCTCGCCTTTGGCGAGCCGCCCTCTTTTTTTCCGGCCATCCAGGGCGCCTTGGCGCCGGCTGGCCGGTCAAGCCAGCCCGAGCAGGCCGAGCAGCGTCTGGAAGAGGTAGACGACCGACATCCCCGCCACCGCCAGCACCGACACCAGCGCCACCTTGCGGAACACGGGGCCGTTCACCGCCGTCCCGAGCAGGCGGCGCCGGTTGGCCAGCACCAGGATGAAGCCCAGGACCACCGGCGTGATCACGCCCTGGAGGACCTGGGTCCCCACCAGCAGCCGGATCAGGTTCACCGGAGTGAGGGCCACCGCCGCCCCTATGACCACCTGGGCGGTGAACAGCCCGAGGAACAGCGGCGCCTCGCTGAAGCGCCGCGACACCGACCGCTCCACGCCGATGGCCTCGGACACCGCGTAGGAGGTGGACAGCGGCACCACCGCCCCGGCCAGGGCCGACGCCCCCAGCAGGCCCAGGCCAAACAGGATCTCGGCCCCCGCCCCGGCCACCGGCCGCAGCGCCTCGGCCGCCTCCTTGGCCGAGCTCAAGGGACCCATGCCCCCGATGGTGGCGGCCGCCGCGATGATGATGAATATGGAGACCACGTTGGCGAAGAGCGCTCCGCCCACCACGTCCACCCGCTCCAGGCGGTACTCCTCGGGCCCGATGCCACGGTCGACCACCCCGGCTGCCGCGTAGAGCTGCATGTAGGGGGAGATGGTGGTGCCGATGAGGGCAACACCCACGAAGATGAAGCCCTTGGTGCCCAGGAAGTGAGGCAGCACCGTCTCCAGGGCGACCACCTTCCAGTGGGGATGGGCCAGGATGGCGGCCACCGGGTAGGACAGGAAGGCGAGCGACATCATCAGGAAAACCCGCTCGGCGTAGCGGTAGGAGCCGAACAGCACCAGAGCCCAGATGACCACCGCGGCCAGGGGGATGCAGATGTAGCGGGAGACCCCGAACAGCTCGAAGGCGGCCCCGATGCCGGCGAACTCGGAGACCACCAGGCCGACGTTGGACAGCAGCAGGCAGGCCACCGCCAGGGTGGCCAACCGGACGGAGAACTCCTCTCGAATGAGCGAGGCCAATCCCTTGCCGGTGTAGGCGCCCAGCCGGGCCGACATCTCCTGGACCACCACCAGCCCGACGGTGACCAGGACCATGAAGAACAGGGTGCGGTACACGTACTGCGAGCCGGCCGACGCGTAGACGGCGATGCCTCCGGCGTCGTTGCCGGCGTTGGCCGCGATGAGACCGGGACCGGCCACCGCCAGGTAGGTGAGGAAGCGCCGCCAGCGCGAGGCCCTGGGCGCCTCCTCGGCCGCCGGCGACCGGCCTCCGCGGGGCTCGCCCCCCTCGGGCGGTCGGGCGGTGACCTCGAGGCTCATTGCAGGAGCCTGGGGAAGTGCAGCCGCCCCCGGTCGGGGGTGAGGGCGTCGACGATGTCGTCGGCCAGGATGCGCCCGATCGGCCGGCCGTCCTCCACCACCACCAGGGAGGAGCGACGGGACTCGATGAGCTGGGCCGCCACCTCGGCCACACCGGCCGACGGGCCCACCGTGACCGGCTGGGTGCCGTCCGCCAGCTCGCCGACCGGAGTGGCCGGCTCGGCCACCGCCAGGTCGTAGAGGGTCAGGTCGGCCACCAGGCGCCCGGCCTCGTCGAGCACCGCCACCGCGTCGATGACGTCGCGGTGGTCGGCCAGCTCGGCCAGGCGCCGGCGGACCTCTCCCACCGTGTCGGCTGGGCCGGCCGTCACCAGCGTGGTCGTCATGAAGCCGCCGGCCTCGTCCCTGGGGTAGGCCAGCAGCTCGGCCAGGTGCTGGGCGGTCTCGGCCGGCATGTGGGCCAACAGCGCCTCCTTGACCTCGGGACCCAGGTCCCGCAGGGCGTCGACTGCCTCGTCGGGCTCCATGGAGGCCAGCAGGGCGGCCGCCCGGTCGGGCTCCGCCTCCCGCAGGAGCGCCTCCAGCTCGTCCGGGTCCATCTCCTCCAAGGCGTCGGCCGCCGCCTCGGGCTCCAGGACAGCCAGCAGCTCCTGGCGGGCCGGCCGGCCGAGGTCCTCCAGCAGGTCGGCCAGCTCTCCCGGGCGCAGCCGTTGAAGCCCCTCGTGCGAGGTCCGCAGGCGGACCTGGGGCACGGACTCGCCGAAGGGCTGGATGGCCGCCCAGTCGATGACCCGGTCAGGGGTGGGGCGCGGCCGCCACCGGGCCGGTCCCAGCCGGCGCACGAGCGACTGCAGGCTCACGTCCACCCCGACCAGGCGGATGCGGCCCAGGGCGGGGGCCAGGTACAAGTCGGCGGCCCGGATGACCTGGACGCCGTCGACGTCCACCAGCTGGTGGTCGAGCACGTCCCTTGCCAGCATGACCTCTCCCGGCCGGCGCTCGAAGTCCCGCAGGTCCAGAGGAGCCGGGCGCAGCCGCACCTCGGCGTGGGCCAGGCGCTCGACCAGCTCGACGTCGATGAAGGCCAGGCTGCGGCCCACTCGCACCACCAAGCCAGTCACGGGCGGGTACGGATGCTCGTCGGCCCACCTGGCCACCACGTCGACCAGGGTGCCTATCTCCTTGCCGCCCTGGATCACCGGCCGACCGACCAGGCCGGCCAGCGAGACTATGGCCTCTCGTACCGCCCGGGTGGCCAGGACGCGCCGCGACCGCTCGGCTCGGCGGGCCCGGGACAAGGGACCGGCCGGCAGGGGGGGCCGGCGCGCCATGGAAGCACCTCCTCAACCTCCTCGAGTCGACATCTGGCCCCAGACGGGCTGCATGGCCGCCCAGATGATACCCGTCCGACCCGCGGGCGCCTACTTGAGGCCCTTGTCCGTGAGGAACTTGCCGGCCGCGGCGGCCGGGTCCTGGTGGTCGAGGTCCACCGCCGCGTCCATGGTCTGCATGGCTTGGTCGGTGAGCTGGGCGCTCACCGTGTTGAGGGTGTCCACGAACTGCGGGCCCTCCTCGGTGAGCACCGGGTCGGAGACCACCGGCGCCTCGTTGTCGAAGCCGAAGATGGCCTTGGGGTCGGAGAGGAGCAGGTAGCCGCCCCGGGCCAGCTGCCCGTCGATGGTGAAGGCCTCGATGGTGTCGACCTGACCACGGTCGAGCGCCTGGTACTGCTGTCCGGCGGGCAGTGCCTTGAACACGACATTGGTCAGGCGGTAGACCTGCTGCATCCCCACCAGGCCGTCGAAGCTGGTCCTGGCCTCGGGCGGGGCGCCGAAGGTGAAGGAGGGCAGCTTCCCGAGGTCCTCGGTGGTGAGCAGCCCATGGGCGTTGGCGAAGGTGTTGGTGGTGGCGACCCGGCCGACATCCTGGAAGAGAGTGGGGTGCATCATGGTGAAGCCGCGCTTCTTCTCGAGCTGGGCGGCCGCCTGGTAGGCCTGCTGGGGCGAGGTTGGTGGGGCGGCGACCTTGGCCAGTTGGCGGTCGATGACTCCGGTGTACCCGGGGTAGAGGTCGATCTGGCGGCTGGCGAGGGCCTTGTCGAGGGCCGCCGGGCTGCCAACGGTCGGCCTGAGCCTGACCCGGTAGCCCTTGGCCTGGAGAGCCTGGCCGTAGAGGTGGCCAAGGACCCGCTCGTCGGTGGAGCGCTCGTAGCCCAGCGTGACCACCGGCTTGTCCTTCCCGGGCGATGTCTGTTGGATGCCGGGCTTTTCGATGGTGTTGGCACCCGGGGTCCCACAGGCGGCCAGCGCCACCGCGCCTGCCGCCGCCAGCAGCAGGGCCAGCGGGCACTCGAGGCGGCGCTTGGTCATGGACGGTCTCCTTTGGTCTAAGTGGGGTCCAAGTGGGCTCAGGTGGGCCGAGCTGGGACCAGATGGGCCCGCTCCGCCTCGCATTGCTACCCCGCTGGCGGACCTGGGAAAAGCTGCAGGGCCCATCCGATTGCAAGGGGGAGGGCTGTGATAACTTGGCATGCCCCGGGATTCAGCCCAGAGGGGAGCAAAACCCAGTGAACGAACCTCCGACGACCAACACGGCTGCGGCTCCCCTCGAGATGAGAGACGTGACCAAGCGCTACCCGGGAGCCAAGACGGCGGCCGTCGACCGCCTCTGCCTGGAGGTGCCTGCCGGGGAGATCTGCGTCCTGGTCGGGCCCTCCGGCTGTGGCAAGACCACCGCCATGCGCCTGGTCAACCGGATGATCGAGCTCACGAGCGGGGACATCCTGATCGACGGGGTCACCGTGC
Organism: Acidimicrobiales bacterium; assembly: GCA_039583615.1. Classification (GTDB taxonomy): domain Bacteria; phylum Actinomycetota; class Acidimicrobiia; order Acidimicrobiales; family QHCF01; genus QHCF01. Next base: position 37,439 of record JAVKSQ010000013.1, read on the forward strand.
TCAAGCGGGACCCGTCCGACCTCCGGCGGGAGATCGGCTACGTGATCCAGCAGATCGGGCTGTTCCCCCACATCACCATCTCGGCCAACGTCGGGGTGGTCCCCCAGCTGCTGGGCTGGCACAAGGAGCGCATCGCCCGGCGCAGCGCCGATCTGCTCCAGCTGGTCGGGCTTCCCGAGGAGATGGGCAGCCGCTTCCCCGGCCAGCTGTCCGGCGGCCAGCGCCAGCGGGTCGGCGTGGCTCGGGCCCTGGCCGCCGACCCCCCGCTGATGCTGATGGACGAGCCCTTCGGCGCCATCGACCCGATCAACCGTGAGCACCTGCAGAACGAGTTCCTCAGGCTGCAGTCCGCCATTCGCAAGACGGTCGTCTTCGTCACCCACGACATCGACGAGGCGATCAAGATGGGTGACCGCATCGCCATCCTGCGGGAGGGGGGCGAACTGGTGCAGTACGACACCCCCAACGAGATCCTGGCCCACCCGGCCGACGACTTCGTGGCCCGCTTCGTCGGAGCTGACCGCGGCCTCAAGCGCCTGGCCCTGACCAGGCTGGCCGATCTCGACCTCATCGCCGCCCCGTGCGTCAGGCCGGGCCAGCCGATCGGCTCGGTCCGCAACCAGTTGCTGCCCGGCACAGGCGTCGTGCTGGTGGACACGGACGGCCATCCGCTGGGTGAGGTGCCGCCCGACCGGCTGGCCGACGGCCGGGTCACCGACTCCGACGCCCGCACCATCGGCCAGACGGTGACCACCGCCTTCACCATGCGCGAGGCGCTCTCGCTGATGATGACCGACTCGCTGCGCCCCCTGCTGGTGCTGGACGGCGAGGGGCGGGTCGCCGGCTACGTGTCGATCGAGCTGATCAACCGGACCCTCCACGACGAAGCCCAGCACGCCCGCCGGGGCTCAGCGACCGGGACCCGATGAGCGGGGCGGCCGTGGCCGCCGCCAGCGGGCCGGTCATCCCCCACTACGGCACCTCGGACTCCTGCGTGCTGCACAACGGCGCCTTCTGCTGGCACTGGTTTGCCCAGAACTGGGGGTCGCTGTTCCAGCCCAAGCTGATCCAGCACGTCGAGCTCACGGTGATCGCGCTGGTGATCGGCTTCGCCATCTCCTTCGTCCTGGCCCTGGCTGCCCACCGCCGGAGGTGGCTGGCCCCGCCGGTCACCTTCGTGACCAGCCTGCTGTACACCATTCCCTCCCTGGCGGCGTTCGAGATCCTGGTACCGATCACCGGGCTGGGCAGCCTGACCATCGAGATACCCCTGATCTCATACACGCTGCTGGTGCTGTTCACCAACACCCTGGCCGGGCTCTCGGGGGTGTCCGCCGAGGTGCGCGACGCGGCGACCGGCATTGGCCTTACCAGGCGCCAGATGCTGACGCGAGTCGAGCTGCCGCTGGCCCTGCCCACCATCGTCGCCGGCATCCGGGTGGCCACGGTGACGATCATCTCCCTGGCCACGGTGGCCGCCTACGTGGGCAACGAGGGACTGGGCCAGCTCATCTTCGACGCCCTTCACAGCAACGACTTCAACACGCAGTTCCTCGGAGCGGGAGGGCTGGCCATCCTGCTGGCCCTGGTCGCCGACGGCTTCCTGGTGCTGACCCAGCGCCAGCTCACCCCGTGGGCCACCGCCCGCCGGCCGGTCTAGACCTCCATGAGCGCCTTCTCCGCCGCCTTCACCTTCGTGATCCACAACGGGCACCTCCTGCTCACCAAGACGGAGACCCACCTGGCCATCTCCTTCGAGGCCATCCTCATCTCGGTGGTCCTGGGCGTGCCCCTCGGCGTCGTGCTGGGCCACATCCACAAGGGCTCGTTCCTGGCCATCAACGTCTCCAACGTGGGCCGAGCCCTGCCCAGCCTGGCCCTCCTGTCCGTCCTCCTGCCGGTGGTCGGCATCAGCCGCACCAACGTGATCATCACCCTGGTCGTCCTGGCCTTCCCACCGGTCCTGACCAACAGCTACGTGGCCGTGGAGCAGGTCGACAGCGACGTGGTGGAGGCGGCCAAGGGCATGGGGATGCGCACCAGCGAGGTGATCCGCAAGGTCGAGCTGCCGCTGGCCCTGCCGCTCATCTTCGCCGGCATCCGCACCGCGGCCGTCTTCGTCGTCGCCACCGCCACCCTGGCCGGAGTCTTCGGTGGCGGCGGGCTGGGCGACATCCTCTTCAACGAGCCCAGCTACAAGCTGAGCGGGGTCATCGGCTCCTCCTACGTGCTGGTCGTGCTGGCCCTGGCGTTTCAGGTTATGTTCAAGGGGCTGGAGCTCGCTGTCACACCGCGGGGCTTGCGCAAGCAGCCCCGTCTCGTCCCCCCTCAAGTCGTCGAGCCGTCGGTGCTCCAGCCGGCGGCATAGGCGATCTCATCCCACCGGAACTCGGTCCATCACTGAAGGAGCAACCAATGAAGGCATCCACCCAGAAGGGACGAAGAGGGGCGATCGGAGCTTGCCTGGTGGTGGCGATGGCCGCCACCCTGGCGGCGTGCGGCTCGAGCGGCAACAAGTCCTCATCGGGCGCCAGCGGCGCCAAGACGTCCAGCGGCGCCAACACCTCCAACCTGCCCAGCGGCCAGCCCGGCAAGGGCAAGCCGCCGATCACCATGGGCGACAAGAACTTCGAGGAGGAGTACCTCCTCGGCTACCTATATACCGATGCCCTCCAGTCCAAGGGCTACACGGTCACCCTCAAGCCCAACATCGGCAGCTCGGAGATCATCGACAAGGCCCTCACCAGCGGCCAGATCGACATGTACCCGGAGTACGACGGGGTGATCTACCAGGTCATCGCCGGTCACACCGACAACCCGATCTCCGCCAAGCAGACCTATGACACCTCCCAGAAGTTCGAGCAGGCTCGGGGCTTCACCCTGCTCCAGCCCACTCCCTTCCAGGACGCCGACGGGGTGGCCACCACCCATGCCTACGCCACCCAGCACCACCTCAAGACGATCGCCGACCTCAAGGGCGTGGGGCCGTTCACCTACGGAGGGCCTCCGGAGAACGCCACCCGCCTCCAAGGCGTCCTCGGCCTGCAGCAGGACTACGGTCTCACCAACCTCAAGTTCGTGCCGCTGACCGCCGGCTCGCAGTACCAGGCCCTCGACGCCGGCCAGGTCAACAGCATCGCCATCTTCACCACCGACGGCCAGCTGAGCACCGGGAAGTACGCGGTGCTGGACGACACCAAGCACATCTTCGGCTTCCAGCAGGTCGCTCCGGTGGTCAAGACCAGCCTGATCAGCTCGGAGGGCCCGGCGTTCGCCCAGATCCTCAACGCGGTGAGCGCCAAGCTGACGTTCCCGGCCATCCAGCAGATGAACTCAGCCGTGGTCATCGCCCACCAGGACCCCGCCACCGTGGCCAAGAAGTTCCTGGACGCCAACGGGCTCGGCTAGGGCGCCAGCCGCTCCACCCTCGTCCACGAGGGTGGAGCTACGAGACGTAGCGACGGATCCGAGGACCGACCTCGGGCGGACGTCCAGGCTGCGCCTGGAGTCGACCGACCGAGGGCGGGCGTGGGATGCCGGTAGCATCTCGTCGTGCAGAAGAGCGGCCCGGGGCAGTGGTGACCAGCCTGGCGGGGCACAGACCGCCGGGCAGTCGGGCCTGAGTGCAGGGCCCGGCCGGCCGCCACCCCGTCAGGCAGGGGGCGTATCGGACACGGACGGCCAGGCGGCGCCCCTCGGTGTCCCCCAGGGTGCGCCGGGCGCGCATCCGCCTGGCCGCACTGGTCACCACCGTGCTCGTCGCCGTCTGGGCGATCGGCGCCTTGGGCTCGGGCACCGGCCAGGCGGGGTCGGGGGCCTCAGCCATCGGCGCTCGCCGCGCCGGTGGCCATGGTGGTCCGGGGTCCAACCCGGGCCCGGGATCGAGCCTGGCTCCCGGATCTGACCCCTCGGTCCTGCCCGGCAACCTCCTCATCGCCGACAAGGCCAACGACCGCCTGATCGTGGTCAACCCGCAGGGCGACATCACCTGGCAGTTCCCCCGCCCCGGCGACCTGGCACCGGGCCAGAGCTTTCGTGTCCCCGACGACGCCTTCTTCTCCCCCGACGGCAAGCTGATCGTGGCAACCGAGGAGGACGACTCGGTCATCAGCGTCATCGACGTCGCCACCCATCACATCACCTACCGCTACGGCACCCCGGGCAGGCCCGGCTCGGGCCCCAACCAGGTCCACAACCCCGACGATGCCATCATGCTGCCCAACCACGACATCCTCGCGGCCGACATCAAGAACTGTCGGCTCCTGGTGATCGGACCCGGCCAGCATGTACCCCTGCGTGTCTTCGGCACCACGACCCGTGCCTGCCGCCACAGACCGCCGACCCACTTCGGCAGCCCCAACGGGGCCTTTCCCATGACCAACGGCCACTACCTGGTCACCGAGATCAACGGCGACTGGGTGGACGAGATGGGCCTCGACGGCCAGGTCTACGGCTCGACCCACCCGCCTGGCGTCTCCTACCCGTCCGACTCCAACCAGGTATCGCCGGGCGTCTACCTGACCGTCGACTACTCCAACCCAGGCCAGATCGAGACCTTCGACAGGCAAGGGCGGCTGCGGTGGCGGTTCAAGCCGACCGGCGCCAACGCCTTGGACCAGCCGTCACTGGCCCTGCCGCTGCCCAACGGCGACATCGTCTGCAATGACGACCACAACGACCGGGTGATCGTGGTGGACCCCCGCACCAACACCATCGTCTGGCAGTACGGGCACACCGGCCAACCCGGGGTGCTGCCCGGCTACCTGCGCATCCCCGACGGGGTGGACCTGGCCCCGCCCCACTCCCTCACCGTCACCCACGCCTCGACCATGGGACTGCCGCCGGGCTGAGCCCGAGCCCCTCGTCCCGGCTAGGGTCGTCACCCAGATGGCCATCGGGCGGGGAGGTACGAAGGGTCGTCCAACCAGCGTGTGGGTGATCGTGGCGCTGAGCGGGCTGGCTTTGTCGCTGATGATCGTCGGCGCAGGCTCGGCGCTGGTTCGGGCGGGCTTCTTGACCGTCAGCAACGGCACCGGGCCGTCCGCCCACCAGCCAGCGCTGGCCGCTGTCTCAGCCAGGAGGACCAAACAGGCGGCCGGTACCACCACCACGACCACCAGCCGGACCGGCTCTGGTGGGCTGTCGCTGGGGGGAGGCGCGCTGCAGTCGGAGGTGGACGCCGCCCTGGCCGGCACCCGGGCCTGCGCCATCGTGATGGACGGTCCCACGCCGGTGGTGGAGGACCAGCCATCTGCCGAGCTGGCGCCAGCCTCCACCCAGAAGCTGTTGCTGGCGGCGGCCACCCTGTCGGCGCTCGGTCCCGACTACCGGTTCCGGACCGACGTGGTTTCCGACGCCCCGGTGGTGGGCGGGGTCCTTGGCCAAGCCTGGCTGGTGGGCTCGGGCGACCCGATGCTGGCCACTCCGGACTACGCCGCCTACCTGGCCAGCCGGCCACGGTGGAAGACGGCGCCGGTCACTGCCATGGCCAGCCTGGCCGATCAGCTGGCGGCCAGGGGGATCCGCTCGGTGCCCGGCGGGATCCACGGCGACGACGCCGCCTTGTCCCAGCAGCGCTACCTGCCCACCTGGTCGCCGGCCGACCGGGGCGAGGGCGACATCAGCCCGGTGAGCGCTCTGACGGTGGACGAGGGCTGGCAGACCTGGGTCCGTGCCTACCACCCGGTCCCCGACCCTCCGGCGGCAGGCGCCGCTCGCCTGGCGGGCCTGCTCGTGGCCCAAGGGGTAGCCAGCGGGCCCACCGCTCCGGACGGGGCCGCCCCTCCCGGGGCGGTGGTGGTGGCCAGCGTGACCTCGGCGCCGCTGGCCCAGATCGTGGCTTTCATGCTGCGCTCCAGCGACAACGTCACCGCCGAGGTGCTGACCCGGGTGGTCGGCCTCAAGGTGGTCGGCACCGGCACCACCGAGGCCGGGACGGCCGCCGTGCTCCAGGTCGACCAGCGCCTGGGCATCCCCACTGCCGGGCTGGAACTGGTGGACGGCTCGGGTCTGAGCGCCTCCAACCGGGTCACCTGCTCGGCGCTGCTGGGGGCGCTCGACCTGGCTGGCCAGCCCGGCTTCGAGGCCATCGGCCAGGGATTGGCAGTACCCGGTCAGAGCGGTACCTTGGCCAGTCGCTTCCTGGGCACGCCTGAGCAGACCCATCTGGCGGCCAAGACCGGCAGCATCAACGGCGTGGCGGCCATGGTGGGAGTGCTCGACCTGGCCCAGCCCCTACGCTTCGCGGTGGTGGCCGACGGCTCGTTCTCCTACGCCGGCGGCACGGCCGTGGAAGACAAGGTGGTGGCTGCCCTGGCCGCCTACCGTGCCCCCCAGATCGGGAGCCCCCCAGATCGGGAGGCCACTAAATCGGGAGGAGGGTGACCCGTGACCGAGCAGGAGCCGGCTGCCGCCGCCACCATCGAGGCGTTGCTGGCTGAGGAGCGCAGGTTCCCACCACCGGCATATTTCGCCGAGACAGCCAACGTTGCGTCGCAGGACATCTACCGGCGGGGCGAGGACCTCGAGTCGTTCTGGGACGAGCAGGCGAGAGGGCTGGCCTGGCGCCAGCCCTGGTCGGAGGTCCTCGACTGGTCCAACCCCCCCTTCGCCCGCTGGTTCGCCGGGGGCACGCTCAACATCACCGAGAGCTGCCTGGACCGCCACCTGGCCGAGCACGGGGACAAGGTCGCCTATCACTGGGAGGGCGAGCCGGGAGACCGCCGCACCATCACCTACGCCGGGCTGTGCTCCCAGGTCTGCCGGTTCGCCAACGCCCTGGCCGGCCTGGGAGTGGGCAAGGGGGACCGGGTGGCCATCTACATGGGGATGGTCCCCGAGCTGGCGGTGGCCATGCTGGCCTGCGCCCGGCTGGGCGCCGCCCACTCGGTGGTGTTCGGCGGGTTCAGCTCCGACTCGCTGCGGGCCCGGATCATCGACGCCGAGGCCAAGGTGCTGGTCACCTGCGACGGGGCCTGGCGGGCCGGGAAGGTGGTGGAGCTCAAGGCGAGCGCCGACGTGGCCCTGGCCGAGACGCCCTCGATCGAGAAGGTGGTGGTGCTGCGGCGCACCGGCCAGGACGTGGCCATGGCCCAGGGCCGGGACCTGTGGTGGCACGACGTGGTCGAGGGCCAGCCCGAGCACCGTCCGGCCACCGAGATGGACGCCGAGGACCTCCTCTACATCCTCTACACCTCGGGCACCACGGCCAAGCCCAAGGGGATCGTGCACACCACCGCCGGCTACCTGCTGGGGGTGTCGACCACCCACCGCATGGTCTTCGACGTCAAGGCCGACGACGTCTACTGGTGCGCAGCCGACATCGGCTGGGTGACCGGCCACAGCTACATCGTCTACGGGCCGCTGGCCAATGCCACGACCGGGGTGATGTACGAGGGGGCGCCGAGCTTCCCCGACAAGGACCGGCTGTGGGAGATCGTCGAGCGCTACCGGGTGAGCGTCCTGTACACCGCCCCCACGGCCATCCGGACCTTCATCAAGTGGGGCACCGAGTACCCCCAGCGCCACGACCTGTCCAGCCTGCGCCTCTTGGGCTCGGTGGGCGAGCCGATCAACGCCGAGGCGTGGATGTGGTACCACGCGGTGATCGGCGGCCAGCGCTGCCCGATCGTGGACACCTGGTGGCAGACCGAGACCGGCATGCTGATGATCGCTCCCCTGCCCGGTCTCACCACCACCAAGCCGGGCTCGGCCACCTTCCCGCTGCCGGGGGTGAGCGCCGACATCGTCGACGACCGGGGCGCCAGCGTGCCGTTGGGACAGGGAGGCTACCTGGTGCTGACCCGGCCGTGGCCGGCCATGATGCGGACCCTGTACCGGGACCCTGAGCGCTTCGTCGAGGTCTACTGGAAGCGCTTCAGCGACCCCGGGACGGGCAGGTGGGTCTACTTCTCGGGCGACGGGGCCAAGCGGGACGAGGAGGGCTACTACTGGCTGCTCGGCCGGGTGGACGACGTGATGAACATCTCGGCCCACCGCATCTCGACCCTCGAGGTGGAGTCGGCCCTGGTCGACCACCCCCTGGTGGCGGAGGCGGCGGTGGTGGGCCGGGCCGACGAGCGCACCGGCCAGGCCATCGCCGCCTTCGTGACCCTCAAGGGCACCGAGGCGGGCGACGAGGCCCTGATCCAGGAATTGCGGGACCACGTGGCCGGCAAGATCGGCAAGATCGCCCGCCCGGCATCCATCGTCTTCACCGACGAGCTGCCCAAGACCCGCTCGGGCAAGATCATGCGCCGCCTGCTGAAGGACGTGTCCGAGGACCGCCAGCTGGGCGACGTCACCACCCTGGCCAATGCCGAGGTGATGGAGGAGATCGCTGCCCGGGCGTCGTCGAGGTCGTCCGCCGAGGGCTAGTCCTCGGCCACCACCAGCACCCCGCTGGATGCGGTGAGGGCTGGCAGCGTCCGACGAGCGGCGTCGTCGATCTGCACGCGCGGCGGCGGGGGCACTTCTGCTTCGAAATAGGTCCCCGGCCCGTAGAACTGGCCGTAGCGGACGACCACGCCCCCGGCGTCGAGCACGGCCCGCTCGTGCTCCTCGACGGCCGCCCCCCCCTCCCCGGGTATCTGCCAGGCCACGCTTTGGGCCACGAAGCGGGGGACGTGGGCCCGCCTGGCCGCGGTCAGGAGGTTGCCGGTGCCCTCACGGCGCATCCGAGCGTTGTCAGCGGCCAGCTCGGCGATCTGACCCGGGTCGTCCGGCAGGTCGGTCAGGTGGTGGAGGATCACGTCGGGCCGGTAGGCGCCCACCGCTTCGCAGAGAGCATCGACGTCGAACACGTCGCACAGCACCGGCCAGGCGCCCAGACCCAGCAGCCGGTTCGCCTTCTGGGGGGTCCGGGTCATGCCGGCCACGTCGTGCCCGGCGGCGCTGAGCAGGGGGACCAGCCGCACGCCGATCACCCCGCTGGCGCCGGCCAAGAACACTCTCATTCCCAGACGCTATCGCCCGGCGACCTCCAGCGCTCTGCCGGCCTGTTAGACACCCTACCGACCAGTAGGTAGGCTGAGGTCATGGACGACAGCGCCTTCCTGTCCGAGCTGGCTCCGAGCGTCGAGACGCTCCTCGAGCGCCACCTGGCGGCATCCAAGGAGTGGTTCCCCCACGAGCTGGTCCCCTGGGGCCAGGGCCGGGACTTCGAACCGGGAGAAGCCTGGGACCCGGAGCAGTACAAGCTCCCCGAGGCGGTACGCAGTGCCCTGTTCGTCAATCTCTTGACGGAGGACAACCTCCCGTACTACTTCGACACCATCGACAACCTCTTTGCCGGCGAGGCATGGCGCGTCTGGGCCAGGCGCTGGACGGCCGAGGAGCAACGACACTCGATAGTCATCCGGGACTTCTTGACGGTGACCCGGGCGGTGGACCCCGTCGCCCTGGAACGGGCCCGCATGCACCAGGTCGCACGGGCGGTGGTCCCCCAGCCCCAGACCGTCCCCGACGGCCTCATCTACGTGGCTCTCCAGGAGCTGGCCACCAGGGTGGCCCACCGCAACACCGGCAAGGCCATGACAGCTCGGGAGGGATCGGGCAGCGTGGACGACGCCGGCTACCAGGTGATGGCCCGGGTGGCGGCCGACGAGAACCTCCACCACCTCTTCTACCGGGACCTCACCAGTGCCGCCCTGGCTCTCGACCCGTCCTCGGTGGTGATGGCCATGGAGCGCCAGGTGCGGACCTTCGAGATGCCGGGCCAGGGCATCGTCGACTTCGCCCGCCACGCCATGGCGGTGGCCAAGGCCGGCATCTACAACTACCTCCTCCACCACGACCAGGTGCTGGTGCCAGCGGTCATGCGCCAGTGGCGCCTGGCCGACCTGGAAGGGCTCAGCTCCCTTGCCGAGGAGGCTCGCGGCCGGCTGGTCAGGCGAATCGAACGCATCGGCCACGCCGGCCGGCGCATGGTGGAGCGCCAGCGGGAGGAGGCCCAGGCCCTGGCCTTCGCCTGAGCCGTCAGCTGGCCGAGCTGGCGGCTTCTACCGGCAGAGCCTGGAGGCGCCGGGGCGAGACCGGCTCCCGGCGGGATGGCTGGCCGGGCACCAGCGCCTCCAGCTCGGCCGCCGTGAGAGTCTCCCGCTCGGCCAGGGTCTCCGCAATCAGCTCCAGGGAGGCGGCGTGATCGGCCAGGATGACCCGGGCAGCCTGCTCGGCCCGGTTGAGCAGGTTCCCGATCGGGTCGGCCGAGGCGCCGACCAACCCGCTGGCCACCTGCTGGGCGAGGGTGTCCAGGCTGGTGCCGCCAGGGTCAGCCCGGGCGATCATGGCCCACTGCTCCACCATCCGCCGGGCCAACGTCGCCGCGTGCTGGAGGTCGTCCTCCGAGCGGGTGGTGGGCTCGCCGAAGGCGTTCATCTCGGCCGCCCGACCCCCGAGGAGCAGGATCAGCTGGGCTTGCAGCTCCCGCTTGGTAAGGACGGACCGGCCCTCGGCTATCGACCAGATCGATCGCTCAGTGCCACGGCCCCGACTGAAGATGGAGACCCGGGGAGGAGGCCTGACCCCCCGCAGCAGCAGGCAGAGCAGGGCGTGGCCGGCCTCGTGGTAGGCGATCAGCAGCCGCTCGTCCTCGTCCATGGTGGGCGCGGCGCCGGTGCCGGCGTGCAGCCGTGAGCATGCCTCGTCGACGTCCTCCGGCCCTATCATCTCGCGGTAGTGGCGGGCGGCCAGCAGCGAGGCCTCGTTCACCAGGTTGGCCAGGTCGGCGGCCGAGCAGCCGGCGGTGTCGTTGGCCACCCGCGCCCAGTCCACCCGCTTGGAGAACCTCCGCTTGGCGGCGTGGAGGGCCAGGATCTCCTGGCGGGCTCGGGGGCCGGGGAGGTCGATGAGGACTCGCCGGTCGAAGCGGCCCGGCCGCAGGAGGGCGGGGTCGATCATCTCGGGCCGGTTGGTGGCGGCGATCACCAGGGTCCGGGAGGTGGTGCCGCCGTCCAGCTCCACCAGCAGCTGGTTGAGGGTGTTGTCGAACTCCCGGCCGCCGCCGACATCGCCGTGGCGGTGGCGCCCGACGGCATCCAGCTCGTCGATGAACAGGATCGACGGCTTCTCCCTCGCCTGGGCGAACAGCTCGCGCACCCGAGCCGCCCCGACCCCGACGTACCGCTCGACGAAGCTGGCCGCCGAGATGTAATAGAAGGGCACACCGGTCTCGCCGGCCAGCGCCCGGGCCAGGAGGGTCTTGCCGCACCCGGGCGGACCGTGCAGGAGGATCCCGCTCGGGGGCTCGGCTCCCAGCCGCTTGTAGCGCTGCGAGTCGGCCAGATAGTCCCCCAGCTCCCGGATCTCGGCGATAGCCTCCTCCATGCCGGCCATGTCGGCGAAGGTGACACCGGGCTCGGTGGTGGTGGCGGCTGCCTCCTTGACGTCGACCAGATGGCCTGACCTGCGAGCGTGGCGCCGGCCCAGGTACTGGGTGAAGAGCAGGGCTCCCACGGTGACGACGAAGATGGCCCCGATGGACACCAGGAAGCCCGGACTGGTCAAGATGTTAAGCGTGCCCATGCCCCTACTCTCTCGCCCCGTCTCCGGCGTTGGAAGTCCCATGCAACCACACGGGCAACAGTACGCACAATACCCTCTCCAGCCACAGCGGGGTGGGGCCACTGGGACATCCAGCCGGGTCCCGGCTGGCCCCCCGGTGCCAGCCGGGAGGGACTCGGCCGTCTGTAGGATTGGCGGTCATCCGACCGATCGGCCGCCACGAGAGGAGGGCTGCACCGGTGAGCTCCGAGACGACGCCCGCGGTGACCAGGACTGACGAGGAGTGGCGAGCCCGGCTCAGCCCCGAGCAGTACCAGGTGCTGCGGCGCCAGGGTACCGAGCCAGCCTTCAGCGGGAGCTATGTCCACACCCACGCCGACGGCACCTACCGCTGCGCCGGATGCGGGGCCGAGCTGTTCGACTCGTCGACCAAGTTCGACTCGGGCACCGGTTGGCCCAGCTTCACCCAGCCGGCGGTGGCCGAGAACGTCGCCCTGAAGACCGATCACAGCCATGGGATGGTCCGCACCGAGGTCACCTGCCGGCGCTGCGGCTCTCACCTCGGTCATGTCTTCGACGACGGCCCGGCGCCCACCGGCCAGCGCTATTGCATGAACTCCCTGGCGCTGGAGCTGGACGCCGGCTCCCGGTCCACCAGCTGACCTGCTCCCGGCCGACCAGCTGAGCCCGGCTCCCGGCGCCAGGACCCCGTGACCAACGCCATCCAGGCCGAGGGCCTGACCAAGACCTTCGGGGGCAAGGTAAGGGTCACCGCCCTCGACGACCTCAGCCTGTCCGTCGAGGCGGGTACCATCTTCGGCCTGCTGGGGCCCAACGGCGCTGGCAAGACCACCGCAGTGCGCATCTTCACCACCACCTTGGTCCCCGACGGGGGGAACGCCCAGGTGCTCGGCTACGACGTGGTGACCCATGCCCGGGAGGTGCGCCAGTCCATCGGCCTGGCCGGCCAGTTCGCGGCGGTGGACGAGAACCTGACAGGCAGGGAGAACCTGCGAATGATCGGCCAGCTCAACCACCTGTCCCGCCGCCAGGCGACGGAGCGGGCCAACCAGCTCCTGGTCGACTTCGGGCTCTCCGGCGCCGCCTCCCGGCCCGCCCGGGGGTACTCGGGAGGCATGCGCCGTCGCCTGGACCTGGCGGCCGCCCTGGTGCGCCGGCCACCGGTGCTGTTCCTCGACGAGCCCACGACCGGGCTGGACCCCCAGAGCCGGGTCGGCCTTTGGGGAGTCATCGAGGAGCTGGTGGGAGAGGGAACCACGGTGTTGTTGACCACCCAGTACCTGGAGGAAGCCGACCGCCTGGCCGGGAAGGTGGCGGTGGTCGACCAGGGCCGGGTCATCGCCGAAGGCACCCCGGCCAAGCTCAAGGCGGAGCTCGGGGCCACCATGCTCAGCATCGCCCTCCCCGACCAGAGCGGCGCGGACCGGGCCGCCCAGGTGCTGGGAGCCATCTGGGACAAGGCCCCAGTGGTCGAGGGAGCGACGGTGGAGGTCAGCCTGGACGGCGGGCCCAGCCTGGTCAGCCACGCGCTGGCGGCCTTGGACCAGGCGGGCCTGGAGGCTGTCACCTTGTCCCTTCGAGAGCCCAGCCTGGACGACGTGTTCCTGGCCCTGACCGGCCACCGCACCGAGACCCAGCCCAACGCCGAGGCCGGCGTCCAGGACGGACCGGCGTCTCCCGAGCGGAGCGTGGCCCACCAGGAGGTCCTCCGCTGACTGCGGTCGCCATCCCCGCCCCGGCCGGCACTCCTGGCCCTCCGGGGCACCGGGTGTGGGCAGCAGTGTCGGATGCCCTGGTCCTGACCGAGCGCAACCTGATCGCCTACCTGCGCATCCCCCAGGCGTTGTTCTTCTCCAGCGTGCAGCCGGTGATGTTCGTGCTGTTGTTCCGCTACGTCTTCGGCGGGGCCATCCGGGTGCCGGGGCACAGCTACGTCGACTTCCTCATGCCTGGGATCTTCGTCCAGACGATGGCCTTCGGAGCGGTGAGCACCAGCATCGGCCTGGCCGAGGACCTCCACAAGGGACTGGTCGAGCGGTTCCGGTCACTTCCCATGGCCCGGTCGGCGGTCCTGGCCGGGCGGACGACCGCCGACCTGGTCCGCAACGTGGTGGTGGCGGCCATCATCACCGCCGTGGGCTACGGCGTGGGCTTTCGGGTCCAGACCGCCATCTTGGCCTTCCTGGCCGGGTTGGGGGTGGTGCTGGCCTTCTCCTACGCCCTGTCGTGGGGCTTCGCCATCGTCGGGCTGTCCGCTTCCAACTCCGAGACCGCCCAGGTCATGGCCTTTCCGATCCTGTTCCCGCTGACCTTCGCCTCCAGCGCCTTCGTCCCGGTGGCTACCCTGCCCGGCTGGCTGCAGGTCTTCGCCCGCCACCAGCCGGTGAGCGAGGTGATCGACGCCACCCGGGCCCTCATGCTGGGCGGCCCGACGGCCAGGCCGGTGGTAACCGCCCTGGCCTGGTGCGGCGGTCTGCTGGTGGTGCTGGCACCTCTGGCGGTGCGGCGCTACCGGCGCAGCGTCTGAGCCCGCTGCCGGGCGCCCTGGGCATGCTCGTGCTCCTCCTCGTCCAGTGTTGACCACGCTGTCCGCCGGGGGGGTCGGCGTTCGACCGGCGCCCCAGGTGCTCAGGCGCCGGCGGGCGCCAATACCATCCGGTAGCCCCGGCCCGGTACCACCTCGATGGCGGCGCCGGCCGGCCCCAGCTTGTCGCGGACCCGCCCGACGGTGACCTCCACCACGTGGGAGTCCCGGGCGTGGTCGCCCCAGACCCGCTGGAGCAGCCAGGGCCGGGCGGCAATGGCGCCGGCCCGGCGGGCCAGGGCCAGGAGCAGGTCGCGCTCACGCGGCCCGAGGCGCACCGGCTCCCCGTCCACTATGGCCAGGCAGCCCTGGAGCACCACCTGGTGGCCGGCCAGGCCCAGCACCGGGCGATCGGCCTGGAGGCGCTCCGTCAGCTCCCGGACCAGCAGGCCGAGGCGCCCCACCGCCGGGGCCAGCGGGGCCTCGACGCCCACCTCCCGGGCTCCCTCGGCGCACACGGGCCCGACACAGGCGGCCAACACCTTGGTGTTGAGGGCCTCCCGGAGGGCTTCCTCCAGGCCATGGCGCGCCGCGATGGCCAACAAGCTGCGCACCGCCGGCGCGGCAGTGAAGGTCACCGCCTGCAGCCGCCCGGCCACCGCCGCCGCCGCCAACCTGACCGCCGGTCCCTCGTCGGGGGGGTTGCGCCACTGGTAGACGCCGATCTCGAGGACCTCCGCACCGAGCTCCTCCAGGGCCCGGCGGACCCCGGGTGAATCGGTCCCGTAGAGCTGTACGGCCACCCGGGAGCCGGCGACCGCACCGCCCTTCCCGGCGGCGCCGAGCCCGTCCACCCCGCCCGCCGCCTGGCCAGCCTCGGCCAGGATGGCCACCAGGTCGGCCATGCGCTCGGTGGCCGCCCGCTTCCACACGGTCAAGCCGACTGCCTCCACCGCGTGGGCCGACTTGGGACCCCGGGCCAGCACCCTGGCTGGTGCGAGGGCGGCGTGCAGCTGCTCCTCGACCCCCCACTCCCTGGCCGCCTCGAACCAGCCCCGAACCCCGATGCCGGTGGTGGCCAGCAACCAGGCCGGGGGCGAGGCGATCACCGCCTCGGTCTCCTGCCGCAGGGCCTCGTCGTCGCCCAGGTAGGCAGTGGCCATGGACGGCCCGTGGAGGACGGCCGCCCCCCGCCGGCGCAGCAGGTTTGCCTGCTCGGCCCAGCGACGGTCGGCGGTCACCCCGATGGTGAAGCCCTGAAGGGGCAGCACACCCATGCTCAAGGATCGCCGGCGGTTGTTACGGCCGGGTTGCCGACTGGGGTTTTCGGTGTGAACTGGGCCGCACGGACCAGCCGTGAGCGGCTCGTGACCCAGCGTTTACTCTCGGGCAACCCGGCCGTAGCCTGGCCCAGCTTGGATGGCAGGCATGGCGAAGTTGGGGAGCATGGCCTCCACCCCACGGCGCACCTTGGTGGTGGCCGGCCACGGCATGGTCGGCCAGCGCCTGGTCGAGACCCTGGCGGAGCGGGGAGCCGCCGACCGGTGGGACGTCGTCGTCTTTGGCGAGGAGCCGCGGGCGGCCTACGACCGAGTGGCCCTGTCCTCCCTCTTCGCCGGGGCTGCTCCCGACGACATAGCCCTCCCCTCGTCCCCGGCCCCGGCCCTCACCCTGCACCTCGGCGAGCGGGTCGTCTCCATCGATCGTGAGGCCCACCAGGTCGTTTCCTCCGCCGGACGCCGAGTCGCCTACCACGCCCTGGTGCTGGCCACCGGTTCGGCCCCCTTCGTGCCCCCCATCCCCGGCCACGACGCCGCCGGCTGCTTCGTCTACCGCACGATCGAGGACGTCGAGGCCATCAAGGCCTGGGCCGCGGGGTGCCGGGTGGGGGTGGTGATCGGCGGAGGCCTGCTGGGCTTGGAGGCGGCCAACGCCCTGCGCCACCTGGGACTGGTGACCCATGTGGTCGAGCTGGCCCCCAGGCTCATGCCGGTGCAGGTGGACGACGGGGGCGGGGAAGCCCTGCGCCGGCACATCCAGGCCCTGGGGGTGACGGTGCACACCGGCTGCCGCAGCGCCGAGGTACTGACCTGGGCGGCCAGGGGCGGAGCCGGAGGTTCGCCTGAGACCAAGGCCCGTGGCGCACGACGGGTGGCCGGGTTGCGCCTGGACGACGGGACGGAGCTGGTGGCCGGCATGGTCGTGTTCTCCGCTGGTATCCGGCCCCGCGACGAGCTGGCCCGGTCGGCCGGCCTGGAGGTGGGACAGCGGGGCGGCGTGGTGGTGGACGAGGCCTGTCGCACCCCGGACCCGGCCGTGTACGCCATCGGGGAGTGCGCGCTGGTGGCCGGGCGGACCTGGGGCCTGGTCTCCCCCGGGTACCAGATGGCCAGGGTGGTGGCCGACCGCCTGATGGGGGGGGAGGCCACCTTCACCGGCGCCGACTGCTCGACCAAGCTCAAGCTGCTGGGAGTGGACGTGGCCAGCTTCGGCGATGCCCACGGCGAGGCGGCGGGGACCGAGTCCCTCACCTTCGCCGACGCTCGAGCGCCCGTCTACCGCAAGCTGGTCCTCGACACGTCCGACGGCCGGGTGGTGGGGGGCGTGCTGGTCGGCGACGCGTCCGGCTACACCGAGCTGGCGGCCATGGCCCAGGGGTTCATGACCACGCCGTCCGAGCCGGCGGCCCTGGTGCTGCCGGTGGGGGCGGGGATCTCCACCGGGGCGCGCGGGGCGGGAGTGGCCGGCCTGGCCGGGTGCTCGACCATCTGCAATTGCGAGAACGTCTCCAAGGATGCCATCTGCTCGGCCATCACCGACGATGGCGTCACCGACGTGGCCGGGGTGAAGGCGGCCACCCGGGCGGGCACCGGTTGCGGGGGCTGCCTTCCCCTGCTGGCCGACCTGGTGGCCGACGAGCTGGGCCGGGCCGGCGTGGCGCTGTCCAACCATCTCTGCGAGCACTTCGCCTACTCCCGCCAGGAGCTGTTCGACATCATCCGGGCCGAGGAGCTCTTCACCTTCTCCGACCTGCTGGCCCGGCGCGGGACCGGACGGGGATGCGAGGTGTGCAAGCCGGCGGTGGCCTCGATGCTGGCCTCCCTCGGCTCGGGGTACATCCTCGATGCTCACCAGGCAGGGCTGCAGGACACCAACGACCACTTCCTGGCCAACCTGCAGCGGGACGGCACCTACTCGGTGGTGCCGAGGGTGCCGGGGGGCGAGATCACGCCGGCGAGGCTGGTCGTGCTGGGCGAGGTGGCCAGGGACTTCGGCCTGTACGCCAAGATCACCGGGGCGCAGCGCATCGACCTGTTGGGGGCTCGGGTCCACCAGCTCCCGGCCATCTGGGGGCGCCTGATCGAGGCCGGCTTCGAGTCGGGCCACGCCTATGGCAAGGCGCTGCGGACGGTCAAGTCCTGCGTGGGCACCAACTGGTGCCGCTACGGGGTGCAGGACTCCACTGCCCTGGCCATCGAGCTGGAGCTGCGCTACCGGGGACTGCGCTCCCCCCACAAGCTCAAGTCGGCGGTGTCGGGCTGCTCGCGGGAGTGCGCCGAGGCCCAGGGCAAGGACTTCGGGGTCATCGCCACCGAGCGGGGGTGGAACCTCTACGTGTGCGGCAACGGAGGTACCCGCCCCCAGCACGGAGTGCTCCTGGCCAGCGACCTGGACAAGGAGACCCTCGTGGCGACCATAGACCGCTTCCTCATGTTCTACATCCGCACCGCCGGGCGCCTGGAGCGCACCGCCCCCTGGCTCAACAAGCTGGAGGGCGGGCTCGACTACCTGCGCCGGGTGGTGGTGGATGACGCCTTGGGAATCGGGGCCGAGCTGGAGGCGGCCATGGCCCATCACGTGGCCACCTACCAGTGTGAGTGGAAGGCCACCCTCGACGATCCCGAGCGGGTGGCCCGCTTCACCCACTTCGTCAACAGCGACGAGGTGGATCCCGACGTGGTCATGGTGACCGAGCGGGGCCAGCCCCGGCCGGCCTATGACGACGAGCGTCCCGCTCCGCCGGGCGTCGGGGACCAGGGCGTCCCAGTCATGGCCGGAGCCGGTCGGTGAGGTGGGTAGCGGTCTGCGCCTTCGACGACCTCGTCCCTGACCGGGGGGTGTGCGCCAAGGTCGGCCCGCACCAGGTGGCGGTGTTCCGCACCGCCGGTGACGACGCCCTTTACGCCGTGTCCAACTACGACCCCTTCGCCAGGGCCAACGTGGTGTCGCGGGGGATCGTGGGCTCGGCCGGTGGCGTGGTCAAGGTGGCCTCGCCTATGTACAAGCACAATTTCGAGCTGACCACCGGTCGCTGCCTGGGCGACGATGGCGTCTCCATCCCCACCTTCCCGGTGCGCTGCGTGGACGGCCGGGTGGAGGTGGGGCTGCCCCAGGCTCCGGCCGGCCCGGGAGGCCGGCCCCAGGCTCCGGCCGGCCTCCCGGGCCGGCCATGAGCTCGCCGGCTGTCCTCGACCGGGCCGGTCCCCCCCCCGGCCCGGTCGGCGCCCCCGGCCCGGTCGGGGCACCGGGCCCGGTGGGGGCGCCCGAGCGCCTGCCCCTGGACGCCGGCGACCAGGTCCGCTTCACCTTCGCCATGGAGTCGTGCATCGGCTGCCACGCCTGCGAGGTGGCGTGCGCCGAGGAGAACTCGACACCGGTGGGAGTGGCCTGGCGCCGGGTGGGCGAGGTGGAGGGCGGCAGCTTCCCCCGGACCCGGCGCCACAGCGTCTCCATGGGCTGCAACCACTGCCTCGAGCCGGCCTGTCTGATCGGCTGCCCCACCAATGCCTACGCCAAGCTGGCCAGCGGGATCGTGGCCCACCGGGAGTCGGAGTGCGTGGGCTGCGGCTACTGCACCTGGACCTGCCCCTACGAGGTGCCCAAGCTGGACCCGGCCAAGGGAGTGGTGACCAAGTGCAACCTGTGCCAGCCCCGCCTGGAGGCAGGCGAGGACCCGGCCTGCGTGAGCGCCTGCCCGACACGCGCTCTCGGGGTCGAGCAGGTCGACTCCGCAGCCTGGCGGGCCGACCACTCGGGGGCCGACGGACCGGGTCTGCCGGACTCGTCGCTCACCATCTCCACCACCCGGCTGGTGGTGCCGGACGACCTGCCTCCCGATACGGGAGGGGTGGACGCCGACCGGGCCCGCCTGGGCGATCCTCACTGGCCGCTGGTCGCCCTGACCCTGCTCAGCCAGGCGGCGGTGGGGACCATGTGGGCCACCACCGCCCTGGCGCTGGCTGCCTCGCTGGGGTTGGCCGGGGCGCCGGGTGCCGATGCCCGGGACGGGCTGGTCGGCGGCCTGTGGGCGGCGGCGGCCGCGGGCGGCGTGGCCATGGTCGCCTCCCTGTTCCACCTGGGGCGTCCGGGCCGGGCATGGAAGGCGGTGCGCAACCTGCGCCGATCGTGGCTGTCCCGGGAGGTGGTCCTGCTGTCCGGCTTCGCCGGGTTGGCCGCCATAGCGGCGGCGGCGGCCACCGTCGCCGGACCAGGGAGGTCGCCTTCGCTCGGTCTGGACACGGGGGCCAGCCTGGTCGGACTGGCCGGGCTGTACGCCAGCGGGCGGCTGTACCGGGTCCCGGCCCGTCCGGCCTGGGACTCCCCCCGCACCATCGTGGCGTTCCTGGCCACTGCGGCAGTGCTGGGCCCCCTGGTGGCACTGGCCGCCCTGGTGGCCGTCCACCCGGGCTCTGACGGCCCGCTAGGAATGGGAACCTGGCGGGCGGGCGGCCTGGCGGGGGGCGGCAGCCGGGTCCTGGCGGCGGCGGCAGCAGCCGGTCTCCTGCTCGGCCTGGCTGCCCTCGGCCACCTGGTGGCCGGTGTCGGCGGCCGCCCGGGGCGGGAGCTGGAGCTCACTTCACGGCTCCTGCGGGGCCCGTTGCGACTCCTGGTGGCGGCGAGGGTGACCACTGGCCTGGCCGGCCTGGCCGGCTGCGTGTGGACGGTGGTGGACCCCCTGCCCGGGCCGTTGGGCGGTCTGCGCCTGGGCACGGTCCTGGCCCTGGTCGGGCCGGGAGAGCTGGTGGGGCGCTACCTGTTCTACGTGAGCGTCACCTCCATGACCGCCGCCCGTGGCTGGTGGGGCCCCCGCTGAGGCTCCCTGGCCCCTCGGAGGGGATCCTCGACTGGCTGGGGCTGGGCACCGGCGTGGGCCCCTCCGCAACCGCCCAGCCAGCACCCACCGAGTGGGTGGTGACCACGTGCGGCTATTGCTCGGTGGGCTGCGGCATGGAGATCGGCGTGCGGGGCGGGGCGGCGGTCTCCGTGCGGGGCGACCGCCGACACCCGGTCAACCGCGGGCGGCTGTGCCCCAAGGGCCTGGCCGAGCACCACACCATCGCCGCCGAGGGCCGGCTGGTGTCGCCCCTGGGGCGCCAGCCTTCGGGCCAGCAGGTGCCGGTCACCTGGGACCAGGCCCTGGACCAGATGGTAGGCGGCATCACCCACCTGGTCGAGGACCACGGGCCGGGCTCGGTAGCGGTGCTCAGCACCGGGCAACTGGTCACCGAGGAGTTCTACGCGCTGGGCAAGCTGGCCCGCCTCGGACTCGGCCTGCGACATCACGACGGCAACACCACCTTGTGCATGGCCAGCGCCGTCTCCGGCTACAAGGCGAGCTTCGGGGCGGACGGGCCGCCCGGCTGCTACGCCGACCTGGAGGAGGCCGACTGCATCCTGTTGGTGGGGGCCAACCTGGCCGACAACCACCCGCTGCTGGTCCCCCGCCTGCTGGCCAACCCCGATGCCACCGTCATCGTGGTCGACCCCCGGGTCACCAAGACGGCCATGCTGGCCGACCTGCACCTGGCCGTGCGGCCCCGCACCGACATCACGCTGATCAACGGCATGCTCAAGGTGATCGTGGAGGCGGGGATGGTCGACACCGACTATGTGGAGGCTCACACCGAGGGCTACCCAGCGCTGGTGGCCAGCCTGGAGGGCTTCGACCTCGGCCGGGTGGCGGCCGAGTGCGGGGTTGCCGGCGAGGAGGTGCGCCGGGCCGCCCTGGCCTTCGGCCAGGCGCCCAGGGCGGTGGCCGCCTGGACCATGGGGGTCAACCACTCGGTACAGGGCACCCAGACGGTCACCCTCCTCAACAGCCTGTGCCTGGTGACCGGCAACGTCGGGCGACCAGGCGGGGCGCCGTTCTCGATTACCGGCCAGTGCAACGCCATGGGCACCCGGGAGGCAGGGTTCACCGCCTCCATGCCCGGCTACCGCAGCTACGACAGGCCAGAGGACCGGGCCGAGCTGGCCGGGCTGTGGGGGATCGAGGAGGCTGACCTGCCGGCCGAGCGGGGCCGGGCCTACCCGGACATCGTGGAGGGCATCCTGGACGGGACCATCCGGGGACTGTGGGTCATCGGCACCAACCCCCCGGTGTCCTTCCCCAACCGCCACCGCTTGGAGCAGGCGCTGGCCAGGCTGGACCTCCTGGTGGTCCAGGACGGCTTCCACACTCCCACCACCGACCTGGCCCACGTGGTGCTGCCGGCCGCCATCTGGGGCGAGAAGGACGGTACCTACACCAACTCCGAGAGGCGGGTGTCGAGGGTGCGCAAGGCAGTCGAGCCGCCCGGTCTGGCCCGCTCCGACCTGGAGATCTTCATGGCCGTGGCCGATCGCCTCGGTTGCCGCCAGCGCCTCTTCCCCGGCTGGGCTGGCCCGGCCGACGCCTTCGCCGAGTGGGCCCGGGTCTCGGCCGGCCGACCCTGTGACTACAGCGGCATGACCTACCAGGGCCTCGAGTCCTCCGGGGGCCTGCAGTGGCCCTGCCCGGCGGGAGCGCCGGGCGGCACCGCCCGGCTCTACCCCGACGCCTCGTTCCCCACTCCGTCCGGACGAGCCCGGCTGTGGCCGGTGATGCCCGAGCCGGTCTCGGAGGGACCGTCAGCCGCCTTCCCGCTGGTTCTCAACACCGGGCGCACCGTCGAGCACTGGCACACCCGGACCAAGACCGGGCGGGTCGGGGTGCTCGAGGCGCTGGCGCCCGAGGCCTGGGTGGAGGTCAGCCCGGCCGATGCCCGCCGCCTCGGCCTGGCCTCCGGCGACCGGGCCAGGATGACCTCGGCACGCGGGTCGATCGACTCGGTGCTGGTCCGGGTCACCGCAACGGTGCGGGAGGGCGAGGTGTTCGTCCCCTTCCACTACGACGAGGCGTGCGTCAACCGTCTGACCCTGGACGAGTTCGACCCCGTCTCCCGGGAGCCCAACTACAAGCAATGCGCGGTGAGGCTCGAGCGCACCTGACCACCAAGCCGGCGCTCAGGCAGCCGCCACCACCTCGCGCACCTCGGTGCCGAGCAGCTTCACCGGCTCTGGCGGTCTCACGTTCTCGGCCATGGCTCGGGCCGACTGCTCATCCTGGTACACGATGACCGACAGGCCCTCATGTCCCGAGGCCGGGGCGAGGAAGTAACCGGCCACGAACCCGGGGCTGCTCCTCACCTGCGGGATGACCTCGGCCTCGAGTTGCTGACGACCCTGCTCGATGGTCCCGCCTTCGGGAAGCTCGACCCTCACCACTACCGCGAACATAGCCATACCTTTCGTCTCGATCCCTTGGGTAGCTACTGATGCCTTTGACAGGGCTACCAGCGCCCACCGTATTCATGCGGACCGGGAGCAACATCACGGATCGCCGTGATCTTTAGGGTTCGGACTTCTCAGGCGCCAGGCAGGGCTCGGAGGCCGGCCACTCAGGTCCCCCTGGCTCCGCTACTGGTCGCCCGCTGGACCTGCTCGGGCATCCCCACCCCGGTGCGCTCGAGCTTGTGCCAGCGCAGGCGCCATCCCTCGAAGGCGCTGATCACCGACTGGATCACCACCAGGTACATGAGCTGGCGGTACACGAACTGCTGGAACGGGAGAGCCCACAGAGGTCTCGGGCGCTCGCCGTCGAGACGAAAGGCGAAGGCTCCCAGACCCAGCTGGAGGAGGTTGAAGCCCAGCCAGTAGGCGGCTACCCGAACAGGATCGCTGAAGACCAGGCCGTACAGGGCGAACAGGTCGACCAGGGGTGCGGCCATGGGCAGGGCCACCTGGAACAGCGCCAGGTAGGGCAGGCCCACCCGTCCCAGGGCAGATCCCTCGCCAAGGGCCCGGCGGTGCTTCCACATGGCCTGGATGGTCCCGTAGCACCACCGGTAGCGCTGGGACCACAGCGCCTTGAGGGTGCTCGGCGCCTCGGTCCAGGCCACCGCCGCCTCCTGGTAGACGACCTGCCAGCCGGCCCGGTGGATGGCCATGGTGAGGTCGGTGTCCTCGGCCAGCGTGTCATCGCTGACCCCGCCCGCCGAGCGAACGGCCCGGCGCCCGAACACCCCTACTGCTCCCGGCACGGTCGGGATGCAACGCAGCACGGCGTACATGCGCCTGTCCAGGTTGAAGCCGATGACATACTCGATGTGCTGCCACAGGCCGAGCAGCCGGCGCCGATTGGCCACCTTGGTGTTCCCGCTGACCGCCCCCACGGCCGGATCGGTCATCGGCGCCACCAGCGCCGACAGCGTGTCCGGCTCGAAGGTCGTGTCGGCGTCCACCATGGCCAGCAGGTCGTGGTCGGCCTCGGCGATCCCGGTGTTGAGGGCGGCTGGCTTGCCCCCGTTGACCTGGCTGACCAGCCTGGTGCGCGGCGCCCGGCCTGCCGACATCAGCCGGCGCACCACGGATGCGGTGCCGTCGGTGGAGCCGTCGTCCACCACGATCACCTCGAAGTCCGGGTAGGCGCTCGCCTCCAGCGACGTCACGGTGGCGGCAATGGTGACCTCCTCGTTGTAGGCCGGCACGATGATGCTCACCGGCGGGGTGGGGGGAGGCGCCCAGGGCTGGCTGCGGGGACGAGAGCCATGACGGCGGGCGTGGCGGCGGGCCAGAGCGACGACGACGAAGACCCGCGCCACCGCCAGGGCGGCGACGGCGATCAGGACGATGGTGAGGACGTCGGTCAGCGCCACCGACAGGCGCATGGCCCACAGCAGGGCCAGGCCCTGGTCCCTGGCTCCTGCGCCGATGGGGCGGTCGACGCCACGGTGGGACAACCCGGCCATCTGCGAGACGGTGACGAAATGATCTCCCCGTGCCTTGAGGGTCTGGATCAGGCGGCTGACCGCGGTGATGGTCTGGGCCCGATTGCCGCCTCCGTCATGGAGCATGATGACGGCCCCCTGCCCGTCCGGAGGCAGGGCATTGGACAGGATCCGGTGCACGCCGGGACGCTTCCAGTCCTCGCTGTCCCGGGAGGCGAACACCACCAGGTAGCCGAGATGGGACGCTCCCCTGGCGGCGTGGATCTGCCGCTCGGTCACGTCAGCCGGCAGCGACGAGTAGGGCAGGCGAAGAAGGCTGGTGGCGATGCCTCCGGCGCCGGCCAGGGCGGTCTGGGTCAGCCCCAGCTCGAAATCCCCCTGCAGCCCCGACACCGAGCCGAGGTCGGCGTGGGTGAAGGTGTGGGAGCCAATGTCGTCCCCGCTGGCCACCTCGGCCCTCACCAAGCCGGGGTTGGCCAGAACATGGGAGCCCACGACAAAGAAGGTGGCAGGCACGTGCTGGCGGCGCAGCATGTCCAGGAGCCGAGGCGTCCAGGTGGGATGGGGGCCGTCGTCGAACGTGAGAGCGATCTCGGTCGGCGGTGGGAGCACCGAGCGGACCTCGGGCCCCGACAGGTCCACGATGGGGCCGGCACCCGGTAGTCCCACGACCCGAGAGCCGGTTGAGGCGGTCGACGACCTGCCTGTCTCGCTTCGGCCGTAGCCCTGGAGGAAGAGCGCCAGCAGCAGGCCGATCAGCACCAGCCCGAAGACACCCCAATGGCTCTGGGGCGCCTGCCGTCGCCAGCTGCGGCGGCGAGGAGCTGAGGCGTCCGTCGGCGACCGCCGGCGCTGCCTGCTGCCCAAGCTAGTGGTGGGACGAGCCCACGGAGGCAGAGCCTTGGCGGTGGATGCTGGCCTGGCTGGGGTTGGGCTGGCCGTTGCCGGTGGTGGCCGGAGGCGCATTGCCGCTGGCGGCCGGGTTGGGCTGGCCGTTGCCGGTGGTGGCCGGAGGGGTGCTGGCGCTGGCGCCCGGGTTGGGCTGGCCGTTGCCGGTGGTGGCCGGCGAGGTGCTGGCGCTGGCGCCCGGCGACTGTGACTGGCCGGAGGCGGGCGACTGTGACTGGCCGGAGGCGGGCGACTGTGACTGGCCGGAGGCGGGCGCCGACGCATGACCAGGCGCTGGGCTCGTCGCACCGGCCGGGCCCTGGGCCGGCGGCCCCGTCACGGGCGGCACCGACCCTCCGGTGGTGGCCGGACGGGCCGTGGCGGCCGGCCCCCCGGGAGGGGACGTCAGCACGGCGCCAGCACCCAGCCTGGGCGGGGAGGCCTGGGTCAGCTGAGGCACCACGGGACCCAGCCCGGGCAGGGACAGCCGCGGCGCCCATGGCGCTCGGGACAGGCTGGCTGCCACCAGGGCGATATAGGCGACCACACACCAACCGACCAGCTTGGCCAGCCGGCTCAGCCAGCGGGTCCGGCGACCGCTCAGATCGACGAACACCGGGCGGCCGACTCCCGAGAGGGCGATCCCTGGAGCCACCGGGGCTGTTGGAGCTCCCATCCTCGCCTCCTTGGCCGGCATCCTACAAGACGGGTCGGGTTACCCTGACCGGGTGGCGATCCGTCATGTCGTCTGGGACTGGAACGGTACCCTGCTCGACGACTTCGACATCATCGTGCAGGCGACGGCCGATTGCTGCGAGGGCCTCAGCCGGGAGCCGCTGACGCCCGACGCCTACCGCACCCATTTCACCCGGCCCATCCGCCTGTTCTACCAGTCCCTCTTCGAAAGGGAGGTCTCCCCGCCCGAGCTCTCCGCCCTCTCCCGTTCCTTTCGCGACCGCTACCGGCTCCTGGCCGTCGACGCCAAGCTGGCCCCTGACGCGTCGGAGGCGCTGGACGCCCTCCGGAGCGCCGGCCTGTCACAGTCGCTGCTGTCCATGTGGCAGCACGAGGAGCTGGTGCGGGCGGTCGGGCGGGCCGGGATCGAGGGATATTTCGTCCGAGTCGACGGCCAACCGGGAACGGGTGGAGCAGACGGCAAGGCCCAGCTCCTGGTCCAGCACCTGGAGGCTGCCTCGGTAGACCCCGGTTCGGTCCTGATGATCGGCGACAGCCTCGACGACGCCGCCGCCGCCCGCCATGTCGGCGCCGCCTGCGTCCTGGTGGAGGGCGGCAGCCACCATCCCGCCGACCTGAGAGCAGCTGGCGTGGCGGTGGCCGCCTCCCTCCTGGAGGCCCTGGAGGTGGGCGGGCTGGCGACCGGCTCGGTCAGCCGCCGCTCGGCTGGCCGGTCGACGGGCTGAGGAACAGCCGGGGGGCGCCGGGCCGGGCAAAGTCGAACATCCCGGCCAGCGAGCCTGCGATGGCGTCCGCCGAGCCGTTGCCGATGCGCTGCCCGCCCAGCCAGTTGTCCTCGATGAAGCTCACCACCGACCCCTGGGAGCTGAAGCTGGAGTCGACGAAGTCGCGCCGGCTGTAGGGCGAGATGACCAGCATCGGCAGGCGCGGGCCGACTCCGCAGCGGGCCTGCTCGGGCGTCCCGGCGTCAGTGGTCGGGACCTTCGAGGCATTGGTCCCGCACTGCCCCGACGTGGCCGCCGACGCCGGGATGCTGCCGGTCAGAGAGTCCAGCGGCGTCTGGGACTGGGTCAGGATCGGGCCCATCTGATGGTCGTACCACCCGTCACTGTCGTCGTAATTGACCACCACGGCGGTGCTCCTCCAGCTGGGCAGCCTCTCCAGGTGGTTGACGGTGTTGGCCAGGAAGGTCTGCTCGTCGAGGGGTCCGAGTAGCCGGCGTGGCCGTCCTGGTAGGCCGGGGCCTTCAGGTACGACACGGCGGGCATCTTGCCAGCGTCGGCGGCGGCGAAGAAGTCCTTGAGGTCGTACTGGTGGTTGGCCTGGTCCTGGGTGCCGACGGCGGACAGCGAGGTGGGCGGCAGGTGCTGGGGGTTGGCCGTCGACGCGTAGTACTGGAAGGGCTCGTGGTGAGGGCTGTAGTCCTTCACCGAGTGGCCGAGGACGTTGGTGTGCGAGCCGGTGCACACGGCGGCCAGGTCGTCGCTGCCCGGCTGGCCCGCCACGTAGCCGGGACTGGCGAAGCCGCCCTCGAACCAGCCCCAGGTGACGGCCTTCTGGTCGAGCAGGTCACCGATGTTCTTGCCGCCCATGCGGATGTCGGCGGCCGCCGGGTGGCGGTCCTGGGTGGCCGAGCACACGTCGTAGTACGGGTCGGCGTCGCTGTAGTTGGTCCCCGGGCCCTGCGCCGCCGGCTGGCCCGGAGCTGCCTGCAGGGGGCCGGCCGGCGCAGTGCAGGCCGGGGCCTGGTAGACGGCACTGGCCGGGCCGCAGATGGCCCCGTAGGTGTTGGCCGAGGTGACGTTGACGGCACCAGGCGTCGACGGGCCGAAGGTGGTCCCGTAGGAGTTGTCGCTCATGATCACCAACGGAACGCAAAGCTTGTGGTCGTTGCGGTTGTCCGGGCCGATGCGACGGATGCTGGCATCTATAGCCG